>DATELZ010000181.1:0-24363 GCA_035276045.1 Pyrinomonadaceae bacterium | reverse complement strand
AGGAGTGAGAGGGCGCGGATTAGTTTGGGGCGTGTTTGGGAGGGTTCGATGACTTCGTCGACGAAGCCACGTTCGGCGGCGACGTAGGGGTTGGCGAATTTTTCTTCGAGTTCGGCGATCTTTGAACGGCGTGCGGTCTCTTTGTCGTCGGCGTCGCCGAGTTCGCGGCGGTAGAGAATGCCGACTGCGCCTTCAGCGCCCATCACAGCGATCTCGGCCGAGGGCCACGCGAGATTCACGTCGGTGCGGATGTGTTTGGAGGCCATGACGCAGTAAGCGCCGCCGTATGCCTTGCGCGTGATGACGGTGACTTTCGGCACGGTCGCTTCCGCGAACGCGTAGAGCAGCTTCGCGCCGTGAGTGATGATGCCGCCATGCTCCTGCGAGACGCCGGGCAGAAAACCGGGCACGTCTTCAAACGTCACGAGCGGGATGTTGAAGCAGTCGCAGAAGCGAACAAAGCGCGCACCCTTCACGGAAGCCGAGATGTCGAGCACGCCTGCCAGAAACGCCGGCTGGTTAGCGACGATGCCGACAGCACGCCCGCCGAGACGCGCGAACCCCACGCAGATGTTCGGCGCAAAGAGTTGCTGCACCTCGAAGAAGTATCCATCGTCGACGATGTGATGAATGACGTCACGCATATCGTACGGTTGATTCGAAGCCTCGGGGACGATGTCGTTCAACTTCGGTTCGGCGCGGTCCACGGGATCGCTCACGGGCACGCGCGGCGGATCCTCGACGTTGTTTGACGGAATAAACGAGAACAACTCGCGCACGATACGCAACGCATGTTCGTCAGAGTCGGCGGCGAAGTGGGCCACACCGGATACGCTGTTGTGCGTAAGCGCGCCGCCCAATGCTTCTTTCGTGACTTCCTGGTGCGTCACGGTCTTGATCACGTCTGGTCCAGTGATGAACATGTACGACGTGTCTTTGACCATGATGTTGAAATCGGTGATCGCCGGACTGTAAACGGCGCCACCCGCGCATGGCCCCATGATGCAACTGATCTGCGGCACCACGCCGCTGGCGAGAGTGTTGCGCAGGAAAATATCCGAATAACCGCCGAGACTGACGACGCCTTCCTGAATGCGCGCGCCACCCGAGTCGTTCAAACCGATGATCGGCGCGCCCACTTTCATCGCGAGGTCCATCACCTTGCAGATTTTCTCGGCGTGAGTCTCGGAAAGGGAACCGCCAAAGACGGTAAAGTCCTGTGCGAAAACAAAAACAGCGCGGCCGTCGATCAACCCGTGGCCCGTGATGACGCCGTCACCCGGATAGATCTGCTTGTCGAGACCGAAATCTTTCGAGCGATGCACGACCAGCTTGTCAAACTCTTCAAACGAACCTTCGTCGAGCAGAAACTCGATCCGTTCGCGAGCCGTCAACTTTCCGGCCTCATGTTGCTTCTCAACGCGCGCAGCGCCGCCGCCCTGTTCGGCCAACAAGCTGCGCTCGCGCAACGCATCCAATTTCGATTTCGACTGTTTCGTCTGTTGTTGAGAAGCCATAAAGTTATTCGTCGAACGGAAACGAACGCGACTCGATCATGCCAATCAATTCAGCGAGGGCACGATGCGCCTTGTCCTGCACCTCGACAGGGTAACCGTATCGCAGCGCATTGTCTTCAAAATCTTCGCGATCGAGGACCTGATAAGTGAAGTCGGGTTTGACTAACACGTCGATATCAAGATCGATATAACTGAGCACGTGGTTGTCGAACCCCGGCGCCATGCTCACGTTGCAATAGAAGTATTGAAACTTCGCATCGCGAGCGCCGAAGCGAAAGACGTTGTACCAGCGATCGAGCCAGTAATACTCAGTACTGATCGTTCCTGCCGCAATCGTGCCGAGCAGATCGTGTTTGACCTCTTCCTCGAACACTGCGTCAAGGACCAGCAATGGACCTGTTTGTTCAACTACAACCGCCGGCCAGCGTCGATGTTCTGTTCCGTCGTACTTCCGAACCTGAACGACAATATTACTTTCTGCCACTCATTTTCTTCCGCTCTTGGCCCAGTCGGCCAGGAACTGCGCTTGTCCCTTTTCAGTCAACGGATGATTGAAGAGTTGATCTATAACTTTAAAAGGCATGGTTGCGATGTCGGCACCCAGACGTGCCGATTCAATTACATGAATCGGATGCCGCAAGCTCGCCGCCAGCACTTCACACTTCCACGGATAGTTCTGATAGATCTCGATAATGCTCTGCAACAGGTACAAGCCATTCTCGCCAATGTCGTCGAGCCGGCCCAGGAACGGGCTGATGAATGACGCGCCTGCTTTCGCGGCCAGAATCGCCTGCGCCGACGAGAAGCAAAGCGTGACGTTGACGCGGATACCCTGATCCGAGAGTTGACGCGTTGCTTTAAGTCCTTCTTTAGTCAACGGGCACTTGATCACGACGTTCGGCGCGATCTTCGAGTACTCCACGCCTTCCCGGACCATGCCTTCCTTGTCCTGACTGGTCACTTCGGCCGAAACCGGTCCCTGCACGATTTCGCAAATCGCAGCGATGTGCTGCTTGAAATCGACGTCGCCTTCCTTAGAGATCAGTGTTGGATTCGTGGTGACTCCGTCGGCGAAACCGAATGACGCTGCCTCGCGGATCTCGTTGAGGTTCGCGGTATCTAGAAAAAACTTCATAACATAACTCCTAATTTAAGAAATGATTTGCCTTGGATCGTACACCTGATTCCTCAGAATACCGATTCCACTCACTTCGACCTCGACCACGTCGCCATGCTGCATGCGGGAAACGCCGGCCGGTGTTCCAGTTGCAATCAGGTCGCCGGGATACAGAGTCATGATCGCAGAGATGTAGCGAATTAGAAAAGCGACGTCGAATGCCATGTCGGCTGAGTTGCCGTTTTGCTTGACTTCGCCATTGAGACGTGTGGTTACCGTGACATTTGCCGGGTCGATGCCGGCAACGATCCATGGTCCAACGGGGCAAAAAGTGTCGAAAGACTTTCCGCGAGTGAACTGCACATCCTTGCGTTGCAGATCGCGGGCGGTGACGTCGTTCACGCAGGTATAACCGAAAACGTAGCTCAACGGATCGTCAGTAACGTTGCGTGCGGTCTTGCCGATAACGACGCCGAGCTCGCCTTCGTGTTCGACCTGCTGCGACGCGGCGGGCAGTTCGATTCGATCATCGGAAGCGACCACCGCCGAAGGCGCTTTCAAAAACAAGAGCGGTTCATCCGGCATCTTGTTGCCGAGTTCCGCAGCGTGTTCGCGATAGTTGCGACCGACGCAGACGACCTTCGAAGGCACAACGGGCGCAAGCAGTTTTACTTCGCTTAGCGGCAGACCGGTGGTAGGCAATTCAACCGTCTCGAAATTGTAGCCGGCAGGCAAAGGGAAGGCAGTTGAATCGACAATGACTGCAAAACGCGGATTCTCTAAGTCTTTATGTGCGATGCGACAAAGCTTCATATGTTAAGGAACTGTCTCAGATCCAACTTCTGAAGGTTGACTGACATTACCAGCCTTATCAACCGCCGTCAGATAGTAATGGTAAGTCTTGCCTGACTCGACTCTCTCGTCCTGGTAAGTCGTGCGCGTCAGCAGCGACTGGTTCAACTTGGTCCATTGTTCCTTGGGCAGGTTCGGATCCGTCGAACGATAGATGTTGTAACCGGCGATGTCCGCCTCTTTGTTCGCGGCGAAGAAGATCGCGAGCCGGCCAAACGACGGATCGGGCGCGATGCTGGGACGTTCCGGCGCCGCCGGGGCAAAGACGTCGCGAGCGGGAATTTCGACGGGGTTCGAATTCAAACTCTCAACCTGCCCGCCGCCCGTGCCAAGCGAGACAGAGCGAACGACGTAACGATAAGTATTGCCAAACTGAAAATTCTTGTCCGCGTACTCAGTGCCGGAAATGAGCGCTGAATTGATCGGAACCTGGCCCATCTCGGTTTGCGACTCGTCCGAGCGGTACACGTTGTAGCCGAGCAGATTTACAGGCGTCGAACCGTCGATGTTTGCTGGCGGCGCCTGCCAGGAGATCGTGATCGCGTCTTCGGCGAGCTTTGTTTGCGCAGAGAGCGTTGGGGCTTGAGCAATACGCGCAGCCGGTTCGATGCTCAGGAAGTTTGAGAACGCGGCGCGCTGACCTGAGGCGTTGACGTAACGAAGCGCGTAGCGAAGACGCGTTGGTTGACCCGCTAGTTCGAGAGTATCGCGATAGGTCAACGTATCGCCGGCGTTCATGATCTTCTCGAAGGTGACGGAGCCGATCAGTGTCGAGCGGGCGGCAAACTCTTCTTCGGTGAGCGCCAACGGCGCGCCGGGTTTTTCTGCCAGACGATAAACGTCGATGCGGCGGATACTCTGCACGCTGCTGTCGGGCGCGTTTCGTGACGGCGCCGGCCAGCTCAGGATCACTTCGTTACCTTGTTGTGCGCCGGAAAGGAGTTCGGTGCGTTGTTGGACGCGTTCGACAGGTGGCAGAGGAGGGCGCCGCTTGCCACAGCCGGTAAGGAGTACCAACAGGCACAATGTGGCCAGGAAGAGTTTCCCGCAAAAGCGCAAAGGCGCAAAGAAAGCCAGTCCTGGAAGCGTGAAGGACAAGTGGCCAGGGCATGGTTTTCTTTGCGCCTTTGCGCCTTTGCGGGAAAGTCTCACAGAATGTAACGACTCAGATCCTGATCCTTTACAGTTTCGGAGAGCATTCGTTCTACATAAGCCGCGTCGATACGTTGTTGTTTCGGTTCCAGGTCCGGACCCTCGAAACTTATGTCCTCGAGCAGCTTTTCCATGATCGTCTGCAAACGGCGCGCGCCGATGTCTTCAGTTTGCTGATTCACCTGCGCGGCGAAGTTGGCGATCGAGTCGATCGCGTCGGGCGTGAAGTCGATCTGCACGCCTTCGGTATCCATCATCGCCTGGTACTGCTTGATCAGCGCGTTGCGCGGTTCGGTCAGAATACGTTTGAAGTCTTCGATCGTGAGCGATTCCAGCTCGACGCGAATCGGAAAGCGTCCCTGTAACTCCGGAATCAGGTCCGAAGGCTTGGAGACGTGAAACGCGCCCGCCGCGATGAAGAGAATGTGATCGGTGCGCACCATGCCGTAGCGGCTGTTGACGGTCGTGCCTTCGACGATCGGCAGGATGTCGCGTTGCACGCCTTCGCGCGACACGTCTGGTCCATGACCCGATTCGCGTCCGGCGATCTTGTCGATCTCGTCGAGAAAGATGATGCCGGAGTTTTCGACACGCTCGATCGCGGCACGGGCCACCTGGTCCATGTCGATCAGCCGCTCTTCCTCTTCCTGCATCAGGTACTCCATCGCCTCGTCGACGCGCATCTTGCGACGTTTGGTGCGTCCCTGAAACAGGTTGCCCAACATGTCTTTCATGTTGATGCCCATCTCTTCGACGCCTTGCGGGCCGGCGAGTTCGATCACCGGAAAACTCTTCTCGCGCACTTCGAGTTCGACGAGACGATTATCCAGTTTGCCGCTGCGGAGTTGCGTGCGGAGCTTCTCACGCGTGCGTTGAAACTGTTCGTCGCGCGCGGGCGAATCTTCTTCTTCGGCGGTGGTTTCTTCGGTCGTGTCGGAATCGAAATCGTAGAAACCGATCGCGGAACGCGGCGGAGGCAGCAGCAGATCGAGAATTCGTTCTTCGACGTTTAGCTCGGCTTTTTCGGCGACTTCCTCGCTCTTTTCTTGCCGCGTCAACTCGACCGAGATCTCGGTCAGGTCGCGGATCATGCTCTCGACGTCGCGTCCGACGTAACCGACTTCGGTGAACTTCGAAGCTTCGACTTTCAGAAACGGCGAGTTGGACATGCGCGCCAGCCGGCGGGCGATCTCAGTTTTACCGATACCCGTCGAGCCGATCATGATGATGTTCTTCGGCATGACGTCGACCGCCATCTCGGGTGGCAATTTCTGACGCCGCACCCGATTTCTCAACGCGACCGCGACCGCTCGTTTCGCATTGCGTTGTCCGACGACGTGCTTGTCGAGCTCGGTGACGATTTGACGAGGCGACATCTCGTCAAGCCGAGCTTCTTCGTCAACTTCTCCAGCCAGGTAAATAACCATTGGTATTACAGCTCTTCAACTACGATGTTTTGATTCGAGTAGATGCAGATCTCGCCGGCAATGCGCAGCGCTTCAACTGCAATCTCACGAGCGGAAAGATCCGTGTGTTTGATCAGGGCGCGCGCGGCGGCCAGGGCGTAGGAGCCACCGGAGCCGATCGCCAGTATGCCCTCGTCGGGCGCGATCACATCGCCATTGCCTGACAACAGAAACGACGACTTTTTGTCGGCGACTACGAGGAGCGCTTCGAGATGGCGCAGCATCTTGTCGGTGCGCCATTCTTTGCTGAGTTCAATCGCGGCGCGCTCGAGGTTGCCGTGATACTGTTCGAGCTTGCTTTCGAAGCGCGTCAGCAGCGAAAACGCGTCGCCTGTTGCTCCCGCAAACCCGGCCAGAATCTGATCGTTGTAGAGTCGCCTGACTTTTTTGGCGCTGGCTTTCATGACAGTCTCGCCGAGCGTCACCTGCCCGTCTCCGGCGAGTGCGATGTGAGCGTCTTTCCTTACGAGGAGGACGGTAGTGCTACGCACCCTATTGTTTTCTTTCCGCATGTTTATGTAGGTAGCACTATAGGAATTCGCTCGAATGTAAGTCAAGGACGGGGCATTTTCCATTGGTCATTTGTCATTTTTCATTTGTCATTGAGAAATGATAAATGACCAATGGGAAATGATAAATGACCAATAACTTGGGTTATGATACGCGCATGGAAAGACGGCCCCGCATCGGGATTACGATGCGTATTGAGCACCCTGCCGAACGTTTTTACCTGGCGCGACATTACAGCGAAGCCGTTTACGCCGCTGGCGGCGCGCCGGTTCATATTAGTTTGATTCCGGAACGGGATTACATCGGCGCGGTTGTCGACGGACTCGACGGAATACTGCTGCCGGGCAGCGATTCGGATGTCGACCCGTTGCGCTACGGACAACAGCCGCATCCCGCGCTCGGGTCGGTTCACACGATCAAAGACGAGACTGACTTGCTGGTCATAGATGCCGCGGAACGTCGGAAGATCCCGCTGTTCGCGATCTGCTTTGGCATGCAGGTGTTGAACGTTTCACGCGGCGGGACGTTGATCCAGGACATTCGTTCGCAAGTGCCGGAAGCGATCAAACACCAGCAGGGAACGCCTCGCGATCGTCCGTCGCACAATGTTTCTGTCAACGGCGGGACGAACCTCTCGGCGATTCTCCAAACTGAGGGACTCGTAGTGAACAGTCATCATCACCAGGCGGTTGAAACACTCGGCGCGGATCTCGTTGCGACCGCCTGGAGCACAGACGGCGTAATCGAAGCGATTGAAGATCCGCGTCCGGATCGATTTGTCGTCGCGGTCCAATGGCATCCGGAGCTTGGCTGGCAGCGCGATCAGTCTTCACAAAGACTCTTCAGCAGTTTCATAGCTCACGCCCGCGAACCGGTTGCGGATTTGATCCATGAAGTTTGACGACCTGGGCCTTGCAAATCGAGTAGCGCTGGTCACCGGCGGCTCGCGCGGCATCGGCAAAGCGGTGGTCCTGCTGCTCGCGTCATATGGCGCGAAGCTCGTCGTCAATTACGTGAATGACGAACAAGCTGCTGCCGAGACTGTCGCCGAAGCGCGAAAACTCGGCGTCGAAGCGGTTGCTATCCAGGCTGATGTTTCGCAGGTCGCCGAGGGGGAGCGGGTTGTTAAAGAAACCGTGGAGCGATTCAAACGTATTGACTTCCTGATTTGCAACGCCGGCATTTGGCAGGGCTCGGCAGTCGAATCGATATCGGAAGAGCTTTGGGATCGCACGATGGACATCAACCTCAAGGGCACGTGGTCGGTCTGCCGCGCGGCCGCGCCTGTAATGAAGGAGCAGAAGTTTGGCCGGATCGTCATCGTGAGCTCGACGGCGGGCCAGCGCGGCGAAGCATTCGTTTCAAACTACGCGGCATCAAAAGGCGGTCAGATCGCGTTCACCAAGTCGCTTTCTTCTGAGCTTGCACCGTCAGGCGTTAATGTTAACTCGGTCGCGCCCGGCTGGGTCGAAACTGATATGACACGCGAAGTCTTCACGGATAACGCGAGCCGCGACTCGATTCTCAAGACGATTCCAGTGGGAAGGGTAGCGACGCCCGAGGACATCGCCGGGCCGATCGTTTTTCTGTGCTCGAAGTGGGCCGACAACATCAGCGGTGAAGTGCTTAACGTCAACGGCGGTTCTGTCCTGTGCGGATAGGAGATCTTAAGGATGACTTTAACTGTAGAACGTGAACGCGAGCGGGCCGCTTCCACGAGGAGTTTGCAGCCGGTTCAGATTGGACTTGAAGCGTTACTTGAAGACGTGCCGTCCGTGATGCGCAGCGCGCGCGTCGGTTTGATCTGCAATCAGTCGTCAGTCGATCACGCTTTCCAGCATGCCGCCGATCTTCTGCACGTACATTCGTCGTTTGAGTTGACTGCGTTGTTCGGGCCGCAACACGGAATCCGCGGTGACGTGCAGGACAACATGATCGAGACCGAGCACAGTTCCGATCGCAAGACCGGACTGCCGGTCCATTCGCTCTACAGTGAAACACGTGAACCGACGGAGAAGATGCTGGAAGACGTCGACGTCCTCGTCTTTGACATGCAGGACGTTGGCTGCCGCATTTATACGTTCGTCTACACGCTCGCGAACTGCATGAGAATCGCAGGGCAGTTGGGAAAGACGGTCGTCGTTTGCGATCGACCGAACCCGATCAACGGTCTCGATATTTCGGGAAACATTCTCGAACCGGAGTACGCTTCGTTTGTTGGTCTATTTCCGTTGCCGACGCGACATGGCATGACTGTCGGCGAGTTGGCGCAGATGTTCCAGGGCGAGTTTGGCGTGCAATGCGATTTGCAAATCGTGCCGATGCGCGGCTGGGAACGGCAACATTGGCTCGACGAAACTGATGCGCCCTGGGTGATGCCTTCGCCAAATATGCCGGCACTCGACTCGGCGACAGTGTTCCCCGGCACGGTCCACTTCGAAGGGACGCAGCTATCAGAGGGAAGAGGAACGACGAAGCCTTTCGAACTCATCGGCGCGCCGTACATCGACCCGGATGTTTACGCAGAGAAGTTGACGAAGCTGGCGCTGCCCGGAGTCATCTTTAGAAGCTGTGCTTTCCAGCCGACGTTTCAAAAGCATGCGAAGGTTACTTGTGGCGGCGTGCAGATTCATGTCGTCGATCGCGATCGGTTCGATCCGGTGACTGCGGGCATCGCGATGGTTAAAGTTGCACATGACCTTTATCCAAATGAGTTTCTCTGGAAGACGCCGCCGTACGAATATGTATTCGACAAAAACCCGTTCGACGTGATCGCAGGCACGAACAAGATTCGCGAAGCAATCGAGCAGGGCGCGGATCTCGACAGCATTACAAGCGGATGGAAAGCAGGCGTGACTGAGTTTGAAAAAAGGCGCGCGCCGTATCTCCTTTATCGTTAAGGTGATTTGTTAGAGGTCGTCGCGCCGACGGTTCAAGCTCTGGTTGAACCTGTTACATGGATTAAGGTAAAACTTCAGCTAGACGAAGCAGTGAAGATGGAGGAAGGTTTTGGTTAAGTCAGAACATGTTCAAGCTGGTCAGGTCGAGTCGCCGTCGAGCTCTGCCTGGTTGACGGGGTTGGCTGCCTGGTTTGTTCCCGGCAGCGGGCACTTGCTGTTGAAGAAGTGGGGGCGCGCGGCCATGATGGGTGGCGCCGTGTGGCTGTGCTTCATATTAGGTTTGGCAATGGGCGGTCACATGTTCGACATAGATCTCGAACTCGGCCTGTTTGACTGGTCCACCCTGATTCAAATCCCGCCCGCAATCGCCAACGTCGGAACGGGCGCGCTCTACATCATCTCGTGGCTGATGGACACGGGCTTCGCCGACGATCCGGCGCAAGCAGCACGCGCCACGTATGAATATGGCAACACCTTCCTGCTGATTGCCGGATTACTGAATTACCTCGTGATGCTCGACGCGTTTGACATCGCGGCAGGGAGGAAAAATTGAGACACTTCCTGGTAATGGCATTGTTTGCCGCGCTGGCGGCGGTCGTGTTTGGCGCGATCTCGAAGGATACGACGCAGGAGCGCTGGATTTACGGCGTGAAAGTGTTTGCGGAGTTCATGGTGATCGGTTTGGTGCTTGGTTGGATCCTTTACTTCATCCCGTAATCTCTTTGCGAACTCTGCGGGACTCTCTCCTCTGCGTTAAATGAATCCCTACAGATAAGATTAATGCAGAGGGACAGCGGGATACGCTGAGTTCGCAGAGCGAAGCAAGATGTCTGTATTCGAAACCGAGGCCCTGATTCTACGCACCTACAATCTCGCGGAAGCTGACAAGATTGTCGTGTGTCTGAGTCGCTCTTCGGGATTGATCAGGGGCGTCGCGAAGAATTGTAGAAAACTCAAGAACCGTTTCGGCGCCTCGCTCGAGCCGTTCACTCTCATCAATCTCACTTACTTCGAAAAGGAACACCAGGAACTGGTCTCGTTCAGCCAAACGGAGATCCTGAGATCGCGCTTTAACTTGTCTTCCGACGCAACGCTGCTCAATGGCTTCTGTTACATGGGCGATCTGTTGCTGGACTTCTCGCCGCCGCGGCAGGCCAACGACAATCTTTATCGAATGGCGCTCGCGTGTTTTGAGGCGGCGTCGCAGTCGCCGTCCGATCTGGAATGGGTGCTTCGATATTTTGAAGTGTGGCTGTTGAAGCTTGAGGGATTCTTACCGGATCTGCGTCGCTGTGGCAGTTGTAACAACGCTTTGGATAATGAAGAGGTGCTGTATCTCGGATCGGATTTGACGCTTCGTTGTTCGAACTGTCGCGGCGGGCGCGTGATAGCTAAAGCAGTTCATCAACAATTGCGAGCATCCGAGAAACTGTCCCCAGTGAAGTTTGCCGAAGGGGCGAGGGAAGTCCCGACTGCGACCGGAAAAGAGCTTGCTCAGTTAACGTATCAGATCATCAGCCGCGTTCTGGAACGAATGCCCCGAGCCCGGCCAACGTTTGCGCAATAGAGTTCGTGCAATAGTGTTAAGGAAAAACTTCAGCTCCAGAAGTTTCTTAATACCCCGGTACATCGTCGGGGCGATGGCGCCGTACATCGTGCTCTCGTTGTTGCTGCTTACTGCGATCCTCATCGCGCAACAATCCAGCCGGCTCGCCGAGGTGATCATCTACACCGATCTGCCGCTTTCGTTGCTCGGCGGCATCGGCGCGGCGTTGTTGCCCGGCGTGCTCACGTTTTCCATCCCTTTGGCGACGCTGGCCGGAATCATCGTCGGATACTCGCGCATGGGCAGCGACAGCGAGATCGTCGCGATGCGCTCGGCGGGTGTCGGATCGTGGACCATGATCTGGCCCGCGTTGTTGATCGGATTGATTTTCAGTGGCGCAACTACATATCTCCATCTCAAAGAGGCACCCGAAGCCGCGCGCGATCTCGAACGCATCGCATTGCAAGGCGCGCTCGCCAAGCTCGACTCGCCGGTCGAGCCGCGAACGTTCAGCGCGTTGCCGCGTTATGTGATCTATGTGCGCGACGGAGACAAGGCGCTTGGCACATGGGGACGGGTTTTCATCTTTGCGCAACGGAAGGATCAACCGAACCAGGTCTACACGGCGCGTTCGGGACGCATCGATTCCTCGGGAGAGCAGTCAGAGTTGGTTTTGAGTGACGTACTGTCGGCGAAGTTTCCCAGCCGCAACGAGGAGCTGGCGGAGGCGACTGAGACACCGGCTCCGACTCCCGCGCCGAACAACGGCGAGAAGTCGTATGTCGTCGAGCGTTTCGATCAGTTAAGGTTCTCGATTAACACGGGCCGCGCCGACATCGTCCAACGTCTCAATCAACGCGATGCGAATGCCGATTCGATGGACTGGGATGACTTGCGCGAGCGCACGCAGACCGGATCCGTCGAACAGCAAAGGGAAGCGGCGCGCATCCTGAATCGGAGGGCGGCGCTGTCGCTGGCGCCTTTTGTCTTCTCGCTGATCGGCGCTGCGCTCGGGTTGCGTGTGCGACGCGGCGGAAAGAGTATCGGCGTGCTGCTCAGTCTGATTGTAGTCATTGTTTATTACCTGCTTTCGCTGCTTGGGGAGTCACTCGCGCGTGTGGGGACAGTTTCGCCAAATGTTGGACCATGGTTGGCGACGGTGTTCATCGTTTTAGTTGGGTTGTTGTTTCTGGCGGTGCAACGGATTCCGTTCTTCCGCATACCGTGGCCGCAAAGAGGCACAAGAGACGCGAAGAAATCTTTGCCGCGCGCGAAGCGAGCCGTGGTTGCGACGCAGGAATTCAAGAAGTCGATCGGTTTTCCGAACTTGATGGACGCGACGCTCTTGCGCGCGCTGGCCCTGAGTTTTGTTGTCTGTTTCGCCGCTCTTGCTTCGATCTTCAACATCTTCACGCTGTTCGAGCTCTGGCGTTTCATCGCCGTCACTCAAGCCAGCGCGGATCTCGTCGCGCGATATCTATTGTTTCTCTTGCCGCTGATCGCGGTGGAGTTATTTCCCGCGACGATGTTGATCTCGGTCCTCGTCACCTACGCGTTGCTGGCCAGGCGACAGGAGGCGATTGCGTGGTGGGCTTCGGGACAGAGCGTCTATCGCTTGATGTTGCCGGGGTTCTTTTTCGCGCTTTTGATTGCCGGCGGCTCGTGGGTGATCCAGGAATACGTGATGCCCGGCACGAATCTCAGACAAGACGCGTTGCGGGCGCGTATTCGCGGTGGTGAAGCGCGCGCGATCACGCGCACCGGGCGCCAGTGGCTTGCTTCAACTGATACGCGCCGTTTTTATTCGTACGAGTTTGGCGCTGATGGCAGTTTGCTCGAACCGACTGTTTATGAACTCGACGCCGATGCCGTCCACCTGGCCCAGGTCGTGAGCGGTAAGAGTGCGTCGTGGAGCGATCCCACGCACTTAAAGATAACCGACACGGAAACACTCGCGTTGAAAGGCATGGAGGTTGAAAGACGTTCCGCACCGGAAACTGTGTTTGCAGGCGTCGAATCGGCGGCGGTGTTCAAGCCGACGATCGACAAACCTTCACAACTCAGTTCCCGCGATCTCGATCGCTATCTCGACGCGGCGAAGCAACGCGGGATCGATGTTTCGGCGATGGCGGTTGCTTTGCAACGAAAGTATGCGGGTCCATTCAGCATCATCATAATGGCTTTTATCGGCATGCCCCTCGCGGTGTCGTTTGGCAGGAAGGGAACTGTGATCGCGCTCTGCGCAGCGGTCGTCGTCGGTATTGCCTACTGGGCTGTTGGTGGAGGATTTCAGCAGTTAGGAAATCACGGCCTGCTGCGGCCTACTGTGGCTGGATGGTCCCCGCTACTCATCTTCGCGGCAGCGGGGACCTATTTTCTTTCGCGAGTGCGGACGTGAAGTTTCCCGCCTTTGCGGGAACCCTTCTTAGGTACCGGTTTCCCAGCTTGAAATATACTCAAGCTGTTCGGCCGTCAGCGTGTCGATCGACACACCCAACGCACGCAACTTCAAGCTGGCAATTTCAGTATCGACTTCCTTCGGCAGCAGGTGTACGCCCGGCGGAAGCTCACCTTTCTTCTTCACGAGGTACTCGACCGATAACGCCTGGTTCGCAAAGCTCATGTCCATCACGCTGGCCGGATGTCCTTCCGCGGCTGCGAGATTGATCAGGCGGCCTTCGCCCAGCACGATGACTCGATGTCCGTTCGAACTCACCTTGTACTCTTCGACAAACGGCCGCATCGTCACCGGATCGCCGGCCATCTCGCGCAAGGCAACAAGGTTCAGTTCGAGATCGAAGTGTCCGCTGTTGCAGACGATCGCGCCGTCTTTCATCCTGGCGAAATGCTCGCCGTCGATGACGTGACGATTACCCGTGACAGTGACGAAGATGTCGCCAACCGCAGCAGCTTCGCTCATCGGCATGACGCGGAAGCCGTCCATCACGGCCTCGACGGCTTTGATCGGATCGACTTCGGTGACGATCACGTTCGCGCCCATGCCACGGCCGCGCAGCGCCACGCCTTTGCCACACCAGCCATAACCGACGACAACCAGGTTACGTCCAGCCAACAGGATATTCGTGGCGCGAATGATGCCGTCGAGCGTCGACTGTCCGGTGCCATAACGATTATCGAAGAAGTGTTTCGTTTGCGCGTTGTTCACCGCGATTGAAGGAAACGGCAGGACGCCGGCGGTCTGCATGGCCTCGAGACGTTGAATACCGGTGGTGGTTTCTTCAGTCGAACCGAAGACCTCTTTTACTTGATCCGGACGCTCTTTCAGGAGCGTGGCCACGACGTCGGATCCGTCGTCGATGATGATGTCCGGATGTGAATCGAGCGCGGTGCGCACGTGACGGTTGTAAGTATCGGTCGACTCGCCTTTGATTGCGTAAACCGGAATGCCCCAGTCTGAAACAAGCGAGGCGGCCACGTCGTCCTGTGTCGAAAGCGGATTCGACGCGATCAGCACGGCTTCGGCGCCACCGGCTTGCAACGCTCGCGCGAGGTTCGCAGTTTCGGTCGTGATGTGCGCGCAGGCGACGAGTTTCACGCCGCTCAACGGCTTCTCTTCGGCGAACCTTTCACGAATCAGCCGCAGCACCGGCATCTCACGCTCGGCCCACTCGATGCGCTGCTTACCATTACTTGCCAAACTAATATCTTTCACGTCGAATTCGACGGCAGGTGATGCACTCATACTTGATCTATTCCTTTATTTGAATCGGTTGGTCTTGGGGCTTTGGTCTTAGGACTTTGATCTACGTCTTAGGCTTCGGGAGGTCGTTTGAACCAAGACCCAAAACCAAAGACCAAAGTTCCAAGTTCTTCTTTTAGATACCTGCACTGGCACGCAGTGTTTCAGCTTTATCCGTTTTTTCCCAGGTGAAGCCGTCTCCCTCGCGCCCAAAGTGTCCATATGAAGCGGTGGCCTTATAAATAGGCCGGCGCAGGTTCAGATCCTTAATAATGCCGCCCGGTGTCAGTTCGAAATTATCGCGGACCAGTTTCGACAACGCCGCTTCGCTGATACGTCCCGTACCGGCAGTATCGACGCGCACGGAAACAGGATCGGCGACGCCGATGGCATATGCGAGTTGGACTGTGCAGTGATCGGCAAGACCGGCGGCGACGATGTTTTTCGCAACATAGCGCGCCATGTAAGCGGCTGAACGATCGACCTTCGTCGGATCTTTTCCGGAGAAGGCGCCGCCGCCGTGTGGTGCGTAACCGCCGTACGTGTCGACGATGATCTTGCGGCCTGTAAGACCCGAATCGCCTTGTGGTCCACCGGTGACGAACCGTCCGGTTGGATTGATGTGAAACTTGGTATTGTTGTCGAGTAATTCAGGATTGACGGTGTGTCTGATTACTTTTTCTTCGATCTCGGAACGCAGTTGTTCGTTCGTGACGTCGTCGGCGTGTTGCGACGAGATAACGACGGCTTCGACGCGAAACGGACGGCCATCGCGATACTCAATCGTTACTTGAGATTTTCCGTCGGGGCGAAGATAGGGAAGCTCGCCCGATTTGCGCACCTCCGAAAGACGCAGTGCCAACTGCTGCGCCAACTGAATCGGCAAAGGCATCAATTCCTTAGTCTCATTACAGGCGAAACCAAACATCAGACCCTGATCGCCGGCGCCGCCAGTATCGACGCCCATCGCGATGTCGGGCGATTGGCGATCGAGTGACGACAAGACCGCGCAAGTGTCGCAGTCAAAACCGTACTTAGCGCGGGTATAACCGATTTCGCGAATGGTTTCGCGCGCTATTTTTGAATAGTCGAGTACAGCGTCAGTGGTAATCTCACCTGCGACAACCACAAGACCAGTTGTCACGAGAGTCTCACAAGCAACGCGAGCCATTGGATCGACGGCGAGAGCCGCGTCAAGTATGGCATCAGAGATTTGATCGGAGATCTTATCGGGATGTCCTTCAGTAACGGATTCGGAGGTGAACAGGTAACCGGATTCGGTAGTCAAAACAACTCCTTTATGCTTACAGACTAGTATTCAGTGCAGAAAAAGACCGCGTAATTTAACAGTCGACGTTCAGGAGTGTCAAGGAAGGCGACCTTGAACAAGCGGTGTTTTGGGCGTTTTCGCAAACGCAAAGCTGGTAGCATGCATCACACAGAGGCAACCTCGCAGCAGATGATGAACGGCGCAACCAGTATGTAGTGCCCGGCGTAAACCTCTCCTCCCACGACACAAATTGAGTGATGACGAGTCCACGACAATCGTTGCTGGAAGTCACAGGTGCATTGTCTGGTTGTGCTGACAACGCGCGCTTCGACTTCGGCGAAAACACAGCACTGGTTGCAGTGCAACACATGCTTTATCAAACGGTCGATTTATTCCGCGCGGCCGAGGAGATGGGTTTGCGCCCGGAGAACATTTTCGCTCTGGGTAAGGTCTATTCCAACAGCGCGCCCGTCATCGCGGCGCTTCGTCACATGGGTGTGACTGTTGTCGAGAGCACTTTTCCGCAGCTTGGCGAATTTGACGAGTCGTTCGAACAGGACATCACGCGTCTTTGGGAAACAGTTGCGCAACAGCTCAGTCACCGGCACATCAAACGCATCCTCGTGTTGGACGATGGCGGCAAATGCATTACCAACATACCTCGCGACGTGCTGCGGTGTTACGAGGTCGTGGGTATCGAACAAACATCGCAAGGGATGTTCGTTTTCGAAGAGACCTCGCCGCCACTGGCGGTGATCTCATGGGCCAGGGCAGCGGTAAAGCTACAGATCGGCGGCCATATCTTCTCTCAATGTTTGATCGATAAGTTGCAGACGGAATTCCTGCGGGGCGGATCGTTGGACGGCGTTGACATTGGAATCATCGGTTTAGGAAGTATCGGCCGGGGACTGGCAGACATCGCGTCACGACAGGACGCCAGGGTCGAGTTTTACGATCCCGATCCGAACCTGGAAGTGCCGCGATGTCTTCGCGATCGAGTAACGCGTCTGGATTCACTCGAAGAGTTGATGCTGCGTTCCGAGTATTTGCTCGGATCGTCGGGACGCAATCCCTTCAAAGACAAATGGCCGATGGCTCACCGGCCCGACATCAAGCTCTTCAGCGGCTCGGGTGGCGACCAGGAGTTTGGTCCAATCATTCGCGATCTGCGAAATCGCGCGAGTTTCAGAGTTGCCAAAGATACCTGGGACCTTACTTCCGATGATGGTCCATGCGGCCCGATCCGTATCGCTTACCTGGGTTTTCCTTACAACTTTGTAAGCCGTGCCGAAGAAGCAGTGCCGACGCGCATTGTGCAACTCGAAACCGGAGGTTTGCTCGCGAGTTTGATCCAGGCGCGCAACTACCTGACGTTGGTCGAAAACGGCTGCGCAAAAAACAGCGGCATCCACCGCGTTTCGCCTGGTCTGCAACAGCTTGTTTTGGAAATATGGCTCGATGCGTTGCAATACCACGGCATCGATATTCGAAAGCTCTACGGTTGGGACCGGGCACAGCTTGCCAGGGTGTATGACGATGATTGGTTTGACGAGTATTCGGAGCCGGGTCCGGCGGAAGACGGTTCAACCGAACGGGTCGAAGCGTTGGCGAGATCTATACTGGAGCAGTGTCTGCGAGCGGCGCCGTGAAGCGGATGATTGTTCCTTTAGTAATTGCCGAGCGGATCTCGACTTCACCGCCGGCTGCGTGCGCGCGTTCCTGCATTCCCAGCAAACCCAGCGTCGCCGCTCGCGGAGCGCGTCGGCGCAACGCCGCCGGATCGAAGCCGATGCCATCGTCTTTCACTTCCATCTCGAGCACGGTTTCTTTTCGAGTCAAACGCAGCGACACGAGCTTTGCGCGAGCATGACGAACCACGTTGGTGAGGGCTTCCTGGGCGATGCGAAAACATGCGGTTTCGAGTTCGCGCGAGAAGCGTTCGTTTTGATTCGGTAAATCGATCTTGATTTCAGTAGCGACTCCGACGCGTTGCGAATAGCGATCGACATACCAGCAAAGCGCCGTCGCCAGACCGAGATCGTCGAGCAATGGCGGTCGAAGATCGACTGAGAGATCGCGCACCAAACGCAGGGCTTCATCCACGGCGTCCATGTTGTCTTTTATACGGGGCGTGGCTTCGGGCGTGGTGCACAGGCTTTGAATCGTATGCAGATTCATCTTCACGGCCGTCAACGTTTGACCGATCTGGTCGTGCAGATCCCTGGAGATGCGGCGACGCTCGTCTTCCTGGGCCTCGATCAACTGGCGTGAAAACATCCGCAACGTGTCCTGGGTCTGCTTGCGTTCGGTTATATCGCGAGCGGTCCCCTGCACGCCGACAATCGCGCCATTTGCGTAAATGGCGCGGCTGCTGACTTCTACCGGCACGCGCCGTCCGTCTTTCGCAATCACTTGCACTTCGTAAGTCGTTTCACCACTCCGCGCCAGCTTGGCAAATAAACAATCGCGGGCCTGGTCTACATGTTCCTGGGCGATGAATTCGGCGAAGTTACGACCCAGGATTTCCGCGCGGTTGTAACCGGAGAGAGTTTCGGCGGCGCGATTGATCGAAACGTAGTTGCCGTCGAGATCGTGGACGTAAATTGCGTCGCGAGCGTTTTCGAACAACTCACGATAACGTTCTTCACTTTCGCGCAATGCTTCTTCGGCGCGTTTGCGTTCGGAGATTCTCGCTTCGAGCTCGGCGACGTAATGCTGGCTCTGTTCGAAGAGTTGAGCGTTTTGGATCGCGCTTGCCGCGCGCGCGGCGAGCGTCTCCGCTAAACGCGCATGTTCCGGTTGGAAAAAGTCAGGCTTAGTTTTGTCGACGGAATACAAACCAATAACTCTGCCGGAGGCGACCAGCGGCACGCCCATCCAATTGCGCACGTGATCCGCGCCGCTTACCGTTTGCCAGTCGGGTTCGAGCAAGGTGTCGGCGACGATGAGGCTCTGTTTCGTCAAACAGATGCGCCGCAAAAGCGGATTGGCGTTGCCGTCAAAAGCGATGGCGCGAGTAGTTTCGACGTTTTGAAATCCTTCGTAACGTCTGAGCGCGCTGACTACAAACTGCGAATCTCCTTTGCGCAGCATGACGTTGGCGCTGTCATAGGGAACGAGCTTGGTCAGGTAGTCGAGCAATGTTTCGAGGACGCGTTCGAGGCTGAGGTTTTCGGTCAGCGCGATATTGGCATCGCGGAGAATTTCGGTCTCACGGAGTACGGTTTGTTCGCGGGCCAGCAGTCCAGTAGCTCCAGGGACCATTCTGGCACCTCCAGAAGATGAATTTCGCATAAGCTGACTTTCGTAACGTGAGGTTTTCGGGAGGCACGTCACGAGCAACGGACACAGGCGATGTCTAGTGACATCGCCGGGTCCGCCGTCGTCATGTCAACCAAACGTCAGTGCATTCTAGCACGGCCAGAGAAACAACCTCAGCAGATTGCTCGGTGCTGACGTATTTCCCGAGCGATCGACGGCCCTGACCTGGAAGAAATTATCCCCGTGGTTGTTGGCGTAAACGAAATCGAGATCCAAACCGGCCCCCACCGGCAATGGGCTCTGCACACCGTTGACCCAGATCTCATACTCGAGCGTATCCTGCCCGTCCGCGTTATCGTTGGTCTCAGCCCATCCGAGCCAAACCTCGCCGCAACTGTCGTCGCGCACCAGCCGCAGGTTCGACGGCGCTGCCGGTGGCGTAGTGTCGCTGCTGGGAGTGGTGGATACGTTGACAGTGTTGCTCGTGGAGACGTTTCCGCCTGACCAATCGGCGACGTTGATACTGAAAGAGTATGTTGTCCCCGGCGTCAGGTGACGAATACTCGCTGCGAGAGTGCCCGCGGGCGACGGCGAGATCCAGTTCACGTGGCCGTTATACCGGCTTCCATTCACGTTGATGCTGTACGAGCAACAATTGTTGGTCACATTGTCTCTCGTCTTGGTCCAGGTAAGCTGCACTTGCGACGGACTGACTACGCTGGCTTGCAGCGTCGGCGCCGCTGGCGGCGTCGTGTCTGCCGGCGTGCTTACTCTGACGAGATTGCTTTCGGCGGATTTATTGCCGGCTGCGTCCACTGCATAAACTGCAAACGTGTACGGGCTATTCGTCGCGAGAAATCTTGCCGTGTATGTGGTGGTTGATTGGCTGACAGTTGCGAGTGAATTGTAAGCCGAGTTCTGCAGGTTAGTGATGCGAATCTTATACGACCATTTGCCGGAGTTGTCCGTGGATGGGTTCCAATTGAGCGATACGGTCGTGTTTGTGATAGTGCCGGCGACGAGATTAGTCGGCGCCGTTGGTGGCGTCCGATCCCTGATGGCAGCAGCCGAACCTGCCAAGCCATTGAAAAGTAAGCCGGCGAGAAGAACCGCGGTGGCAGTTCCTAAAAGCAATCGCGAGTAGTGCCGAGTCGTCATAGTGTCCTCCTGTTTATTGACGATTCAATCAGCCTGGACCTCACAAAGAGCAAAGTCGGACTCGCATCGACGCCCGGACACTGGGGGTCTGCCGGTGGCTGGATAGTCGACTAGACTACCCACGCCTGTTTCAAAAAACTTAAAGTCCGACAACTTAGGAGGGCAGAAGCTTACCAGAATCCTTGCAAGCCAAGTATTGTTATTCACGCCTAACTTTATTGAGAATTTGTGGCATCTGGGCTGGGAACGGCGGCGCGCAAAACTTTCTTGACATCGAGGGCCAACGGGAGTACTTCTTTTTCACCTCCTGTTCATCTGGGCTGGTCCTCAAGGGCTGCATAACCCTCATACTCAGGTTCCAACCCGCGCAGCGAAACTAAGCCTCGGGCTTTTCCATTAGGAGTACTCGACATGCCTGAAAAGAAATCAACCTCAACAAGTTCATCCTCAACTGCCGAACAGGCAAACGGCGGGAGTGATCTCGGCCGCGCCAGTTATCTCGCCCTGCAAGCGCGAAACGCAGTTACTATCTTCGCTTTCGGCGTGCATCCAACGCCGGGATACACGGATTTCTTCAAACAGTTGCCAATCAGAATATTTCCGCCTCAATTCAGTTTCCACTCGATTCCACCGGGTGGAATGGTTCCTCAAGTGCTGACGCCATTTTCGATTTGGGTAATGTTTGGCGCTTCGGAACCGATCGAAACCGTGACGGTGCACGACGCCGGCGGGGCGCATGAGATCGAAGTGGAACAGCCGTCGAAAGCTCTCGCCGAAGCGGAACAGCGTGAGACGTGGATTAGCGGCAGCGTTGTGCGCGAAGGCGCTGCTGCTCGCTTTTTACAACCCACGACGATGGCTACGGGTGAAGAAGGTGGTGGCCCAACCACTATGGCCACCGGCGAGGAGGACGCACGCATCGCCACCACGTTAGCGGTCGGCGAAGAGGATCCTCCGATGACCACGATGGCCCTCGGAGAAGAAGGCGCAACCACTCTGCGATTGGGCGAAGAAGGACCGACGACACTGGCCCTCGGCGAGGAAGGTCAAACTACGTTTGGACTTACTGCGACGACGCTCGCCGTCGGCGAAGAAGATCCGACGACGCTGGCTCTCGGTGAAGAAGATCCGACCACGCGCGCAGTCGGAGAAGAAGGACCGACTACGATGGCGCTGGGTGAAGAATCAGGCGGCCCGTTCGTGCAGAACAGTCCGTTCGGCAGTTTCTGATTGCTGACTCGCGCGCTCGATTCTCGAATGGTCTCAGACACACGTTTGCGCGGTTCGCTGCTGATAGTGGGCGGCGATGCCGATCCAAATATCTCTGCGTTGCTGTCGGCAGCGGATCGTTGCAGTGTGTCGTATCAAAAGTTGCTGGTAGGGAAGTCGTCGAATCCATCGATTGCGTGGGATTTGGATAGCGGGGAATTGTTTGTCGATGACGAACCGTTGCGTTGTGAGGCGGCGTTTGTTCGTCACGACGTTTTCACTGCGTTACACGATGGTCAGGCGGCGTCGCAGTATCGGGCCGGGGCGTGGCACACGGCGATTACTGGATGGCTTGCCTCTCACCCGGAAATCTTGATCTTCAATCGCGGTAATCTGAATCAAGTTACAAACAAACCGCTGGTTTTGAAGCTCGCGCAGGATTGCGGTTTGCGGATTCCGCGGACGTTGGTCACAAACGATCGCGAGCGTTTAGCAAACTTTGTGTCAGGTGAGGGAAGTGTCGTCAAGCCGATCAACGGCGGTGGATATTGCGAGCCGCTGGTCGACGTGCTCGAACGAACGCCGGTGAAGGACGGGCGCGTCGCAGCTCCGGCGATCGTTCAGCCGCGACTCGTGCCGCCTGAGCTGAGGGTCTACGCAGTTGGTAAGAAGTATTTCAGTTTCAACGTCATTTCTCCGGAGCTGGACTATCGTGTAACGCAGAATTGCCGCGTTGAATTCGCCGGCACGCCGTCTCTTGATCTAACTGATCCACTTGGCGCGTTACTCGCAAAGTTGAGTCTCGATTTCGCCGCGGCTGATTTCAAAACGTGCCCCGAAAAGGGACATTTATTATTCCTCGAAGTAAACACCGGTCCGATGTTTTCCGCGTTTGATCGTGCGAGCGACGGCAAGTTATGCGAAGCGATGATCGAGTCGTTGATCGTCAAGTGATCGCTCAGCACGATAGTGTCTTAATTTCAACTCCGCGTTCTCTGGGTAGCTCTGAGATCTCTGCGTAAGCACTGACTTCCAAATATATAACGCAGAGTTCAACGAGGACGCAGAGAACGGAGAGTCAAATAAGACACTACTCTCTCAGCACGATTCGCCAACGAATAGCAAGAACCGCCTACAAGGAAAAGTTTGTGAAGCGAAGTTTTCAAGCTATAGTGTGCGCCTCAATTAGCCCGTGGCTTGATACACCCAAGCCTGACAGAAGGAACTCCCACGCCCAACATTTGACGTTCCTCCCCCGAACGTAAGCTAGCCCATTTGTTTCTGTCGTTGCATGAATGAACTAAACCAAAGGAAGACTCACTTCAGACTATCCGTCTGAGTGCCTCTCAACCACAACACCACTCAAAAGAGCAAGCGCCTTTCGAGTGCGGTGCGATACCCGCGCACCATAAAAAGGAGAACATCAATGCGAATTAAGAGATTGATCGCCGTCACCGTCGTGTTGCTTCTTTTGACACTCACCACGATGACTTCTATCCAACAAAAACTCACGGGAGTTGATTCGACTACAGTGTCGGCACAGCAAGATGACCCTATTATTGCCAAGCAGGAAGGCGGTCTAAGTTCTGTAACTGCGCCTGAGACAGAGTCGCGAGCAGACCCGGACGCCGAACTGTACCTCGACGCTGACGAAGTCGAGAAACGTGCCTTAGCGGAACAAAGTGGTGACACTTCCGCCAGAGGACCCAGCAGGATCCCGCTTTCGTTCAGGCACCTTGCGGTTCCGCTGCCAGGTGGAGTCGATCACGTTGTTGCCGGCGTTGGTACTAGAAACACAGGCGGCGGCGTGATCCGGTTGCGAGGCGTACCGCCTGGTGCTTCGTTGGTAGGCGCCCTCTTAGTTTGGGGTGAGATCGCGGCTGCGGTTGCTAATCCTTATACCCTCGGCTTTGGAGCGGACTGCTCCACGCTCAATACCTATAATGTGCCTCCCAATGGTTCGGGAAGCACTACTCAACCCTGTTGGAATGGAGCAGGCACGTTCTTCTCCTATGCCGCCAATGTTACGAATGCGATAGTTCCCGGGATCAACGGCGATTATCGAGTTAAAGGTTTGCGCAGTGCGATCACCGACAATCGTTGTCCCTGGTCGGATGGTCTCTGTGCCGGTTCCGGCAATGCACTGCCTATGTCCGAAGGCGCAAGCCTGATCGTGTTTTACTCGAGCCCGTGTGTTCCGAGAGGATCGCAACTCTACATCGCGCTGGGTCCGCGAATGTTCTCCGGTCCGCACTCGGTCGTTCATCCGACTGCGCCTGCGATCAACGGGAACCTGTCGAATCTTAAACACAGCAGGATCGGCGCGGACGGACAGGTTGGCGTCGCCAATTGCGGTCTGAGATCGATTCCGTCGATCAGCGACGAGCGCACCTGGATCGAGAACCCGAACACTCCTGGGTCGATTCAGATCAAAGGTGATGGCGGCGGACTCAACCGGGATTCCGATTGGAATGGTTCTGACGGCGAGCCGCTGAATAAACTCTGGGATACACACACGGACGTGTTTGGAACCGGCGCGTTCCTGGCCCAAAACGGAGGCAACAGCTATCGCGTGCGCTACCAGGCGCAGGGAGACTGCATCGTCTGGGTAGCCCACATTCTCAGCGTTCGTTGATCGTGTAAGCTCTACGCGCGAGGTTACGATTAACAACGCAGAGACGTCAGGTTGTTGTGACGGCTGATTG
>DATELZ010000180.1:0-6298 GCA_035276045.1 Pyrinomonadaceae bacterium | reverse complement strand
GCACCGGTAGTCACAAGCGTTGACAGTAGTCACAAGCGTTTCAAGGTGACGCGGGCGAATTCGCGGAAGGCGCCGTCCTGTTGTTTCACCGAGTCGACGACTTCCATTGTCACATCGTCGATCAGTTTGTAGGTGGATTTGCCTTCTTCAGTTTCCGGTGAGCCCCACCATGCGGTCATGGTGTTGGCCTCGAGAATTGCCCTGATCGGGAAGGTCGTTCCGCGGGAGTCGAACCAATGGGCCTGATATTTATCGACACCGGCAGAGCGATAGTATGCTTGTCCTTCGAAGATCTGCTTCGTGCCGTCAGGAGCGCTGATCTCGTTGCGCAGAGTCAGGCGCAGGAATTTGTTATTCAAAACCCATTCCCACTTGAGGCGCATAAGAGCTGCGCCGCCAAACGCTTTTCCTTCGCCTACCCAATCGCCTTTCAAGCTAATGAGAAACTTGTCCGTCTGCGCCGATGCGTAAATCGGAAACACGAGCACCAGCAACAAGGACAGCAATACAATCCGTGGTTTCATTCGTGGATCACCTCAATCTCGCGAAGCTCGATCGTGCCGTATTCGAGATGCGGACAGTCGCGCGCAGTCTCAACCGCCTGATCGTAGTTGTCGGCCTTTATCTCAAAGAACCCGCCGATGATCTCCTTGCTCTCCGTGTATGGTCCATCGACGACGGACGTCTCACCACCTGCTCGCCGCATGACCCGGCCGGTGCCGTCCTGCAGCTTTTCGCCGCCAACGATCACGCCGTTTTTATGCAGCCGCTGCCGCCAGTCGCTGTACTTCTGAATAATCGCCTGCATCTCGTCAGGACTCGTTTCGGCAAAAGCATCCGCTGCTTCGTAAAGGAACAGTAAATAGTTTGGCATTCTTGTCTTCCTCCTTGACACGTTAACGAACGAGGACGGAGGGTTTCGACAAGTCTACACAAAAAAACACGGATGAAGCGCGGCTTCACCCGTGTTTCTTGCTTCGCGTGGGTGGTCCTTACTTATTGACGACGCCGCAGGCGATGCGATCGCCGGAGTTGCCCGACGGATCCGTCTTCTGGTCGTCGGCTTGTGCGTGAACGATCAGCGACGTTCCATTACCGGCAAACAGCGACCGGGCATCGGTCCCGAGATCTACGTGATTGTTGGTCACGGTTTGGTTCGCGGTGCCGTCCGCTTTGACCTTGAAGTTCGACATGTCGCCGAGGTGCGGTCCCTGGGGATTTTTCAGCCCGTGCTTCTTCCCCTCGGGATTGAAGTGCGCCCCGGATGATTCAAACTTCGGCCCTTCACATTTCGCCATCTCGTGGAAGTGAATCGCATGTTCACCCGGCGGCAGACCCTTCAAATCGAGCTTGATGCGAACACCTTTGTTATTTCCGATCGACGTGATGACTGCATTCCCGACCGATTCGCCACTGGCATTCTTCAACTCAACAGTCAGGGCATTCTGTTGCGCCGTCTCCTGTTGCGCGACGGCAAATGACAAAAGCCCGCCGACTACTATTGCCAACATCAACCATAGAATTTTCGGTTTCTTCATACCTTTCCCCCTTGTGGTAAGCGTTTACGTTCTCATATCGGCGCGTCGTTGCGTGGCGCGAGCAGAATCTGTTTTCGCCACGTGCCGTTTGCCGAGGAGAAACAACGCCAGCAGCGCCGAGATAGTCAAAACCCATAAAAGCGGACGTATGCCGCCAAACAATCGATGGCCCCAGCCAGTCGACCGGTGCGCCGGCGTTTCGGTCGTGGCGAACGTCGCACTGTCGAGCCTCAATCGCGTATGTTCAAGAATCGACTTGAGACCGTCGGCGGCTTTGTTCTCTATGACTCCTCTTTTCAACTTACTGAACACGCCGTGCAGATTGTCGGCCCGCGAACGGTTCTCATAGACGAGATACGCCCCCGGATTCGCGCCGGGCACAGTCACGTAAGCGGTCAACGCGCGCGACGAATTGAAATAGTGGTTGGCGTAGATCTGTTCTGCCGCGACAAAGACTTGTGGGCCATGATCGCGCGCGGCGTCGGAAACTTTGTAAACCTTGATGTGTTCGACGATCAGCACCGGCTTCAGGCCAAACTTGATCTTGGACCAGACGATCGCCTCTTCGACGAGCTGCATGCTCGCCTGCGAGTCGCGCAGCAGATCGTTCAGGTAACCCGAAGCGGCGTGCAGTTGTTGTTGTTCGTCGGCAACGCGGACTTCGTCACGTTTGTCGTGATACTCGATCAGCGCTGCTGGACCACGCGCGACATAGTCGTGGACATATTCGGCGAGCATCGATTTAAGCAGTTGCGCAGCCTGCGTTTGATAATCCGGCGCGTTCCAGTTCACTTCACTGCGAGCACGCTCGATCATTCTGGCCGAAAGCTTGATGTCGCAGTTGCCGACCGCGCACTGTTTCAAGTCTTCGATGTCGGCTGGTTCGACGGTGAGTTGTTGCAGATCTGCAACAGCAGGGGACTTTCCGAAACGTCCGGTTTCGATAACTGCCTCGTTGCTCTTGCGCGCGATGCCGTCGAGGTACGATTTGAGAAAATGGCTGGCGTCAGCACGCAGACCGACGAGCCCGCAAAGCGCGATCTCGCCTTTATCGGATGCGGGCGTCAGTTTGACGACCGTCTGGCCTTGTTCGAGCGCAGCGAAGTCGCTCGCCTCGAAAGTGGCTTTTTCGTAGAGTATTCTTTGAAAATCTTCATTTGAGGTTTGCGCGAGAGTTGCGTTCGCGGCGGCTAGGGAAAGCAGCACGCAAAGGGCGCCGGCTACCGGAAAAAACTGAACGCGGATTAACATTTCATTGTGCCCAGACTGTCTTGCTATCTTGCACTTGGCTTGGTCTTAGATGCCGCTCATGAATACTTTCGTTACGCATCATGAACTGCCGGCGTTATGAGCGCATGAACTGTGCCAGACGCCTTTATCTTGCGATTCTTCTTCGGCCTCGGCGTATCTTTGCGGTCTCTGCGTAAACCGGGCTATTTCAACGCCGAGGACTACTGAGATACGCAAAGGGCGCAAAGAGGTGGCCCGAAACGCCCCTGAAATCCGCGAATCTGATCGAGAGTTAAACTTTATTTCATAGGAAAGAGGTCTTTATATGGAAAGTGCTAGTCAAGTTTCGGAAATGGACGCCCTCAAAGCGCGCCTGCGCGCCACCTGGATTGCCGGAGATTTCGGACAGATCGCGAAGTTTTTGGCGCAGGAAGCCGAGACGTTTGTTAACCGGCTCGGATTGAAGCCGGGGATGAAAGTGCTGGACGTGGCGTGCGGTACGGGAAACCTGTCGTTGCCGGCGGCACGACTCGGCGCCACCGTAACCGGAGTCGATATCGCTCCGAATTTAATTGAACAAGCGCGGGCGAATGCCGCTGCGGAAGGTTTGACCGCCCGTTTTGACGAAGGCGACGCGGAGGCTTTGCCTTACGACGACGCGAGTTTTGACGTGGTTATGACGATGTACGGGGCGATGTTTGCGCCGCGTCCGGACGTCGTAGCCGCTGAATTGAAGCGGGTCACCAGGCCCAGCGGTAAGATCGCGATGGGCAACTGGACGCCGGCCGGTTTTATCGGTCAGATGTTCAAGGCGACCGCGGCGCATGTACCCCCTCCGGCCGGAATGACGTCCCCGGTTTTGTGGGGCAAAGAAGATGTCGTTCGCGAGCGTTTCGGCGACGGTGTTTCGAAGCTCGAAGCGACGCCGCGCATCGTGTCATTCGATTTTCCGTTTTCGCCCGCCGAAGTTGTGGAGCATTTCCGGGTTTACTACGGACCGACCAACAAAGCGTTCGGCGCGCTCGACGAAAACAAACAAGCGGCCTTGCGGCGCGATCTCGAACAACTCTGGAGCAACAATAATAAGGCGACTGACGGGACAACCTCAGTCGAGGCTGAATACCTCGAAGTGATTGCCACTCGCGCCTAAGTCCATTTAATTTAAGGGAGAATATGCGACGCAGAATCATCAGTCTTACAGTCCTACTCGCACTCTTCTCCCTTACAGTTTTTTCGGCTCAACGTGCCACGCCGCCGGTACAGCCAGAGATTGGCCCCGGCGGCAGGCAATATGCCCACGCCGGCGTCACTAAAAACCGTTACGGCACGGGCAATGGCGAATACTGGATCTTCGAACCCGACTCGCCGAAGCCTGCTGCCACCGCGCCGTTGATCGTTTTCATTCATGGCTGGGGCGGCATGAACCCGTTGTACTACGGCGCCTGGTTGGACCATCTCGTCAAACGCGGAAACATTGTCATTTACCCGCGTTATCAAGCCACCTTGCTGACGCCAATCAAGGAATTTCAGCCCAGCACGCTGGGCGCGATCAAAGACGCGATTCATCGCCTGCAAACCGAACGCGGACACATCAAACCGGACTTGAACAAGTTTGCCGTCGTCGGTCATTCGGTTGGCGGGTTGTTGGCGGCGAGTGTTGCGGCGCTCGCGAAGGAATCTAACCTGCCCACTGTTCGTGCGGTGATGTCCGTCGAACCGGGAATCACCGAAGATCCGATCAATATTCCACTTGCCGATCTGAAGAAGATGCCGGCGGAGACGCTGTTGCTGGCTGTTGCGGGAGATCAGGACACGCTGGTGCGCGATACCGATGCGAAGCGTGTTTATTACGAGTCGACGAACGTTCCCGCTGCCAACAAAGACTTCGTCATGATGGTGACTGACATGTATGGCGCGCCTTCGTTACAGGCGAGTCATCGCGCGCCCACGGCGATGGATCGGAGTTACGACAACGGCGAAGGCATCGGTGGTGGACCACCCAATCCCGCGCGCGCTGGTTCCGCACGCGAAACCGGCCGCGCGTCGCAGGATCGACGCCTCGACACGATGATGGTTAACGCGCTCGACTATTACGGCACGTGGAAACTGTTTGACGCGCTGTGCGATGCTGCGTTCTTTGGCAAGAATCGCGAGTATGCGTTGGGGAATACGCCGAAGCAGCGGTTCATGGGTGTGTGGAGTGATGGCACGCCGGTGAAAGAGTTGAAAGTCACGGATAGTCCGTGAGACTTTCGTGTCAATTCACGGTTATACAGAACGCTGATCCCTCTCTCTTAATATAAAGTCCCCTGGAAAATTGAGGCACAGATGAAACGGATTTGTCTAACTCTATCTAAATACGTGATTGGGATCGTGTTCGTATCGGGGCTGGTTTGTTTTTCGGTTCAGGCTCAGGAGCCCGCGGCAGAACCAGTGGCAGATGCTGCGAAGGATAATACTGCTAAGAAAGATCCATTCGACACTTACGAGTTTCCCACGAATCGTGAGCGCTTCGATCGTTATGTAAAGGACACGGTTGGTCCATTCCGCCTCGTGCGCACGGCTGCTTCCGCGGGGATCGATCAATGGCGTGACACGCCGGAGGAGTGGGAGCAGGGAATGAAAGGCTACGGCAAGCGCTTCGCGTCGAGTCTTGGCCGCAACGCGGTTCAGCAAACCATCACTTACGGGCTCGACGAAGCGCTCGATCAGGACAGCAGTTTTCACCGCAGCAACCGCGAGAGATTTTTCCCGCGCGTCAAGCATGCGTTTCTTGAAACGATAACTTCACGAACGAAGAGCGGAAAGCGCGTGCTGTCCGCTCCCCGGTTGGCTGGTGTTTACGGCAGCGCGGTCATTGCCACCGAGACGTGGTATCCCGAGCGTTACAGTTACAAAGACGGACTGCGAATCGGCACCGGAACGTTGCTGACGGGATTCGGAGTCAACCTGGTGCGCGAGTTCATTATTAACTGGTAGCTGCTGTCGCACTTTCAGTGCTCCACGTAGCCTCTGTGTGATCCAGGGGCAGCGTGCTCGCTTCGCTCACCCTCGCCCCTGGCTACCTTCTTAATGCGCCTTCGGCGCAAGTGATCGTTAGCCAATGGCGCGACGAAGTTTGAGCTAAGAGTCACAGCACGCTCAACGAGTCACAGAGCGCCAATGGCGCGACGGAAGGTAGCGGTTCGCGCAGTGATCCAGAGGCAGCGTGTTCGCTTCGCTCACCCTCGCCCCTGGCTACCTTCTTGATGCGCCTTCGGCGCAAGTGATCGTTAAGCCAATGGCGCGACGAAGTCTGAGCTCACAGCACGCTACGAATCACAGAAGGTAACGATCAACGAGTCACAGAGCGCCAACGGCGCGATTGAAGGTAGCCAGGGGCAAGCGGTTTCGCTGTTGATTATCAAGACATCATTTACGTTTTGCTATCAACACATCCTTTACACATGCTTACTGGGAGTCGCCCTCTTTGTTCAGGGTTCGTGCCGGCAACAGCACTGCAGTGCTTTTGCCGGTGCGAAGCTCGATTT
>DATELZ010000179.1:0-9904 GCA_035276045.1 Pyrinomonadaceae bacterium | reverse complement strand
GCGAGCGTGTTGCTGTTGGTTGCAATCATCGGATCGGTAATGTTGGCGCGCACGTTGAAGCAGGAAGTTTCCGCTGACGACGTCGATCCGGAAGTCTTGCAGGAAGAGATCGCTGCCGATCCGGAACTCGCGAAGTTAGAGCCACGGGTGGAAGAATCATGACCCCAACACTGGCGTTACTGTTTCAGCAAGTAGTCGACGGAGGCTGGCTGGCGCAGACGAAGCATGCCGCGGCTAATCCCGACCTGTCGAAGTTTCTCGTGATCGGCGCGTTGCTCTTCATCATCGGCGTCGCCGGAGTGCTGACCAGGCGCAACATCATCGTGATCTTCATGTCGATCGAGTTGATCCTGAACGCCGCCAATCTCAATTTCATCGCCTTCTCGCGTTATTTGCAGGACGTCGGAAGCGTGAATGCGGTGGCGGGGCAGATTTTCGCGGTGTTCGTGATCGTCGTGGCGGCGGCGGAAGCGGCGATCGGTTTGGGCATCGTGATCGCGCTTTACCGGAATAAGGAAACGATTTGGGTAGACGAGATTGATCTGTTGAAGTGGTGATTCTTAGAGCTTTGTGCTTTGTACTTTGTACTTTGTACTTTGTACTTTGTTCAAGCACAAAGCTCTAAGTTCAAAGTTCAAAGTTCAAAGTTCAAAGTTCAAAGTACAAAGGACAAAGCACCAAGTACAAAGTACCAAATGTACAAATACATCTGGCTAGTTCCTCTGCTTCCACTGATCGGCGCGGCCATTAACGGTCTGCTCGGCCGCAAGCTTCGGTTCTCCGAAAAACTGATCGGCGGCATCGCCGTCGGTTCGGTGGCGCTTGCTTTTATCATTAGCGTTGCAGCGGTGTACTCGTATGGATTCAGTGGTCATCCGCAGTGGCCCAATCCTTACCTGACAAGCCAGGACGGTTTCGGTTTCAACTGGATTCCCGGCGGCGCGGTGAGCATCAACCAGGGAGGCCACGACGAAGCATCTGCCGAAGCGCCGCGCTACGCACTGCTCAATGTCGAGTGGAGCTATCAACTCGATCCGCTGTCGTCGATCTTCATGTTGATCGTGACCGGCGTCGGCTTGTGCATCTTTATCTTCGCAACCGGATACATGCATGGCGAGGCGGGGTTCTATCGCTTCTTCGCCTACATGGGCATGTTCATGTTCGCGATGCTCGTGCTCGTCATGGGCTCAAACTTCCTGATGATGTTTGTCGGTTGGGAAGGCGTGGGCCTCTGTTCCTATTTGCTGATCGGTTACTACTTCGATCGCCAGGAAGCAGCAAACGCATCGCGCAAAGCGTTTATCACAAACCGCGTCGGCGACTTCGGTTTCGCGCTTGCAATCTTCGGCATCATCGCGACGTTCGGCACCGCGGATTACACAGGAGTTTTCAACCAGGCTAAAGACTATCCGATCGAACTGCTCGGCCACTGGGGCGTTCTTTCGTGGATCGCGCTCGGACTTTTCATCGGCGCTTGCGGTAAATCTGCGCAACTTCCACTGCACGTCTGGCTGCCCGACGCGATGGCTGGTCCAACACCCGTTTCGGCGCTGATCCACGCCGCGACGATGGTCACCGCCGGTCTTTACATGGTGACGCGCACCAACGTCATCTTTCAGCACTCGCAAACGATGCTTCTCGTCGTTGCGCTGATCGGCGCAGGGACTGCGATCTTTGCCGCCATCATCGGCATCACGCAAAACGACATCAAGAAAGTGCTCGCGTACTCGACCGTCTCGCAGCTCGGCTTCATGTTCATGGCAGCGGGCGTCGGCGCTTTCGCGATCTCGATCTTTCACGTGATGACGCACGCTTTCTTCAAAGCGTTGATGTTCCTCGGCGCGGGCAGCGTGATTCACGGCATGCACCACGAGCAGGACATGCGGCGTATGGGCGGGTTGAAGAAGTACATGCCCTACACGTACTTGACGTTCCTCGCGGGCTGGCTGGCGATCTGCGGCATCATTCCGTTCAGCGGTTTCTGGTCCAAAGACGAGATCCTTTGGAAGGCGGCCTCGACGACTTACATTCCGTACGGTTGGCTCATCTGGCTCGTCGGCACGATCGCCGCGACGTGTACGGCGTTCTATATGACGCGCCTGGTGGCGATGACGTTCTGGGGCAAGGAAAGGTTCCTCGAACAGCCGGCCGGTGGTGAAGCAGACGAGGCGCACGCTTCCGCTTACGACAAAGGACACGCGCCGCACGATGCTGTAGACGGATCAGCAGGCGATCGTCCACGACACGAGCCCGGCGAGCATGTTGGACCAATACATGAAGACGTCGCTCAACACGTTGCGTCTCACGGTCACGGTGGCGGACACGGGCATGGCGCGCACATGCCGCACGAGTCACCGGCGACAATGTGGGTGCCGCTGGCAGCGTTGGCCGTGCTGGCGATCATCGGCGGTTTTATCGGTATTGGACCAGCATTCAAACCGCTCACGGGCAGCGAACATCCGGGCGGCAGGCTGCACATCGCAAACTGGCTCGACCCGATTATCTGGAATCCGATAACGCGTGAGTTTGGCACGGCGCACGCCGCTGAAAGTCATGGAACAGTAGCCGCCAGTCATGGAACAGCAGCCGCGCCTGCGGCAGACCATGCTGCGCCCGCGGCGACGGAAGCAGCCCATGGCTTTGTTCCCGCTCCTTACGGCGAGACTGGTTTCAACCTGGCCCATGCCGTCGACCACAACGTGCTGCACAGTCACCTGGCGACGGAGTGGTTGTTTATCGTGATCTCGCTCGTCGTCGCGGGTATTGGCATCGGGTTAGGACTGCTGTTCTATCTCAAGAGCCCACGCCTGGCGGACATCTGGGCGCAACGACTGCGTCCGCTATATCAAGCGAGCTACAACAAGTTCTGGGTCGACGAGTTTTACGGTTGGGCCATCACCCGGCGCACGATGGACGCCGCCCGCGGCATCTACGCGTTCGATTCGCGGATCGTAGATGGAATCGTTAACGGCCTGGCCACGTTGAGCCGCGGATTCAGCGTCGTCGTCGGCGCGGTCGACAAGTATTTCGTCGACGGTCTCGTCAACACGATCGCCGCGTTTATCAGGCGATTGATGTCGCCGTTGTTCCGCGCAGCGCAGACCGGGTTTACGCAAAACTACGCACTCGTGATGGTATTGGGGTTGATGGTCGCCGTCGCATTGTTTTTCGCGCGCGATATTGTCGGTATGTTCAAGTAGTTGAACACGGATTGTAGATCCACATGGACAACAACATTCTTTCAATCATTACATGGCTACCGGCCGTCGGCGCCATCATCATTCTGGCACTGATGAAGAAAGATCAGGGAAACCTGATCAAGAAGTTTGCCACCGGCTGGTTTGCCCTCGACTTCATCGTGTCGCTCTGGTTGCTGAGATATAACCGCGGCGCGGGCGGCATGCAGTTCCTCGAAGATCACGAGTGGATACCGGTCATCGGCGCGCGTTACCAGATGGGCGTCGACGGCGTCTCCGTGCTGCTGATCGTTCTGACGACGCTGCTGGGCGCGATCGCGGCGTTGTCGTCGTGGGAATACATTCAGAAGCGAGAGAAAGAATATTACGTGCTGCTGCTGTTGTTGCAGACGGCGGTGATCGGCGTGTTCTCGTCGATGGATCTTTTCCTGTTTTACTTGTTCTTCGAAGTGTCGCTCGTGCCGATGTACTTCCTGATCGGTGTTTGGGGTGGCGAGAACCGCTTGTACGCGGCGATCAAGTTTTTCTTATACACGCTTGTCGGATCGGTCGTGATGTTGTTGGGCGTCTTGAAGATGTACTTCCTGACGCAGGACGCGACGCTTACGAGTCAGATCACGCAGGGAACGATTAACATGCTGGCCGGCAACAATGAAGCCGCGCAACTGGTGGCGACCACTTTAGAAGCAGCGCGGCAAAACGGCGGCACGGGCACGTTCAATATCCTTTACATGCAGGCACTGGGATCTGTAATGCCGATGGGCACGATGCAGATCCTGCTGTTCGTCGCTTTCGCGCTCGGCTTCGCGATCAAAGTGCCGATGTTTCCTTTTCACACCTGGCTTCCCGATGCCCACGTCGAAGCGCCGACTGCCGGTTCGGTAATTCTCGCCGGCATCCTCCTGAAACTCGGAACTTACGGTTTCTATCGCTTCAACCTGCCGATGTTTCCCGCCGCGTCGAGGGACCAGTCGAGTTGGGTGACGAGCTTTGGCACGTTTGGCGTGCGGAGTGTCGTCGTGTTCCTGGCGATCGTGAGCATCATCTACGGCGCGTTGGCGGCGATGTACTTCGTCGTCAAGAAAGACGGCGACGTTAAGAAGCTGGTGGCTTACTCGTCGGTGTCGTCGATGGGCATGGTGATGCTCGGACTGTTCGCGCTCAATCCGAATGGCGTCAACGGCGGCGTCATGCAGATGATCAATCACGGTATCTACTCAGGCGCGTTGTTCCTGCTCGTCGGCATCATTTACGAACGACGGCATACGCGCAATGTCGCTGAGTTTGGCGGATTGTCGCACGTGATGCCTGGTTACGCCGCGATCTTCCTCGGCATGGTGATGACCGCGATCGGGTTGCCGCTGCTCGCCGTGTTTATTTCTGAGTTTCTGGCGCTGCGCGGAGCGTTCGAGGCGAATCCGTACTGGGCGGCGTGGGCCGCGCTCGGAATCATTCTCAACGCCGGATATTTCCTCTGGCTCTACCAGCGAATGTTCTTCGGCAAGATTGAAAACCCGAAGAACGAAGGCCTGCGCGATCTCAAGGGGCGCGAGTGGGCTTACATGGTGCCGCTGATGATCCTGTCGCTGTGGATCGGCGTCTATCCCAAGCCTTTTCTAGAATACATTCAGCAGCCAGTGAACGCGGTTGTGAAACAGGTGCGGCCCGAATATCAGATTCCGGGCATGGCTCAACCGGCGACCGAGAACGCAAAGCGATAGATTGGAGCTTAGTGCTTAGTACTTTGTGCTTGGTCAGTACAAAGTACAAAGAACAAAGTACAAAGAACAATGCTGCTTCAAGCAAACACGACGTCGCTCATCAATATCGCGGATCTGCAACTGATCGCGCCCGAGTTGATCCTGACCGTGTGCGCGTGCGTGGCGCTGGTCATGGAAGTCATCCTTCCGTATCGCAAGAGCAAGCTCACCGCATACTTCGCACTCGGCGGCGTCGCGCTCGCGTTCGCTTCGGTCGCCGTGCAATTGTGGGTCATGGGTTCGTCGCTGCCGGCTCAGGGTTTCTACGGCATGGTCCGTATCGACGGGGCGGCGCTGTTTTTCAAGGGCATCTTCTTAATCGCCGCCGGTCTCGCCATCGGTATCTCGACTCGCTATCTCGATATCGAAGGCGAACAACACGGGGAATACTATTCGCTGGTCCTGTTCGCCACGGTCGGGATGATGTTTCTCGCCTGTGGCTACGATCTCATTTCGCTCTACATCAGTCTCGAATTGATGGCGCTGACGTTCTACGTCCTCGTCGCCTTCACCAAACGCGAAAGAAAATCGAATGAAGCGGCGATGAAGTATTTCCTGCTCGGCGCATTTTCTTCGGGCGTGCTGCTTTACGGAATGTCGTTGCTGTACGGGGTTGCGGGATCGACGAACCTGGGTGACATCGGCAGCCGGATCAACGAGCTCATGCCGCAGATTCAAGCGGCCATCCAGAACAACAGCCAAGAGGGCGTGACTGAGAATGCACTCGCGAGTTTAAGGCCAATTTTGTTGCTGGCGATGATCGCGCTGGGCGCAGGCTTGTTCTTCAAAGTGGCGGCAGTGCCGTTTCACATGTGGGCGCCGGACGTTTACGAAGGCGCGCCGACTTCGGTCACGGCGTTTCTTTCGACCGGTTCCAAAGCCGCGAGCTTCGCGCTGTATGCGCGTATCTTCAACGACGCATTGGAAGGCATGCGCGCTGACTGGGCGCCGTTGCTTGGTCTCGTCGCGGCGATCACGATCATGGTCGGCAACTGGGCGGCCGTCACGCAGGAAAACTCTAAACGCCTGCTCGCCTATTCTTCGATCTCCAACGCCGGTTACCTGCTGCTCGCGCTCGTGGCCCATAACCTTTACGGTTTCATCGGGCTTGGCGTGTATCTCTTTGTCTACACGTTGATGAACATGGGCGCGTTTGGCGTCATCATCAGCCTGCGCCGTCGCGGCATTATCGGCGACAACGTCGACGATCTTACCGGTCTCGGACAAAAGGCGCCGTTGATGGCGGCGATGATGTCGATCTTCATGCTGTCACTCGGCGGACTGCCGGTGACGGGTGGTTTCATCGGCAAATACTTCCTCTTTGGTGGTTTGATTCAACGCGGCACTGCCGATGGCAAGAATTGGTATTACGTGCTCGCGGTGTGGGCCATCGTCAACACCGTTGTCTCCTTCTATTACTACTTCCGCTTCATCAAGGTGATGTACCTCGGCGATCGACTTGCCGACAACAAGCCCCTCGCGTTGTCGCCGGCGCTCCAGACTGTGCTGGCTATCTCGGTGATCGGCGTGTTGGTGGTCGGCGTGTATCCGCAGCCGATCGTCAAGCTGGCGCGGGAGTTGATGAGGGTCTCCTTCGGGGCCTTGTTCTAATAATTCCGCATTCCGTTCGTGTATCTCTACTACTTCCTCGCGGCCGTTGCCTGCTGGTTTGGAATTCAATCATTGTTGAATGGACGGCGTTTTGCTGCGTACGTGCGGCGTGAGACAAGTCGCGCGCTGCCTGATTTTCAGCCGTTTGTTTCGGTGATCGCGCCGACGCGTGGTTTCGAGGCTGGATTTGAAGACAATATCAGGCCGCTGTTGGCTCAGGATTATCGTGCGTATGAGGCGCTGTTTGTTTTTGACGATGACGCGGATCCAGGTGTTGAGATTGTTGAGGGGCTAGGCGGCCGAATCGTGATCAGTGGCCCAGCGAAGAGCATGGGCCAGAAGGTCCATAACCTGATCGCGGCAGTTGGTGCGCTCGATACGCGTTGTGAAGTCGTCGTGTTTGTCGATACTGATGCGCGACCCGACAACGATTGGTTGCGTAAACTCGTCGCGCCGCTTGCCGATGAAACGCTGGGTGCTTCGACCGGGTATCGCTGGTTTATTCCCGAACGTGGCGGAATTGCCTCGCGCTTGCGCGGCGTTTGGAACGCCTCGATTGCTTCCGCCCTCGGCGCAAATGCGGAGAAGAATTTTTGTTGGGGCGGATCGACTGCGATTCGCCGCTCGACGTTTGAGCGTTTGAACGTCGTGGACCATTGGCAAGGAACTGTCTCCGACGATTTCACGATCACGCGAGTTTTGAAGGACGCCAAACTTACGATCCATTTCACGCCAAACTGTCTCGTTCCTTCCATCGGCGATTGCGGTTTTCGCGAATTACTGGAATTTACGACGCGACAGATCAAGATCACGCGCGTTTACGCGTCGAATCTGTGGTTGCCGCTTATGCTTGGATCGGGTCTGTTTACGATCGTGTTTTTCGGCGGGATCGTTTTGTGGTTGGCCAGCGGAGCAGTTCCTGTACTTGTGATCGTGGCGGTTTTGTTTCTGCTAGGTGCGGCGAAGTCGTTTATTCGATGGCGCGCTGTCAGCATTCCATTGAGCGAACACAGATCGAATCGCGAGCTTCTGGCGCATATTTTTCTGTGGCCGGTTGCGTCGTTACTCTATTTTTGGAACACGATCGTCGCCGGCTTCTCGCGGCGCATCAAGTGGCGTGGCATTACCTACGAATTGAAATCGTCAAGTGAAGCTGTCATTATCTCGCGCGAGCCGGCCCTCGATTAATCAATGACCAGCAAAGCGGTCCAATTCGTGCAGCTTCTCCGTTCGTCGAAACGTGAAAAACGTCTCGGCACGGTGATTCTTTTCATCACCTCACGCTGCAACGCGCTTTGCCAAACCTGTTTCTATCACGCCGAGTTGAACCAGCCCGGCGACCTGACGTTTGCGCAAATCGAAAAGATCTCACAAACGATGCCGCCGATTACCGATCTCTGGCTCTCCGGTGGCGAGCCGACTTTGCGCGGTGATATTTCACAAGTGATCGATCTCTTCGTCAAAAACAACGGCGTCGATCGCATCATCATTCCCACGAACGGACTCATCAAGTCGCGCGTCTTCGAGATCGTCGAGCGCGCGCTTGGCGCCAACCCGCGGATCGATCTTTATCTAAACGTCGCGCTCGACGGGTACGGCGAAACTCACGATCGCATTCGCGGCGTCCCCGGCAACTGGCAGAAGACGCTCGACTGCATCGAGTCGCTTTATCCTCTGAAAACAAAGTACACCGATCGCTTTCGCCTCAACGTCAACACCGTCGTCTGCGCCGCAAACTACACCGAGATCGAAATGCTCTCGGAGTTCATGTGGGAAAACTACAAGCTCGACGGCCAGTATTTCAACATCATCCGCGGCGAAACACTCGCCGGCGACCACATCAAACAAGTGCCGCCCGAAGTGCTGCCGGCGATGTACGAACACGTCGCGAAACTGACGAAACGTTACGGCGATCGCATGTTTGCGGACGACGACGCCAGCAAACGATTCGTCAAGAACGTCGCTTACGTCGGCACGATTACGACTCACTACCGCACGCAGCACGCAAACTTTCAGGAACCGACTCCGTGGCCGTTTCCCTGTACCGCAGGCGAGACCACCGCCGTCGTCGATTACAACGGCGACGTGCGCGCCTGCGAGCTGCGCGAGAAGTTTGCGACCCTTGCCGATTACGATTACGACTTCGGCGCGTTGTGGTCCGCGCACGAGCGCGAGGACGAGGTGGCGGCGATCGACGGCGGCAAGGCGTGCTGGTGTACGCATGTCTGCTTCATTCACGACTCAATGCGCCACTCCCGCCGGGCGCTGCTTTACGACGTCCCGCGGAACTTTCTGACCCGCGAGAGTTGGTAATCACATGGCCGAGCCCGAGCCTTCGAAAGAGGAAGAGAATCGCAAGGCTGGTTTCGCCTATGCCGCAGGAATCGCGCTGTTTGCGACCGTGGCCGCCTTCACTGGCATCGGGTGGATGCTCGACAAATGGTTCGGAACACAGCCGTGGTGTCTCGTGGGCGGGATCGTGGCCGGATCCGCCGCCGGCCTGTTTGAGTTTGTTCGTTTGAGTTCTAAGACTTATTAAATTAAAATCGCCAGCTTTGCGAATGCCGGATCCTGCACTAAATGCTATCAATCTGAGGATTTTCCGGACGATGGTTATAGCCACCGGCCTGAGTGTGGCTGTGTCGGCGATCATTGGTCCCTGGCGCGTGACGACTGGCCTGCTGGTTGGAGGATTGCTGGCTTTGTTCAGTCATCGTTGGTTGAAAAGTTCCGCGGCCGCGGCGATCGAATTGTCGGTCGGCGGCGCGGCGCCGCAGTTGCGCCTGGCCCAGTTCATACTTCGTTACGTCGTGATCGGGGCGCTCGTGTTTTCGCTTTATCAACTCGATCTTTTGTCATTGCCCGCGGTGCTCGCAGGCATGGCGAGTTTTGTCGTCGCAATATTCGTTGAAGCTTTAAGAGAGTTTTACTTCGCAATTATCCAGCGAGAGGAAATCAGTTGATGTTCTGGTTGGCAGAAGGCGCCGGAGAGGCCGGGCATGCCGCAGAAGGCGGCCATCACACACCCATCATCGTTCAGCTTGTTAATCATTATTTTGGTGAAGCGGCGCTCGAATTCGAGTTGAAGTACACCAAACCGATCTGGGACAAAGTGCTGGGTTACTTTGGCACCACGCCGGAAGCGGCCTTTGGTCCATACACCGCCGATAACGCGATACCGTGGTACACGGTGATGTTTTTTATCGCCTGTATCCTGAGCGTCGTGATCATCTGGATCATGAAAGGGAAGTTGTCGGGATCGGAACCGGGCGGCGGACAACAAACGCTCGAGGTCAGCGTGCTCGCCGTGCGCAACATGATCCAGGACATCATTGG
>DATELZ010000178.1:0-18791 GCA_035276045.1 Pyrinomonadaceae bacterium | reverse complement strand
GATCGACGTCGAAAGCAAAGCCAAACATCGGGCCGATGCGCGCGCCGGCCGGCCGGAGCGTCGCGTCGACAAACCCGGCCGGGCCGGATGACATTATGAATCCTTCCATGTGCGTGATGGCGTTTCCCACTTCCAACGCCTTAACTGCCGCGCAGCCTTCGCGAATGAAATCCTCGTAGCGTGTCAGATCTCGCGGCATGACGCAGCGCCACTGCCGTTGCGGATCTTGCACCGCGTCGATGATCGGCGGGTCGTAACAACAAACCGCGTAACACTGAGGTTCGTTTGCGATCGTGACCGTATCGAAGCAAAGCTCCTGGCCGGTCACGCAAGTCTCGGCGAGCATTGGACCACTCATTAAATTCGAAATATGCGTGAGTTGTTCATCATCCTGGATGCGAAACGTGGTGAGAGCGCCGCTGCCGTGAATCGATTTGATGACAATAGGGAATCCGATTTCGACCGCGAACCGGCGCGCCTCTTCCGGCGTCGTCACAACCCGGAACGGCGGAGTTTTGACTCCGGCACGGCTCAAAGTTGTTTTGAGTTTTGCCTTATCGAGCGTGCGCCTTACGACTTCGGAACCCATCGCTTCGAGACCGAGAGCTTCATTCGCTTGAGCCACCGCCAGCAAGAGGTTTTCGTGCGTGGTGACGATTTTATCCACGGCTCCGTGTTTTCTTGCGGCTTGAACCAGGTCATTGCTTTCCGGTTCTGCACAGATCTCCAACGTAACGTCTTCGAGTTCCCGGATCGCCTTTGCGGAGCGTAGCGCCTCTCCCGTAACCGAGCGACAGACAAACATGATTCGGCGGCTCATACGCGCACCTCCTGCGTAGCAAGCCGGCGAGCCTCAAGCTGTGCTTCACGCGCTGCCTTGTCGTGGATCACATACTGAATGACGTCGCGCCGCGTAACCGCAAGATCCGTTTCGGATAGCGGTTCCAACCCATGAAACGAAACGTCGGAACGAACAAACGCCAGGAGAGAATTGGCCCGGTAGGGCGTGGTCTTCACCCGTAAAAAATCTTCAAACGGATAATGCTTGCTGTGCGGACAACTGAAGCCCGGGGTCTTCGGCCGGTACAGCGACGTGCCGAGATGTTCGGCGCTGTTATCGGGCGCGAGATAGAGCAAAAACACGACGAGCTTGGTGTACAAATCGGTGTGTGGTCCAAGAAAGTAGCCCGGGCGGTGACGAATAAACTGCGACTCGACCGACACCTCCGGTATTTCTTTGAAGCCAAACGATTCCATCACTGCCCGTGCAAACTGCTCGCCCAGAAACCATTCGTTGAATGAATCCCAGAACACTTTGAGATCCTGCGGCAGTCTGTCAGTCCATCCGTGGTCCATGTCGCGCTGGTCCCGGTGCCGGAAATGGTCGAGCTTCAGATCCGTGACTTCGTACAAGTTGTTATAAACATCATTCGGCGGCAGATGCCGCAACAACTCGCGATAATAGTCATCCGGAAAGACGTTCTCGATAACGTAGTGCGGAAATGGATCGGAATCGACTCTCGCGCCGCGCAACCGCTCGATGAAATGCTCCAGAGGCGTCATGAAGTCTTCTCAGCCTCCCGAACCAACGGAATAACTTCACGTCCAAAGATCATCATCTCGTCGAGCTTGGGCCAACCGGCGATGATGAACTGCGTCACTCCAGTCCTCTTGTATTCAAGCAACGCCTCAGCCAGATCCTGCGGCGTGCCAACCAGCGTCATCGCCGAAGAGCCGTAATAGGGCACGAGGCCCGCCCACAAATTCCGGTTCAACCACTCCACGCTGTCCGCCGTTGCGAGTGCGTCCTTGAGCGTCTTCGAGTCGCTGCTGGAAAGTATCCGCCGCTCCTCGCGTTCGATCTCTTCCGGCGGCAACAACGCGCGCGCTGCTGCCAGCGCTTCTTCATGCGTCGGCCGGCATACCACACTAAACCGCAAACAAACCTCGACACCATTCTCTCGAAAACGCTTCACGACCGGCTGAAGCTTCTCGGGCGTGTCAATCAACCGGAGGTAGCACGAGCTTTGCGCCAGCGCAAGATGTTGGGCTTGTTCCGAATGACCCGCCACATAGATCTCGGGCATGGTCCGGTCCGGCGCCTGAAACGGCGTGAACAGTTTTCCGTGTTCGATGCGACAGTACTTGCCGCTGAAATTGACCTCGCCATTGTTGGCCCAGAACGCCCGGCACACTTCTAAAAACTCTTCCGCGCGCGCGTATCGCTCGTCATGGTCCAGGAAATCGCCATACCCGCGCTGCTCGACGGGCGAACTGCCCGCGACGATGTTCAAACTCACGCGCCCGCCGATCACACCCGACAACGTATTGATCTGCTGAACGAAAGTCGTGGGCTGCATCAACCCCAGCCGGTAAGCCACGATGAACTTGAGTTTTCTAGTCACCTGGCCCATCGCGCACGCTACAAAGATCGTGTCAGGCTCGTAACGGCTGAACGAGAGCAACACAGATTCGATGTCAGATTCCTCGGCGCAACGAGCGAAACGCAGCCAGCCTTCCATGTCCGGCAACGCGGCGCCCGAACCAGCCTGCGTTGTCGCGACACGCGAAGTCTCCTGCGCAGTCTTCATGCCGACCTCGCCGCCTTTCGGCATCATCCAATGGAACCTGAGATTCATCGTGTTCTTATGAGCGGCAGCACTTCGCGTCCGAAGACGTTTACTGTATCGACCTCGGGCCAACCCGAAATGATGAACTCCGTGACGCCGATTCGTTCGTATTCGAGAAACGCTTCGGCAAGTTCCTGGGGCGAGCCCAACAACGTGGTCCATACCGGCCCGTAGTGCGGGACGAGCCCGGTCCAAAGCGATCGATTCAACCAGTGTGAATCCTTGCCATTGTTCCCTTCCCGGTACATCTGCGAATCGTCTTTCAGCGTAGTCGTGCTCTCCCGCTTGTCTTCCGGCAACAAACTGTAAGCAGCCTCGACCGCCTCTTCGCGCGTCGGTCTGCAAACTAAACACAACCGCAAACAAACACCGATCCCACGGGCACGAGCGCGCGCCACGACGGGCGCGATCTTCGCCGGATCTTCTGCGACGCGCAGCCAGCACGAGCCTTGCGAGTAAGCGAGTTGCTCCGACGGTTCCGAGTGACCGGACACGTAGATCTCGGGCGCGCTTCGATCGGGAGCGACGAAAGGCGTCGCGAGTTTCGCTTGCTCGACGCGATAGTGTTTGCCTTCGAAGTCGACGTTGCCATTCGCTCGCCAGAACGCATTGCACACCGCGAGAAACTCTTCAGCGCGCGCGTACCGCTCGTCGTGCGAAAGAAAGTCGCCGTAGCCGTGCTGCTCCTCGCTCGAACTGCCTGCCACGATGTTGAAAGCCACGCGTCCCTGGACCAACGCCGAGACGGTGTTCATCTGTTGCACGAAAGTGGTCGGCTTCATCAAACCGGAGCGATACGCAATGATGAACTTGAGTTTCTGCACCGCCTGGCCGAGGGCACAGGCGACGACAAACGGATCGGGCTCGTAGCGGCTAAACGAAATGAGCACCGACTCAATGCCCGCCTCCTCCGCTGCGTGCGCAAAGCGAGTCCAGCCGTCCAAATCCGGACGTGGCGCAGGCGACGTGCTTTGCATCGACTCGATGCGATAACGCGCTGCTTCGCGCGGCGTTTGCCGGCCTTCAGCCCCGACCTCGCCGGCCTTCGGCAACATCCAATGAAATCTCAAACCCATCGCTTCTTAATGTTGTTTCTAAACCCGGCGCATTCTCTACGGTCTTCTGTGTTCCTCTGCGGTGAACTCAGGGTGCACGCAATTAAACCGCAGAGAACACAGGGACCGCAGAGAGGCTCAGTTTCGCAAAATGCAGCAGTGTTGCCATTCCCGGCAGACCGGGTCGCGAATGATCGCGCCGGGAAAAAGCGTCTTCATAAAATCCGCTGTGAAGTATGAACAGTACGATTCAAGCGCCCTGCCGAGCCGCGTCTGATGACACATCACGTCTCCGGGTTCGACGTACAACCGGTCGTCAACGAGGACAAACCAACGCGCCCGTTTTACCAACTCGATCTCGCCTTGTGTTCCAAGATTGCTCAACACAGTTTCGCCTCGCGGCAACTTCGGATCCGACCGCGATCGATCGTACTTTGGATCGAAAAACGTAAACGCCAGCACACCGCCAGGCGCGAGCATGCGCCGCAACGCGCCCACGGTCTCAACCATTTCGTGCTTGTCGACGTGAGTAAAAACCGAGAACGCGAGGATGATGTCAAACTTCACGCCGCCGCAATCCGGTAGCGCCAGCTTGCGAATGCCGTGCGGGTTGTACTGCGGGCTGTAACGATTGAAGTGCACGAAGTGCGCGCGTGGATACGTCAAACGTCCCTGCTCCACGACCGCCTTGTTAATGTCGATGCACCAGTAGTCTTCATGGTCCACGCGGTCGCCGGCGCTGGCGAGAAACGTTCCGACGTTGCCGCCGAAGTCGAGTATCTTGCGTCCCTTCCAGGCAGGCCGCTCGAGCAACTCGTCGAAATAAGGAAACTGCGTCAGCCTTGTCGAGACGAGATTCCAGGAGAACATTCGACCATTCGCGAAGAGGTGTTTCGCGCCGTCGATCAGTCGATCGTCATCATGCAGCGACATCGCGTGATCTCCTTCAGACTTCCACCATCCAGGGCACTGCCGCGCGCGACAGTCCGTTTCGTTTGGCCCAACGATCAAGCGCCCACGGCGGGGTATCGACGTCGCGATAACCGCCGAGCAGTTGGCGCGTGATCGGATCGGTCGTGAGCAGTTGTTGTTCGTCGGGGTTTTCGAGATAGACCTCGGGCTTCATCCAGCGATACGAGTAACCGTAGATCACCACTTTCGAAATGCGCTGGCTGCGATTGGGCGCGGCCGTGTGATAGATGCGGTTCTCGAAGAACACTGCGTCGCCTGCATTCAGCTCCAGATCACAAACCTCGACGTCAATCGGATCAACCTCGCCTTTGGGAATGTTCAATGGACCAGGAAGTCGATGAGAACCACGGGCCAACAACGTCATGCCGCAGGCGGGTTGTTGAAAATCGGTCAGGCAGTAACAGACTTTGATGCCGACCAGCGGCAGGTGTTCGTGGCCCAGATCTTTCGGAATGCGGATGTCGCGATGCCAGCCGCGGCGAAACGGCGGAGCGTCGGGGTTCTCCGGTCGTTTGTAGATGATGGTGGACGAGTGCAAATGGATGTTCGTGCTCAACAGTTGGACGAGGAGCGGAACGGTCGTCGAATTCGAGACGAGGGCGAGGAGTGCTTTTTCTTTGAGCAAACCACGGCGGAGATCGAGATGGTTGTATTCAGGTCTGCCGGAGACTTCCGGTTTGCCGAGAAACGCGCCCGCAAGTTTGTCCGTTTCCTCGACGAGCTGCGTCACCGTAAGCGCATCGAGCGCATTGCGGACGATCAGAAAACCGTCGTCCGCGAAAGCGTTTCGTTGCGCGTCTGTGAGTGCTACGAAGTCCATTTAAATACGAGTAAGTTCCGGCAAAGGCGCAAAGGCGCAAAGGAAGGCGCAAAGATTAGTTCTCAGTTGTCTTCTCCGCCTCACCCCGTCACCCCGTCTCCCCGTCACCCCGTCTCCGTGTCTCCCCTTCCCCCGTCTCCCCTTCTGATCACACAACAATGCTGCATCTCATCATTCGCGGGCGGGAGGATCGTCGCCTCGGGAAACAACGTCTGCATGTACTCGGCTGAATAGAAAGCAAAATGGGTCTGCTGTTGCTCGGGCCCATAGTTTTTGCCGGCATCAGTTTCAAGATATAGCTCCTTGCCGTTCACGAAGACCAACCACGAAGCGTCGCGGGCGCGTTCGCACAACTCGCCGACGTCGATGTCAAGCGTTCTTCCCCTCTCTTGCTCCAGAAAGATCTCGCGTTCGAGTCGCCAGCGAAAATTGTTGCCGTCATATCGATCCGGCCACGGATTGTAATTAGGATCGATGAAGGTAAAAGCCAGAGCGCCACCTTCGGCGAGACGTGCCTTCAGTTGGCCCACGAGGTCGAGCATGTCCGACCGCGGCGTGTTGGGAAAGACCGAATACGCGACGATGTAATCGAACGATTGCGGAAACGCGGGCAGTGTAAGCTGCCGGACGCCGTCGGGATTGAAGAAGAAGGAATAACGATCGTAATAGACCCAATGGGCTCTCGGAAACGCCGCTTTGCCGCTCTCAATCGACTCCTTCACAACGTCGAGGCACCAATAGCGTTCGTGATCGATCGTCGACTCCGGATCGCGCAACATGTTGCCGATGTTTCCGCCGAAGTCGAGGACGTATTTTCCGTGCCAATCGTGCTCGCCCAACTGTTGCGCGAAGTAGACGAACTGGCCCGTCTTGGATGATAGCCAGCCCATCTTTATTCAGCGCGATGAAAGAACTCGCGATTGAGATAGTTGGAACGTCCGCTGTCGTCGAGAAAGGTCGCGAAAAGCACGATCACGAACACGCCTTTATTGATTCTGAGGTGCGTTTCGGCGCGCATGAAGCCAAACTCGTGCGTCGCCATCAATGCGCCGGTGCGTTGTCCTGCTTCCTCTTCGAGGTTAGCCAGCTCCTGCGCCGCGACAGTGGGCCAGGCGATTGGACCATCTTCGCCAACGCCTACGACGCTGACCTTAATCTGATCTCCCTCGCGTGCGACGGTACATTCCGCGATTCCCCGCGTCTCGTGGTTTGTGTTCAACCAACGTCCGAAGAGTTTTTCCAGAGTGCCGCCCACCGGCTCGTACAGCGACTCGTTTAAATGACTGTTTTGTTTGAAAGCGATCTGTGTCATGAGTTTCTAGAAACGATCGTGACTCAACGCAAAATACTCGCGCAGGAAATAATCCGCGCGTCCGCTGTCGTCTTTGAAGAGATGAAACTGGGCCAGGACCAGCAGGCCCTTCATGATCATTGCCTGCAGTCGTGTTTCCGCGAAGCCGAAATCGTAACGGCACGTAAAACCGGCGGCCGTGTGCGACGCTGGTCCGGAGGCAAAGACGTGGGCGTCGCTTGTGCCCCAGTCGATCAGCCCGTCGGGCCCGATCGCAAACACCTGGAGCTGGAGTTTGCCGTCTGTGTTCGTGATGTTGATGCGAGCGATGCTGTTGGTGTCGAGATTTGAGTTGATCCACGTGCCAATCAACGCCCCGCCCGCGATCTCAGCTTTCTGAGTTTCAACGCGATCACATATTTGTGCGAATTGCATATTTATTCCGTGGTCCTAATCCAACTGCGAATCATTAAACGATTGGAAGCAGTGCCCGCGGTGATTGGCGTGCGGGCGTGAATCGTGCGGCGATTATCTGAAAACAAGAGCTCGCCGTCGTCCATCAGGAAGTCGAGCGTGTGGGGCGTGTTCGAGATCACATTCTCGAAACCTTCCAGCGATTGCTGCATCTCGTTGGAGAGGGCGCCGCCGGTTGAGTCGAGGGCGAGATCGATCGTGTAGCGCCGCCAGCAGACACTCGACTTCGTCAGCACTGTCCGCCAGCTAACACCTCCGCCCCAGTAAGACGCAAGTTGCCACGGCAGCGGCTCGGATTCGAGACGGTCGAGCGTGGCGCTGCCGAGCCGTTCGTTTACTTCTTTGCGGATCGTGTCGACGTCGAGAATGCGCGAACGTCCGCCACCGTCAGGATCGGAGCGCATGCAGACCATCGAGATCAGCTCGACCGGCGGTTCCCAATCGGCGGTGTCGGTGTGTAACCGTTCGCTCTCGTGTCCGCCACGCGCAGACGTGATGTCGGTCGACGGTTGAACGTAGTGGACCAGTTGAGCGCGTGGCTTTTCGTATGGACGCGCGACCAGTTCGCCGAAGGCGCGATTCACGGCCACGAACACTTTATTGCCTTCGTCGAAAGCAAGTCCCTGAACGAGGACGCAATAAGGCGGCTGCGCGAGCCGCTCCTTGATCTGCTTTATTAATGAATCGAATTCTTCGGGCGCGGCGGCGCGAACACCCTCCAGCACTGACGCCTGCACCGCCGTCGAATAAAACTCGCGGTTGTCGTAGCTTGGCAAGCGTTCCGCGGCGTCGCGCAGATCGCGGGAAAGCGTAGCGTGAACTTTTACCTTTGCACCTTCTGGAAAAGACATCACCTTTGAATCGAAGTAAGTTCCCGCAAAGGCGCAAAGGCGCAAAGGAAGGCGCAAAGACTAATTGTCAGTTCACTTCTCCTTTTCACCGGCATTGTATTCTTCGTGCCTTCCTTTGCGCCTTTGCGCCTTTGCGGGAGACTTCACTTAACCTTTTCGAATCACGCAGCAGTGCTGCATCTCGCCATTGACTGGCGGTCGAATGAGCGCTTGCGGAAACTGCTCGCGCAGAAAATCTTCGGTATAGAAAACGTGATACGTCAGGCACGCCTCGGTTTCGTTGGCCCAACGGCCGTTGCTCTCTACGAACAGTTCGCTGTTAACGAGGGAACACCAGCGCGCCCCACGGCTTCTCTCCAATGGATCTTCAAGATTTCCTTCGCCGTTCGTTCGTTCGAGACGCCACCTGAGATTCTCGTTCCAATGCGGATCGATAAACGTAAAAGCAAGCGACCCACCCGGCGCGAGTTGCGCTTCCAATTGCCCGACCAGTTCTCTCATCTCTGCCAATGTAGTGTGTGTGAAGACAGAGTAAGCAAGGACAATGTCAAATTTGTGTTCGAAATCGGGGATCGGAAGATCGACAACGCCAGTCGGGTTGAACGAACAGTTGTAGCGATCGTAGTGAAACCAATTCGCTTCGGGATACGAGTTGCGGCCTTCGTCGATCGCGTCTTTGATCACGTCGACGCAATAATAATTCTTCGGCTCGATGCGGCAGGAAGGATCACGCAGGATGTTGCCGCGATTACCCCCGAAATCAAGCACAGCTTTACCGGACCAATCAGGATGATCGAGTTGCTCATCGAAGTAGGCAAACTGAGACGTCTTGATGGCTTGCGAACGCTGCGCCTGCTGTTCGGGTGAACCACGCCAGATATGTACTTCTTCGATGATCATCCTTTTAACCCGCGTTCAGTTTCGCTGCGAAAACGTTCGAGTTCGGCGGCTAGTGGCGGTTCGAGATCTGTTAGCCAATGAGCACGTTGCATTACCGTGAGTCGATCGCGCAATAAGATCAGTTCCTGCTCCCGGGACGCCTTTCTTCCCGGAATGTTGCGGCCGTTGCGCGAGTTGTCGTCAAACCGGCGCACGTGGGCCAACACCTTTGGCAACACGGCGACACGGCACAGGTGACATACCCGCATCTGAAACTCCCAATCCTCACAGCAGTCGAGATCCTCGGCAAACAACGTCGGCCCGATTCGCAAAAGCGCTTCGCGCCGCACCGTGACCGAACACGTGTGAACGGTGTTCGTGCTGTTGGTCCATAACCAATCGCAATCACTGGCCCAACAAACTTCGCCGCGCGTGGCCGCAAGTAATCCGTTTTGCGCGAAACGGCTCGTCCCATCCGCCTGGTGCTCGAAGAAGTTCTGACTGTCCGACAACACCGCCTCGGCGCCAAGAAACTGTTCAAACACACGCAACTCTTCATCAAACTTCCCCGGCAACCACACGTCGTCCGAATCGAGAAACGCGACAAACTCGCCGCTCGCCAGCGCCACACCCGCATTCCGCGCCGCCCCCGCGCCCACGCCATTCGCCAAACGTAACAAGCGAACCCGATCACCATAAACTCGTTTTATCAACTCCGCCGTATCGTCAGTTGACGCATCGTCGACAACGATGACTTCCACTTCCCCAGGCCGTTGAGCGAGCGCGCTGTCAATCGCCTCGCAAACGAGGTGCGCGCGATTCCAGCTAGGTATGACGGCACTCAACTTCATTCGGCAAACAGCATTTGGTGATTGCCTGCGTGAAAGGCGGCTATTGCATCTTCCAGCGAACGTTCTGCCGGCTTCTCGACGATGCGGAAACGATCTCTTGGTCCATCGCCGCGGACCCACGCCACTGCCGTGCGGCTTTCGGTCAACGCCGGCGTCGAATACGTTGCGGAAAATCCGATACGCGACTGGCCAGACTGATTGGGATTCGACGCGTGCAGGATCAACGGATGATGCAGACTCATCTCGCCCTCACGCATCACGATGTCGTGTGGCGCATCGATGTCCACCTGCGCGGTCATTCCCTGCGTCGTCAGGTTGTTCGGATTGGGACGATCGGCGTGCGGGACGAGACCGAGCTGGTGTGAACGCGGCACGACGCGCAAACAACCGTTCTCGGCAGTCGCTTCCGTCAAGCCCAGCCAGATCGCGGGCACGTAAGCCTGGTCCACTCGTTCCGTAATGCCGTCCTGGTGCCAACCGACAAACGAAGGACTCTGCGCGAACTTATAAAACAACCGCGTCGACTTGAGCAGAATGTTTGGTCCTATCAGTTGTTCCATGCAGTCGAGGACGCGTGGATGAACGCTCAGGTTCCAGGCCCAGGCAAAGTAGAGATGCGGTCCATCGAGACGCGTGACGTTCCCGCCGAGTGCCGCGCAGGTTCGCTCGACGTCGTCGCGAAAGTGGCGCACCTCGTCCGGCGAGAGAATCGGGATCGAGTGCAGGAACCCTAACTCCTCATAATTAGCCAATTGTGCGTGAGTGAGAACAGTGGCCATGTTTTTCCTCTACAAAATCGTTACAATCCCCGCTCGATCCGTGTCCTCATGAACGCAAGAGACGACAAAAACCTGAACGCTTTATTCCCGCTGAAGGTCTGCATCAATCTCGATCGCCGGCCAGAGCGCTGGGAACGGATGCAGCGCGCATTTGACGCGCACGGAATCGGCCCGGTCCAACGCTTTTCCGCAGTCGATGGAAACGCCGTCGTAGTGCCTCAGCACTGGATTCACTCGCCGGGCGCTTATGGATGCCTGCGCAGTCACGTCGAGATCGTGCGCGAGGCACGTAACGCGGGGGCGTCGAGCGTTTTGATCTTTGAAGACGACGCTGTCTTCGAACCACGGATCAAAGACAAATTTTCAAGTTACTTCCCGGAAGTGCCCGAAGATTGGGATATGTTGTTCCTTGGCGCGCTGCACAAGGATGAGCCGATCAGGGTCTCCGGACACATTGGCCGCATTACCAAGGCAAATTCGACGTTTGCTTATGCGATCAGAAACACAGTCTTCGACGCGTTTATCGAATTGAACAGCAGGGCCGAACACGTGTTGGACATGAACAGTTATCACTTGCAGGAACGATTCAACTGCTACTGCTTCATGCCAAATCTTGTCTGGGTCGAGTCAGAATACTCGGACGTTCAGAACCGGCTGGAGCATCACTGGTATCTCGAACGATCGCTGGTGTTGTTTGGCAGCCGCGTCGATCGCCTGTTGAGCGAGACAGAAATCATTGTTGCCCGTGATGACTTTCTGGTCGATTACTATCGCGAGTATTTCGCGCCACTAGCGGCGATCACAGTTGGCTCAAACACGGATTTGAAGAAAGAATTCTCCATACTCGTCGACGACGTTTATATCGAGGCGATGGATCTCCGGGCCAATCTGCTGATGTGTGAAGAGTATGGCGCAGCGACGGGCTTTTCAAAACTAATTGAACTCACACCCGAACAAGTAGAACATATACGCACAACCCGCTTCACTCGTGGAATCAATCTTAGCGATAATCGGTTTTCAAATAACGATCGATGTCACTTCTTTTCACGCCGGACACCGCAGCGAGTTTTCAACTCACCCAATCACGCGCTTCGACTAAGCGGCGGCTCAATCAGTTGAAGATGACTGCAATCCGCGTCGCCACGCACTCGCATCAGTGGCCGCTCCCGATTCCTGCTTAAGTTTGTCACAAACCGCACGATGAATCCGATACGCGGTCCATCGGACTGGTTCGGGTTCGAGCCGTGCACGATGTTCGTGTGGTGCAGCGACATCTCACCCGGCCGCAGCACAACGTCGACCGCCTGCGTCTCGTCGACGTCCAGCCGCAAGCGCTCGCCACGCCGGTTCATCAGGTGCGGATCCCGGATGTTCTCATGTTCGAGCAATCCCTCTTTGTGCGTCCCGGGAATCACTCGCATGCAACCATTGGCCGGCTCACTCTGCGTCAACGCAATCCACGCCGACACAGACGGCGTCAGGTGCCAACCGGAATAAACGCTATCCTGGTGCCACGATGCATAACGCGGATCGCGCGGGTGTTTGTAAAAGACCAAATTGCCGTCGACCAGTAAGTTCGGCCCGAGAACGTCTTCAACCGCATCCAGCACTGCCGGATGACTAACTAGTTGGTACGCCCAGGGAAACTGCAAATGAAGCCGATCGACCCGCTTCGAGCGATCTGCGCAAATCGCGTCCAGCTCCGTCCGATAATCTTCAACTTCCTCCGCCGACAACACTGGAATCGGAAACACGACTCCGTCTCGCTCGTAGCGATCCACAATTTTGGGGGACATTATGTTCCTTAAACGTAAAGAAACGCATTGCGATCGAGGAAGCCGCGATTCTTCTCTGCTGCTTCCATGTAGTAGTCAAACGCGTCAGATTCGTACTTGTGCTCTTTGAAGATCCGCTTCATCTTTTTTTCCCAACCGCGTTCACGATTGAGGAAACCTGCGACAAAACGATCCCAATCGAATAGCCTGCTAACAAACTCGTCAGTAAAAAACGCGCGCAGTTTGCGATCGTTCACGATCGCTTGCTGAGTCTTTTTATACACGGCCTTCAATTCGCTTTCGGCCACGCGTTGCGCTTCGGCCTCGACAGCGCCGTCGATCCGATAGATGCCCAACAAATATCCAACCAAGCTAGTCGGAAACAGCGCCGGGTTCGCCTTGCCCCAAACATGACGCTCGTCGAGCAACATCCCCGCAAACGCGTTGCGCGCGAAGAAGTGCCCGATCTCCAGATCCGGCAACGTCAATGCGTCATGGTCCATGAAGATCAACTTGACCTTCCATTCGCCGTCGACCCACAAGCTGCGCAGTCCAACATTCCGCCCGACAAACGACTCACCGCGCGACTGCCCGCGCATGCCCAACAACGTACCCCAAAGCTGCGCGATCTGCCGCACCATCGATAAAAAGATCTGATCCGCGCGCGCTCGATTCGCCGGCACTTGCAAAGCCGCATCCAGGTAACGCCCGTAATCGGAGAACGTGACCGAAGGCGGAACATAAACGCCCAACGCCTCGTCGAGCAACTCGTCCGCGAATCGCCGCGCGTCGTCCGCAGTATACGAAAGCTCCTGGTACTCCTTGAAATACTTCTCCGCGCCGTCGCGCGAAAAATACGTCGCCAATTTATCAATGCGAAACGAACTGGTCCCGGTCAGAATCGCCTGCGCCGGCAAGACGTGACTCAGGAACTCCGCCGTCGCCCCCATTGGCCCACCGATCGCAGGCAGGTTCTCGCCTTCATCGCGCTCGAAGACTTTGAGCGCTTCAGCCATCGCCGCACGCATCTCGCGAAAACGTTCTTCGCCGAATATGTCCGGCTCGGTGAAATATCTAAAGGCCGCCGCCTGTCCGCCATTGCGCGTCGGAATCGAAAACACCGTGTTCCGCGTAATGTATCCCGGCAGGGACGCGTCGACGCGATGGACCAACCGGTAGATTGAGCTCAACTTCGATCCGCTGCGGGCTTCGTATCGCAGCAGCCACTGCATGCTGCCACCGTCGAGACGATGCGACGGAGGCACGTTGCGTCCATTTCGTTTGAAGACGATGCCGAGCGGGTTCCCACCTGGCCGTCCCGCTCGCTTCAATTCGAACTCGAGATCGCTGCCGGGCGGTTTGATCACCAGGACAACTGTCGAAAGTGGATACTCGACGAGCGAATTGATCGCGGAACTGGTGTTGTCTCCGGCCCAGTAGACTTTCGAACCAGCACAAAGCCGTTGCAGGATAGCAGCCTCGTAGTCCGGCAGCATGCTCATCTTGTGCTTGATCTCCGCGTCGAGATAACGCGGTTGATCGACATCCACGTCTCGCGTGCCGTCGCTGACGCGCACGTGACGGACCACTTCACGGACCACTTCGTCGGGCGTGAAGAGATAGCGAGCAAGCGTCAGTTTACAATCCCGTCGCGATATTTCAATGAACTCACGCAGCGCGGCATTGCTGGTCTTCGTCCCGCGAATGGTTCGATGCACTCGATCGAGCCGCTTTAATCGTTGCAGAAACTCGACGACGAACGCCCGCAGTTCGTTAGTTGAATAACCTTCCTTCACGACCGACGCAGCGATCCGATGCTGCAAACCGGGCCGCTTCAAACCCAACGCGCTCAACAGCACGTCAAATTCTTTGAGCTTGTCCGCGCGCAGTTTGAGCACCTGGTGCTCGGCCATGAGAGTTGCCAGACGGCGAACGTCCCACGACACGGCAGCATTGCTTGCGAGCTCCAGGAGCTTCAAACAATACGACTGCTGGTAGGCGCGATGACGGAGGAATTCGTCGACGAGATCGACAGTCAATCTGTGTCCTCGCTTGGAGGACACAGATGACACGGATTTACTCAAGGTTTTATAGTCCGGCGATTACTTCTTGCCTGTGTCCTTGCCTTTGTCTTTGCCCTTGTCCTTACCTTTATCTTTGCCTTTATCCTTGCTCTTGCCCTTATCTTTGCCTTTGTCTTTCTTGTCTTTCTTCTTACTGTCTTTCTTTTTCTTCTTCTTCGGCGTGGGCAATGTGCCGAGTGCTACGACCAACGCGGCATACAGGGCTTCGGCGCAATCTCGCTTGAGGATAATGGCAACCGTATCAGACCAATAATGGTCGCCATTACTCTTCTTGTCTTTCTTGCCCTTCTTATCTTTGCCGTCGGTCTTGCCTGTGTCTTTACCTCCAAGGCCACCCGCGGTTGGGCCACCTTTGGCTTTCGTCTTGCCGGCCATACCTTCCTCCTTAAGGGTGAGAATGTCAGTTCATCGCGCGCGTTACGGTTGCGGTTGAGTGCCTGTCGGCGGATTAAGCGGCGCACGGCGGAAACGTTGCCGCAAATCCAGCGCCGGCTGGCGTGGCGGTGTTGCAGTCGTCGACGGCGCTTGCTTATTGCCGCAGACTGCGTTCGGCGCCGGTGTTCCGGGGTTGCCAACTCTGAAGATGCCCCACGAGCCGAGCAGAGATTGATCGGGCAGGTAGGTCGTGTAGAGATAGTCTCCAGCTTCGCCGAACTCACCGCCGGCCTTGTCGATCACGATCTCGAAGTGATCGGTTGAGCCGTGATTGTCGCGCGATCCAAGCCATTGCGAAAGATTGTTCGGAGCAATGGTCGTCGAATCGTTTTGATAGGGATTGCGTTGCCAGTTGTGACCATGGACCACGAAGACCTGCGAGTCGCCGGTGCCCACCGGGTGCGTCATACGGAAGCGCACGTTGTCGCCAATGTTGGCAGTAAAGATCGGCGTCTTTGGTTCGCCGACCGGGGTTGCTGGATTGGAGTTCGGTTGGACCAACATGTTAGACGTCATGCACGAGAAGTCGACGTTCGCCGATGCATAACGCGAACTCCTCGGTTCAGTGCCGTAATTGATGGCGCTCGTCGTAGACGTCGTCACCAACGCGTCGCTGAGCATGATTGAGAACTCACGGAACGTGGTGCTTCCAGCCGTAACCGTCGCCGAGGCGCGAGACGCCGGCGGCGGGCTCGCGCCCGGATCGCACGGCTGCAAACTGCCTGCTTCACCGCACTGCCACGTCGATCCTGCCGGCTCAATGATTATCTGGCCAAACAGGCCGTTCGGATGTTGGAACATCGGATCTGAGGCCATCAAGTTTCCAGCGCCCAACTCCACCGGCGTGTACTGCAACGTGCCGTCGGACTGGCGATCGACCTTGCCGGCGTACCACGTGTACTTGACTGTCTTGCCGAAAGCGGCAAGCTGGTCCTTCCCTCCCTGCGTGTTCCAGCCGATGTTCTGTCCCTGGCTGGTGTACGCGTCATAGGCGAGAAGTTGCGGATGCAGACCGACAAACTTCGACATCTTCGAGTTGAACTTGTTGTTATAAGGCGATGGCCAGTTGTAGTTCTTCTGGAAGACGCGTGAATTCGGATCGATGGCATTCGTCAGGTTGACTTCAATGCAATCGCCTGCGTTCGCGCGCAGGATCAACGGTTCGACCGGCACGCCGGTCTTGAGTGTGCCATTCGCGTTGAGATCTTCAGTGCGCACGTAGATCACGCCGTTGAGCGTGCTGACCCAGCCTGACTGTGGTCCACGATTGTTGAAGACCAGCTCGCCTGGCGCTTGCGCCTGGGCGGACAAGGCTTTCTGAGACGTCACCGCGGTGACGTTGAAAACTCGTCGTTGTGCAGCCGGTAGATTGGCCGGGCAGGTTGTGTAACCCACGCTGCTGCTTGAGCCAATCGGATTGTTCGGCATCGGCTGCAACCGGTTGGCGGCAACCGTCGGATCGTAAGAGCGGAAGATTCCCCACAGTCCCTGCGAAAGTCCGTTCTCGTCGAAACTCGGGCTGTACAAATAGTCAACGCAGTTGGCCGAGGATGTTCCGTCCGGACATCTGCGAACACTGGTTCCCGACGTTCCCGGGGTAGGCGCTGACGACGACGGAACTTTGAACTGCAATTCAAAGTGTTCCGACAAGCCCATCGGTTGATTGCTGCGATAACCGGAGTTTTCCCACGACGGTTCGGCAAACCAGGTCGGCCCCATGAGATTGAACTGGTGCGCGAACACGTGCGCGCCGACGAGCGTGCGCAGTTGAATGTTGTCGCCTTGATACGCACGCAGCAGCGGTGTTATCGGGTCGGGCGCAAAATTCGGATTGTTCTTCTTAGCGGCGGCGTTGTCGAAGGCATACGACAGATCCCCACTGGCGCCGACGCGGAATGGCAGCGGCTCGTTGTAGTAGTTCACTGACTGAGTGCCTGTGATCGGCGTGATGTTACCGGTGCTGACGAGGCGTGGCCTGACTTCGTTGTTGAACTCAGGGAACTTCGTCGGGTTGATTGCGTGATTCGGATCGCGCCAGCCAATGCTCTTGACCGGGCTCGGTTCTTTCTTGGAGGCCGCGTCATATGCGAGTTGCAAATCCTGGAACTCGAGCATGAACTCGCGATAACTGTCCTGTGGATTCGTCGTGATGATTTGGGCCTGCCAACTTGTCGGACCACCGTCAGGTCGCACCGGCGGCGTGTTGATTGTTCCTCCGCCCATCGGCGCTCCATCGATAGAACTCTTCCAGAGCGAGTCTTTAGGTTCGACTAACAGGCCGGCGTACAGACCAACCTGCTGGTGCGTCGACGGTCCAAAGTGATCGTGCGTGAAAACGGTGCGCAACGTGCGGTCGACGTTCTGGCTGTTGACCACCGGATCGAGATACCAGCGCTGCACGGTAGTTTGCGCGCCCATCCAGGTGGTGGTGCACTGCGCGGGTGGATTCGGACCGGCACAGATTTCTGCCGGTGGCGGCTTCGGATTCAACGCCGTCGCCGGGCATCCCGGGCAAGACTGCCAGTTGCCTCCCGGCGCTTTCAGGGCGTGAAGTATTTCCTGCACTTCGTCCGGACTGAACGTTCCGTCTTCGTAGTTGAAGCCATTGCCGGCGCCGTCTGACGAAGTAACGTCAAACTTCACGAGGTGAATGTGCTGACCGAGGATGTCGGTCGGGGTGCGCACCTGGAAGTCGTCGACGAGGTAATAGTTCGGGACGAGGTTTGTATGCCAGTACTCGACGATGTCGCCGGAGTTGCCACGGAAGAACAGTGGTTCAGGCGCGCGGCCGGAACCGCCCGGCGTGTATTGCAACGTCGGCTTCACGTCGTTCCACAGCGTCAACATACGTTGTTGCGGGTAGTGCCAGCCGGCTTTGTTGAGCGTAACGTTGAGCTGAATCGCGGCTGCTTTGTAACGGCGGATAGCCTGTTGCTTGGTAGTGGGATTGAAGTTAATGGGCTGACCGTTATCGTCGACTCCCGGATCGGCAAATGGCGCGCCGAGTTGTGGACCAAGCGGCAGACCGTTAACGATGAAGCCGGTTGGCGGCACGTTTTGCGTCATCAACGGAGAAACGACCGGAGTTGATGGGCATGAACCAGCGGTGCCATCCGGCTTGAACGACGGATAGCAACGTTGACTGAAGAACTTGATCGCGACTTTCTCGACGTTGGTGCCGTCTTCGGGAAGCTGTTTTGCAGTCAGCGTAGCGAAGTCTTTACTCCAGTCGAACTGATCGTGCTTCTCGTAGGAGATGCTGCCGCCCGTGGTGACGTGACGAGGGAGCCCGCCGTCCAGGAAGCCACCAGTGCCATCAGGCGCGAAGTCAAACGGCGGATGCGGCGCGCGCATGCCCGCGATTCCCGGGATGAAGAACGGGAAACCAGGATTGACGGTCACGTTTGCGCCGGTTGGATCTGGTGTTGCTGGTGTGCCGAACACGATCTGTCCGTTTTGAATGAAAACTGACGACGGCATCGGGGCCATCGCGATCGTCGGCATCGGCACGAGCGCGGGGTTGGGTGTCCCGGTTTTGATCTCGCCGTCCGGAAGTGCGCGGGTGCCGAGCACCGGCATTCCGTTCTTATCCAGTTGTGAACCAGCTTCGAAGGTGTCGTGCGTGCGCCACATGGCCCACATGCCCGCCGCGAAGTGCGGATAGAAGTGGCAGTGGAAGATCGAATCGCCGACGACCTTGTTACGGTTGCCGGAACCGTTGAACGTCATTTCCAACGTGTAGCTCGCGCCCGGACTGATCATCTGGCTGTCGAGATACGCGCTCTCGTCGCTGTTCGGCGACATGAGCCACTGGTGCGCGTGCTGGTGATGCACGTGCGTGGCAACGGTGCCGCCGTGATGGATGCGGAACTTGAGGTGGTCGTTGATGTAGCTG
>DATELZ010000177.1:0-27886 GCA_035276045.1 Pyrinomonadaceae bacterium | reverse complement strand
AGCGATTTGAAGTAACGGCTGTAGATGGTTGATAAGGGCGGCACTTCACCCTGGGTTTGCAGGATGATCGAGAAGAGTTGCGGTTGCAGCGCATCGTCTTTGAAGTAATTCAGTTGCGCTTCGACCGCTGCACGACGTCGTTGGTCCAACTTCAACCAGCCGAGTAAGCGCCGGATGTAAGACGCCGTGAGCGGCTGGAGTTCGAAGACAGGGACATCCGCCAGACTCGTTTTCGGATGACGAGCGGCGATCACGAAACGGCTGCTGTTTCGCTGGTTCGCGTTTGCGAAAGTGACGACGTCGCGAAACTGTTTGCGTTCCTCTTCGCTGCCGATCTCGGACTGATCAAAGAGGACCAAAAACTTCCCCGCTTCCAACTGCGCCGCCATCACGTCTTCGTCCACGAGCAGTCCGCGCGCGACTAGCGATCGGACTATCGCTTGCAATGGAGTCTCTTTCGGATCGTCGAGCGTAACCAGCACCGGGAGAAAGTTGTCGAGCGAACGCGGAAGCGCCTTGGTGAGATTTAGGTGAGCGATGCGTCTGAGCAACGTGGTCTTGCCCGCGCCGCCTTTTCCGGCGACGACGACGGCTTGCGACGACTCGAGTTCTTTCGCTATCGCCGCGATCAACGATTCGCCTCGCGTCGTCGGATCGATCGTTTGATCGCGCGGATCGGTGGCAGGTAAGTCGTAGTAAATCTTCGCGACTTCTTGTATCGGCGCGTCTTTCAATAAATTCTTCTGGTAACCCAGAAACAGAAACCACTTGCCGATTCCCGGCACCCACAGCAGCGGCTTGTTCGCCAGCGCGGCCAGCACGCCGCGCGACACGATGCGGCTACGACGCCAGGCAAACAGGAGTAGCGCGAGAAGACCGAGCAGGGCCACGCCGGTATACGGCAGGATTTGTTTGAGGAACGTGAGTGACCACTCTTTCATCCTTATAAACCGGGGATTAAACGGATCGAAGAGTGCTTAGAGATTCGATCAGTTGATCAACGTCGTCTTCGTTATTGAAGAAATCTGTGGCGACGCGAATGCCTTCCGGCTTTTCGGTGACCATGATCTTCTTCGCGGCCAGTGCGGCGACAACGCGCGCCGGGTTCTCGGTTGCGACGAGCGTTTCAGCGGAACGAAACTCGCCGAGCGGCGACAACACACGCCAACCTGCTTCGCGCAAACGATCGGTCAACAGCTCATTCAATTCAAGCGCGCGCGCCTCGATGTTCTTTATCCCAATCGACTGCATGAATTCAACCGAAGCGCCGAGTGCGAACATACCGGCGAAGTGTGGACAACCGAGTTCCGCTCGCGCCGACACATCGCGGCGCAAGTGAATCTCGTCGTTTCGCGCGCCATATGGATCTTTGGTGCTGAGCCAGCCGATGGACCGTGGATGCGATGTGGCTTGCAACTCACGGCTGAGATACACAAACCCGGAACCGTAACCCGAAAGCATCCACTTGTGACCGGTCGAGCACAGCGCGTCGATCTTCATGCGCTTCACATCGATCTCGAACGCGCCCGCAGCCTGGCTCGCGTTGACGACAAACGTGTGCGCGCCTTTGATCGCGCCGAGTTCTGCGAGATTCGAGCGAAAGCCGTTCGAGTATTGAACGTAACTCAGCGAGATGATTCCGGTGTGCGTGTTCATCGCCGCGCGCAAGTCTTCGGCATGGACCACGCCATCTCTCGACTTTACGAGATGCACGGGAATGCGCCGGTGCATCCACGGAATCGTCGTCACGGGAAACTCCAGATCGCACGAGATCACTTCACCGTGTTTTTCGAGCGCGTCGACGATGATGTTCATTCCGCTAGACGTATTTGTCGTCAATCCGATCTCATCTGGTTCGGCATTTATGAAAGCCGCCACGCGCGCGCGGACCTCTTCGCGCCGCGCCAGCCAATCGTCCCAGCGCAAATCGCCCTCGTCTCGCATCTGCTCGTAGTAAGTGCTGCCGGCCAGTGCGGTCGAGCGCGCGAGTGGCCCGGCGGCCGCCGTGTTTAGATAGACAGAATTCGCAGTTACAGGAAACTGCTCGCGGATGTCATGCCACTGAATCATGTGTTTGACGTATTTCCTTAATCCGTCCGTCAATTATTAATCTAATCCGTGGTTCTGAGCCAAAGTGTAGTCAACGGTGGGAGGTCGATGAGGGCTGAGTGTTCGCGGCCATTGAGCGGCACTGCCTCGGATTCAAGGTCCTCGATCGGAGTGTCGCTGGTGTTGACAAGAATTTTGTAACGGCCTTCGCGTGGCAGGGCCAGGCGATAGGAGGGGCGGGGGACGGCGGAGAAGTTGCCAACGCAGATAAGATCGCAGATGAAATCGTTGCCGGAGTCGGGGGAGCGGCGGAGGAAGGCGACGATGTTTTCAGCGGCGTTGTCCACGTCGAGCCATTCGAAGCCCGTGGGTTCGCCGTCGGCTTGCCAGAGGGCTTCGTTGGCGAGATAGAGTTGGTTTAGATCGCGCACCAGTTTCTGAACTCCGCTGTGCAGCGGTTCGTCGATCAAGTGCCAGTCCAGACTCTCCGTTTCCGTCCACTCGCGCCACTGCCCAAACTCACCACCCATGAACAACAACTTCTTCCCCGGATGCGCCCACATGTACGCATAAAGCGCGCGTAACGTCGCAAACTTCTGCTCTTCAGTCCCCTGCATCTTGTTCAGCAGCGAACCCTTCATATGGACCACTTCGTCATGCGAAAACGGCAGGATGAAGTTTTCGCTCCACGCATAGACCAACCCAAACGTCAACGCATTGTGATTTCCGGCGCGAAAAAGCGGATCCGTTTGAAAATATTTCAGTGTGTCGTGCATCCAGCCCATGTTCCACTTGAAATCAAACCCCAATCCACCCGCATAAACCGGACGGCTCACCGCCGGCCACGCAGTTGACTCCTCCGCGATCATCATCGTCCCCGGACACTCACGATGCGTGACCTCATTCAACTCCTTCAGAAACGAAATCGCCTCGAGATTCTCACGCCCGCCAAAAATATTCGGCTCCCACTCCCCTTCCTTGCGGCTGTAGTCGAGATAAAGCATCGACGCCACCGCATCGACTCGCAACCCATCAATGTGAAACTCCTTGAACCAATAAAGCGCATTCGCCAGCAGAAAGTTTCGCACTTCGTTGCGGCCGTAGTTGAAGATATACGTCCCCCAATCGGGATGCTCGCCTTTGCGCGGATCAAGATGCTCGTACAAAGCCGAGCCATCGAAACGAGCAAGGGCCCACGCGTCCTTGGGAAAGTGCGCCGGCACCCAATCCATGATCACGCCAATGCCGCGCTGGTGCAGGTAGTCGATCAGGTAACGTAAGTCGTCAGGATTGCCGTAACGAGCAGAAGGCGCATAATAGTAACTGACCTGGTAACCCCACGATGGACCATACGGATGCTCCTTCAACGGCAGAAACTCAACGTGCGTGAAACCCATTTGCGTCACGTAGTCGGCGAGCGGCTGCGCCATTTCGCGATAAGTGAACGGCTGGTTGTCCTGTTCGATCTTGCGCCGCCACGATCCGAAGTGCACTTCGTAGATCGATAACGGCTGGCGGAAGTGTTCGCGGCCGGCACGCTCCCGAATCCACTTCGAATCGCGAAACTTGTAAGTCGATTGATAGATGATGGACGAAGTGTCGGGCGGCACTTCGGTGAACTGCGCGTAAGGATCGGCTTTCAAGAACGGCAAACTTCCTGGTCCATGAATCTCAAACTTGTAGAGCATGCCGGCCGCAAGCCCCGGAATAAATAACTCCCACACTCCCGATTCATCCAACATGCGCATCCGATGAATACGCCCGTCCCAGTTATTGAAATCGCCGACAACGCTGACGCCGGCAGCCTGCGGCGCCCAAACGGCAAACGCCACGCCCGTCACGCCGCCGAGCTTCGTAACGTGCGCGCCGAGCTTGCTGTAGATCAGTTCGTGTTTACCTTCGGCGAAAAGATGAAGGTCCAACTCGCCGACCGTGGGCTGGAAGCTGTAAGGATCGCGAATGGTATCGGTGCGTCCGTCCTGATAGATCTTGAGCTTGTACGTGGGAATCTTCTTAACGCGCGGAATGTGAATCTCAAACAATCCTTCAGCGTCGACCCGCACCATCGACATTGGACGCCGGCGGCCGATGAGGACGGCGATCTGTTCCGCGTCAGGCCGGAAGACGCGAATGATCAGGCCTTCGTCGGTCAGATGCGGGCCAAGAATCTGATGGTTCGGCATGGAGCACATAGAGGTCCGCTCCGGTTCCCTTCCCGGCGATGTTGCTCTTCGCCTGCGACAGCATTTCGAGAAACGTCGCGCGTTGCGACGGAAGTCCGAGTTGATCCGAGAGTTCGATCACGCGCGCTGCATACTTCAACACCTGGATCGTCTCGATGCCGGAAACGTCGTAAAAGAACCAGCCGCAACTGGTAAACATCAACAACGCATTGCGCTGCATTTCCAGCAACGTAAACGCGCGCGCTTCATCCACCGGCGACAACGGCCGTAACGCCTCACGCGCGAGAAACTCGGCGGGCGTGCAACGCTTCAACAAGACATCGACGTAAGCATCGCGCGCGCGCCACGGATCCTTGAACAGCTTGCCGCCAAGTTCTGCAAAGCCTTCAGCCGTGCGATCGCGCAGGAAATTCAAGGCCGAACGCAATGGTCCACGCCATTCCTGGTTCCAACCTGATTCTCCACCGGTGTGACAACCGCAGTTGCGAATCCAACGGCTGACGCCATGCGCGCAACTGCACGCCGTTCCTTCATCGTGCGGTCCCGCTTTCACTTCAACTTCATGCTGTGGCGGATAGCGATCGAGAAACTCGCCGTAATTCGTGATCCAAAACCCCTCGCGTGGTCCTTCAACTTCCAACACATGCGCCAGGCAAAGATCGCCAAACTTGAAGTGATGACCATATGTCTCGCCGTCGATCGCGATGTTGACCATCTGCTTGCCGGCGGAGGCTGATTTGATCATGCCAACCAACCGCTCGCTCGACGTCAACGCCTTTTCAAAAGCGATTGCGCGCGCCAGTGGACCATTGTAGAAGAAGATGGCGATCGATCGCCCGCTGCCGTCGCGATGAAAGTAACTGTAAGCGCGGCTCCCGTCGATGCTGCCATCGTTAACGTCGTGCCATTCATCGCTGCCGAGCGAGCGATAACACGACGCCTGCGCCGGAGCTAGAATCACGTATCGCAACCCCTGTTCGATCAGCACGTCGAGCGTGGCGCCGTTAACCGCCGTCTCCGGCAACCACATCGACTCCGGTTCACGACCGAAGCGATGCCGAAAATCAGCAACTCCCCAAACAACCTGCGTCAGTCGATCGCGATCGTTACAGAGCGGCAGGATCGCGTGACCGTACGCCTGCGCGATCGCATTCCCGTGGCCCGACCGCTGCAAAGCACTTTCGCGATCGGCTTCGACGATGCGCTGATAAGTGTCCGGATGGTGTTTTTCCATCCACGACAACAACGTTGGACCAAAGTTGAAACTGATATGGAGATAGTTGTTGACGAAGTGATCGCCGACACGGGCCGCAGCATTTGGCCCGTAGCTTTCGGCGTAAACGCGTTCGTTCCAGTCGTGAAAAGGCGCGGCGCTCGGCTCGCGCTCGACCTCACCCGTCCAGGGGTTCTCACGCGGTGGTTGGTAGAAATGGCCGTGGAAAATTAAAGCCGTCATTGTTAAATCTTGTCGGCGGGAGGACGGGGAGAAGGGGAGACGCGGGGACGGGGGGACGCGGGGATCGTGTAGAGTGCAAGGTGAACGTCTTCAGCCCCACTGACTAAACTTCGTGTTCTTTATCCCCGCGTCTCCCCGTCCCCCCGTCTCCGCGTCTCCCCTTCCCTCTTCCCCCGTCCTCTTCTTAGACCATCTGCTCAAAACCCAAACGAGCGGCGCCAAGCAAGCCGGCATTGTCACCACACTCTGCGCGCGCGATCTTGACCTGTTGCGCTGTCGCGCGAAACGCCCGCTCCGAAACTTCCTGGTACATCGACGACTGAAACAGGTCCCAACCATTCACGACGCCGCCGCTGATCACGATCATCTCCGGATCGATCAAACTCATCAGGTTCGCGAGACCCACGCCTAAATATCTTCCCGCTTTTTGGAACACGGCGAGCGCCAGCTCGTCACCGGCGCGTCCTGCGGCATAAACCCTTTCAGCGGTGATCTCACCCTCGCGCAAACTCGAATCCGGAAAGCGCGACAAGCCTTCCCCGGCCATCCGCGCGATCGCCGTCGCCGAAGCAAACAATTCGAGACAACCAGTGTTGCCGCACTTGCACTTCAAACCACTAAAGGGATCGACTGTCGCATGTCCAATTTCGCCCGCCGAGCCATGCGCGCCGCGCCAGAGTTTTCCGTTGAGCACAACTCCACCGCCGACACCCGTTCCCAACGTCACGCTCACAACGTCACGACAACCACGCGCCGCGCCGAGCCACATCTCGCCAATCGCCGCCGCATTCGCATCGTTCTCCAACACGACGGGCCATCCAAGACGTTCCTGCAACACGGCCTTGAAGTCGAAGTTGAGCAGCGAAGGAAGGTTTGGGGCTTGCAGCACGACTGACTGCTCGGCGTTGACCGCACCCGGAACCATCACCGACGCGGCGATGATTGGACCACTATCACCGTGGCGCCACTCATCCGCGATTCCGGCCAGCGCGCTGACAATCGCCTCGGGCGAATCATCCTTCGGCGTTTGTCGTTTGTACTGTTTGTGGATCTTTCCGGCGTCGTCAACTAGACCGATCCGAAGATGGGTGCCGCCTAAATCGACGGCGAAGACATAACCGCACCCGGCTGGTTCAGATTTACTCATCAAGCTCTTCGCTCGACCGACCTTTCAGGTCCCAATACACAGATGAACGTCTTAGACAACTTCCTTAGCAGGCTCGAGACCAGGCGTCTCGGGCTCCTCCTCATCTCGGGAGAGGCTTCTCGTAATCAACACTCCCGCCACAATTGCCACCAGCAAGTATACCGATGCGGCGGCCCATTCTTTAAAGATCAACTTGCCAATGCCAAACAGCGAACCGTAAATCAGCGCGCAACCGAGTATCCAATTAACAAACTGGAGGGAAAGACGGCCTTGCGCGTGCGTCGCCGACATCCCGGCTTCGGCTGCGATTGAATTCCAACCTGGTCCTTCCGGATGAACCCGGCGATAAAACGCGATCAGTTTCTCACGCGGCTCGGGTTTAGTCAGCATCGTCGCAACCACCCATACAATAGTGGTTATTCCGACAGTTACCAACATCAGATACGCAAAATCTCTGGGCCGGTCGCTGTCCCACTTCAAAATTACCTGCAGCAGGATCGACACGATCGCCGCGCAAATCATTGCCGACACTTCCGACCACGCGTTGATGCGCCACCAGAACCATCTTAACAATAACACTGTTCCGGTTCCCGCTCCTGTCACCAGCAGCAGTTTCCACGCGCCGCCGATCGACTCCATATAAAAGGTGATGATCAGCGAAGCGATCATCAGCAACACTGTGACTAGCTGCGAAGCGATGACGTAGTGCCGATCGGAACTATCACGTTTTATGAAGCGGCGGTAGAAGTCGTTGATGACGTAAGAAGCGCCCCAGTTCAACTGAGTGCCGATCGTCGACATGTAAGCCGCCGCGAACGCTGCGAGCATGAAGCCACGCAGGTAAGGCGGAAACACAGCCGGATCGAGGAGCGTCTTGATATAACCGGATTCCTTGTCGACGAGATCCGGATAAAGAATCAAAGAAGCGAGTGCCGTGAGAATCCACGGCCAGGGACGAAGAGCGTAGTGCGCGATGTTGAACCAGAGCGTCGCGAGCAGTCCGTGTTTCTCGTTTTTGGCCGAGAAGATTCGTTGGGCCACGTAACCGCCGCCGCCCGGCTCAGCGCCGGGATACCAGGTGGCCCACCAGTTGACCGCGAGATAAACAAACAGCGTTATCGCGGGCATCCAGGCCGAGTCGTATTCAGGGAAGAACGACAGGCGCGATCCCAAGCCACTCGCCGCGTCGAGAGCGCCGATCTTCTCTTTCATTCCATCGATGCCGCCGACGGCATTCACGGCAAGAATTGCCAGCACGATCACCATGCCCATCTTCAGTGCAAACTGGAAGAGGTCAGTAACCAGCACGCCCCACAAACCCGAGATCGCCGTGTAGAAAGCAGTGAAGACGAGCATGCCGATCACGATCAATATTGCGCCGCGTTTGTCGAGACCGAGCGTGATCTCGAGGATCTTCACCATCGCAAGGTTGACCCAACCGAGAATGATGCAGTTGATTGGCAAGCCGAGATACAACGCGCGAAAACCACGCAGGAACGCGGCCGGTTTGCCCGAGTAACGCAATTCGGCAAACTCGATATCGGTCATCACACCCGCGCGCCGCCACAGTCTCGCGTACAAGAAGACCGTGAGCATTCCGCTCATCACGAAGTTCCACCAAAGCCAGTTGCCGGCGATTCCGTTTCTGGCGACGAAACCAGTGACCGCTAAAGGAGTGTCGGCGGCAAAGGTCGTTGCGACCATCGAAGTGCCTGCCAGCCACCAGGGCACGTTGCGTCCCGACAGGAAGAATTCACTCGTGCTGCCAGTCGCTCTGCGAGCGTAGTAGATGCCGATACCGAGATTAAATAGAAAGTATGCAGCGATAACTGACCAATCAAGAATTGAAAGTGTCATAATGAGCCTGCGGGTCTCACATTGGTTCGATTTCTTAAAAGGTGGTTACTCGGGCGCTTATCTCACGGCATTGTTGCTGATCTGTCAAGTAAAAAACTAATCATTGGTCATATATCATTTGCCATCGATCATCTGTCATTTGCGCTCCACGCCTGGAAATTTTGCTTGAAAATGACACATGATCGATGGCAAATGATATATGACCAATGCTCTGGCTATGAAGGAACACCAAATATTGAAGCTCCGGTCGCTGCTCGTTGCAGCAATTATTACTATGTCTTTCCTTGGACCTTCCGGTTATAGCCAGAATAGGCCACGCACTCGCGACATCGGACTGAAAGTCGGCGTGCTTCCCACTGGACCGTTGAACGCGATCACCGACGTTTCGGGCGTCCTCGTCGGCCATACGACGCTCGTGCGCGGCGAAAATATTCGCACCGGCGTCACTGCGATACTGCCCCACAACGGAAACCTGTTTCGTGAAAAAGTACCGGGCGCTGTGTTTGTCGGCAACGGCTTCGGCAAACTCGCCGGTTCAACTCAAGTCAACGAGCTGGGCGAGCTCGAAACTCCTATATTGTTGACCTCGACGTTGAGCGTCCCTCGCGTGGCTGACTATCTGATCGACTACATGCTCGCCCTCCCCGGCAACGAGCAGGTCCAATCCATTAACCCGCTCGTCGCGGAAACGAACGACGGTTATCTCAACGACATTCGCGGCCGTCATATTTCGCGGGACGATGTTTTCGCGGCGATCAAAGCCGCAAAAAGCGGAGCTATTGACGAAGGCTCGGTCGGCGCGGGGACCGGCACGGTCGCTTTCGGGTTCAAGGGCGGCATCGGCACTGCTTCTCGCAAACTGCCCGCGCGACTCGGCGGCTACACGCTCGGCGTCCTGGTGCAGTCAAACTTTGGCGGTGTTTTAACAATCAACGGCGCTCCTGTCGGACAGGAACTGGGCCGATATTATTTAAAGGACGACGTCGCCCCTGCCGCGCGGGACCAATCACCCGACGGATCCATCATTATGGTCGTCGCCACCGACGCGCCGTTGGACGCGCGCAACCTCCGCCGCCTCGCCGCGCGGGCCATGATGGGCCTGGGCCGTACCGGCGGTTCCGGCAGTAACGGCAGCGGCGACTACGTCATCGCCTTTTCAACCGCGCCCGAGGTCCGCATCCGCATTTCCAACCAACGTGACGGAAGCCTCACACGCGATCTCAAGCTGCTTGGCAACGACGCGATGTCGCCTCTGTTCCTCGCCGTGATCGAGGCCACCGAGGAAGCAATCTACAACTCGTTGTTCAAAGCCACGACCACCAGCGGCAAGGGCCATACGGTCGAAGCACTGCCTATGGACCGTACGATTGAGATCCTTCGCAAGCATGGCCTAATCAGTGGTTCGCGCTAGCTCGCTTATCACAACAACTTCACGGTGGTCTAACCTTTTCATACTGGCCGGAAAAGTGTTTGACACTCTCATGATCGCTGCATAGAATCCTCACGTACCCCCCAACCACAACCTATCGTCTTTTGAAGGAGACAAGATGGCGTCGAAACTCAACGTTCGTGTCAACCGAAAACGACCGGAGTCGATGACCCGGCAGATTCGGGAGCAACTGGATGCGCTTATTGACGCGGGCACGTTGGCTGCGGGAAGTCTTCTCCCCAGCGAGCGTGACCTTGCTAATACTTTAAAGGTGGCGCGTAATGTTGTTCGCGGAGCTTACGAACAACTTATGGAAGCCGGAAAGCTACGGAGCGAGGGTCGCAGAGGCAGAAGTGTTCGGAGTGGGACCACCGGCGGTGGCGGCGGTGCTAAGAAACGAGCGACCAAGTCTACTAAGTCGACCAAGAAGGCCCGCAAGAAGTAGCATGGTCCAACTCGCACTCGACTGATTCCCCCTTGCCAGCCTTGGACAAGTTGCCCGAGGCCCGTCAATGTTACTCACTGGCAATCGGGGTCTCTTTGCCGAGCGAAATGATCTCATTTTTAATCGCCTTTCGCTCCGCCAGCAATCTGACAAAAAAGCGCCTTTTCATTAGGAAAAACATCAATACGCGGACGCCCGCTATCGATCTGTCCAACTGCTCGAAGAACACGATCGCGAGGTAGCCGCAGATTGGAATAACCGCCAGCGCCAGCACCGCTCCATCCCAACCAAACACTGCATAACCAACCACTGCGAGGATCAACCACGTTAACGGAAATAACAACATTGCCGAGATGATCTTGATCGTCGAAATCACGTCTTCCGAGTCAGCCGAGAGCCTCGTCGCCAAATACCCGCCGAGACGATAGGCCGGATAGTGCGCTACAGTGCCCAACGCTGCTGGTCCAAGCATCAACAGAAACAATAACGATCGCTTGAGTATCGTCATGAAGACGCTTTGCGTGGACCGGGGCGGCGTAAGCTCATCGGCGTCAATACCCGCCTGGTTCAACTCTTCTTCGAAGCGGAGCATCCTCACTTCCAGCTTGCGCAAACGGTCGGGTTGATGGGCCTGAACTATCGGATAGGCTTTGATGAAACGTTGTTGTAAACGCAGTTCATCTTTCAGACTGTCGTCGCTGTCATCCGAAGCTGAAGAAAAGATTCGTTCGGCGCGTGCTGTCGTCAACAACGCTTCTTCCTGATGCGCGTCGAGGATCACTGCACGCAGTGCTTTTTCGATCCTGTTGGACAACTCGCGCACATCATCGCGTGACGGATTGCCATCCGGATCGAGTTTCACTGGATCAACATTCAATGGATTTCCGAAGTAGAGCAGGGCCGAACTGCGAAAGGTGGTCTTGCAGGTGTAGTAGAGGCCGGCCGGCACGATCTTCAAATCGGAGACTTCACCGGTCGAGACTGCGGCGAGCGCGATACGCGCGGCGCCTGTCTTGATCGGTTTGAGTCCCGGCGCGTCGTGCGAGACTCCTTCGGGACAGATGCCGATCGTTCCGCCACTCGCGAGCAGCTTGCGGGCGGCGACGAACGTCTCCTGGTTCTTACTGGTGTCGCTGCCTTCGTCCTGCTGGCGATAGACCGGCAACGAATCCATCGCTTTGACGAGGTATCCAATGACCGGCATGTGAAACAGGGGGGCTTTCGCGAGAAACGACACGCGGCGCGGGGCCAGGCAGAACAGGAAAACAGGGTCGACGAGAGCGTTCGGATGGTTCAATACGAAGATGACTGGCTTGTCGAGCGGGACGTTCTCACGGCCAGTCACTTCGATGCGCTGAAAGTAAGTCCTCAGCGCCACCCTGACCAAAGCGACTATGAGCCGGCGAATCATTTATGTGTAATAATAACTTAGCGTTCCAAATCCATCTGCCGAGGAAGATCCATGAAACGTTTTATTGCCATCCTTGCCGTTTTGTTGATTGGTCTATGTTCGATCGCGCTGTCGCAGAATCGCAGCTACACGGTTGACGATCTGTTGAAGGTCCGCCGCGTTAGCGACCCGCAACTCTCACCTGACGGACGTCGCGTCGCGTTTGCCGTCGGCGACGTTAACTTTGCCGACAATCGAGTCGTGAATCAGATCTACGTCACCTCGGTTGACGGCGGCGGCGAACCCAGAAAACTGACGGATGGACGCAGTTCGTCGTCTGCGCCGCGCTGGTCGCCCGACGGAAAGAAGCTCGCCTTCATTACCGGCGGACAGGTTTGGACCATGGACAGCGACGATGGTGACGATAAAGAACAAGTCACCAAGATCTCGACTGGCGCCGCCGCGCCTGTGTGGTCGCCGGATGGCAAGTGGATCGCTTTCACGTCAGATGTTTATCCCGAATGTAAAGACGACGACTGCAACAAGAAACGGGACGAGCAGGCAGAGAATAGCAAAGTCAAGGCGCATATCGTCTCGCGGTTGCTCTACAAACACTGGGACGAATGGCGCGACGTTAAACGCACGCATGTGTTCGTCGTTTCGAGCAAAGGCGGCGTGGCGCGTGAACTGACGCCGGGTGATTACGATTCGCCGCCGTACGCGGCTGCTTCAGGCGTCGACTACGCGTTCTCGCCCGATTCTGCTGAGATCGCGTTTTTGCGCAATCCCGACAAGGTCGAGGCGATTTCCACGAATAGCGACATCTACGTGATGCCGTTGTCGGGTGGCGCGCCGAAGAATATCACGGTGCGCAATCGCGGGTACGATGCCAGTCCGATTTACACGCGCGACGGCAAGTTCATCATCTATCGCTCGCAGGCGACAGCAGGCTTTGAAGCCGATCGCTGGCGGTTGATGGCCTACAACCGCGCGACGGGAACGAGTGTTGAGTTAACTCGCGGCTTCGATCAGCAGGTTGACGACGTGGTCCTTTCACCCGACGGCAATCATATCTATTTCACCGCAGGTGAATATGGTAAGCATCCGATCTTTCGCGTTGCGTCCGGCGGCGGAACGGTGGAAAAGGTCGTGCCGAACATTTTTGCTTCAGGGATCGATATTACGCCTGACGGCCGGAAGCTGGTGTTTCTTTCCAGTTCGATGATCGCGCCACCGGAGGTTTACTCGGTGAACGCGGATGGCAGTGGTTTGGCCGCATTGACCTCTGTGAATCGCCAACTGATAGCGCCTGAGAATTTGAAAGCCGCGGAAGATGTTGAATGGACCGGCGCGATGGGCAAGAAGATCCACGGCTTTATCGTTAAGCCTGCGAATTTCGATCCGAGCAAGAAGTATCCGCTAATGGTTTTGATTCATGGTGGACCGCAGAGCGCGTGGTATGACAACTGGAGTTATCGTTGGAACCCGCAGGTGTTTGCTAATGCCGGTTACGTCGTGTTTGCGCCGAATCCTCGTGGGTCGGTGAGCTATGGTCAGCAGTTTGTGAATGAGATCAGCGGCGACTGGGCTGGCAAAGTTTATATCGACATCATGAACGGCGTTGTCGACGTGTTGCGGCGTAATTCTTATTTGGATCGGAGTCGAGTCGGCGCGGCGGGTGCGAGTTACGGTGGTTACATGATCAATTGGATCCTGGGCCACAACAACCATCCGGGCGTGCGATTCAAAGTGCTCGTTTCGCACGACGGTGTTTATAACCTCGAAAGCATGTATGGCGGGACGGAAGAGTTGTGGTTTCCGGAGTGGGAGTTCAAGGGCACACCGTGGACCAACCCGGCGATGTACAAACGCTGGTCGCCGCACAACTTCGTCCAGAACTTCAACACCCCGATCCTGATCATCCACGGCGAGTTGGACTATCGCGTGCCTATCGGCGAAGGCATGCAGCTCTTTACGGCGGTGCAGCGAAAGGGAGTCGACTCGAAGATGCTCATCTTCCCGGACGAGGGGCACTGGGTCCTAAAACCCCAGAACCTCCACCTCTGGTTCAACACGATCCTCGACTGGAGCGATAAGTATTTGCAACCCTCGTCGCGGGCCACGGACTAGAGACATCGTCACTGCCAAGAGCGTTCACTGCAAAGACCGTCGTTGCAAAGATGGCCGCGGCAATGACCTCTGCCTGCAAAAACCGTCGCTGCAATGACCGCCGCACCAAGGACATCGCGCCAGGTTTAAGCGCCGGAGGCGCGGCACATGGTAGCCAGGGGCAAGTGCGAGCGGAGCGAGCACGAAGCCCCTGGACAGAGTAAGCATGGTCCAAGCACTGAAAGTGCGATAGAACTGCTTCTGTCGCTCTTTCAGAGCTCAATACCTTTTTTCATACTGACCAGGGGCTGGTCGCCCCTGGCTACCCTGTATCGCGCCTTTGGCGCTTACTCTGGACAAGGGCGCTTAACGAACGAGGGCGCTACTCCGGGCGTTCGGGGGGCGGGGCGACGGCGACGAAGTCGTCGGCGAAGCGAATCGAATAGTCGTCGAGTAGTTGGTTCACGCGCGCGAGTTGTGGTGAGCGGACGATTAGGCCCGCGTGGTGGCTCTTCTTGATGCGCTGAACGATCTCTTCGTCGACGTACGCTGACGTATCAGGAGATTCCTGTTTCGCGAGTGACAGGATGATGCCGGCGTACTCTTTACGCGTCGGTCGAATCTTCGTTGGACCGCGGCCGCCGGCAACTTCAAGCCGCGCCCATTCACGCCAGAGATTCACGCCAGTGGCGGCTTCGAGCACCTCGGCGATGTACGCACCGCCGACACGCGCCGCGATCTCAAGAAAGTAAAACTTCCCATCGGCATCGCTCTTAATAAACTCGGCGTGCGTCGCGCCGCGTTCCAACCCCAGCGCCTTGATCAGTTTTTTGTTCGCGTCAAAAAGCGCCTTCTCTTCATTCGTGCCACGCTCGAGCGTTCGCGAAATGTAAGCGCCGCCCTGATGAGCAACCTGCATCGGCGGGCGTCCATATTGATTCGCCCCGTTAAAAACGACCTTGCCATCGCTCACCACCGAATCGACGTGAAAAACCTCACCCGGAATGAACCGCGCCAACAAGTAATAAGACGCACGCTCGCGCAGGTTCTCGCGTTCGTTCATCTCATCCATCGTCCGCATCACTTCGCCGTCATTCTCAACCTTGCGAATCCCAATAGCCGACACGTCAGAACGCGGCTTGATGATCCACGGCGGCGGCACGCGTTCCATAAACTCCCGCACCTCATCGCGATTAACAAGCGGCACAAAATCAGGAACGTTAATCCCCGCCCGCTGGCTATGCACAGCCATCGAAAGCTTGTCGCGAAACACCTTCGCCCGCGAACTGCTCAATCCCGGCAAACACAAGTGTTCGCGCATCAGCGCCGCAGTCACCACGTCAAACTCTTCCAGCGCCACCACGCGATCGATCCTCCGCTGTCGCGCCAGAAACGCAAGCAGATCGATAAACAACGGCGGCCCGGCATCGTTCGGCACGGCGATCAAATCGTCGAGACTCTCACGCGGCCAATCCTCGCGCAGCATCTTCTCTTTCGTGACCAGCACCACGTGACATCCCTGTGCCTTGCACTCGCGAATGAAGTCGGCGCCTTTGAAATAAGTTGCCAGGCAGACAATATTGAGCGGATAAGTCATGCGCAGTAAGTTCCTTTTATAGTAATCTGTGCCGCATGATCATCAAAGGTCCGTATCCAGATCTCGAAATCCCCGAGATCGCCCTGACGCCGTTGGTGCTGCGCAGGGCCAACGAACTCCCAGACAAACCAGCGCTGATCGATGGACCGTCGGGTAGAACCGTGACCTATTCCCAACTGGTCGACTCCATCGCCATCGCCGCCCACAACCTGAAAGAACGCGGCTTTAAGAAAGGCGAGGTATTCGGAATACTCAGCCCGAACTGTCCCGACTACGCAATCGCCTTTCATGCGGTTGCGACACTCGGCGGCATCGTCACTCCGATAAACCCACTCTACACGAAAAACGAGATTGCCCATCAACTGAAAGACGCGGGCGCGCGTTTTCTGGTCACGATTCCGATGTTCATGGATAAGGCGCGCGAAGCAGCAGACGCCGCCGGAATCGAAGAACTTTACGTCTTCGGCGAAGCAGAAGGCGCGACGCCGTTTTCGTCGTTGCTGGTCGACAACGGACGAGCCGAACAGGTCCCAATCGATCCGTACAACGACCTCCTGGCGCTTCCCTATTCGAGTGGGACCACCGGATTGCCCAAAGGCGTCATGCTAACGCATTACAACCTGGTTGCGAACATCCGGCAAATGGAAGGGCTCTGCTACTTCTCCGAAAACGACACGCTGATCTGCGTGTTGCCGCTGTTTCATATCTACGGCCTGGTCGTCGTGCTGAACATGGGTCTTTACACCGGATCGACGATCGTGATGATGCCGCGTTTCGAGTTGGAGTCGTTCCTGAAAACAGCCCAGGATTACGACGTCAGCCTGGCGCACATCGTCCCACCGATCGTGCTCGCGCTCAGCAAACATCCCGTCGTCGATAATTATCGCCTGCCCAAGTTGCGCACGATCTTTTCCGGCGCCGCGCCACTCGGCGAGGAACTGACAAAAGCGTGTATGGAACGGCTCGGTTGCAGCGTCCGCCAGGGCTATGGCATGACGGAAACGAGTCCTGTCACGCACTCATCGCCCGCGCCGCCACACACGATCAAGTTCGGTTCGGTCGGCGTGCCAGCGCCGAATACAGAATGCAAGATCGTCGATCTCGACACGGGCGAAGCGCTCAGTCCCGGAGAACGCGGCGAGGTCTGCGTGCGTGGTCCGCAAGTCATGCGAGGCTATCTCAACAATCCCGAAGCGACCGCGCAAACGATCGACGCCGACGGCTGGCTGCACACCGGCGACATTGGTTACGCCGACGAAGACGGTCACTTCTTCATCGTCGACCGAGCGAAGGAGTTGATCAAGTACAAAGGTCTTCAAGTCGCGCCGGCAGAGTTGGAAGCCGTGTTAGTGACGCATCCCTGCGTCGCCGACGCTGCCGTCATTCCCTATCCCGACGAGGAAGCCGGCGAAGTGCCGAAAGCGATCGTGGTTTTGCGGCAGGCGTCCGAACCGGAAGCGATTCTCGAATTCGTCGCCGAACGCGTCGCGCCGCATAAAAAGATTCGCCATCTCGAGTTTGTCGAGACGATCCCGAAGTCCCCATCGGGCAAGATTTTGCGGCGTGTTTTAGTGGACAAAGAAAGGGCCAGAGCAAGGTAGTGCTCAGAGTATCTCTGCGAATCTCTGTGTCCTCTGCGTTAAGCTGTATTACGGTTTAATTTTAACGCAGAGGCACAGAGATCCGCAGAGTTCGCTGAGAATACCTTTGGCCTCTTGACAGTGTCCGAGCGGGCGACTAGAGTCGCCCACATCACTGATTCTGCGTTTGGTGAACGAATCAGCTCTCCAGTGGTCAACAGCTAAAACTGAGGAGGTAAATGACATGCGTTTTCGTCGTCTACAATGGGCTCTTGCAATCATTTTCGTAGCTGCGATTGCGGTTTCCGGACAGGTCCAGAAGAGCGCTACCGACTGGGCTGATTGGGAAACGATTAGTCCCGACGGTGAAGAATTCACAGTCTCGATGCCGAAGAACCCGACCACTGAGGCAACAACATTTCCCTATCATAAGATGGAGCTGAAAGCTCGTCTGTACCTGGCGAAGTCGCCCGCCGGCGCGACGCTCGCGATCGCATCGTTGAGCGGCATCAAGTCAGATCCGTCAGCCTATTCTGATTTTGCGAGGTTCAATTCCTACGTCGACGCGTTCAAAGATTTCTTTCCGCCGAAAGTGCGCACCAAAGAGACTGCGTTAACGAAACTGACGCTCGTAAGCAGCCGTCCCTTCCAGGGCCACAGCGGACGCTTTTACAAAATAGCGATCGGCGAACTGAACGGCGTCGCTCACGCGTTCGCCACCAGGAAGCGCTTCTACGTCGTCGTCTCGTTGAACACCAAGAAGGATGAAGCAATCGAAGAGAAGTTCCTGAGCTCTTTTATGTTGCCGGAACGGCAGCCGGACCCGCCCAAGGTCGCCGCCGCGCCTAATGCTAACGCTAACGCGGAACAGCCACTTCCCGAGAATGCCGAACAGGCGAATGAGAACCCGACCGGACAAGCACTAAAGCAAGAGGCGGCTGGCGCTGTGTTGCAGGTGGGAAACGAATCACACACTGACAACCCAACGTCGACCGTCTCCGTCGGCGGCGCCGCCACCAGCAGCGACAACACCAAAAAACCCGAGAACAACCAGCCGAAAGAGAAGAGGCCGATCAATGGCGGCATGTTGAACGGCAAGGCCATCTACCTGCCGCAACCCATGGCGACGGGAGAAGCAACCGGCGTGGTGATGGTCCAGGTGTTGATCGACGAATCGGGCAGCGTAATCGACGCCCGCGCTGTTTCCGGTCCACAGCACCTGCACGCAGCAGCAGTGACCGCGGCGCGGCTGGCGCGATTTACGCCGACGACGTTGATGGGTGAACCGGTCAAAGTTGCCGGCACCATTAGCTACAATTTCGGTCGTTCGAATTAGACAAATATACAATCGCAACCATCATCGATGACCCAGATCAGGACTGATACAGCTATCGCGTGTCCTGCCTGGTCCATCTCCGGTTACCTGGAGGTGCGCGACGGCCACTTGAACATCAATGGCGCCGACGCGTTGGACCTGGTAAGACAGTACAACTCCCCTCTTTTCGTCTTTTCCGAAACCCGCATTCGAGACAACATCGCCCGCCTGCAATACGCGGCGAGCGTCGTCGATCGTCCCCTCAAGTTTTGCTACGCCTCGAAAGCAAACTCGAACATGGCGATTTTGAAGACCGTGCTCGACGCCGGGATCGATCTCGAAGTCAACAGCGGCGGCGAACTCTTCAAAGCACTGCGCGTCGGATTTCAACCCGAACAGCTAATCTTCAACGGCACCAGCAAGTCAGACAACGAGCTTGACGAAGCAGTGCGCGCCGGGATCTACGCGATCAACGTCGATTCCATTTACGAGATCGATCTGGTGGATGAGTCAGTCAAACGGCTGCGCGCGCACGGTGAAGACGTGCCGCCGGCGCGGATCACGCTGCGGCTCGTGCCCGAGATCGGCACGCGATCGCATCTCGGTTTACAAACCGCGTTGCTGACGTCGAAGTTTGGTATCTCGTCTTCGGAAGTGCTGGATGCGTTTCGTCGTGGTCTCGAAAAACGTGACACGATTCACGTCTGCGGCATTCATATTCACGTCGGCTCGCAAACACCGGACGTCGAACCGTTTGCCGAAGCGTTCCGCAGCATGTGGGAACATCTCGTTACGATCAATCGCGAAACCGGCCACACGCTCGAACATATCAATCTCGGCGGCGGTATTCCCGTCAACTACCTGCGCGATCGTTCGCAGGCGGATCAACTACCCGAACACGAGCGCGACATGCTTGGCGCGGAGCTCGAACCGTCGGTTGTGTTGAAAGAAGCTTTACGTGTTGCGCGTGAATCAGCGCGCGCCGCCGATGCCGAACACCTGCTCGATCAGGTGACGATCGTGCTCGAACCGGGACGCAGCGTCATCGCCGACGCCGGCCTGGTGTTGACGACCGTGTGCAACATTAAAACGCGTCCTGAAACCGGCGACGTTTGGCTGTTGACCGATGCCGGTTACAACATCATGCTCTCGATGAATAATTACAAGTGGTACTACCACCTGATCTCCGCTTCGCGCGCGAGCGAGCCGTACGAGCGCGATTACAAGGTGGCTGGTCCATTGTGTGATTCGGGTGACGTCTACTTCGACATCGAGCGTGAAGGACGTTTGCCTGATTATCGAAAGCTGCCGGAAGATGTCGCGCCGGGCGAAGTTCTGGCGCTGCTCAACTGCGGCGCGTATTCGTTGGCCCAAATGTTTCACTACAACGGCCGTCCTCTCCCTGCGGCTGTTTTGATTCGCCAGAACGGTAAGGCCGAACTGATCCGGCGGCGTGACAACTACGAAGATTTGATCGCCAACGACGTCGGCTATTAAGCGAACTCTGCGGGAGCTCTGTGTTCTCTGCGTTATCCATGCCGGTACGAATCATTTAACGCAGAGGACACAGAGATCCCGCAGAGTTCGCTGAGAGAAACAAGTCTACCCTAACAAAACTGTGCAACCTGAACACACCCAACTCGTTCGCGGTCTCGGACTGATCGCCGCGATCTCCGTCAACGTCGCCAACATCATCGGCACCGGCGTGTTTCTCAAGGCGCGGGTCGTTACGTGTAACGTCGGCAGTCCGGGAAAAGCGCTCGCGATCTGGGTATTTGCCGGTCTGCTTTCGATCGCCGGCGCGCTCACGTACGCGGAATTGCTCGCGATGATGCCGCGCGCGGCTGGTGAATACGGCATCATTCGCGATGCTTATGGGCGGCCGTTCGGTTTTGTGTACGGCTGGACGCAGTTTTTCCTGGCGCGCACGGCTTCGGCGGCGGCGCTCGCGATGGGCTTTGCGATCTTTCTGAACGATCTGATCGGCGGAGGATTGAAGGTTGCGGTGCTCGACGTGCCGTTGCCGTGGGGCGGCGTGCTCACGTTTGAACGGCTGCAACTCGTCGCCGTCGGCGCGATCATTATTACGACGTTAATAAATTGCGCGGCGGTTAGTTTTAGCGGCGGCGTAGCTTCCGTGCTCACCGGATTGAAAGTAGTGCTGCTGCTCGGCGTCGGATTTGGAGCGTTCTTCTATTCCGGCGGCGATTGGGGCAACTTGTCGCTCGTAAATGCCGGCGGCACGTGTGAAAACGTCGCGGTGACGAGTGGTGGCCTGGCTGGGTTCGCGGCAGGAATGATCGGCGCGCTCTGGGCTTACGACGGTTGGAACAACATCACGTTCATGGCCGGTGAAGTGAAGAACCCTGGACGCAACCTGCCGCTGGCGCTCATCGGCGGCATGCTGCTGGTGATGGGCCTGTACCTGTTTGTGAACTTTAGTTACTACCACGTGCTCACGCCGACCGAGATAGCAAGTGTGCCGGAAACGTCTTCAGTTGCGGCGGAGGTCGTGCGGCGCTTGTTGGGCGCGGTCGTGGTCACTCTCATGGCCGCGGCGATGATGACGTCGTCATTCGGCGCGCTGCACGCGTCGATACTGGCGACGGCGCGTTTGCCGTATGCACTCGCGCGCGATGGTCTATTCTTCAAGAGTCTCGCTTATGTCTCGCCGAAAACGCACGTGCCGGTCAAATCGCTGGTCGTGCTCGCGTTTTGGGCCAGCGTGCTCGCGCTGTCAGGTTCGTTCGACACGTTGACTGACTATGCCATCTTCGCGCTCACGCTCTTCTACGCCCTTGTCGCCGGATCGGTCTTCATTTTCCGCAGACGTATGCCCGACGCCGATCGAACGTATCGCGTCTGGGGCTATCCGTTTGTGCCGATCATTTTTCTCGTCGTGTCCGCGTGGTTGATCGTGCAGACGATCTCGAATCATCCGCGACAATCGGGAATCGGTCTTGGCTTAATTCTGCTTGGTATTCCGGTTTACTGGCTCCTGGAGAGACGCCGTTCGACCTGAAGCAGCGGTGGAGACTTTCCTTCACTGGTGGCTAACAGTGCTTTGCCGTCGGAGCGATAGGTGATTGCTTCGCCTTGTTCGCGCTGGCCCAGGCTGAAGCTGGTGATCTTCTGTTTCCAAATATCGTCGAAGTTGTTGCTTCTAGCGGGTAATTCCGCTTCGTACCCCTGCATATAATCGCAAAAAGCTACGCGGCGGCCATCGGGAGAGATGCTGCCGCCCGTTAGAACCCCGCCCAACAGACTCGGGATCTTGATCTCGCCGATTCGTTTCATCGTCACAACCCGGTCTGTAGCCAGCGGTGCACTCGCTTCATAAACGGTAGCATTGCGCAGCATGATTTTTGTGACGACGTAGAGATTGCCGCTTGTTGGATGGACCAACAGCGTCTCGGCGTCGTGCTTGCCGTCAGGATAGCGCAAACGAATCGCCTCGGATGGACCAGTGGTTCGCGGTTTGAGCTTTGTTGAGGTCTTATCGGCTGCCGTCAGCGTTGGCTCGGCGACGCGATAGACAACGATCTCCTCGCGCGCCTCGTTGTTGTCGCCAATATCGCCAAGATAGAGATACGACTTGCCGCGCTCCGGTCCGGGGCCGCTCGCCATATCTTCCCAGTCGCGCGCCTGCGCGCCCGCCACGCGAAACACGCCGCGTGATGCTCCGGTCGAGTCAAATGCATAAACAAATGGACCATCGCCCGAGTCGTTGTGCGTCCAGTAAACGTTTTGGTTTAGACGAGAGGCAGCAAGACCGCTGCTTTCGTTGATGGCGGGGTTCTTTAAAGTCGCGATCTTCGTTGGTGGTCCATACGACTGGAACACGGATATGAGGATCAGAGCAAGGATGAGCACGGATTAACCTCCCCTACTCCTTTGGGCCAAAGCGGCTCGTGCAACTTCCTTGTCGTCGAAGTGAAACACTTCGCGGCCGATGATTTGATAATCCTCGTGGCCCTTGCCGGCGATCAAAACCAGGTCGCCGCTGCGGGCTTCGGAGATCGCCTGATTGATGGCTTCGGTGCGATCGGCGATCTTCCGGTAGGGTTTGCCGGTCTTCTGAATTCCCTCCTCCGCGTCGCACAGGATCTGTTCGGGATCTTCGGTGCGCGGATTGTCGGACGTTAGAATCACGACGTCGCTCAAACTGCCAGCCGCCTCGCCCATTGGCGCGCGCTTTGTTCGATCGCGATCGCCGCCACAACCAAACACCGTGATGATCTTTCCCTGGACCACCTGGCGGGCAGTCCGCAGCACGTTCAAGAGCGCGTCGTCGCTGTGGGCATAATCGACGACGACGGAAAAGTCGCCATCGTGGGCCACGCGTTCGAAACGTCCGGGCGCGCCGGTGCAAGTCTCTAGCGCTTTGGCGATCACGTCGAGCGAATAATCAAGAGCCAGACCACTCGCAACTGCGGCGAGTGTGTTGTAGATGTGCGGCGCGCCGACCAGCGGTGAATGAAAGTCTCTTTCGCCCGCCGGGGTCTTGAGTCGAAACTGCATTCCACTCAACGAAAACTCAGCATTGTGAGCCGTCACGTCGGCGTCGGCGTTGACGGCGTAACGAATCACGCGCAGACCGTCGCGCTCCAGCGAGTCAGCCAGCTCGACACCGTAAGGATCGTCGACGTTGATCACGGAATTTCGCGGGCGCGTGCCCAGACGGCCGTCAAACAGCCGCTGCTTGGCGTACCAGTAATTCTCCATCGTCTGGTGATAGTCGAGATGATCGCGCGTGAGGTTCGAGAAGACCGCGACCGCGTATTCGAGTTCGTCACAACGATGAAAATCCATTGCCTGCGACGAACATTCCATCACCGCGGTGCGACAGCCGATCTCGACCGCCTGCCGCAACAGGCGTTGCATGTCTGTCGCTTCCGGCGTGGTCCGATCGGCTTTGAACCGCTCCTTGCCAAGCCGGTACTCGACCGTGCCGGTCATCGCGACAAGTTCGCCCGCGGCTTCCGGAATCGAAGCGACGAGATAAGCCGTGGTGGTTTTGCCGTTGGTGCCGGTAATGCCGGCCAGTTGCAACTCGCGCGAGGGATGATGCTGAATGGCAGCCGCCGCGAGGGCCATCGCGCGGCGGACGTTCTCGACCTGGAGCCAAACGCCGGCGAAGTCTTCCGGCGCGGCGCGTTCAGACAACACGCCGATCGCGCCCTGCGACATTACTTGCGGCACAAACTTGTGCGCGTCGAATACCGCTCCCGAAACGGCGGCAAACAATGCGCCCGGCCCTGCGCGACGCGAGTCATGACTGATGTCCGTGACGATAAGCGACTCGTCGCCGCTTAGTTTCGCCTGCGTGATAGATGCGATTCGTTTGATCGTTACTGGTTCTTGATCCACGAACCTACTTTAACTCACTTTGCGTCTTCGCGCCTTTGCGGGATATTTCTTTGTTCGCACATACAGTGGAAGAAGAAGTTTCCCGCAAAGGCGCAAAGACGCAGAGTTCAGATACGCGTGTGGTTTACTTTACCACCACCGCGGGAATGTTCTGGTCGCGCACGAGTTGATTGAATGCGGCAACGTCCGTCTTCATCACCTGCGCGAGTTTTTGTAACTGCGCGTCGATCTGCGTCACGACCTCGTCGTAGACCGCATACGACTGCGCGTTCGGCGCTACATCCGCGCTGCCGACTACGCCACCGAGAGCGGCGAGCTTATTGTTGAGACGGATCGGATAATTCAACGGGTCCTGATTACTCTGGTTCTTGGTCTGGTAGAGCGTCTCTTCGATCGACGTCAGGTTCTTGTTGAGCGCCGTGCCCGCGTCAGTCACCGCTTTGTACTGCGACTGTCCCGCAACACGCTTCAACAGATCTTCAACCTGTCGCCGCACTTCGCGAATCTGATTGATCCCATTATGCGTTTCCGTCAGCTTGTCGCGGATTTTCAGACCGAGTTCAGTCTGTTTCGCGTAATCGGCGGCGCTCGTGTTCAGACGCGGATCGGATTTGATCTCGAAGTTCTGCGTCAATGTCTGTCCGTCGACTTTCAACCGCACCTGGTAAGTCCCGGGCGGCACTTTTGGACCACGCATCTCACCGGCCCACAAGATCAGGTTCGGAAAACGAACCGCATCGGCGTGTCGCGTGTCCCATACGAAACGATTCAATCCAATGTCCGTCGATAGCGGTGATGTTGATGGCGAAGCATCGCCGGGCTTCGGCAATCGCGCCGTGTATTTTTGAATCGACTTACCCGCCGTATCCAGGAATTCCAGCTCCAAATCCGTGGTTGGTTTTGCTTTCAACGAATAGTAAACAACGACGCCGTTCGACGGGTTCCTGCCAACTGTCGCAGTCGGCGGCAACGGACCACCGCCACCGCCTTGCGTGCGGTAACTGTCTTTCGGTTTGAAGAGTTGCGTCGCAGCCGTTGCTTTGAAACCACCGGCGTCGATCATCTGATGCAGCAACGGCAGATCGTCGAGAATCCAGAACGATCGCCCCTGCGTTGCGACAACCAACTCCTTCTCGCGCTTGTGGACCGCGAGATCCGTAATCGGCACGACCGGCAGATTGAGTTGGAACGACTGCCAGCGCTCGCCGTTATCGAACGAGACGTACATCCCCGTTTCAGTTCCGGCGTAAAGCAGCCCGCGTTTGTTCGGGTCTTCGCGAATCACGCGTGTAAAAGCCGTGTCAGGAATGCCGTTGGTGATCTTTTTCCACGTCTTGCCGTAGTCGCTCGTCTTGTAGAGATACGGCTTGTTGTCGTCCCACTTGTACATTGTCCCGGCCAGGTAAACCGTGCCCGGATCGTGCGGCGACGCGTCGAGCGAGTTGATCTGAATCCACTCCGGCATAATGTTCTTTGGCGGCGTCACGTTGGACCAGTTCTTGCCGCCGTCGCGCGATAGATGGACCAGGCCATCGTCGCTGCCGACCCAGATCGTGCCCGCCTGCACGGGGGACTCCATCAACGCAAAGATGGTCGCGTAATACTCGACACTCGTATTGTCTTTCGTGATTGGACCACCCGACGGGCCTTGTTTCGATTTGTCGTTACGCGTCAGATCGCCGCTGATTGCCTGCCAGCTCGAACCTTCGTCCGTCGTTTTGAAAAGCACGTTGGCGCCGACATAAAGCGTGTTTGGATCGTGCGGTGAAAAGACGATCGGGAAGTTCCACTGGAAGCGATACTTCAACACGTCCGCGCCTGAGCCCATCGGATTGTTGGGATAGGGATTGATGTCACGCTCCTGGCCGGTGCGTTTGTCGTGACGCGTCGTCAGTCCACCATACGATCCAGCGAAGACGATACTCGAATCTTTTGGCGACGGAGCGATCCAGCCCGACTCGCCACCGCCGACGTCGTACCAGTCGCTCGTGCCGATGCTGTTGCCCATCGTGCGGCTCGCGATGCGAATGGTCGAGTTGTCCTGCTGCGCGCCGTAGACGTTGTAAGGAAAGTCGTTGTCTAGCGCGACGCGATAGAACTGCGCCGTTGGTTGATCCTGATCGGTCCAGCTTCGACCGCCGTTGAACGACACATTCGCGCCGCCGTCGTTGCTCTCGATCATGCGGTTCGGATCGTCGGGCGCGATCCACAGATCGTGATTGTCGCTGTGCGGAGTGCCAAGTGTGCTGTACGTTCGGCCTCCATCATTCGAACGGAAGAAGCCAACGTTCAAGACGTAAACGGTATCAGCGCTTTTCGTGTCAGCGTAAATACGCGTGTAATACCAGGCGCGCTGGCGCAACCGCCGCTCTTCGTTGACCCTGGTCCAGGTGCGGCCGGCATTGTCGGAACGAAACACGCCGCCTTCTTCAGCTTCGACGAGAGCCCACACTCGATCGGGATTAGCAGGTGAGACTGTTAGGCCAACCTTGCCGATCATTCCGCGCGGGAGACCGGGATTGCGCGTCAGTTCGGTCCAGGTATCGCCGCCGTCAACCGATTTGAAGATGCCGCTGCCCGGACCGCCGCTCTCGAGTGTCCACGGCTTGCGATTGACTTCCCAGAAGCCGGCATAGAGCACGTTGGGGTTTGAAGGATCGAGCACCAGATCGATCGCGCCGGCTTTGTTCCCGCGCGTCAGGATCCGTTCCCACGTCTTGCCGCCGTCTTTGGAACGATAAACGCCACGCTGCTCGTTTGGCCCCCAGATATGGCCCAACGCCGCGACATAAACGAGATCGGGATTCTTCGGATGAATGCGAATGCGCGGGATGTGGCGCGTGTCTTCAAGACCGATGCGCTTCCACGTCTTGCCCGCGTCTGACGATTTGTAAACTCCATCGCCATGCGAAACGTTGCCGCGAATCGGCGACTCGCCCATGCCCACGTAAATGACGTTCGGATCGGAGTCGGCGACGGCGATCGCGCCGACTGAACCAGTGCCGAAAACAGAGCCATCGCTTATCGATTCCCAGTTGACGCCGCCGTCAGTTGTTTTCCATACTCCGCCTCCGGTCGCGCCGTAGTAATAGACAAACGGCTGCGAAGGCACGCCGGCGACCGCCGCCGAACGGCCACCTCGGTATGGACCGATGCTACGATACTGAAACGCTTTCAGCAGATCGGCTTCTTGCGGTGGTTGGGTTTGTGCACCGGCTGATATTGCCGAGATCGCCGCCAGAGCGAGTAGGCATACAACTACGCTCTTACGAGACGCACACAACGTCTTGAACATTTGGGCAGGCTCCTTTACTTTTGCACTTGAATGGACGATGGCTTGCGCTGCGAATATAAGAAATGAGAATCGGAACCGTCAAACAAATTTGGCGTTATGCGGTGAAATCGATGGCGGGCGAACAGCTCGCGTCGTGCACCGTCGGGAAGCTCGGCATTCCGGGAGATCGTGGTTGGGTCGTGCGCGATCAGGCGACCGAGCAGATTTTAACAGGATCGAGACTGCCGCTGTTGATGCAGTGTGAGGCGCGGTATCGCGAATCGCCGGATAACGGATCGATTCCGCACGTGCTGATGCGCTTTCCGAATGGCGTCGACGTTGGGAGTGACGCCGATGGCATCAACATGCGTTTGTCAGAATTGTTCGAGCGAGGGGTGTCGTTGACGTCGTTGGCATCATTGCGGGCGAACGATCCGGAAGTGCACCACTTCGATGCGTTTCCGATGCATGTGTTGACTACGGCGTCGCTCGAGACGATGCGCCGGCTGAATCCGGCGGCGTTGTGGGATGTCAGACGTTTTCGGCCAAACTTTTTTGTCGAGACTGATGCGGGTGTCGACGGGATGGTTGAGTTTCAATGGACCAGCGTGCGGATTGGCGGCGTCGAATTGAAATGTGAAGTGCCCACGGAACGCTGCGCGATGGCGACGAACGCGCAAAAGGA
>DATELZ010000176.1:0-34090 GCA_035276045.1 Pyrinomonadaceae bacterium | reverse complement strand
CGACGAGAATTAAATGTCAGCCACGCTAAGAAATCGCGCCAACTGGACGTTTGGGTTGCCCAAGACGCTGCACGCGTTTGGCGTGAATATCTTTCTGCTTCCGTTGGGGATCGCCACCAGCATCCTGATCGCGCGCAGTGTTGGTCCAGCGGGCAAGGGAACACTCGACCTCATCGTCGCGACTTCTGCCTTGCTGGGGATGGTGCTCGCCGTGTCACTGCCACAAGGCGTGACGTTTGTTGTCGCGCAAGGCAAGGTTGCGGCGAATGTGCTGGCTTCACAGTTGGTTGTCGTGTCGCTGCTACAGGCGCTGGTGGCGTTAATCATCCTGAGTTTGTTGCGGTTCACGCCTTACTTCCAGATGTTTCTGCCGGCGTGGGGTGTATGGATCGTGGCGGGCGTCGTCATGTACGTTTGGGTGGACCTCGTCACTAAGTTCTGGTCCGGAATTCTCGCCGGGCAGCAACAGATCGCGGTCGTCAACAACGCCGAATTTGTGGGCCGCGTCGCGCAGTTTGTCAGTATCTTCATTCTCAGTGCTGCGCTTTACTGGTCCGGAAGCCGGTTGTCGGTGGGCGTGCTTTTTCTCGTGACGCTCTCGGCAAGCGCGCTGATCAATCTTCTGCAATTCGCCTCGCTTGGTTTCAAGTTCCAATTGTCGCGCGATCTCAGCGGTCTAAAAGGAGCGCTGAACTTCGCGGTTCCCTGTTACGCCGCGAACCTCGCGCAGTTTCTGAATTACAAGCTCGACGTGTTTGTCGTCGGCTTCTTCGCCGGGACGGCATCGGTCGGGCGTTACACGCTCGCTGTGTCGTTGGGCCAACTGTTGTGGCTGATGTCTAACTCGGTCGCGACTGTGTTGTTGCCGAAGATCGCGGCCTCGACTGACGACGGCGTAAGTATTCGACATACCGCACGGGTGACTCGACTTTCGGTCTGGGCCACGGCGATCTGCGGCCTAGCATTGGGTGTGTTAGCGACTCAGGCGATACCGCTGGCGTATGGCGAAGCGTTTCGGCCGAGTGTGATGGCGTTGCTTTGGTTGTTACCGGGAATCGTGTTGTTCAGCATCGCCAACGTGCTCGCGGCGTACATCGCCGGCATCGGCAAGCCGCGGCTGAACTTGCTGGTTTCGGGCGTGTCTCTGATCGTCACCATCTCGTTGGATCTTCTGTTGATTCCCAGGCTCAATATCGTCGGAGCGGCGATTGCGAGCACAGTTTCCTACTCCCTGAGCGCTCTCCTGTTGATAGTTTTCTTTATGCGAGAGACTGGCGCGCCGTTGCGGGAAATATTGCTCCCCACTTCAGAAGACGTGAGAATGCTTCTGTCAGTCGCGCGTCTTCGCGTATCTTCCGAAAGTACCGTATGAAGAAGAGAATCCTATTCGTCCCTTCGTGGTATCCCAATCCAGACGATCCGATCAGCGGCATTTTCATCGAAGAGCAGGCTGTTGCGTTGTCGAAGGAACACGAGGTCGCCGTGTTGCTGCCGAAGATGGCGGCGTGGCGCAACGTCCTGAAATCGGATGCGCCTGACAAGTCGGTGAAGAAAGAGCAGTCAGGACTGACGGTTTATCACGAGTACGCGCGACCGCTGATTCCACACGGTCCTGAATCGATCGACTACAACACGTTTGCCCGCGCGGCGCAAAACGGCTTCGAGAAGATCGTCAATGAATGGGGTACGCCAGACATCATTCACGCGCACGTGGTTTTGCCGGGCGCCTGGTCCGCGTTGGGAGTGGGGCGGAAGCACGGCATACCGGTTGTAATGACGGAGCATTCGAGTCCGTTTTCGATGCACCTTGGAACCGACTTGAGCCGTCGCCTGGTGCGTGAGACCTTGACGGGCGTGAACCAGGTGATCGCGATCAGCCCGGCTTTGGCGAAACAACTGCTCGATTTTCAGCCCGGATTATCGATAGAAGTGATTGGAGAATCCCTGCGCACGGACTTTTTTGTGCCCGCTGATAGTGTTGACAAGTCGAACGGAACGGGGAAGAGTTTCTTTATCGCCGCCCGGTTGGCGGAACAGAAGGGACTGGAGCACCTGGTCAAAGCGATTCATCTGCTGACCGAAAAGGGAATGAATTCGTTCGAATTGGTGATCGGCGGCGACGGCCCGGATCGCGAAAAACTCGAACAGTTGGTGCAAACTTTGGGAGTCGAACGGTATGTGCGTTTCCTTGGCGGATTGAATCGCGAGCAAGTCAGGGAAAGAATGCAGAAATGCGATGTATTCGTCTTATCTAGTCTGCATGAAACCTTCGGCGTGGTCGTCGGAGAAGCGATGGCTTGCGGGAAGCCGGTGATTTCGACGCGTTGTGGTGGTCCCGAGTTCTTTGTGAATGATGAGAACGGCGTCCTGGTGGACGTCGCGAACCCGCAGGCGTTGGCCGACGCGATGGCGGATTTCATAAACGATCGGCATTCTTTCAATCCGCAGACGGTGCGGGCGTCGGTCGTGGATCGGTTTAGTCCGGAAGCGTTTGTACGCAATGCGACTGCGGTGTACGAGCGTTTCTGGTAAGACTCAGCGTTCTCTGCGGTTCTCTGTGTCCTCTGCGTTGAAATAGGCGGACGGTCTTAGTTAACGCAGAGAACCGCAGAGAACGCAGAGGTAAGAAGAATTAACTCATGTGCGGAATTGTCGGAATTTGGAACCTGGATCGTGAGCCGATCGATGTTGCGAAGTTGCAACTGGCGACGAACGCCATCCGTCATCGTGGTCCCGACGACGAAGGTTATCTGCTGGTAGACACACGCGCCGGAAGCGAGCGGCCCTGTGGTGGACCAGACACCGATTACCGCCTTTCACTCCTCGATCTCGACCAATTCAAGTCTGAACGTTTCGATCTCGCCTTTGGCTTTCGACGTCTCGCCATCCTCGATCTATCGCCGGCCGGACACCAGCCGATGTCGAGTCGTGACGGCAAGTTTTGGATAGTTTTCAACGGCGAGATTTATAACTATCGCGAGCTACAGTCGGAACTCACCGCGCACGGGCACGACTTCAAAACCACTAGCGACACCGAAGTGATCCTTGCAGCCTACCGGCAATGGGGTGAGTCTTGTGTCGAGCACTTCAACGGCATGTTTGCCCTCGCCATCTGGGACTCGACGGCCAAAAAGATCTTCGTCGCCCGCGACCGGTTTGGCGAAAAACCCTTTCATTACGTCTATATTCCTCAAAGGCTGTTTGCCTTCGCTTCCGAGATGAAGGCGCTCTGGGCTGCCGGACTAGCCGGGCGCCGGATTCACGAGGAAACACTTGCTCTTTTCACCCAACACGGTCAGGTCGAGATCGGCGAACAGACGATCTACGAAGGAATTCAGCGTCTGCCGCAGGCACATTGCCTGACGCTCAACCCCGATGGCCGTCTGCAAAAACGCCGCTACTGGGACATCGATCCCCGCGTCAGAATCGAAGGTTGGACTGATGAACGTTACGCCGAGGAATTTCGCGAGCATTTCACCAACTCGGTGAAGCTCAGGCTGCGCGCGGATGTTCCGGTCGGGTCCAGTCTCTCGGGCGGACTCGATTCCAGCACCGTCGTAGGCGTCATCAACCGGCTTCTGCCGGAAACTGCGGTCCAGAAAACGTTCTCCGCTCGCTTCGACGATCCATCACGAGATGAAGGCAAGTGGATGGATCTCGTCACCAACGCCAATCGAGTTGAACGGCACGACATCTGGCCCACCGCGGAACGGTTTTTCGAAGAGTTGAGCGATCTCTTCTGGCACCAGGAAGAGCCTTTTACGTCGGCGAGTGTGTACGCGCAGTGGAACGTGATGCGCCTCGCGAAGCAAAACGGTGTGACAGTTTTGTTGGACGGCCAGGGCGCGGATGAGATGCTGGCCGGTTACCACTCTTATTTCAACGAGATGACTGACGACTTGCTCAATTCGTTCGACTTTCGCGGTTATCTCAAGTGGCGCCGCGACTGTTTGGCGATGCACGGCGTCGTTCCCGGCAACTTTCGGCGTGTGTTGACGCAGAAAACGCCCGAGCCGGTGAAGCGCTTGCTCAAGAAGGGCATGCAGAAGACGCAGATCGAGCCGGCCCAGCCGGTTTATCCGCGTGAGTTTGCGAAAGTTTCGAGCCTGCGGAAGTTGCTCTGGTGGAACACGACGCGAGAAGGATTGGTTGAGTTGTTGAGATACGCCGATCGCAATAGCATGGCCCATAGCAGGGAAGTCAGGCTTCCTTTTCTCGATCATAATCTCGTGGAATTTGTCTTTAAACTTCCGGAGCGGTTGCTCGTGCAGGATGGATGGACTAAGTGGATATTGCGGGAAGCGTTCCGCGGTGTTGTGCCGGAGGAGATCAGCAACCGCGTCGATAAATTGGGTTACATGCCGCCGCAGCAGAAGTGGCTCGGCAGTCTGGCGTGGCCCGACGTGATGATGAACCAGCTTTCGAAGTTGACGAAGGTTGGCCCCGCGTTCTCCGCGGCCTCTCTGCGTCTCAGCGGTGAACTCGCTTTGCACGTAGATTAAACGCAGGGACGCAGGGGGACACAGAGAAGAAACAAAGCGAATATGACAATGACAGCCAGCAGAATAACCGAGGGAGTAATGCGCCGGTTCAAGCGAGCCCGGCGCAAGCTCGTCCGTCTCGACGAAACAAAGATTCGCGAAGCGCTCCAAAGCTACGGCGCTTTTAAAACGGACCTGCTCTTCGTTCACAGTTCGCTTTCCGCGTGTGGATCGATCGAAGGCGGACCGGCAGCCGTGATCGGCGCGTTGCGATCGTGGATCACCGATCGCGCGTCGCTCGCGTTGCCGACACATACGTGGAGCTATCCGGACGCAACTGGCGTTGCGCCCGTTTTCGATTACAGATCGACTCCCAGCGTCGTGGGAACGATCACGAATCACTTCTGGCGTCAGCCGGACGTCGTGCGGAGTCAACATCCGAGTCACTCGCTCGCGTGCAGCGGCCCGGGCGCGGAAGAGTTTTGCCGCGACCACGAATTGCGTGAGACGCCGTGTGGCAAAGGCACGCCGTATCTGAAGATCGCGGAAGGCAATTCGAGCGTGTTGATGTTTGGCGCGACGATGGATTCGTACACGCTGTTTCACACCGCTGAAGATTCTGCTGACGTTTCGTACCTGTACATGCCGCAACAGTTCACGCTGCGCACCAAAGGCCCGGACGACGAAGTCCGATCGCTGCAAATGTGGCGGCAGGACATGGGCGTCCCGCGTCGTTTTACTGCGACTGCCGACTGGCTGGCCGAAAAGGGATTGCTGGTCCGGCGTAAACTGGGTCTCGGCGAGTTGTTGTTCATTCCCAACGCGCGCGCTTTGCATGAGACTATGGTCGAGACGTTGCGGCGCGATCCGCTTTTTCTGGTTGACGAGAAGGCCCGGCCCGAAGTCGCCAGTCGCATGAAGTCGAATTAGAAAACTATGCCAAGTATCAAAAAGATAGTGCGGAAGTCGGCGAAGCTGGCCGCGAAAAGCGCGATTCGAACGTTGCCGAAACTGCCCGGCCGCCCCGGCCGGCTCACCGGCACGCTCGCGAAAGAGGGCGGCTTGCCCGTGCGCGACACGCGTTTGCGGCCGTGGCCGGTTTATCCGTCGTCGTCGATGTTGGATTGGACCACGAAGATCGCGCCGAAGTTTTTGCAGATCTTTTTGACGGGCGTTGAAGGTTTGCCGCAACCGATGGCGAACCGTTTTGCCGACGAGTGGGCGCGTTACTGTGGCGCGAGTTATTCGCTGCTGTTGCCGCACGGCACTGACGCGCTGCGCGTCGCGATTGCTGCGGCGATCGATCACGATGGGATGGAGTACGGCGGCGAGATCATCGTTCCGAATTTGTCGTTTATCGCGAGTGCTACCACGGTTCTTGACCGGCAGTTTGGCGTTGCGCTTGTCGACGTCGATCCCGAGACTTATTTGCTCGATCCGCAGCGCGTTGAAGAAGCGATCATTCCGGGTAAGACGCGCGCGATCATGGCCGTGCATCTGTTTGGCCAACCGGCGGACATGACTGCGTTGCGCGACATCGCAAAACGTCATTCGCTCGTGCTGCTCGAAGATGCTGCGCAGGCGCACGGAGCGATTCACGAACTCGGCCGCGTGGGCGCGATCGGCGATGCGGCGGGATTCAGTTTTCAATCGTCAAAGAACCTGTCGAGCGGCGAGGGCGGCGCGTTTACTACCAACGATTCGCAGATCTTCGAACGCGCATACTCGTTTCACAACGTGGGCCGTGCGCGACGCGGCGGACAGCGTTGGGGCCATCATTCGCTTGGGTTCAACATCCGTCCCAACGAGTACATTGCGGCGATCCTCCTGCACCGTTTGCAGAAACTCGAAGCTGAGCAGCAAAGGCGCGCGGATAATTTCGCGCGGTTGCGTGACTATATCGGCGACGTTTCGTGCGTCAAGCCGCTGGGTATTGGCAGAGGCGTGAAGCGTCACGGCGTGCACATGTTCGTGTTGCGCTACGACAGCGAAGAGTGCGGCGGGTTGAGCATCGAAGACTTCATCAACACCGTCCATGCAGAAGGTCTGCCGCTCAATCGCGGTTACACGGCGACGATGGCCCAACAGCCTGCGTTGCAGCTCATCGCGGAGAAACATCCGAAGTACTTGCGCGTGTTGCCCACGCCCGTTGCGGATGCGGCGACTAAGAACATGCTGTTTCTCGCGCACGATATTTTCCTCGGCGACGATTCGGACATACAGGAAGTCGCGGCGGCGTTCAGGAAAGTTCAGACGAGGTATAACGCGAAGGGCGTCAAGCGACTGGTGGAAGCGCCTGCTGCTCCCGCGCCGGTCGCCGTTGTGAGTCAAGCAGCAACCACACAGCCGATCAGATTTGGCGTAATCGGGCTTGGGATTATGGGCCAGGAGCATGCGCGGGCCATCAAATCCAATCCGTTGTTGAAACTGACTGGGGCAACTGACGCCCAGCCGAGCGGACGCAAAGTCGCTGCTGATCTTGGTTGCAAATGGTTTGATAGCGCCGACGAAATGGTCCGCAGTGGCGACGTCGATGCAGTTGTCATCGCGACGCCACACTGGCAGCACGCAGACCTTGCGGTCAGCGCGCTCAAGGCCGGTATGCACGTGCTTTGCGAGAAGCCGCTCTCTGTGACGGTCGAGCAGTCCGACAAGGTTCTCGAAGCTGCGGCGCAGAGCCGCGGCATGTTTGTCGTCGTGCATCAGAAGCGTTTCGAGCCGGCGTTTCTTTTCGTCAAACAGTTGCTTGACAGTGGCGAACTCGGTTCGTTGTATCGCTGTTCGATGATCGAATCGGCGTGGCGATCCGAGAGTTACTATCGTTCGAGCCCGTGGCGTGGGACGTGGCGCGGCGAGGGTGGAGGCGTGCTTTTGAACCAGGCGCCGCACATTCTCGATCGCTATGCGTGGTTGTGCGGCATGCCTGAGACAGTCACGGCGCGTTGCGATACGACGCTGCACGAGATCGAGGTCGAAGACACGGCGAGCGCGATCCTTAATCATGCGAACGGCGCGCATGGTTACATTCACATCAGCACGATCGAAGCGCCTGCGATCGCGCGCACGGTTTTGTGTTGCGACCGTGGCCGCGTGACGATCGAAAACGGGAAGGTGCAGATCACAAAGCTGCGCGATTCGATTCGCGAACGCACCGCGACCGACACGCAACTGATGGGCAATCTCGAAAGCGAGACGCGCACGATCGACCTGCCGTCGAGCGGCGATGTGCTCAGCGCGTTTTATGACGACTTCGTGGCGGCCGTGCATGGCACAGGAAATTTGACGTGTCCGGGACATGAAGGACGAAACGCCGTCGAGCTCGCGAATGCGATGCTCTTGAGTTCTGCCCAGGGAACGTCGGTGAGTCTGCCGCTCGATCGGCAGCAGTATTCTGAGTTTATGGAAAAGATGTTGGGGCGCGAGCTTCAGGCAGTTTGAGAAGATCTCTTTACGTAGTCTCTGTGTTCTCTGCGGTAAATATGTCGTGAAGTAGGTTGCAACGCAGAGAGCGCAGAGAGCGCAGAGTCAGCCGTCAGTACGTAATTTCATGTGCGGCATCGCAGGTTTAGCAGGATTAGGCGATCGCGAGGAGGCCCAGTATCGCGTTCGCCGGATGATGTCGACTCTGGCCCGCCGTGGCCCCGACGGTGAAGGGCTCGAAGTTTGGAATGCCGCCGCACTGGGCCATCGACGTCTTTCGATCTTCGATCTGAGCGATGCCGGACGGCAGCCGATGTTGTCGCCCGACTCGTCGATCGGCATCGTCTTCAACGGCGCGATCTATAACTTCCGCGAGCTGCGCGTCGAGCTCGAAGCCCAAAATTACAAGTTCCGAAGTCATACCGACACCGAGGTCCTGATCCACGGCTACGACGCCTGGGGACTCGATCGTCTGCTCGAAAAGATCCGCGGCATGTTTGCCTTCGCGCTGTGGGACGATCGCAAACGCACCCTCTTTCTTGTGCGCGATCGTCTCGGAGTCAAACCACTGCTTTACACATCTCAAAACGGACACATCGCCTTCGCTTCGACTGCGCGTGCCCTGCGCGCCGGTGGTTTCGTCAACGAGATCGACGACCAGGCGATGGCTGAATATCTCGAGTTTGGTTATGTGACTGACGACCGCGCGATCTATCGCGACGCGCACAAGGTCGCGGCGGCGACGGTCGTCGAATGGTGCGACGGGCGAATTCAAAAACGCGAATACTGGCGTCCGCCTGTTCCGTCACGCGACCAACCTTCGTTTGCCGAAGCAGTCGAAGAAACTGAACGGCTCTTTTTGCGCGCAGTTGAGAAACGTCTCTTCGCGGACGTGCCGGTGGGCTCGCTGCTGAGCGGCGGGATCGATTCGAGTCTCGTTTGCTGGGCCATTGCCCAACTCGGCGGCGACGTTACGGCTTTCACGGTTGGCACTCCCGGCGATCCCGCGGATGAAACCGCGGACGCGACTGAGACAGCAAAGAGCCTCGGCGTTCGTCACCAGGTGCTCGAACTTGCCGGCGATACCGGATCGAATATCGACGAGATGGTTTCCGCGTACGGCGAGCCTTTCGCTTGTTCTTCCGCGCTTGGCATGTTGCGCGTTTCGAAAGCCGTGCGTGGTTCGGCGACCGTGTTGTTGACCGGCGATGGCGGCGACGACGTGTTTCTTGGTTATCCCGAACATCGTCACTTATGGCTGGCGCAGAAGCTGGCCCGCTCGTTACCCGGATTTGTCGCGAACGGCTGGCTCGGGCAGCGAGACAAAGTCCTGCAAATCGGTTCGTTGAAGCGGCTCAGTTCGTTTCTGAATTACTCGACCGGCGGACTCGGCGCAGTCGCTTGCGCGCACGACGGATTGCCGTCGTACGAGCGGCACGGAATGCTCGGCGAGCGGTTGGCTGGCGCTTGTGTCTCGCGCAGAAAGATCGCGTGGTCCAGCGAGTCGGGACGTAATGTCCTGGCCGAGTTTCTCGAATACGATCGCGCTAACAGGTTTGTCGGCGAGTACATGACGAAGGTCGACGGCGCGACGATGTTTCACTCGCTCGAAGCCCGGTCGCCGTTTCTCGATCAGGATCTTTGGGAGTTTGCCGCGAGTCTCTCTTTTGAAACTCGTCTCCACGGCGGCCGTTTGAAATCGATCCTGCGCGAGCTGGCCCGGCAAAAGATCGGGGATCGACTGGCGCGTGGCCGCAAACGCGGATTCACGATTCCGGTCCAACGCTGGCTCGTCGGCCGCTGGCGAGATGCGCTCACCGAATCGCTGCAAAACTCGCTGCTCGATCGCGCAGGTTGGATAAACTCCCGCGCGGTCCTCGAACGTCTAAACGTAGCAACAGCAGAAGGCTGGGCCCCCAATCAACTCTGGTACATCTTCGTCCTCGAATCCTGGCTCCGTCATAGCGAGGCAGAGCCTCGCTTCACCTCAGTCGGCGAAGCCGTGGCGACGGTTTGAAAGAGACGGTTTGAATGAGACGTTTTGAATAAGATGATGCGCAAATCAACGGTATTTTTGGTCGTGGTGCTGGCTGTGTTGGTGGTTGGCGCAGGCGTGGCTTTTATGCAGCGTGCTCGCCGGGTCGGGACGCCGATGGCCGGAGCAAGCGGACCGGTTATCCAGCTAGCCGCTGGTGAAAATCTTCAGCGTGCACTCGATCAAGCCAAGCCCGGCGACACGATCGTCCTCGAAGCCGGCGCTGTCTACAAAGGCCCGTTCACGCTTCCGGTGAAACAAGGCAACGAGTTCATCACGATTCAAACCTCGAAACTTGCAGAACTCCCCGAAGGCGTTCGCGTCTCCAAATCGCAATCAGCCCTCTTCGCGAAGCTGCAATCCGCGGAAAACGGCTCGCCAATCATCAAAACCGAACCCGGCGCGCACCACTACAAATTCATCGGCGTCGAAATCTCTACCACCAACGCCCAGGTAAAAATCAACGACCTCGTGCGACTCGGCGACGGCGCGCCACAGAAGCGACTCGACGCCGTCCCACATCACTTCGTCATCGACCGCAGCTTCATTCACGGTTTCGACACCCAGGAAGTACAACGCGGCATCTCGCTCAACAGCGCCGAAACCAGCATCACCAACTCCTACATCTCCGACGTTCACGGCAAAGGCTACGACACCCAGGCAATCTGCGGCTGGAACGGCCCCGGCCCGTACAAGATCATCAACAACTATCTCGAAGGCGCAGGCGAAAACGTGATGTTTGGCGGCGCTGATCCGAGCATTCCGAACCTCGTCCCCTCGGACATCGAGATCCGCGACAACTACTTCTTCAAGCCTATGAGCTGGAAAGTCGGCGACCCCAGTTATGCCGGACAACATTGGTCCGTGAAGAACCTTTTCGAACTGAAAAACGCCCGCCGCGTGACGATCGACCGGAATATCTTCGAAAACAACTGGGTCGACGCCCAGGCCGGCTCCGGCATCCTGTTCACCGTTCGTAACGACGAGGGCACCGCGCCCTGGGCGACGATCGAAGACATCACATTCACAAACAACATAGTCAAGAACAGCCCCTCAGCCCTCAACCTGCTCGGCAAAGACAACCTGAAACCGTCGCAGCGGGCGAAAAACATAGTGATTTCCAACAACTTCTTCATCGGCATCAGCGGCACGTTCCTGACGATGTCCGGGTATCCCAATGCCACGATCTCAAACAACACGCACCTCCAGTCGGGAAACATCATGACGCTGCACGGCGACCAGTCGCCCGGCTTTGTTTACAAGAACAACGTTACCGTTCGGGACGATAAGGGTTACGGCGTTAAGGGAGATGCGAGTGGCGAAGGGACCGTCGCTTTGGAGGCTTTCACCCCGGGCGCGCAGTTTGTAAACAACGTCATCGCCGGCGCAAATGCGTCGCAATACCCGGGAAACAACTCGTATCCCTCATCTTTGGCGGAAGTTGGGTTTGCGGCGGCTGAGACTGGTGATTACCGCTTGGGTCCGCGTAGCAAGTACAAACAAACGGGCAGCCAAAAAGCCCCGGTAGGCTGTGATTTCGACCTTCTCCCGAAGCTTCAAAAATAGATTTCAACTCAGCGTTCTCTGCGTATCTCGGTGAACTCTGCGTGAAAACCTGACTGCCAAATATTTTAAACACAGAGTTCACCGAGATACGCAGAGAACACAGAGCCAAATTAAAACGCCGCTCAAAATGACTGTTGACACACAATAGCCAACGATGTTTAATGACGTTGCCCGTTAATCTCCGGGCCAGTTCTTTCCAGATACGATCGAAACCGATAAAGGCAAACCTGCCGCGAGGTAGGGACGCAAAACCAAGAGTCTTTCCCCCAAGTCCATTTGACCTTGGCCCGGAAAGATAGTCTGGTTACCGAAGGCGATCTGGCAGCCAGCTTCCCCCTAGTCTTCTGTTTTTCACCCTCTGAGTTTGGCTGAACCGACTCTACGTGTCTTTATCGTGTCTGAGTCGGCTTCCCGTTCGCTTCAATCTCTCAAAACTAAAACGTTCCTGCCTGTCTGCGTCTTAAACCGTCAGTTCACAGACGCCCCCGTGCTTTTGATCTGACGACCGCAGCAAGCCACACGACAAATGGCACCCCCGCAGTGATGCGGGCTCGCAAAACCAGGAGTCTCTCGAAAGCACGAGAGATCGTCCGGTTACCGAAGTGGAGTTTCAGATGATCCTAGGGCCGAAGCGATCAGGGTCTATCAGTCTCTTTAGATCTCAATATTTCAAACGAGCAGTTCTACTAGTAGTACTCTTTTCAATCCTGCCGAACGTTACGTTCGCGTTTACGAACTCGCGCGTTTTCCCGAACATGCCGAGATCGCCGAAGCTTCTTTCTGCTTCGGCAGCGGACGCGAAGGAGTTCATCCTCGGGCCGCAAGCGCCGATGACGACGTCGTGGTTCGATACCGTCGAAACTCAGAAGGCGCGCACCCACGGACAATCCTGTCCCGAGACCCCGCCAACGGATCCGGACGCGCTCAACAGCTTTGTCCTGCTCCAGTATTACGACCTGCCATTAACTGAATACGTCGTTTACGAACGTACCGGCGATCCGGATTTTCTCTCTTACGCGCGGAAGTGCGCCGACTCATGGTGGCGTCATCCCGATTGGATCAAGCAGGGGTTGCAGCGCGATTTCGAGAACGGCCGGACTCCGCCACCGCGTCACGGCGGCATCGGCGGTTTGATCCTGCGCGCGCTCGACGGCCGTCCCGAGATGTGGGACTGGGTCAACCAGTACACGCGTTTTCATTTCGATCTCTGGCTGAAACGCCGCATCAACAATCCGCAGCTTTACTACGGCGTGCGTGAAGGCGCGTTTGCGCTTCACTATGCGGCGTGGCTGGCGAAAGTTCTTCCCGACACGTTCCCGCTGCAAGGCGGTGGCACTGAGATCAACGGCGCTGGACTGAGAGCGCAGTATCTCGCCGACGTCGAATCGATCTCGACGAACTACTTCGGCCGGTTGCAGATGGCGGATGGTTCGTGGCGTTGGGACGACGTCGATTTTACCGATTCGGACGGTGGCACTCTCAAGGGAATCATGCAGCCGTTCATGATCGGTTTGCTTTTGAATGCGCTGATCGACGTTCACCGGATGAGCACTAACGGGGCAGTCAAGAGCAACATTCAGAATCAGATCGTCAAAGCGTGCCGTCATTTGTACGAGGGTGGTCCATACCGCAAGGACGAGGCTGTTGTTGGTCTCAGCGGCAAGCGTTGGCGCTCGTTCTGGTATTTCTATCACGGGGGCACGACTGTCAATCCGACGCGTTATCAGAACGGCGGCGGCAGTTACATCGAAGCCGATCAGAATTGGATCGTGAAGTCGGAGCGGCAGGGTATTTCGACGATCTTCAGTGCCTACGGTTATGCGTTTCACATAACCGGCGACCCAATCTTCAAGACGATGGGCGACGAGCTGTTTGAAGCCGCGTTTGGCGATATGACTGACGGCATTCGCAATGAAGCCGACGGTACGGCGAAGAACTATAACCAGAATTACCGCATGGGTGGCCGTTATCTCGTTTGGCGCAATAACAGTGAATCGGAACCATCGCCATCGCCATCGCCGAGTCCGAGCCCCTCACCCAGTCCGTCGCCCAGTCCGTCGCCAAGTCCATCACCATCACCAAGTCCCTCGCCGTCACCAAGTCCCTCGCCATCGCCGTCACCTTCTCCCTCCCCGTCCCCGTCTCCCTCTCCAAGCCCGACTCCAAGCCCGACTCCAGTGGCCGGCGTGAGCTTCGTTGCGGTGGATACCGCGACCAAGGGCGCCTGGAAGAGTGTTTACGGCGCCGAGGGTTACAACACTGTCGGCGACTCTATGCAGTATCCCGGTTTCGCGCAGGTTAACGTCAGTGGATCGTCATCCTCGACGTGGTTTGCCTCTACGACGGACGTTCGCGCGTTGCAGAAAATCAGCGGCAGCGATCGTATCGCCGCGCGTTGGGACGCAAGCTCGTCCTTCACGATCGATTTGAACCTGACTGATGGTCTGACGCATCGTGTCGCGATCTACAATCTCGATTGGGACGGCAACAATCGTTCGCAACGCGTTGACGTGATCGATTGGGCCACCAATACATTGATCGATACCAGGACGATCTCGCAGTTCAACGGTGGAAAGTACCTGGTTTGGGACGTTCGCGGACGCGTCAAGATTGTCGTCACGAGGACTGGCGCGAAGACCGCCGTGATCAGCGGGTTGTACTTCGGCGGACCAAGGCCGACGCCAACGCCCACACCCACGCCGACACCATCTCCAACTCCGACGCCGGCGCCAACGCCAATCCCGCCGCAGGTTTCCTTGAACGTGCAGTCGGCCAGTTCCACATTTGTCGCCGGCGACAACATCACGCTTGCGTCTAACGCGACTGATGCGGACGGCGCCGTCACGAAGGTCGAGTTTTATCGTGGCAGTACGTTGATCGGATCAGACACGACCGCGCCGTACAGTGTTGTATGGACCAACGCGGCGAAAGGAAACTATCAACTCACCGCGGTGGCTACCGACAACGGTGGCTTGCGGGCGACGTCAGCTCCGGTTCCGATCACGGTCAACAATTCGCCGAACAGGGTCGGTCACGCGAAGGATCGGGCGAGCAGCCTGGTCCAGCAGAGTGAGAGCGGTGAATATGCAGGCGCTGCTGAGCCTGCTGCTAACGAGAACACGGCGCTGGCGACAGACATCGGCGGCCTCGTATTTGATATCGAACAGGCGTATACGGAATTTCTCGGCGAGACGAGTTCGTTTAGCAACCGGTCGACTTTGATCGACAGTCAACTGCGGGCGGCGGCGTTGTTCGCGAAAGCCAGCAAGGGACTGGCGGTCAGAGCGGCGTCGAGCCCGAATATCAGGAGCAACTTGTTGCGCATCGCTTCGCACCTTGCGATTGCCGAAGACCTGATGCGGATTGGGACCATCAGTTCCGCGGTTGCTTCGCAGGCAGAGATCGTCAGGGCCAGGACCAACGTTCTGGTTGGCGAGGCGGTTACCGGTTACGGCTTGAGTGCGCGATCTTCTGTTGCGCCTTCGAGTTTGGGTGCGATCGCTGCCGGGCCGGGGAATTTGCAGCCGATGATGATGCAGACGCTTTTCGGTTCGTTGTTGGCTGATGGCACGTTGCCGTATGAAGTTGGCGGCTTGAGTGTGACTGTTGGCGGTGTTGCGGTGCCGGTGCTTTATGCGTCGCCGTGGGGGATCAAGTTCTACATGCCTGCCGACATGCCGCTGGGAGCGACGGAAGTGATCGTCTCTTCGCAGGATGGATATGTTTGCAGTGGCATCGTCAACGTCGAGCGTGTTGGAACGCGGATCATGACGTCGAATGACGCTGATAATGGTGGTGCTGTAGTCGCGAACAGTCAGACGCAGATGGCGAATAATCTCGAGGTCGAGACGCTGTTGAATCTTGGTTCTGACAAGCGAACGCGGCTGAACATCTTTGCTACCGGTATCAGCGCGTCTGCTGAGAATCTTGATTCTGGCAATGACGTCAATCTTGGCAACAGGGTGCGGATCAACTACGCGGAGTCCGTTTCGGTTGAAGCGCGTTTGAGTGATGGACGCGTGTTTACGTTGCCGGTTGAGTTTGCCGGCGAACAGGGTGTTCTGCCCGGTCTGGACCAGGTGACGGTGCGGCTGATCTCGCAACTCCGAGGCGCCGGCAACGTCGAACTAACCCTGATCCTCAACGGCCAGCGCAGCAACGCGCCAACCGTGTTCATTAGATAGATCCGTGTTTTAGTGAAAAGGAGAATCTGGAACTACGCTGTCTTTACGTTTTTATGTCTTTTGTGGCTGGTGACGATGTGGGTCATTGTCACCGGCCGTTGTTTTGATATAAGCTTTGCGTCGACTTAACCCCTGGGTCAAAGTTTTGGAAATCTAGGCATCTTGCGAGCGGAATTTGCCCTCTTCTTGCGAGAAGCATTTCGGGGAAAACAAGCATGAGTGTCGTGGCCACCAAGCAATATTGGCGTGCCTTAGCCATCATTTCTGCCATCCTTTTCACCTATGCCGCGGTATTGGTGAAACTCTCCTCTAACTGGTGGACCGACGAGAATTACTCCCACGGCCTCCTGGTCCCAATCATAATCGGCTACATCCTGTGGTTGCAGCGCGACAAACTGGCCGCTGAACCTGCGCGTCCCGCAATGTTGCTGGGCGGAATCGCCGTCGCCGTGGCCCTGTTTGCCTTGTGGATCGGCGTCGCCGGCGCGGAATTGTACAGCCAGCGCATGTCGCTGGTCCTGCTGATCGCCGGCACGGTAGTCTATTTCTGGGGCCTGCGCTTTCTCAAGTTCATCTGGGTCCCGTTGGGCCTGTTGATCCTGGCGATACCAATCCCGGCCATACTTTTCAACAAGATCGCTTTCCCGTTGCAGTTGTTTGCCTCGCGCTGCGCCGTCTGGTCCATGAGCGCCCTCGGCATTCCGGTGCTGCGCCAGGGCAACGTGATCGAGTTGAAACCGCTGAATTCGTTCGACACGAGGAAGCTTGAAGTAGTTGAGGCGTGTAGCGGCATCCGTTCGCTTATGACGCTCGTCACGCTCGCGGTAGTGTTCGCTTACTTTACGCATCCCAGTTCAGACGACGGATCGGGCCAAGGAGGTAAGGGCGGTGGGAAGTTCGGTTTCTTGCGAAGCTACGGCTTCTGGCGCTCGTCGATCCTCGTATTTTCCGCGGTTCCCATCGCGATTTTGACGAACGCGTCGCGCGTGAGCGGCACCGGCATCCTGTCGCACTACTACGGAACGCAGGTTGCTGATGGATTTTTCCACTCCTTTTCAGGTTGGGCCATCTACATTGTCGCCTTCCTGCTTTTGTTTGGCGTGGGCTGGATTTTGGATCGTTTCAAACCGGCAACACCGCCAGCAGTGGAAGACAGGACCACGCGTGATCACACCGCAACCGGCGTTGCTACCCAGACAACCAGCGTCGTTCCGGCAGAGGGAACAGAATGAGCAAACCCTTAGTGCGTTTTGCAGTCTTATTTATCGCCATCGTGATCGCCGGTGTGCTGGTTAACACGTGGGCCTATCTCGGCGAAGCACATGTGGACCGCAAACAGTTGAAGGAATTTCCGTTACAGGTAGGCGACTGGCAACGCGCGCGGCCGGACCAGATTTTGGACGACGCAACGCTCGCAGTTTTGCGAGCCAGCGATTATCTCCTGCGCGATTACCGCCGCGCCGATGGTCAAATCGCGACGTTCTACGTCGGCTACTATGCCAGCCAGCGCGAAGGCGCTTCGTATCACAGTCCGTTGAACTGCTTGCCTGGTTCGGGTTGGACTTTGAGCGAGCCCGGAAAAGTGGACCTCGCGCGGCCCGACGGATCGACGTTTACGGCGAACAAGTACGTGATCGAAAACGGCGATCACAAGAGCTTGATGATCTATTGGTACGAAGGCCGCGGGCGCGCGATCGCAAGCGAGTATTGGGGGAAGGTCTACACCGTGATCGACAGCGTTCGTTTGCGCCGTTCGGACGGAGCGCTGGTGCGAGTCACCGTGCCGATCGACAACTCCGAAGATGCGGCGCTTAAAGTGGCGACCGACTTATCGAACCGGGCCACCGCCGCGTTAGGTGAATTTGTTCCCAATTGACCCCGGAACGCGATTGGGATTGGCTGTTTAGCAATTAAGGTAGTAACTGGCTTGTCTTTGGCAATTGCCCGTCAAAGATGAGGTCAGAAAATCAGGATCTGCCGTTGGTTTCAGCGGCGATCTATGGGAGTAACGTCATGACAAACGAGTGCTATGGTTTCCGCTATTCTCGCTTTCTTCTTCTCCTCCTGCTCGCCGCTGTCGTTTCCCTGAGCGGTTGCGCCGACGCCGAAAAATCCAAAGCCGAACACCTGCAACGCGGCGAAACCTACCTGAAAGATCTGAAGTACCAGGAGGCCACGCTCGAATTTCGCAACGCGCTGCAAATAGACGAGACGTCCGCCCAGGCACACTGGGGACTCGCGCGCGCCTACGAAGGACTGCAACGCTTTCCGGAAATGATCACCGAGTTGCAGAAGACGCTCGAGCACGACAAGAACCATCTCGAAGCGCGCATCAAGCTCGGCAACTACTTCCTCGCCGCCAGCAGAGGCCGGCCTGAACTCGTCGACGAAGCCGAGAAGCTGGCGAAGGAAGTGCTCGAAAGAGACGCCAACAACATCGAAGGCCACATCCTGATGGGCAGCATCCTGTTTGCCCGCAACGATCGAGAGAAAGCCTTTGCCGAACTGAACAAGGCGATCGAGTTGAATCCGCAGCGGGTCGAGTCGTACTTGAGCCTCGCGCGTTTCTACATCGTCGTCAACGAACGCGACAAGGCCGAAGAGATTTTCAAGAAAGCGATCGCGATCGATCAGAGTTCACCGTTGGCCCATAGCGAATACGGAAAGTTTCTCGTTCAGAGCAATCGCCTGCCGGAAGCAGAAGCCGAGTTGCAGAAAGCGGTCCAGGTTGGACCAAGCGATCGCAACGCGCGTTTCGTGCTCGCCAGTTTCTATCTCGTAAACAAGCAGCTCGACAAAGCGGAAGCTGAGTTCAAGAACCTGGCCGGGCTCGACGCCGAAAAGCCTGAAAGCCAGGTCGTGCTCGCCGATTTTTATTCGGCCGTCAACCGCATGGACGACGCGGTCCGGATCTATAACGAAGTGCTCGCCAAGTCGCCTGATTATCTCCAGGGCCGTTACCGTCTCGCGGAGATTTTGTTGTCACGTGGCGACACGCAAGGCGCCACCGCGCAGATCGACGAAGCTCTCAAGAAAGACAAACACGATCGCGCGGCGCTCCTGTTACGCGCCCGCATGCGCTCACAGGGCGGACAGCCCGACGGTTTGAAAGCGGCGATCGAGGATCTCAAGGACGTTCTGCGCCAGGAACCAAATTCGCGCAACGGTTTGTATTACATGGCCCAGGCAAACTTCGCTTTGGGAATGGCCGATCAGGCCCGCGCGTTCGCCGGAGAGTTGGAAAAGAACTATCCCGATTACCTGCCCGCGAAGTTGATGCAGCTTCAACTGACGTTGTTTGGCGGTGATGCCACCGCTCAGAAGTCGGCGATTAGTCTCGCCACTGAGCTGCTCAACCGCGTCAGCAAGACGGCGCCGGATCGCGAGAACTCGCCCCAGGTGCTCGGCGAGATTGCGGAAAAGGCTTATATCGCACGGGGCACCGCGCAGTTGCAGTTGAAGAACCTTCCCGCGGCGCGCCAGGACTTCGAAGAGGCACGCAAGATTTGGCCGAACGATCCGACCATTTACAACAACCTCGCGCTCGTCGCGCTTGAAGAGAACAAGACCGACGAAGCGATCGCGTCTTTCGACAACGCGTTGAAAGTCGATGCGACCAACTTCGCGGCGTTGAACGGTCTGATTACCCTCTACGCGAAGAGCAACCAGATCGACAAAGCACACGCCCGGATCGATCAACTGCTCGGTTCGTATCCAAACAATGCCGCCCTTCATTATTTCAAGGGCCAGGTTTACGGCTTGCAGGCAAACGTGCAGGGCGCCGAAGCTGAGTTTCGCCGGGCACTCGAGATCGATTCCGGTTATATCGCCGCCTACTCCGCGCTCGGCGCGATGTTCACAAACCTGAAGCAGGAAGATCGCGCGATTGCCGAGTACCAGAAGATCCTGTCGATTCGTCCCGACAATCCGACGGTCTACACCTTGATCGGCATGCTCGAAGACTCCCGCAAGAACTACGACGCCGCAGCCGAGAACTATCGCAAGGCGCTCGAGCAGGATCCGAATTCAATCATCGCCGGAAACAATCTGGCGTGGCTCTACGCCGAGACGGGCAAGGGCAACCTGGATGAAGCGTTGCGTCTGGCCCAGGGCATCGTGCAGAGAAATCCAAACGTCGCCGGTTTCGTCGACACGCTTGGTTGGGTGCTTTACAAGAAAAACTTGCAGGATGCGGCGGTGGTCCAACTGCAAAAAGCAGTCTCGCTCGACGAAGCAGCCGCGCGCGCAGCGAAGGGCTCTCCCAGTGCCACTTATCAATACCATCTCGGAATGGCTTTAAAGGATCGGGGCGACAAGGAAGGTTCCCGTCGCGCGCTCGAAGCAGCGTTGCGTTTGGGAGAACAGAGGCCGCCCTTTGCTTATGCGGACGCAACGAAGCAAGCGCTGGCGTCATTGTAGGTGATCTCGGCGTGTCTCTGCGTCCCTCTGTGTTCTCTGCGGTAAGCCGATTCGCCGACCATCTAAACGCAGAGAACACAGAGGGCCGCAGAGATACGCGGAGAGATAAGCAGAAGAGGAGTGCGACATGAGCGTTGAATTTCGACAACGAACACCGGCTGAATACCTGAAGATCCTGCGGCGGCGGAAGTGGTTGATCATTCTTCCGGTCATCGCCGTGACTTGCGCGGTTTGCTACGTGGTCTACCGGTTGCCCGATGTGTACCAGTCGAGCACGCTCATCGTCGTCAAACCGTCGACGTTGCCGCAGTCGGTTATTCCCATGGACACGGAAGACGCGATGACGCGGCAGTTGTCGAGCATCGCGCAGGTGCTCACCAGCCGCAGCTCGCTGGAACCCCTCGTCGAAAAATACGAGCTTTACAAGACCGAGCGGCTCCGCGGCGAGCCGATGGAATCGATCACCCAGAGGATCCTCAACGACATCAAGGTCGACATCAACACCACTCGCAACGACATCACAAACGGTTTCGATATCAGCTTTCGTTACCGCGATCCGCGCATCACCCAGGCAGTCACGTCGGAACTCGCCAGCAAGTACATCAGCGTGCAGACGCAGGAGCAGGTGAACAGCGCCAAGGCGGCCCTCGGCTTCATCGACAACCAGGTCAGGCAAAATAAAGACGAGCTCGACGCGATCGACGGCAAGCGTCTCGAGTTCATGAAAGCAAACCTCGGCAGTCTGCCCTCGTCTGGTCCATCTCTGCTTGGTCAATTAACCGGTTTGCGCGAACAACAGACGGCCCTGATCACTGAAATCGGCAGGCTTCAGGATCGACGGTCATCTGTATCGTCACAGCTCACGCTCATGCAGAAACGCGCCGAGGACATGCTGGGAGACACGGTGGCGAACATGACCGATCCCAAGACCACTCCCGCCTGGGCCGAACTGGTAAAAAGAAAAGCCGATCTCCAGGGCGAGCTGCAACGGATGCGCACCGAGTACCGTGACAAACATCCGGACGTGCTCGCGAAACAGGCGCAAATCGACTCTGTCAACAAAGACATGGACAACATGGTCGCCGACTGGAAGCAGCGCATCGAGGAGCAACGGAAAAAACTCGAAAACAGGCCGGATCTCCAACTCAACGCGATGAAGCTCGAGGTCAAGAATATCGATAGCGAGATCACGCGCCAGCAGCGAGTGCTCGGCGATATCGAAAAGCAAATCGGAACGATCTCGGATCGCATCAACAGCGTTCCCGGAGCGGAAGTCGCGCTGAGCGCGCTCGATCGCGAGTACGAAACCAAGAAGTCTGCTTACGACAAGCTCCTCGTCGAGCAACAGAAGATCGCTTTGAATTTTCAGGCGGCGCAGGAACAACAGGCGCAGGGTATCGAAGTGGTCGACGCGGCCAACCTGCCTGCGAGGCCGGTTGCTCCCAAACGGCTCCTGCTCGTCGGAATGGGCGTTGTCGCCGGATTCGGTCTCGGGCTTTTGCTCGCGGGCATCTTCGAGATTCCGCGCTTGCTTACGATCCAAAGCAGCGAAGACGCACGTCACTACACCGGTTTGCCGGTGCTGATTTCGGTGCCTGAACTGTTGACCCCGCAAGAGGCGAAGGCGCGGCCACGGCGGCGCAGGTTGCTTTTGGCGGCGGGTGTTGTGGCCATGGTGGTGAGTATTCCGCTGTTGGCGCTGGCGTTGCAACTGACTCACGTTTTCGAGTTTTTGAGTCAGTCAGGTCGCGGCTAAGGCGACAAGTTTCAAGGGGCGCGCGCGTTTTCGGAGCGCACTGGAGGTTAAAGAGTGTACGCAGAATTTTACGGATTAAAAGAGTTGCCCTTCGCGCTAACTCCCGATCCGCGCTTTATCTACTTCACCCCTTCGCACACGGAAGTGATGGCCAATCTCCACTACGGCATCGAGAGTGGAAAAGGATTGGTCGTCGTTACCGGCGAAGTGGGAACCGGCAAGACCACCATCCTGCGTTGGATGATGCAACGTCTCGACCGCACGGTCCTGGTCGCTTACATCTTCAATCCACGATTGTCGGTGCCGGAGTTTTACCAGCACGTCGCTTCGTTGCTCGACGTGCAGAAGTGGGAAACAAAATCGGAGTTGTTGCTGGAGTTGGGCCGCGCGCTCGAATCGCGTCACTCGCGCGGGTTGCGGACGGTGTTGATCGTCGACGAAGCGCAGGGTCTCTCGCCGCACGTGCTCGAAGAGATTCGTCTGCTGTCGAACTTCGAATCGAACACCGCGAAACAGTTGCAGATCATCCTGACGGGCCAACCCGAACTGCGCGACGTGCTCAACAATCCGGACCTGCGCCAACTCAAACAACGCATCGCGCTGCGCTGCGTCATCAAGGCGTTGCCGAACGTCGAAGAAACAGATCGTTACATCATCTCGCGACTGCTGGTCGCAGGCGCGGAACGCACCGACATCTTCTCTCCAGCCGCGGTCGATTTCATCTTCCGTTGCTCCGAAGGCATTCCACGCAACATCAACAATCTTTGCGATAACGCGTTGCTCGCGGGTTTTGCAGCCGGCGAGACGGTAATCAGCCGCGCAATTATCGAAGAAGTGGCGGAAACATTCGACATGCTGCCGCGCGCGAGTTCTGCCGTGCAGCCTGCTGCCGAACGCGAAACTCCGGCAAACATCTTCACGCCCAACGGCCGGGCGGAGTTATGGGCCGCGGGAAACGCGGCGAGTGAAAACGATAAGGAAAAGGTTAAGCCAGTTCCTATTGAATCAACCTGATGAAGATTCGAAATTCGAATTTGAGATCGAAGATCTGAAATTTGAGATTTCTGGGGTTGAGAGGTGAATTAATGGGAAGAGTATTTGATGCGATAAGAAGATCGAGCGCTTCACCGGCTAACAACGGCAAAGCGTCAAAACCAAAAGCAAGCGATACAGAGCGCCGCAACGAAGGCACGCGCATTTCCAAGCCCCTGCCTTCCGCCCGGGAGATCGAAGAGCAGCTCTTTGCCGGCTCCACGATCATGACTGTCTCTGGTGAGACGGCGCGAAGCTCAGCGTCCTCTGCGCACACTGCGGATGTACCCGGCGGGTCGGCACTCCCCGGCGGAATTGCTTCGCGTGATGCTGGGGCAACTTTGGACGCTGCCGGTGCGACGCGCGCCGGAGGATTTGTCAGTTTTGACATTTCTCCGGCGCGCGTCGAACCACATCTGATCGCGATCAGCCAGCCACGGTCGGCTTATTGCGAACAGTTTCGTTCGTTGCGCACGCGAATTCTTCAGGCCGGCGAACGCATGCAGATGCGCGCCATGGTCGTCACCAGCACCGGCATCGGAGAAGGCAAGACGTTGACGGCGCTGAATCTCGGCTGGTTACTGGCCCAGACGGAAGGTTTGCGCGCGCTGGTAATCGACAGCGATCTGCGCCGCCCGTGCGCCACCGACTATTTCGGCATCGAGGCAAATGAAGGACTCTCGGAAGTGCTCGGCGGTCAGCTTCGTTTGGAAGACGCGATCGTGCGTCTCGATCCGGCTGGATTGCATCTCCTGCCCGGCGGAAAACCGCGTGACGACGTCGCCGAATTACTTTCCGGACCGAGTTACGCGCGTGTCCTGAGTGAAGCGCGCCGCATGTTCGACTACATCATCATCGACGCGCCGCCGCTCGGCATCTTTACTGACGCGAACGTGTTGATGTCGCGCGCCGATGGCGCCCTGCTCGTGGTGCGCGCCGGCAAGACGCGTTTTTCGGCAGTCGACAAACTGCTCGAACAGATGCCGCGCGAGAAAGTGTTGGGAGTGGTGCTCAATCGTTCTGAAGAACAACCCGATTCAACTTCCTATTACCACCAGTATCGTTACAGCAACCGCGAGCCAAAGGTTAACGGCGCGAAGCAGAAGGCGATGCCTGAGCCTAAAGCCGGGCCTGAGGAAAGCCGCGAAGAGGAGGTAGCGGTACTGAATTGAGAGTCCTGCGTCTAAATGGACGAACGTTACTCTTGATCATTGCCGAAGCGGCGTTGCTCTACGGCTCGATCATCGGCGCAGTTTACCTGCGTGTCGGCGCCGATGACATGTGGGTCGAGCTCGTCGATAAAAACGGGTTCTGGAAAGCGGCCGTGGCGACGTTCTTCTGCCTCGCCGGCTTCTATCTCTTCGACCTTTACGATTTCATCGTGATGCACGATCGCCGCGAGCTGGTGCTGCGCCTGGTCCAGGCGCTGGGCCTCGCGTGGATTGCGCTCGCGCTCTGTTTCTATTTCTATCCCGGCTTGATGCTGGGCCGCAGCGTTTCGCTGATCGCCCTGCCGCTGGCACTTGGGTTGATGGTGACGTGGCGCGTGTTGATTCACTGGTTCCTGGGCCATCCGGACTTTGGCGAGCGGGTTTTGATTGTCGGTTCGGGAGACTCGGCCGTCGAGATCGCGCGCGAAGTGTTGAGCCGGCCGGACGCGGGTTATCGCATCGCCGGTTTTGTCGGCACTGATTCGGAACAGCTCGGCAAGAGTTTGATCAATCCGCGCGTCATCGCTTTGACCGACCAACTCGGCGACGTCGTCAAACGCGAGCATATCGATCGCATCGTCGTCGCGATGGGTGAACGCCGCGGGCAGTTTCCCACGGAAAAGCTCTTGCAACTGAGTCTGGCCGGCCACGTCTCGATTGAAGAAGGCGCGTCGTTCTACGAACGCATCACGGGGCGAGTGTCGTTGAGCATGATTCGTCCGTCGTGGTTGATCTTTACCGGACCGGGACGCAAGGCGAAGCTCGCTTCACTCTCGCGCGCCGTCGTACACCGGCTGGCGGCATTCGTTGGCGCTTTGCTTTCGTTGCCGATCGTGATCGTGACCGCGATTCTCATCAAGCTCGATTCGCGCGGGCCGGTCTTCTACAAACAGGAACGCGTCGGCAAGAACGGCAAGCCGTTTACGTTGATCAAGTTTCGCTCGATGCGTGTCGACGCCGAACAGGACGGTCCGGTTTGGGCCAGCAAAGGCGACGACCGCACCACGCGCGTGGGACGAGTCATGCGCAAGATTCGCGTCGACGAGATTCCGCAGTTCTGGAACATTCTGCGCGGCGAGATGAGTTTTGTCGGCCCTCGTCCCGAGCGTCCGCACTTCGTGGCCCAACTGGCCCAGGAGATTCCCTATTACGAACAGCGGCACTTGATCGCGCCGGGACTCACCGGCTGGGCGCAGATCAAGTATCCCTACGGCGCGTCCATCGAAGACGCGCGGCAGAAACTGCAGTACGACCTTTTCTACATCAAGAACTACAGCCTCGTGTTCGATGCGATCATCCTTTTTGAGACGATCAAGATCATCCTGTTTGGGCGAGGCGGCCAGTGAATTTTGATCTGAGATCTCAGATCTGAGATTTCAGAGGAGGTTTGAAATGACGAAGAACAAACTAACGGCACTCGCGATTGCGGCATTGCTCGTCGCTATGACAGCAGTCCTCGCCCAGGCCCAAAACGATCCGCAAAAGCAGAGACCGCGAACCACGACGGGCAGCCAGACCCCGACGGGCAGCCAGAAGAAACCCGTCAGCGGCGACCGGCTCGAGCCCGACGATACAACCACGCGCCCGGCCGACGTGCCTGACGCGATGGTAGCCAACCGCCAGGGGCAGATGTCTGAAGAGGAAGCGGAAATCAATCCGTATTACAACAACTTCTTCAGCACCTACCGTCTTGGTCCGGAAGACGTCATTTCAATCGAAGTGTTCAATCAGGACCGGTACACGCGCAAAGGGATCGTCGTGCCGCCCAGTGGCCGCATCTCGTTGCAACTGGTTCCCGGCGGAGTTTTCGTCAACGGCAAAACACCCGAGGAAGTGGCGCGGTTTATCGAGAAACAATACGACGAATACATCATCGATCCGCAGGTGACCGTGACACTCGAAAAAGCAGCCTCGTATCGCTACAGCATTCTCGGCGACGTGCTGACCCCGGGTGTGCGCCTGATGAATCGCCGCATGACGGTGACGGAAGCGATCGCCGAAGCCGGTGGCGTGTTGAATACCGGCGACAAGAGCAAGGTGCGCGTGTTGCGCCGCAAGGCTGACGGCCAGATGGGCGAGATCGTCGTCAACGTCTCGGCGATTTACAAAGGCAAAGAACTCGACAACGTTTATCTCGCGCCGGGCGACCAGGTGCTCGTTCCGGGCAACAAGCTCAAGAAGTTCCAGACGATCATGGGTTTCGCGAACGTGCTCAGCTTTGCGCGGATCTTCGGTTTGCCGGGCCTCTGATAATCGCAAATGAGACGGATTGTTTGTATCGCGATTGTTCTTTTTAGTTTCGTGTTCCCGGCAACTGCCCAGACAGGATCGTGGCAGCGCCAGAAAGCCGGGACGATGGCCTGGCTGCGCTCGGTTTTCTTTCTCGATCAAAATCGCGGATGGGCCGCCGGCAGCAAGGGAACGCTGCTGCGCACTGTCGACGGCGGCCAGACCTGGCAATCGCGCGGCGCTTCGACCAACGACATCGTCCGCGACGTCTTCTTCGTCGACGAGCAGAACGGCTGGCTCGTTTGTGAAGTAAACGCCTACGAGTTGAAGACGGCCGACCAACCTCGCGCCTACCTGATGAAAACCAGCGACGGCGGCGAGACCTGGAAACGAGTCGAACTCAAGGGCTTCGATATCAATTCGATCCTCGTGCGGGCCGTGTTCAGTCGCGGCGGACGCGGTTGGACCTTCGGCGAAGCCGGCACGATCTACACTACGCGCGACTCCGGCGAAACCTGGAGCCGTTTGCAATCGCCGACGCGCCGCTTGCTGCTGGGCGGGATCTTCGTCGACGACGATCGCGGTTGGATCGTCGGCGCGGGCGCCACGATCATTCAAACATCAGACGGCGGCGATACGTGGTATCAATCGCGCTTTCCCGAAGCAGACAAGACCGTGCGTTTCACAGCCGCGTCGTTTGTCGACAACCGGCTCGGCTGGGCAGTCGGCAGCAGCGGCAGTGTTTACCGGACGAATAACGGCGGCCGCACGTGGCAACGGCAGGAATCAGGCGTCCACACGGATCTGTATGACGTGAAGTTTGTCGACGCGAAAGAAGGTTGGGCGGTGGGCGCTGAGGGAACGATCATTCATACCGTCGACGGTGGTTTGCAATGGACCACCGAACGCAGCGAGACGCAACACCCGCTCGAACGGGTCTTCTTCACCGATAAAACGCACGGTTGGGCCGTAGGATTTGGAGGCACAGTCGTAGCTTATCTTCGGCAGAGTTAAAGCAATGAAAAACATTCTCGTTATCCTGGCTTTGATCTGTGGTTTAACTGTCTCCGCGTTCGCGCAAACAGATCCCGTCTCAATTCGCGATCAGGTAAAACGCGCGGAGGAGTTGGTAAACACCGGACGCAGGTCGGAGGCGCTCAAAGAATTGCAGGCGATCGCGAATTCCGAGGTCTTCGATCCGGCTGGTTTCTACAATCTCGGAAACTCGTTTGCGCGTCTCGGCGAAACGGAAGCGGCGCTCACGGCTTATCGCCGGGCGGTCGAGCAACGTCGCGGCAACTACTCGCGCGCTTTGAACAACATGGGCGTGGTTTTGCTGCGTGCAGGCCGTTGGGATGAGGCTTACGACGCGTTGATTGGGGCCTTGCAGATCGAGAAGTTTCGTTATGCAGAGGCGAGTTACAACCTCGGACGGGTTTACGCCGCGCGCGGGCAGAGCGATCTGGCAGCGCGTGAGTGGCGGCGCGCGGTTGCCGTCGATCCCGGCCATGCCGCCGCGTTACAGGCATTGAACGGCGCTCGCAACGACGAACGGATCGTCGTCGTGGCTGACGCGAAACCACGGCCGCCCGTCGTTAAAGCTGCTGCTGTAGAAGCGCCGCGCGAACCAAAATCCGTGTCCGTCAGCAGTCCCAAAACGTTGACGCTCGATCAGACGAGCTTCGACTTTCTGCAACGAGCGCGCTCTGCCAGTGAAAACGGCAAGTTGACCGAAGCGGTCGAAAACTTCCGCCGCGTGTTGAGCCGCCAGAACGGTTACTTCGCGCCTGCTAATCTCGAACTGAGTTACGCGTTGCTGAGTCTCAAGCGTTACGACGAAGCGCTCGGCAACCTGATCCAGGTTTCCGCTCGCGACGGCGCTCGTTATCCGATCAGCTACTTCCACCTCGCGCGCACGTACGAAGCGAAAGGCGATCTCAAGAACGCCGAAACGGCTTTCTCACAAGCAATCGCCTACACCCCTGCGAACGCTCAGTTTCTACTCGATCTGGCTCGGGTGCGTGAGAAACAGGGAGATTTCAAAGGCGCGCTCGACGCGCTCGAGCGCTACGTCACGGTGATGCAGAACCAGGGACAGAAACCCGCGTGGTCCGATCAGCGCATCGCCGAATTGCGCTCGAAGATCAAATGATTTTCCATTTGCCATTGGTCATTTTTCATTTCTCATTTTTGGAAGTATGGGGAACTCCGAAATGGAAAATGACAAACGATAAATGGTAAACGGAAAATGCTCACTCCTTCTTCTCCGGCCGCAAGTGAGGAAAGAGAATAACGTCGCGGATCGTCGTCTTGTTGGTCAGTAACATCACGAGGCGATCGACGCCGATGCCGATACCCGCCGCCGGCGGCATGCCGTACGAAAGCGCCCGCAGATAGTCTTCATCCATCACCATCGCTTCCTCATCGCCGCGCTCGCGCTGCCGCACCTGGTCGCAGAACCGTTCGTACTGTTCGACCGGATCGTTCAACTCGGAGAAGCCGTTCGCAAATTCCATCCCGGCGATGTAAAGCTCAAACCGTTCCGCCACCGCCGGATTGGCCGGCGATGCTTTCGACAACGGCGAGATCGGCTTGGGAAAGTCGGTGACGAAAGTCGGTTGAATGAGCGTGTGCTCGACGTGCGTCTCGAACATTTCGAGCACGTTTTCGTCGGCGACGCCGGCGCCGGTTACTTCGACGACGCTTTCCTTCATCCCCACGCGTCGAAACGGTTGTCCAAAGTCGAGATTGTGATTGCCGAACGTGGCGTGCGTATGGCCCAACACCTTGAACACGACCGCGCGTAACATCTCTTCGCAGAAGTCCATCATCGCGTGCGCGTCGGCGTAGGCCCAGTAAAACTCGAGCATCGTGAACTCGGGATTGTGACGCGCGGACAGTCCTTCGTTACGGAAATTGCGGTTGAGTTCGTAAACCTTTTCGAACCCGCCCACGAGCAGTCTCTTCAAGTACAACTCGGGCGCGATGCGCGCGTAGAGATCGATGTCGAGCGTGTTGTGATGCGTCTTGAACGGACGCGCGGCAGCGCCGGTGGCGAGCGGCGTCAGCATCGGAGTCTCGACTTCTATGTAGCCGTGGTCTTCGAGAATGCGGCGCAGCTCTTTGACTGCGGCGGCACGGCGCTCGAACACTTCACGCGACGGCAGAGTGTCATCTTTGTCGAGCTTCAAACTGCCCGCGATCAGATCGGCGTAACGTTGCCGTTGCTTGATCTCCGGATCGTGTATGCCGTGCATCTTGTCGGGCAGCGGCAGCAGTGCTTTCGACAGAAACTGCAATCGTTCGACGTGCACCGAAAGCTCGCCGGTTTTTGTGACGAAGAGATAACCGCCGACGCCGATGAAGTCGCCATGGTCCAACAACTGAAACAGTCCCCAGCCATCAACGTCGCCGCCTTCGGCTTCGTTGCGCACACCCGTGACGTCAGCCTTGCGGATGTAGATCTGCAAACGCGAAACGCCGTCAGACAAATGAACAAAAGCCGCCTTGCCCATCACGCGCGGCGGTGAAGCGATGCGGCCGGCCAGCCGGACCTTGAAGTGGTTCAACTGTTGGTTGGCGAGTTCCAACTCTTCCGGGCTGGGCCGCCCGTCCTCGGGTTTTTTCGGTTCAAAACCGCCGAACTTTTGGACGATCGCGGTGATCGTATCTTCACGCCCCGGCTCGACTGCCTGGCTGCGCTCAAACTTATTTGGGTAAACATTGCCGACCAGCGCGCGCAACGCTTCGAGGTGCGCGCGCCGCGCTTCTGTCTGATCGTTATCTTCGATGAATGATATAGACAAGCTTCTCGTCTCCAGAGTAAAGCGGTGATTATAGCCACAAAGAGGCACAAAAGCAGATTGTGCCTTTTGTGGCTGGCTTTTGTGCCTTTTTGTGGCTACATTTTCTGTCGAACCCATGACTGAAAAAATTCTGAGCATCGAAGAGATGCTTGCGGAGCGAGAACGTTTACGTGGGGCGGGCGCGCGACTCGTTTTTACAAATGGAGTATTCGATCTGTTGCACGTCGGGCACGTGCGTTATCTCGCGGAGGCGCGCGCTCTCGGCGACGCTTTGGTGGTGGCGATTAACAGCGATCGAACGGTGCGGGAGTTGAAAGGACCGGATCGCCCGGTGTTCGACGAGAGCGAGCGTGCGGAAATTCTCGCGGCCTTGCGAGTCGTAAATTTTGTCGTGATTTTCGACAACGTTTCTCCTCGCAGTCTCATCTCGCAACTTTTGCCCGACGTTCTCGTAAAAGGCGGCGATTATCAACTCGACGAAATACACGGGCGCGAAGAAGTCGAAGCAGCGGGCGGACGTGTGATCGCGCTGCCGTTTGTCGACGGTGCTTCGACGACCAGTTTGATTGAGCGGATGAGGGCTTAGATCTTAGATCTTTGGTCTTAGATCTTTGTCCATGAATCAGACGGGCCAGCTCCGAACAAGATCCAAGACCAAAGACCAAAAACCCAAGATCAAAGATCAAAGATCAAAGATCAAGAACATTCAAATGTCCGGCAAGGTCAGTCAATCCACAACCTTACAGCAAACTCTGCAACAGATCGCCGGGACGCGCGAGTACCAGCGACTCGTCGATCAGTTACGAGCTAATGCGCGCATCATTTCGATCAGCGGCCTCGTGGCTGGCTCGGCGCGCGCGCTTGCGATCACCGCGCTTCAACGCGATACGGGAAAGACGTTTGCCGTTGTGTCGCAGACGACGCGCGATCTCGAACCGTGGGAAAGCGATCTGCGTTTCTGGCATGCCGCGCTCGCCGGAGAAGAAGCGGCGGATACGGAAGTGCTCGTCCTGCCTGCTTCGGAAATCGACCCTTACGCCGGCACTTCGCCACACGCTCAAACACTCGAAAAACGCGCGCTCGCACTCTGGCGTCTGCATCGTCAAAAACCGGATTTCGTTCTGCTGACCGCTCGCGCGCTCGCGCGCCGGACTGTCACTCCCGAAGCCATCGCCCGCGCCGGCACAGTGCTCAAACGCGACGAGGATCACGCGCCCGAAGATCTGGTCGAGAAACTCTTCGCCACGGGTTACATGCGCGAAGATCCGGTTGCCGGCGTCGGCGAATTCTCGATGCGTGGCGGCATTCTCGACATCTGGCCGCCCGGACGGGAAGCGCCCGTGCGCGTTGAGTTCTTCGGCGACACGATCGATTCGTTGCGTGAGTTTGATCCCGAAACGCAGTTGTCCACCGGCCCAATCGATGCGGTCGAAGTGCCGCCGATGCGCGAGTTGTCGATCAACGCCGTCGACTTTCAGATCTGGAGTGAAGGGGCGCGCGAACGTTGGGCCGACGAACGTTTCAACCGCTCGTTGCGCGACCGCACAGCGTTTGCCGACGAGGGCGAAGCGTTTGGCGGTTGGGAGTGGTTGATTCCGTTAACTACCAACAACGACGCCACCATCTTCGATCATTTGAAAGACGTCGTCATCGTCGTCGACGAACCAGGAACGATCGAATCGTATCTCGGCGAGTTTTACGAGCGCATGAACGAGCGTTACCAGGAGATCGACCTCGCCGACGACCTCGCGCTCACACCGGACGAGCTTTTCTTGAACGCCGAACAACTGCGCGAGATCATTCAGAACCGTCAACGACTCGAATTACGCACCCTCGGCCGCGTGGCTGCCCAAACGGATCTGGAACTGCAATTAGACGCCGAAGCGCCGACAGTCCAACTCGGACGCCAGCGTGGTCCGCGCATGCCGGCTTTTCTCTTTCCGGTAGCTGAGAGCGCCGTTGAATTCGACTGGCAGGCACAATCCACGATGCGTTATCACGGGCGCATCGCCGATCTGACGGCTGGCATAATTCGCGCCGCGGAAGAAGGCAAGACGGCGTTGTTTGTCATGCCGAGTCTCGGTGTTGCCGAACGCATCGTCGAGATCCTGAAAGAGTACGAGATCGACGCGCGTCTCGTGCTGACCGGCGAAACCTCCGAATCACGCGCGACTCCTGTCGTCGTCACCGTCGGCCGCATCAGCGGCGGCTTCGAACTGCCAAAGTCACAACTGATCGTTCACGTCGAATCCGACGTGTTCGACGAAACAACCACTTCCGTCGACCGGCGTCCCGCAGCCGCCGAGAGACCGTCGCGCACCGAAGGACGCCGCAAGCGTTCAAAAGCCGCTGCGTTTCTCTCCGACTTTCGCGATCTGCGTCCCAACGATTACGTGGTCCACATCGATCACGGCATCGCGCGTTTCGGCGGTCTGCAAACACTCAATCTTGGACCAAGCTCCGGCGAGTTCATGCTGCTCTACTACGCCGACGAAGCGAAACTCTACGTTCCCGTCGAACGTCTCGACCTGGTCCAACGTTATTCCAGCGCCGAAGGTCATCAACCGCAACTCGATCGGCTCGGCGGTCTCGGCTGGCAAAAGACCAAAGCCAAAGCGAAACGCGCCATGCGCGACATGGCCGACGAACTGCTGCGTCTCTACGCGGAACGTAAACTCGTCGGCGGTTTCGCTTTCGCCGCCGACACGCCGTGGCAACAGGAGTTTGAAGACGGCTTCCCGTTTATGCTGACGCCGGACCAGGAGACGGCGATCGAAGACGTGAAGAAAGACATGGAAGAGCCCGTGCCGATGGACCGTCTGCTGTGCGGCGACGTCGGCTACGGCAAGACGGAAGTCGCGATGCGCGCGGCGTTCAAGTCGGTGATGGAAGGAAAGCAAGCGGCCATACTCACGCCGACGACGGTGCTCGCGTATCAACACTACGACACGTTCCGCAATCGCTTCGCGCCGTTTCCGGTCAAGGTCGAACTGCTTTCGCGCTTTCGTTCGGCGAAGGAACAGAAGGAAGTCGTGAAGCGCGTCGAATCAGGCGATGTCGACGTAGTCATCGGCACGCATCGCATGCTTTCGAAAGACGTGCGTTTCAAAGATCTCGGGCTCGTAGTCGTCGACGAAGAGCAACGTTTCGGAGTGGCCCACAAGGAGCGGCTCAAACAGTTGAAGAAGAAGGTCGACGTGTTGACGCTTTCGGCGACGCCGATCCCGCGCACGCTCAACATGTCGCTCAGCGGCATGCGCGACATGTCGCTGATCGAAACGCCACCGCGCGATCGGCTCGCGATTCAAACGCAGGTCGTGCAATTTTCTGACGGCGTAATCAAGTCGGCCATCGATCTCGAACTCTCGCGCGGCGGCCAGGTGTTCTTCATCCACAATCGCGTCGAGACGATCGAGACCATCGCGGCGCTCGTCAAACGGATGGTCCCGCAGGCGCGCATTGCCGTGGGTCACGGCCAGATGAACGAGAAAGAGATGGAGAAGGTGATGCTCGACTTCATCGACTACAAGTATGACGTTCTCGTTGCAACCACCATCATCGAGAATGGAATAGACATCCCGCGCGCAAACACCATCATCATAAACCGCGCCGATAACTACGGTCTTTCTCAGCTTTATCAACTGCGCGGGCGGGTCGGGCGTTCAAACCGGCGCGCTTACGCCTATCTTCTGATACCGGGCGAGCAGGAACTGTCACCCATCGCTCGCCGTCGTTTAGCAGCAATTCGTGAGTTTTCGGATCTCGGAGCGGGATTTCGCATTGCGGCCCTCGATTTGGAACTGCGGGGGGCAGGAAGCCTTTTGGGAGGCGAGCAATCGGGCCACATGGAGGCGCTCGGGTTCGATCTTTACACCACGATGCTGGAGCGCACAGTCGCGGAATTGCGCGGCGAAGAGGTTGAAGACGAGACCAGCGTGACGCTGAATCTCG
>DATELZ010000175.1:0-8033 GCA_035276045.1 Pyrinomonadaceae bacterium | reverse complement strand
GGCTACTTAAGAACTGCCGCCTGCGCGCTGAGGTTTAGTTGGTGCCAACGCGAAAAGGTCCTGATGATTTCGTTCGGCATGATCCGCACGTAGGCGGTTTGGAAATAGAGCGTCTCCGGCGACGACCATTCGAGGCGAACGATCGGATTGAAGGAAGCCGGCGTCGAAGAAGCGACCGGCGCGGGCGACGGTGAAGCCTCACCAGACCCGGACGGCGAAGGCGATGCTTTTTGCGCCGCGATCGCCTGTTCGTACGTGACTGACGCGGTAAGCAGTTGATCGGCGAGCCGCACACGTGCCTGTGTCGGCTTGTTCGCGCCTGCATCGTAGATCGCGACGTCGGTGTCGAAAGCAGTCGCCACCTTTGAAGCGTCAGGCGACCACACCGGAAGCGCGTCAGTCGAGTTGTCGTCAAGCAGTCGCTCCGTGCCATCAGGAGCGATCAAACGCGGCCGTCCTGCCGGCGACTTAAACTGCCGCTCGCGCTCGGCCCACTCGTCTTCCTTGCACGCCAGCGCAACCATCGCGTGGGCATCCGGCGCCCACGCAAAGTAGAAATAGATCAAACCTTCGCGCGCCGTTAGCGGCTTGAGATCGTAACCGTCACGATTGCAGATGTAGATCTGTTCGGTGCTGTAACTCGCCACGGGAGCAAACGCCGGCGCCACCGAAGGCGAAGGCAAAGGCGAACCTGAAGGATCGGGAAGAATATCGACGGGCGGAGTCGGCGTCGGACTCGGCGATGCATGCCGGCGCGCGATGAAGTTGATGAAGTTTCCGTCAGGCGACCACGAAACAGTTTCCGGAAAGAGGCACGTAAGATCCGGCGGGATCACGTTGCGCAGAAACTGTCCTTCCGAGTTATACAGATCGATGCGGAAAGACGAACTCGGCTCTTCTTCCGTCGCGTAGACGGCGAGCACTCGCTTCCCGTCCGGCGACTGCACGGTGCGCAACAACGCGTCATTCGGCCGGTTCGTCGCGAAGTCGGTGCTGATGATCTCGAGCTTCTCGAGCGGATCATCGGCGTTTGGATCGGATGGTCCAGCATGATCGGGCGACAAACGATACGCGAGGTTTTGCGACGGCACGTCGCGCAATATGCGCGGCCGAATATCATCACGCCGATCGACGACGGACTTGCATCCCACAGCGAAAACCAGCGTGACGATTATGGTGAAGACTTGCGAGGTTCGGGGTGCCATCCGTGTCGTCATATTAGCGTGGTTGCGCGCGCTCCTCGCGATCGTTGATCAGTTCACGAACCATAACCGGATGCAGCGAAAAGAGCGCGCGCACCGTGTTGCGCGGCGATAGATGATCTTCGTCGCCTTCGTCGATCTCGACGCAGTTGTGTTGGACCGATCGGGCCAATCGCCGCGCGATCGACTCGTAACCGGGAGTGCTCGCGACGTAAGCACGCACCGCCATCGCGCCCACGAGGTCGCATGTGATCTCCTCGCCGCGTTGTCCCTGGACGTCGAGGCCCGTCAGTTCAGAAGCTTTTTTCCCAACCGCAGAGACGAGCACACGCAAACTATCGTTCTCGCCATCCGCGATGTGCATCAACTCATGCGAGATGACGCTGATCATTCCCTCGTCCGAACGAAGACCGGCGAGGAAGATCGTGCCGAAAGTGATCACCTGCGGCCGGCTTAGATAAACGGACGCATTGTCGCGCGACTCCATGTCAGGCCTGACCCGCCTCACTGCATTGACTCGCTTAATCGCCTGCTGCACGCGTCGCTCGAAGCGCGCTGATTTGTGCAACTGGTAATCGACGACGAGTTGCCGCAACGACGCGACGACCAACTCCTTCGCGACCGGCAACAGTCTTTGCGCGCGTTGGGCGCCGGCCAGCGCGTCGGGATGGGCCACCGGCAACGACGGACGCGCCTGCATCTCGTCGATTGCGACACTGCTTTTCGGATCCAGTTTGGCTTGCGTGCAAACTACGGCCATCGCTTCTTCGAGCAGCGCGCGCGCTTCCGGCGACATCGTGGCGGCCGGATGACTCGAATTGCGCTGTCCGAATGCCGCGCCGGGCACGCCGATCAAACAGATCAGAATTACTAATGTTGGAAAAGCCTTACGCATAAGTTCAACGATGCCGCCAAACGGGTTTGCGTTTTTCCATGAACGCTTTAATGCCCTCGTTCGCGTCCGCGGTCTTCATCAATTCGTGCAAATAGATGTTTTCCTGTTCCGTCAACGCTTCGTCAAGCGTGCGGCCGCGCCCGAGATCCAGCGCGCGTCTCGTAAATTCAAGCGATGTGCCGGAAAGTTCTTTCAGTTTCGACGTCACTTCAAGCAGCTTGGGTTCCAGATGAGCGCCGGGCACGACGTGGTTGCACAGACCCAGCCGCGCAGCCTCAAATGCGTCGATAATCTCGCCCGTCAGGATCAATTCGCGCGCCCGCTTTTGTCCGACTACGACCGGAAGCAGGACAGTCGCGACGGGCGGAAACACGCCGAGTTTGATCTCCGGCAAACCAAAACGCGATCGCTCGGACGCGATCACGATGTCGCATGCTGCCACCACTTCGCAACCGCCGCCAAGCGCCGCGCCGTCAACCAGCGCGATCACCGGCTTGGCGATCTGTTCGAGTTGGCGAAAGATCGTGTGGAACGCGTCGAGCATTTGGTAGATCGTGTCCTGAACGTGCTCGTCGACCGCCACACCAGCGCTGAACGCACGGCAATCCCTGTCTGCCGCAAAGACTATCGCCACGATCTCGCGCCGCGTGGATTCGTTAAGCGCGGCGGAGATCTCGCGCATCATCGCGATATGGAAGACGTTCAACGGCGGACGCGCAAACGTGATCCGCGCGACGCGATCTTCGACGTGGTAACGGATGTGGTGGAAGTTGGACATTTACTTTAGATCTTTGTCCTTTGTGCTTTGTTCGCTTGCTGATCGATCGCTTGAAGTGAAAACGATACAACAGCGAACAAAGTACAAAGCACAAAGAACTAAGCACTAATTCCCCAGCCAACTGCGCAACATTCTCTTCTGCCCTTCATTTTGCGCCGGCAGCGGCACGATGCGATAAGCGCCGTCGGTGCGGCCGCCCAGTTTGATCAGCAGCGTGCTCAACTCGTCGAAACGAAAGATCGTCAGGTTGATTAAATCGCCGGGCTTCTTTTCCGCCATGCGCGCGTTGAAGAAGTCGCGCGTCACGCGCACGTTGTCGAGCGCGACGATCTGATCCCCGGTGTTCAGTCCTTGATCGTAAGCCGGCGATCCGGCATAAACGCGCGTCACCATCAAACGATCGTCTTCCTGCCTGACGTCAGCCCCAAAATTAACACGCTCCACGGACTGACCGGTTGGACCAGGGATCGACGTATCCAATCGCATTCCAACAACTTCGAACGCCGCGTTGTAACTCAACTCGTCTTTGCCACGCACGTACTTCGCGAAGAACTCTTCCAAACTTCCTCCCGCCGCCAGTTCAGCCGCCTTTTGGAAATCCTCCGGCGTGTAGTTGCGGTTCTTCTTGAAGAACTCCGTGTAAAGATAACGCAAAACGTCGTCGAGCGACTTGGTCCCGTTGGTTCGTTTGCGAATTTCGAGATCGAGCAGGAGACCGAGGATCGCGCCTTTGTCGTAGTAAGAGATCTGCGAGTTGATCGAGTTCTCGTCCTGCCGGTAATACTTGACCCACGAATCAAAGCTCGACTCTTCGGCAGATTGGACCAATCGGCCCGGCGTGTTTTGCAACGTCTGAATCGCGCGCGCAGTCGCGCCGATAAACTCGCCGTCGCTTACCAACCCGGCGCGTCGCAACGTTAGATCGGCGTAATAGTCGGTGATACCTTCGGCCACCCACAACAGTTTCGTGTAGTTCTCTTTCGTGTAATCGAATGGACCAAGCGCGTCGGGACGAATGCGCTTCACGTTCCACAGGTGAAAGAACTCGTGGGCCACGAGCGACAGAAAACCGCGATAGTCGCGTTGCGTAGTTTCGCTCGGGTTTGGGGCCGCTGACGTTGCGCGATCGCCGCCGCGAATGGTGAAACCGAAACGCGGATAGCCGAGCGATGTCGAGTTGGCATGTTCGAGTCCGCCGCCGGCGTTCGAGCGCAGGTGCAGGATGAACGTGTAGTCACGATACGGAATCTCGCCACCCATCAACTCGACCTGCGTTTCGACGATCTTCTGCACGTCGCGGCGCATGCGTTCCGGATCGTAGTTGCCTTCGCCGTCGATCACGATGCGATGCGGCACGCCTTTGACGTTGAACAGGATGCTCTTGAAGTTGCTGACTTCAAAAGGCGAATCGTAAAGCACGTCGAAGTTTTCGGCGCGAAACGTATTTCGCTGGCCGGGGACGCCGGGAAGTCCGGTCGCAACTTTCCAAACGTCCGGCGCGATCACGCGCACAGTCGACGGGCTCGTGAGAAATCCTTCGAGATACATCAACAAATTGGCGCTGTTCCAGTAAGCATGGCTCGAGTTCAGTTCGCTCGTGCGGACGGAAAGCTCGTTGGCGTAAACGCGATAGGTCGCGTGCCAATCACGCGAACCGTTGGTGACGACGCGCCAGGTGTTCTTGTTGATCTTCTCCCACTTGAGCGGTTGGCCCGCGGCGTCTTTTGCTCCGAAGTCCTGGACGTGACGTTCAAACTCGCGAACGAGATATGAACCGGGCGTCCAGACCGGCATCACGAGCAACTCTTCAGCCGGGGCGGTCGCGGTTGGACCGCGTTTGATCGAGACGTCGATATCGAACAGGTGCGTGTGCGGGCGCGGCATCGCCACGGTAAACGCGATCTCCGGCGCGGCTGCCGTTGTTTGCCCGAAAGCCTCAACCCCGAAAATAAGCAACAGAATGATTAATATCGGGGTCTTTAGTAGTCGGCTTTTGGGCATAGGCAAACGTTTCTCTCAGTTGCTGGTCGATAGCGAAATGCAAGGGAATGTTACTACGAATATGACCACGGATCTAAGAGAATGAGTTACTATCGTCGCGCTCGCAAAACAAGTCATCGGAGAATCACATGTTTCGTAAACTGATCGCCACATCCTCAACATGGTTCACTGTGCCGATTCGACTCGGGCTCGGGGCCGTGATGATTGCGCATGGCGCGCAAAAGGTGCTCGGCAGTTTCGGCGGGTCCGGTTTCAACGCTTTCATTGCGAATAACGCTCCTTTTGGTTTCATGCGGCCCGCATGGCTCTGGATGGGCGCCGCTGCGTTGTCAGAACTGGTTGGCGGAATATTGATCGTGATTGGTTTTCTCACACGAGCCGGCGCGTTCTTCATCGCCTGCACGATGGCGACGGCGCTGAGCGTTCACTGGGCCGGCGGGTTCTTTGCGAGCAATCGTGGTTACGAGTATCCGCTGTCGCTGCTCGCGATGGCGCTGGCGCTGGTCATCGCCGGTGGCGGTCAAGCGTCGGTTGATAAAGCGATTGGTGGTGGACGGGGACGGAGGTAGTTTGGGCTTGGGGCTTTGGTCTTAGTGCTTTGTGCTTTGAGCTTGGTTTTAGTTTCAACCACAAGACCTAAGACCTAAGTCCAAAGATCAAAGATCAAAGATCAAAGATCAAACAAAATTACAACCCACAATGAACCGTTCGCCCCTCATCGTCATCCTGACCACCGTCTTCATCGATCTCGTTGGTTTCGGGATCGTGATTCCCGTGTTGCCGTTCTACGCCGAGGGGACGGAGTTCAATGCCACACCGCGCACGGTCGGGCTGCTCTTCGCGTCTTACTCGATCATGCAGTTGATCTTTTCGCCGATTCTCGGAGGTTTGTCAGACAAATACGGACGCCGCCCGGTGCTGTTGCTGTCGATTATCGGCACCGGGATCGGGTTTCTCATCCTCGGCCTGGCGCACACGTTGCCGCTGCTCTTCGTCGGCCGCATCCTCGACGGTATCACCGGCGGAAACATCTCGACGGCACAAGCTTACGTCGCCGACGTCACGACGAAAGAGAATCGCGCCAGCGGAATGGGACTGATCGGCGCGGCGTTCGGCATGGGTTTCATTTTTGGTCCAGCGATCGGCGGCATTTTGAGCCGGTGGGGAGTTCATGTGCCGTTCTTCTTTGCGGCGGCGCTCTCGTTTGCAAATGCCATCCTGCTCTATTTCAAACTGCCCGAAACCGTCACGCCAAATCGTCCCGCGCAAAATCGCGCGGCCCGCGGACGCGGTTTTAGTCAACTGATAGATTCACTGAAACAACCGCGGCTCGCCTTCGTTCTGACGATCTACTTTCTGTTCATCGTGTCGTTCTCGATCATGACGACGTCGTTTTCGCTCTACACGATGTTTCGCTTCGGTTACGACGCCCAGCACACCGGTTACCTGTTTGCCTACGTCGGCATCATCGCGGTGATTATTCAGGGTGGACTGATCGGGCGGCTGGTGAAGCGATTCGGCGAGTTGCCGCTCGTGATTACCGGCGCACTGTGCTTTGCGATCAGTTTGTTTGCGGTTCCGTTTGTTGGACCAGCCGCGGGTGGACTGGCGGCGCTGCTTGTCGGCGGCGGCGTGTTTTCGTTGGGCAACTCACTCGCGACGCCCGCTTTGAATAGCCTCGCATCGAAGAGTGCCCGTCCCGAACAACAGGGAACGATTATGGGCGTGACGCAATCGGCGGCGAGCCTGGCGCGCGCGGTTGGACCATTTCTGACCGCAATACTGATCGCCAGTCCGATCGCATATATCGGCGCCGACGGCCTGCCACATTACATGAGCGACCACTCGCTCTACGTCACCTTCTGGACCGGCGCCGCGATCATGTTCCTCGCGTTCCTGCTGGCGTTCTATTTCTCACGGATGTCACTGGCGCATCGCGCCCACATGGGCGCGAAAGAAGGTAGCCAGGGGTAAGGGCAAGCATCGCGAAGCCCGCAACCCTGGAACCTATGAGCGGCAAGATCCAAGCACTGAAAGTGCGGTAGAACGCTGATTCTGTTTTCTGTCGCTCTTTCAGAGCTAATTCCCGGTTTTAGCTTTCCAGGGGCGGCGCGTTTCGCTGCGCTCAACGCTTGCCCCTGGCTACCCTCTTTCACACCTTCGGTGCTCTGCGATTCTACTGTGCAAACGACGCAACCGGCCCCTCTGGATTGATCAGTTCCTTGAGCGCAGAATATGGCACGAGGACGAACTGAGGGCCGGCTGCGTATGGTCCAACCTGGTAGGCGTCGAAGACGATGCCGAGGCCGCGCTTTGTGATCGTCCAGCTCTTGTAGTTCTTCGCTGCGGGCGCAGCGCCGTCCTGAATCTGGTCTTCCAACAATTCCTTGTCTTTCGCCTGTTTCTTCAGATCCGCGATGCAGTAGGTCGATATTGCCTGCAAATATTTCGCGCCCGGTTTGAATAGATCCGCCAGCTTCAACTGTTTCCCGTTGCGAAGATCGTAGTTGAGCACCGACGAATGGGAATTCGGATGCGCCGCGCCCTGGTAATAACTACCGACGTCGAACTGCACGCTCACGAGATCGTCCTGGGCCAACGCGATGCTGTAACTGATTGCCAAATCGCTGCCCATCGAGTTTTCCGGCGGCGGTTCCTCGCCCTCTTCCGGCGCCATCGCTTTCTTAAACTCCGCCACGTCCTTCATCACGGCCGTTCGCGACATCTGGTTGAACTTCGCAAAGTTCGGATTGCTGCCGCCGTTCAACTGCGGATACTGCGCGTCGATCTCGTACACCAACTTCTTATTACTTTCCTTGATCGACTTCCCCACCAACTCGACGTCGCCGCTGAGACTGATCGGCTCCTCGTGAACTGAGAACGCAGTCTTCTTGTCCTCGCCTTTGTCACCCGGCGGCTTGGACCAGTTTCCCGCCAGCGTGATCAACCCGTCCGCGGCGTCAACCTTCCAGAGACCTTTGAAAATGCCGGTTTGCTTGCCACTCGGATCGAATTCCTGGAGCGTGAGATTGCCGTCTTTGTCGACAGTCCCACGCAGATTAATGCGCGTGCCGACCTTCTCGTAAAAATAGCTGCCGGTTAACTGATCGCCTTCGCGCACCAGTTTCATTTGCAGGTCGAGCGACGCGCCGATCGA
>DATELZ010000174.1:0-6982 GCA_035276045.1 Pyrinomonadaceae bacterium | reverse complement strand
CCCCTGTCCCCGCTTCTCCCCCGTCCCGCTTCAAGCCCGCGCTTGTTTCACGCCCGTAATCCTCTTGAGCCGTTCTTCGACGGTATCCCAGGCGATGTTCGAGAAGAACGCCTCAATGTATTTCGGGCGCTCTGCCGGTTTGTAGTCGAGCAGAAATGCGTGCTCCCAGACGTCCATCACGAGAATCGGCGTAAACCCGGCGACGTTCCCGGTTTCATGCAGCGTGATCCAATGATTTGAAAGCCGTCCATTTGCCGGATTCTGGTAGCAGATGGCCCAACCAACTCCGCGCATCTTGCCGATGCCCACGAAGTCAGCCTTCCACACGTCGTAACTGCCAAAACTCGTCGCCGCCGCCTTTGCAAACTCCGTATTTTTCGCCGGATCGCCAATGCCGCCGCCGCTCTTGAGATTGTCGAAGTAATACTCGTGCAGGACCATGCCGTTGTACTCAAAACCGAGCCGTCGCGTAAGCTCGGAGTACGCGGGCATCTCTTCCTGATCGACCTTCGCGTCGCTGATGAACTGCGTGATCTTCTCCGTCAGGTTGTTAGTTTCTTTGACGTAGCCTTCGTACAGCTTGAAATGCATTTCCAGTGTTTCGTCTGAAATGCCTTTGAGACCGCTTAGATTGAACTGCCGCGCGGTATAAGAGCCTGTCGTACTCATGCACATTACCTCCTATTCGGAAGTATGTGGTGAGTGTGTGGAGATTTAGTGCCACAAAAGGCACAAAAGAAGCCCACAAGAGGCACAAGCTCTAATTGCTCTTTCTTGTGCCTTTTGTGGGCTTCTTTTGTGCCTTTTCGTGGCTCTACTTACCGAAAATAACCCAATCTCCGTGCGACGTGCCCATAAACAGCAACATCGGCAACGATAACCATGCATTTGTGCGCGACGCGATGAAAGCCTGGCGCGCGAGTTCGGGCGCAGCGGCGGGTCCGGTGCCTGCGGTCGCAGCAAGGATCCGCTTGTTGTTGGGCCAGATGATGCCCCAAACGTTCAACAACATCAGCACACCGTAAGCGCCGCCGATGCCGATCGAGTACGACTTGTTGCTGGCCCAGCTTTCACCGCCGACGGTCAACATCGAAGTGAAGAACCTGACGAGCCCCCATGACACGAGCACCACGAGAACAATCATGACCACGGCAAAGATGCGGCCGTCTTTCGTCACTGCCGGGACTTTCTTGATGATCAGGAATTCGAGCACGAAGAGCACGATCGGATAAGTCAGCCAGGCGCCAAGGATAAACCAAATATTGAGGTTCCCGCCGCCGATGGTGTTGGCGTTGGCGACGTCAGCTTTGAGAATGTACATCGCGAAGTAAGCCAGGCCGGCGAGCACCGTTACGACTGCGCCCCAGCGAAACCACCAAAGCGCGCGGCCCAGCAGTTCCGGGTTTACTTTTTTCTTTGTATCGGCGTCGAGTCCTTTTTGAACGGGAACGTTTACCAGGTTGAAGAAGTAGAGCATGCCGATCCAGGTGATGCCGGCGACGAAGTGAAACCAGCGAAAGATGATTCGCATTAACGCGGCGGTGTCTGGAGAGTGAAATATCTCCTGAAGCATAGCCAGACTGATGGGGAGATGAGCAGTTGACTCAGTAAGCATACGTCCTCCGTAATGTCTTGGAATTACCCGCGCGAAGATTACACCGGCGAACTTTACACCTTGTTCAAGCCGTCGCGCAAACCATCCGTGTTATCCGAGTTAGTCCACTGGACGTGGTCCAGCATCCATGCCGCGTGTGCTTACCTGGTTGATGACGCGTACATTCAAATCATTCTCAACATGGATCTGGCAGGACAGGCGCACGTTCGGCGCCAGTTCGGATTCAACCGCGAGTCGATTGCGCTCGAGTTCTCCCATTTCGCCGGCTTCGCCGTCGAGAATCTCGACGCGGCAAGTGGTGCAACGGGCATTGCCGCCGCAGCGGTGAAGAATATCGACACCAGCATCTTCGAGCGCCAGCACGAGCTTCTTCCCGGCAGGCGCGTCGGTTTCAATGAGACCGGTCGCAGTTTCAGCTTGGATCTTTGGCATCTTTTGTGCCTCTCGTGGTCCTTTTTGTGCTTCTTTGTGGTTAAAAAACGGGAGACAGGATTGCTCCCGTCTCCCGTCGAAAATGTCTAAGACGTCGCCGTTGTTAGGCGGTGAACGAAGAGCCGCAGCCGCAACTGCCCGTGGCGTTCGGGTTCTTGAAAGTGAATCCCGATCCCATCACGCCGGTCACATAGTCGATCTCGACTCCGTTCAGGTATTGCGCGCTGAACATGTCGATAAACATGCGCACGCCTTTCTCGTCCTTGATGAAATCGCCTTCGCGCGATTGCTCTTCGATGTTCAGGCTGTACTGGAAACCGGAGCATCCGCCTGGCACCACGCGCACACGGAGCCCTGAGCTTTCGGGCAGGCCCTCCTCGCTGGCCATAAACTTCTTAATCTCGTTCGCAGCCGACTCGGTTACGTTCAGTGTAACGGTGGGTGCTGTGGTTGCTGACATTACTTTCTAAATCCTCTCCGTCTGAGATCTGAGATCCCGGTTTTGAGATCTCAGACGTATCTTATTAACCTTTGCCCAAAACGACAAGCTCGGGTTTCATCGCCTCGATCGAGATCTGCCGCGCCACTTCTTCCGACAGACGACGAAACGCCTGCGCCTGTGGCGAATCCGGTTGACTGACGACCACGGGCACGCCTTTATCACCACCTTCACGCACTTCAATCCCGAGCGGAACCGAACCGAGGAACGGCACGTGATACCGCGCCGCCAAACTTTGCCCGCCGCCTTCGCCGAAAATGTTGTAACGCGTGCCCGTATCGGGCGCGATGAAGTAGCTCATGTTTTCGACGATGCCGAGGATCGGTATCGCGACAGTTTCAAACATCCTCAGCGCCCGCCGCACGTCCGCCACCGCAACGTTCTGCGGCGTCGTGACTAGGACCGCACCCTGCACGGGCACGAGTTGGGCCAGCGACAACTGCACGTCGCCCGTTCCCGGCGGCATGTCGACGATCAAATAATCGAGTTCGCCCCACTTCACGTCAGTAAGAAACTGCTTCACTAATCCATGCAGGATCGGACCGCGCACGATCATCGGTTTGTCGCCCGGTTGCAACAGCGCCATCGACATAAACTTCACGCCGAACGCTTCGATCGGCACGAGCTTGTTGCCTTCGACTTCAGGACGCGCCTCGCTGGCGCCGAGCATGATCGGAACGTTTGGTCCATACACGTCCGCGTCCATCAAGCCGACGCGCGCGCCGTCGAGCGCGAGCGACACGGCGAGATTGACTGCCACAGTCGACTTGCCTACGCCGCCTTTGCCTGACGAAACGGCGACGATGTTGCGCACGCCTTCGATCACGACTTTTTCGCCCAACCCACGGCCTTTCGGGACTTCGGCGTCCATCGTTACGTTAACCGACGAGACGCCGGGCAAACCGCCGACAATCTCGCGCGCCGCTGTTTCCATTTCACCTTTAACAGGACACGCAGGCGTCGTCAGCACGATACGAAAAGAGACGTTGCCGCCGTCGATCTTGAGGTCGCGAACGAAGCCGAGCGTGACAATATCTTTGTGCAGATCCGGGTCGTTGATCTGCCGGAGACTATCCAGGATTAGTTGTTCGTTAAGTTGAGTCATCGGTGCATGAAGCGTAGCTGATTTCGTGAGTTTTTGACAAACGACAGAGCGGCTAGTAGTTTCAGCAGTCGGTGTCAGCTTTATCGGATCATTTCTTCAATCCGCGTAATGTAGGCGATGCGCATGAACCGAGTTTTGCGGGCCGGTCGGCTTCGCTCGTGTGTGGCGCAAACGTGCGTTTCTCGATACAGGTCGACGAGCAGCACGCGATCTCAGAGGCGCGATTTCGGGCTGCCGGCTGCGATGTTCTGGTGGCGTCGTCGTCGTTGTTAACGGAGCACATCACAGGAAAGTCAACGGCGGAAGCAACGGCAATAGATCCCGAGACGCTGGTCGATGTAATTCCAAATCACGAACACTGTCCGGGACTCGCATGCGATGCGTTGTTGGCTGCCATTCGCGAATACAGCAACGCCGCGCGCGACGATTGGGCGGGAGATGAAGCGCTGATCTGCACCTGCTTTTTTGTTTCCGAGCGCACTATTGAAAGTGAGATACAAACCGGCGGGTTAACAACTGTCGCCGAAGTCACGCGCGCCTGTAACGCCGGCGGTGGTTGCGGTTCTTGTCATCAATTAATTCAGGAAATTCTAGATGGCGAAATGAGAAATAAGAAATGGGAAACGGCAAATGACCAATGAACTGATCTATCTTGATAACAACGCCACTACGCGCGTCGCGCCCGCAGTGCTCGAAGCGATGACACCGTATCTCGGCGAGTTTTTCGGTAATCCCTCTTCGGCGCACTCGCTCGGCCGCACGATGAAGCAGGCGATCGAACAGGCGCGCGAACAGGTCGCAACGCTCATCGGCGCCGCGGACGCGAGCGAGATCGTTTTCACTTCCTGCGGCTCGGAATCCGACAACTGGGCCATTCGCAGCGCGCTCGCCTCGCAACCGGCGAAAAAACACATCGTCACGACGCTCGTCGAGCATGAAGCTGTGCGTAACGTCTGCCGCGCGCTTGAAAAAGAAGGTTACGAAGTCACGTGGCTCGGCGTGGACCAGAACGGCGAACTCGATCTCGACGCGTTGCGCGAAGCGCTTCGTCCTGACACCGCGTTCGTCTCGACGATGCTGGCGAACAACGAAACTGGCGTGTTGTTTCCGATCAATGAGATTGGTCGGGTCGTACGCGAAAAATCGGAAGCGCTGTTTCATGTCGACGGCGTCCAGGCCGTTGGCAAAATTCCAATCGATCTCACAAACGTAGATCTGTTCGCCTTGTCAGGTCACAAACTGCACGCGCCGCAAGGCATCGGCGCGCTCTACATTCGCAAGGGCATTTCACTTCCGTCGCTCATCATCGGCGGCGCGCAGGAACACGGCCGTCGCGCCGGCACCTGTGCCGTGCCGAACATCGTCGGACTCGGCGCTGCGTGCAAGCTCGCTCATGAAGACGACGATCACTCACGAATTCGCGATCTGCGCGATCGTCTCGAAACCGGAATTCTCAAACAGATCTCAAACGCGCGGCTCAACGGCAGCCCGTCAAACCGTCTGCCAAACACAGCAAACATCTCTTTCGAATACGTCGAAGGACAGAACATCCTGCTTCATCTCGATCAACTCGGCATCTGCGTGTCGACCGGGTCCGCCTGTCATTCGACCACGCACGAATCGTCGCCGACATTGCACGCCATGAACGTTCCCTACACTGCCGCGCAAGGCTCGATCCGTTTTTCATTAGGCAGATACAACACCGCCGAAGATATCGAAACTACCTTGAATGTTCTTCCCGGCATCATCGAGAAACTCGCGGCGATGTCGCCCTACGAAGTGACGAAGTGATTGGAGTCGCTCTCTGCGTTCCTCTGCGGCTCTCTGTATCCTCTGTGGTTGATAGCCGTTGCCACATAGTTAACGCCGAGAACACAGAGGAACGCAGAGAGGAACTGCACGCGAGCACGTAGCATGTTAGAATTCTTCTTCGCCCGCCGAGGGTGATAACCAAACGCGAAAGGGTTAGCGAGAAACGAATGAGTACTGTTATCGAACCCCCTGTCACACCGGTAGAAAAGAACCTGGAGGAAGTCGAAACTGTCACCATCCGCTTCGCCGGCGATTCCGGCGACGGTATGCAGTTGACCGGCACACAGTTCACCAACACGTCAGCCGTAGCCGGCAACGACATCTCGACGTTGCCTGATTTTCCGGCTGAAATTCGCGCTCCTGCGGGCAGTTTGCCCGGCGTCAGCGGGTTCCAGCTCAACTTTTCCAGCACCGATATCAAAACCCCCGGCGATCAACCGAACGTGCTGGTGGCGATGAATCCCGCCGCGTTGAAAGTGAACCTTCCCGACCTCGAAGAAGGCGGCACGCTGATCATCAACACCGACGGCTTCACCGCCGAGAACCTGAAGTATGCGAACTATGCTTCCAATCCGTTGGACGACAATTCGCTCGCCGGTTATCGCGTGCACAAGCTTCCGATCTCGACGCTCAACATGAACGCGTTGAAAGGCAACGTCGAGCTTTCGCGTAAAGAGATCGATCGTTCGAAAAACTTCTTCGCTCTCGGCGTGCTCTACTGGCTCTACGATCGGCCGATGGAGAACACGCTCAATTGGATCCGGGCGAAGTTCGCCAAGAGTCCAGAACTCGCGAAGGCAAACGAGATCGCGCTGAAGACCGGTTACAACTTCGCCGACACGACCGAAGTCTTCACCACGCACTACACGGTCAAACGCGCGCAGATCGCTCCCGGAAAGTATCGCAAGATCACCGGCAATGAAGCGACGGCCATCGGGTTCGTCGCCGCGGCGCATATCGCGGGCCGCCCGTTGTTTTATGGTTCGTATCCGATCACGCCGGCGTCAGACATTCTGCACGAGCTGTCGCGGCACAAGAGCTTTGGCGTGAAGACGTTTCAGGCCGAAGACGAGATCGCTGCCGTTTGCGCGGCGATTGGCGCGAGCTTCGCCGGGCAAGTTGGTTTGACTGGAACCAGCGGTCCGGGTGTGGCTCTGAAACAGGAAGCAATCGGTCTTGCCGTGATGACTGAACTGCCGCTCGTCATCGTCAACGTTCAGCGCGGCGGACCGTCAACCGGATTGCCGACGAAGACCGAACAAGCGGATCTGTTCCAGGCGGTTTGGGGTCGAAACGGCGAGTGTCCGGCGATTGTAATCGCGCCCGCGACGCCTGCCGACTGTTTCCACATGGCGATCGAAGCCGTCCGGCTTGCGTTCAAGTACATGTCGCCCGTCTTTTATCTTTCCGACGGTTATCTCGCGAACGGCGCTGAGCCGTGGGCGATTCCGCCGATCGAGTCGCTGCCGAAGATCGATGTCAAGTTCGCGACCGATCCGGCGAACTTCATGCCGTATTC
>DATELZ010000173.1:0-20406 GCA_035276045.1 Pyrinomonadaceae bacterium | reverse complement strand
CGGCGCGTCGCCACCGAGGGATGGTCCTCGCCGAAGTTCTTGAGATCCGAGGCGAGCGCCTGTTCCAGCAGCTCGCACGCCTGCGGCAAGTTCCCCAGATCCTGGAGGACTGTGGCTAGATTCGAGCGGCGCGTCGCCACCGAGGGATGGTCCTCGCCGAGGTTCTTGAGCGCCGAGGCGAGCGCCTGTTCCAGCAGCTCGCGCGCCCGCGGCAAGTCCCCCAGAGCCTTTAGGACTGTGGCTAGATTTGAGCGGAGCGTCGCCACCGAGGAATGGTCCTCCCCGAGGTTCTTGAGAGCCGAGGCCAAGGCCTGTTCCAGCAGCTTGCTCGCCTGCGGCAAGTCCCCCAGAGCCTTTAGGACGAGGGCCAGATTCGAGCGGCTCGTTGCCACCAAGGGATCGTCCTCCTCGAGGTTTTTGAGAGCCGAGGCCAGGGCTTGTTCCAGCAACTCCCGCGCTGTCCGGAAACTCCCGAGAGATTGGAGTGCCGTCCCCAGCCGGTCAAAGATCTGGCTGAGCCGGGAATCCCCTGGGCCAAGAACATTCTCGGCCTGACCCATCGCCAGTTCCAAATGCACGCCATCGTCTCGATATACTTGATAGCCGGTCTCAAGCTCGATGCGTTGTGCGTAATCTGCGCACCCCTCGACGAAGCTTCGCCGAGCCTGGGCCTGCTCGTCTGCGGACCCGGTGCGCTGCGCCCAGTCACGGACAAGACGGTGCATCCGCCAACGAATCCCCCGGGCCGTAATTAGGTGCAAGCGCAGGAGGCGCTGCTGAGATTCCGGCGCAACTCCACAGGCTTCAAGCAAGGACAGGCTTGCGTCTTCAGGGGCGAAGCAGGCGGCTACGCGAAGAGATTGACGCGCCGGCTCATCCAGCCTTTCCAACTGGGCGTCCAGCGCCCGCCAAACTGTGGCCTCGTAGCGGACCAGATCCTTTACACTTTCCCCCGGGTCATCGCCGGTTTGCAGCCGGTCCAGGTAAGCCTGTGGAGTCATCGCCGAGAATTCCCGCAAATAAGCTCCGGCCAGCTCAAGAGCCAGGCTGTGCCCATCAAGATACTCAAGCAGCAGACCCGTCCCGGGACTAGCGCTCAGGTCACGGCCGGCGACCGTAGACAACAGCTCGCGTGAGTCCTCTTTGGGAAGGAACTCGAGCGTGTAGTGCTCAAACATCGATCCAGCGAGGAATCGGTGCCTGGTCGTCACGAGCAGGCCGAGATGCGTTCCCTTGGGTAACGGCCGTGGCTCACTCGATCTCGTCCACTCTTCCACGTTATCGAGGACGATCAGCGCCGGAGGACCGGACGAGACGAGTCTCACAGCGGCAGCGGCCCTTTCCGTTATCTCGCCCGGGCCGACAGCCAGGCCATCGGCTACGACGCTGCCCCAGGTGTGGGTCAAAACAGGGTTCTCGGCGTCGAACCAGAAAATGCCACCGGGAAATCGGCCAGCATCGGCGAGGTGGTCAATCAAGTGGAGGGCCAACTCAGTTTTTCCCACCCCGGCGAGGCCCTCGATGCTCGCGGCGACCCTGATCGCTTTGCCAGGTTCGAGCCGGTATAGCAAGTTCTCGATGTCGGCGTTGCGGCCGAAGAGCTTTTGCGCACGGCGGATCGGCAGGTTGTAGACTTGTGAGCGTTTCCCGGGTATCGGGTTTGGGTCGTTGAGGATGGCGTCACGAATGCGGTCAGCGATCACTGCCACGCCGAGATCCCAGCTCGCATCGGCACGGCCGGCGAGCAGCGGCAGACGCTGGGTCACAGTCGCGCGATCGATATCGCAGCGCACCGGAAGTATCCGCTTTTGGTCGAACGTCGCTTCCTGATTGAACAGCGCGCTTAGTTCAGCTTGGGGCCAATACTTAAAAAAGTGCGGACTGAGGATGACGATGCCGAAACGAGAACGGGCCAGACCCTCGTCCATTCGCCGGCGGAAGTCGTCGCCAAGTTGTATCTCCCGGTAGTCGATCCAACAGGTCAGCCGGCGCTGCTCGAGTTCGTTATAGAGCGGAAAGACAAAGCGCGCCTTGTCTTCGCTCGCGTGGCAAATGAATATGTCGAAACTGATGTTGGCCATCTGATAGCTGATATGAGATTCATCAGCGTCTGAGGAACGTTAGTGAACGATACGCAATAGCTAGCACGGTCCAACAGCACTGTCAATATTTACCTCACAAGAGTCACAAGAGAAAAAAATTGACTTTGCTTCGGAAGAGGAATATTGTGCGACGCGTTCAAAGATTACGAACCCGGATAAAGAAATTCCCGTCACCAGAGCCAACTAATCAAACTCCCATTCAACCAGCATCAATCGTAGTGGTGTAAATCAAACTTCATCTCGATCAAGGAAGTGATGTGTGAAAGCGCCTGAAAAAAAGGACCCATCGTCCGCGTTTCTCAGATTAGACGGCGGAAAAACCAAATCAAACTCGATCGAAATACCGTCGTTGTCACTGCCCAAGGGCGGCGGAGCGATCAAAGGCATCGACGAAAAGTTTTCGGTTAACGCAGTGAACGGAACCGCTTCGTTCGCGATTCCTTTGCCGTTTTCAACTCCACGCGGCGCTTCTCCGGCCCTGAATCTTTCGTACAACTCGGGAGCCGGCAATGGAGTTTTCGGCCTGGGCTGGAGCCTTAGTCTCGCCTCCATTAAACGCAAAAGCGAAAACGAGTTGCCGCAGTATCAGGATGCTTTCGATTCAGACACGTTTCTCTTTTCCGAGGCGGAAGACCTGGTTCCCGAGTTTGAAAGAGAGCTGAACGGGAGTTTGAAAGTCGATGCTGACGACGAGTACGTCATTCGTGAAAAAGATTCGCCCGACGGCGCTTTTACAATCAGGTTCTACAAGCCACGAGTTGAAGGACAATTTGCGCGCATCGAACGATGGACCAGCAAGACGTCGACCGAAATCAAGTGGCGCATCATTACGAAAGAGAACGTCACCACGCTCTTCGGATGGTCCACCGCTTCGAGGATCGCAGATCCGAAAGACGAGACGAAGATCTTCACTTGGCTGCCCGAGTTTGTTTCTGACGACAAAGGAAACTGCGCGCGTTATCTCTACAAGAAAGAAGACGCCGCCGGGTTTGATCCAGCGCGGTTGCACAACAAGAATCGCTTCGCGAATGGCGACGTCACTTATACAAACACGTATCTCGCGAAAGTCCTCTACGGAAACAAGACTCCCTACAAAGCATTTGGCGACGCGTTTCCCGCCGCGCCGGATTTCCTGTTTGAAACTGTCTTCGACTACGGGGAATACAACGCGGTCGCTCCGTTTGACGAAGTAAACGAATGGAGCTTTAGGCAAGATCCTTTCTCCTCATACAAGTCGCGCTTTGAGATCAGGACCACGCGACTCTGCCGCCGTGTACTGCTGTTTCATCATTTCGCCGAACTGCCGGGCGCCTCAGCGCTCGTGCGCTCGATTGATTTTGAATACGAGACCGGTCCGACGTTTACGTTCATGCAGTCGCTCACCGTGCGCGGCTACATCAAGCGCGCCGGTGGTTCGTACACCAGCAAGAGTCTTCCCGCAACCGAATTTGCTTATCAACAACCCGAATGGAACAAGCAGATCAGGACCATCTCGGCTGAGAATGTCGTGCACAGTCCTGCCGGACTGGCCGGCAAGTCACATCAATTCACCGACCTCTTCAACGAAGGTCTATCCGGAATTCTGACCGAACAAGCGAACGGCTGGTATTACAAACACAACCTCGGCGGTGGCGTGTTCGAGCACGCCAAACTCGTCTCGCCAAAGCCGTCGTTTGTAGGTTTGGGACAAGCCGGTGGCCTGCAACTCACGGATCTCGACGCAGACGGCACGAAGCAGATCGTCAATTACGAAAGCGAACCGAAAGGCTTCTTCGAACTCGGCGACATGAACGAATGGGCGCCGTTTCGTTCCTTCAACACGATGCCGAACATTGATCTGCGTGATCCGAATGCCAAACAGATCGATCTCAGCGGCAATGGCATGGCCGACGTGCTGATCGCTGAAGACACGGTCTTCACGTGGTACCAGTCTGCGGGCCGCAACGGTTTTCGTCCCGCGCGCCAGACGCTGAAACACGCGAATGAGGAACTTGGACCACACGTCGTCTTTGCGGAAGCCACACAGACCATTTTCCTGGCCGATATGACGGGCGACGGCTTGACCGATCTCGTCCGTGTTCGCAATGGCGAAGTCTGTTACTGGCCCAACCTCGGATATGGAAACTTCGGCGCAAAGGTCACGATGGACCATGCGCCCGTCTTCGATCTGCCCGAAGCTTTCAATCCCGCGTTGATTCGTTTGGCCGATCTCGACGGTTCAGGCGTCGCCGACATCATCTATCTCGGTCAGAAGAAGTTTTCCTGCTGGATGAATCACAGCGGAAACGGCTACGACCCGCAGCCTTTCGAGATCGATCCTTTCCCGGAGATCAGCAACACGTCAGAGATCGACGTTGTCGATCTGTTGGGCAACGGCGTTCCCTGCATCGTTCATTCAAGCGATCTCGAGAAAGACACTGCCGCGCCCTTGAAGTACATCGATCTAATGAGCGGCAAGAAGCCGCACCTGATGATCGGTTACCAAAACAACATGGGCAAGGAAGTCTCGTTCGAGTATGCGCCGTCGACGAAGTTCTACGTCGAAGACAAGCTCGCCGGCAGACCGTGGGTGACGAAACTCCATTTTCCGGTCCACTGCATCGTCAGAAATGAAACGAGAGACACAGTTTCCGGTTACCGATTTGTCAGTTCATACAAGTATCACCACGGCTATTACGACCACGCGGAGAAAGAATTTCGCGGCTTCGGGATGGTCGAGCAGTTCGACTCGGAAGACTTCGAACATTGGGTGAAGGGCGCGGCGAGCAATATCGTCGATCGGGAACTACATCAACCGCCGGTGCTCGTAAAAACGTGGGTCCACACCGGCGCATTTCTGAATCTCGAAAGGACCCTTGATCAGTTTGCCGATGAATACTGGTTCGAAGAGATGCGCCGCCTGGGACACACGGTAGTCAACAACGAAGTCGACTTGCCGGATGCCCGGTTGATAACGGCGCCCGGTCTCGATTCGGGATTGATCGACGAGTTGAGCGCGCAGGAATGGCGTGAAGCATTGCGCGCGTGCAAGAACATGCCGCTGCGCATCGAGACTTTCGCGAAAGACGCTCCACTCTCCAACCCCACGCTCGATCAGATCGAGCGCGAGCTTACGCCATACTCAGTTGCTTCGAATAACTGCGTGATCGAGTTGGTCCAACCGAAGGGCAGGAACAAACACGCAGTTTATGTTGTGAAAGAGAGCGAGTCAGTCTCTTACAGTTACGAGCGAATAACTGACGACCCGCGCGTCACGCACAAGCTGAACCTCAAGTTTGACCAGTACGGCAGCGTGTTGGAATCGGCGTCGATCGTCTATCCGCGTCTCGCGCCTGACGGCTCGTTGCCTTTGGAAACGCAACAAGCGCAGGGCCGGACGTTGATCTCCTACGTGCGGAACACGTTTACTGACGATATCGACACCGACGACGATTATCGTTTGCGTCTCAGTTGTGAAGTCGAGTCGTTCGAACTCAAGGGTGTCGAGAAAAACGGCCCGCTGTACGCGATCGAAGACTTCGACAACATCCTCGCAGCTTCCGCCGGCGCCGAGTATCACCAGGTCGATCTCGACCCTGCGCCGAACACTTCGCAAAAGCGCTTGCTCGAACACACGCGCACGCTTTTCTATAACAACGATCTGAATGGTCCACGCGAGCTTCATCAGCTATCACCCAAAGGACTGATCTACGAGAACTACCAGTTGGCGTATACGCCGGAACTTCTCACAGACATCTTTGGCGCGAAGGTCGACGACGCGTTAATGCTCGAAGGCAAGTATACGCACAGCGAAGGTGATGACGATTGGTGGGTCCGTTCGGGCACGAGCCAGTTCATCGAAGGCGCAGAGACTGTTGCCGATGCGGTGGATCGTTTCTATTCGCCGGTTTCTTATACAGATCCATTCGGCGCGAGAGTGAGCGTGAAGTATTTCTCGAACTATTTCTATTTCATCGAGGAAACAGAAGACGCGCTGCAAAACAAGGCGAGGGCGTTGTCGTTCAACTTCCGCACGCTCACGGCCCAGCGGGTGCAGGATCCAAACGAGAACATTTCGGAAGTCATCGTCGACGAACTCGGCATGGTGAAAGCGGTCGCCATGTTTGGCAAAGGCGCGGAAGCCGACAATCTGACCGGCATTGATGAATTCACCACGCCTGCCGAGAGCGCGTTGATTAACAACTTCCTCAACGCACCCGACTCAGTTCAACTCGTGACAGCCGGCGAGAGCCTGCTTGGACCAGCAAGCAATCGCTTTATTTACGATCTCGATGCGTATCGCAATTCGGGCGGCACGCGTCCGGTGGCCGTCGCCTCGATCGCGAGGGAACGACATTTTGTTGACGATCCGAATTCGTCAGTTCATCTCGCTTTCGAATACTCGAACGGCCTCGGACATTCGGTGATGAAGAAAGTGCAGGCCGAACCCGGCGTCGCAAAGCAAGTAACGGTTAATCCCGACGATACTTATTCAGTCGTCGACGTCGATACGTCGGCAAGTGTGCCGCCGCAACTGAGATGGATCGGCAACGGCAGGGCCGTGCTCAACAACAAGGGCCATGTTGCCAAGCAGTACGAGCCTTATTTCTCCGTCACGCATCTCTATGAAGACCTGAAAGAGTTGGTCGAAACCGGTGTTACGGTGCTCTTCTATTACGACCCGTCCGGCCGAATGATCAAGAAGGAGTTTCCCAACTCGACAGTCTCACGCACCGAGTTCGATTCATGGAAACAGGCCGACTACGATCAGAACGACACCGTCAAAGACACCGCCTGGTATGACGATCGGATCAACAACCTCATCGACGCCGAATTGATCGCAGCCGGAAAAGATCCGGCGCGAGAGAAAGTCGCTGCCGAACGCGCAGGGGAACATCACGACACGCCCGCAGTCCGGCACTTCGACACTCTTGGACGTCCGGTCCTGCTAGTCGAACACAACAAGGACGGCGCGGCCGATCTCTTCTTGCAAACAAAGATCGATCTGGACCCCGAGGGAAACCTGCGCCACATCACGGATGCGCGAGACAACGCCGTGATGACTTACAAGTACAGCATCCTCGGCGAGATGGTCTACCAGGACAGCAAAGATGCGGGCCAGCGCTGGTTACTGACGAACATCACGGGCAGTCCGCTGCGAAACTGGGACGAGCGCGATCATGTTTACTCGGTTGAGTACGACATCCTGCATCGTCCTATTGCGAAAAAGGTGACTGGCGGTGATGGTCCAACGCCACTGGACCACGTCTATGAAAGGACCATCTACGGCGAGTCGCTCGCCAATCCGCAACTGAACAACTTCCGCACGCGTGCGGCCGTCATTTACGACACCTCCGGCAAGTCAGAAACCGTCGCCTTTGATTTCAAAGGCAAGCCAACGGCTTCAATTAAGACGTTTGCCGAGAATTACAAAGAGACTCCGAATTGGAGCGGGCCAAACCCCGACGCGCTTCTCGAAGGCGAGAGCTTCACGGCCAGTTTTGAATACGACGCGCTCAGTCGCGTGACGCAACAAACAGCGCCGGATGGCAGCGTTTACGTTCCTGAGTACAACGAGGCCAATCTGCTCGACAGTCTGCAAGTGACGCAAAACGGAAACACGGATTTCTTTGTCCGCAATATCAACTACAACGAAAAAGGTCAGCGCAGCCGGATCACGTACGGTAACAACGTCACCACCGATTATTTCTATGACAAAGAGACTTTCCGTCTCATCCATCTGGAAACAAAACGCCAGAACGACGACCCGCTCCAGGACCTGCATTACACCTTCGACGCGGTCGGAAACGTCACGCACATCGAAGACAAAAATATACCTGCCGTGTTCTTCGACAACCAGAAGATCACCGGCGTTTCGTCATTCACTTACGACGCGCTCTATCGTCTCATCGAAGCCAGCGGCCGCGAGCACGCCGGCCAACTCAATTTCGCTCAGCCGGACAACTGGAACGACCTGCCATTTCTGAAGCAGCACAATGCAGGCGACGCAATGGCCTGGCGAAACTACACCCAGAGTTATCAATACGACGAGGTCGGCAACCTCCTCGAGATGCATCACGACGCCGGTCCCGGCACATGGACCAGGCAGTACGAATACGAGACTGCCAACAATCGTCTCAAGACCACCGGAATCGATCCCGAAATCTACTCGTACACGCATCACGCACAGCACGGATTCATCACCTCAATGCCGCACCTGCCGGTGATGAACTGGAACTTCCGCGACGAGTTGCAGGCGGTCGCGCAACAGCAGCGAAACGACGGCGGGACGCCAGAAACGACTTACTATGTTTATGACTCGGTCGGCGAACGAGTTCGCAAGGTCACTGAGAACGAAGCGAATCCCGGCGTTACGCCGACGCGCAAAAGCGAGCGGCTGTACGTCGGCAGTGTCGAGATCTATCGCGAACACAGCGGCGTCAACTCCGGTCTCGAACGAGTTTCAGTGCACGTCATGGACGACACGCGGCGTATCGCGATGATCGAAACGCGAAATGCGGTTAACGACGGCACGCCGCTCAAAGTTGTTCGCTTCCAGTTTGACAATCATCTCGGTTCGGCAGCGCTGGAACTGAACGAGTCGGCCGAGATCATCTCTTACGAGGAGTTTCATCCCTACGGCACCACTTCTTACGAAGCGACCAGAAACCAAACGCAGGTTCCGAAACGGTATCGCTTCACCGGCAAAGAACGTGACGAAGAGAGTGGCTTCTACTATCACGGCGCGCGTTACTACGCGCCGTGGCTTGCTCGTTGGACCGCCACCGATCCGGCAGGCATCGAAGATGGTCCATGTCTTTACCAGTATTGCCGCAGCAACCCGATCGGCATGCGCGATCCAACCGGCACGCAAGGAAAGCCGCCTGCGCCGGGTTTAGTCACTAACGAAGCCGCCGTCGGCAAACTCTGGGAGCAAGCCGTAGTCGAGACTCTTGGACCACGTTTCGGGGCCAAGAATTACAAGGAAGCAATAAAGGCTTTCGAAACGGAAGTCGCGAACAAGATCGCGACCAAGGGCATGGGATCGAACAAGGCGGCCGGCACCGGTATCAACTATGCGAGAGAAAGCTATGCCGCAGTGCGAACTCGTTTCGGCCAACTCGCAGCAGCCAAAGGCATTTCGCTAAACGGCATTCAGGTCCACCACACATTCGACGAACTCGCCAAGAATCCTTCGCGAGCACTCGACACTACGAACCTGAGTTTTCAGAAAGGTCATGCCGGGAAGAAAGGTTCGGGTCATAACTTCGCGCACGAAGTAAACAAAGCGCACGAAGCCAAGATCCAAAACCCCGGCAAGCATGTGGCCGAACAGATGCGCGCCGGTGGCGTCGAGCCCGACGTTCCGGAGTTGCATGCAGCGCCGCCTAAAGGGACTCCACACGCGCCCGCGCCGCACACGCCAGCGCCAAACGCTCCGGCGCCACACACGGCAACGCCGCACACACCGGCACCGCATGCGCCACACGCGCCAAAAGCGCCGCACGTGCCGAAGGCGCCACACGCGCCGAAGAAAGTCGGCGGCGGATTGATCGGCAAAGTGATCGCCGTTGGCATCGCGGGCTATGTCCTATTCGATACCGGCGACGTGTGGGCCGCAGCCCAAACCGCCAATCCGGCGGCAAACACGACGGAAGAAGTCATCTCCGGAAACGCGAGTGGACAGGGCGTCGCTACCTCGGTTGTTAAGGACGTCTACGAGTCGTCGCCGCTCGCGATACCGGAGGCAGTATTGAGTGGAACTGTCTGGGTGCGCCAAAAGGTTGGACCGATGATGAGCGAGAACTTTATCAGCAACGACAAGCTCGTGGAGAAGGCTCGTCAGGAAGGACGCAATGGGTTCTGTGGCCAATGTCATGGACCAGGTGGAGCACTCGATCCGAACAACGAGTACAACCAAAGGGCCCAGGATGCCAATTTCGCGAGATTGCGCGAGCAGTTCGGCGAAATGGACACCAGGATGATGATGGAATTTGTTAATTCGCAAAAGAAATAATTAAGGAGCTGCTTAGCTCTTCTCTGCGATCTCTGCGTCTCTCTGTGTACTCTGCGTTCAAGTTAGGTGTGGGCAATATTGAACGCAGAGTACACAGAGAGACGCAGAGATCGCAGAGAACACCCAAAAGGACACGCAAACGATGCCAAAAGAAAACTCAACTCGTGTGGTCTGGGGAATCGTCACGGACGGAAACAATCACCCGCTCGCGGAGCTTCGTGTACGGGCTTTCGATCGCGACATGCGTTCCGAAACCCTGCTTGGCGAAGATGTGACTGACGCTCGGGGCAGGTACCGGATCGAATACCTCGCGGAGAACTTCGTCTCAGCCGAGAAGAAGAGCGCCGATCTGTCGATGAAGGTGTTTGGACCAAACGAACGCCGGCCGATCTATGAAACCGATTTCGATCGCATCGTCTTCAATGCCGCTGCCTTCGAGTCGATCGATATTTCGATCCCGACGGCGATCAGATCGGAAGAGAATGAGTTTGATTTTATTCTGCGTGAGATCTCGGGGCTTACGGGTGAGATCAAAACGTCGGATCTCGACGAGAACGAAAAACATCGTGACCTCACGTTTCTCTCGCGCGAAGCCGGCATCCAACCGGAAAAGCTCCACCATCTCGTCGTGGCTCATCGTCTCCAGGATGAGTCGAAGATAGACGCCGCGTTCTTCTACGCGTTGCTGCGCAAGAACACGCTGTTGAAAAACAAGCTGGACAGATCGTTGCGCATGCGACTGTCCATCGACATCAACACGGAGATCCGTCCGCTGTTGTTTGAAGCTGCGCTCGCCGAGCCGGAACGGGTCGAGCGCGACGTCAAAGCGGCTATTGCTGAAAATATTGTTCCCGAAAGAGTCGGGAAGGAAGCTCCCAAACACATCGCGGCGCTGAAACGACTTCAGCAGCAGGCGCAGGATTATTACGAGAAAGAACATCTCGGCCGCGTCTTCAACATCGTCACTCGCTTCGCCACGGAAAACAAGATTGCCGAGATCGGCGAACTCTTTCGCGAGAATAAGAACAATCCACTCGAATTCATCAAGAAGATCACTGACGCATCTTTCTTCAAAACAGAAAGCGACGCGAACGATGCGCAGGTCGCCGTCAGGCTCGCTGAGTTGCTTGGCTCGAACGATAAGCTGATCGCCGAAGTCACAAAAGCAGAGAAGATAAAGAAGACTGAAGACGTCAGAAAACTCGCTCGTCTCAATCGCGCCGGCTGGAAGGAACTGCTCGACAAGACCACGGCGAAGATCAAATCTGATGATAAAGGTCTCGACAAGAACCTGATCGATTTTCACGCGATCTCGCTGACACAACGGATGGAGCGCGAGTTTCCGGCTGTCGCTTTTGCCGCTCAACTCGAGCGTGAAAAGAAGCCGGTTTTCAAGAATCACGAGCGCATCTCGTCGTTCTTCAACGAGCATGAAGACTTCGATCTTCAGCGCAGCAACGTCGACGTTTTCCTCAACGAGAAAAAGCTGAACCGCGAAGATAACGACGGTCTGCGGAAGGAGTTGAAATCCGCGCAGCGCATCTTCCGCCTGATTCCAAACTATCGCAAGACAACCGAGCTGCTTCGAAAAGACATTCACTCGGCCCAAAGCATTTCGGCTATGGGCGAGAGCCGTTTCGTGAAAGAGATCGCGCCGGAGGCGGGCCTAACGAAAGACGAAGCAAAGACGATTTTCAGGAAAGCGGAGAAGACGACTGCCGCCGCGATGATCATCGCCGGCGAACTGCAAGACACCATTCGCACCGCGGACATTGCCGCGCTGAAGATGAAATCGCTTTCGAGCAAGTTGGAAGCGGTCAGCAAGGATTTTCCGAATCTCAAGACGCTCTTCAATCTGGCTGACGTTTGCGCCTGCGAACACTGTCGCTCGGTTTACAGTCCCGCGGCGTACATGGTTGAAATACTTCAGTTTCTCGACAACCGCAGTGTTATCGATCTGAATACAAATGCGCCGAACATCGCGAAAGACGTTCTGTTCGAACGCCGTCCAGATCTCGGCGATATCGATCTCGGTTGCGAGAACGCAACGACACCAGTTCCTTATATCGACCTCGTATGCGAACTGTTGGAAGAAGCGATCGCGCCCGATCCGGGTGTTGCGTTCACCGGCAACCTCTCGGTTGGACCAGATCCTTTGACCGGTAAAATCTCGAACGCGCTGCTGAGTGCGCTCGTCGCCGCGAAGATTCCAGTGACGGACCAGGCTTTGATCTTTCACACCGAGACCACTGGCGGTTTTCCTTCCAACACGTTGCCTCATTACCTGCGCGACAAAGAGGCCGTCTGCAAAATCGTCAACACCGGCGGGAACAACTACGTCGTCAAACGCCTGCGCCAAACCCTTGCGTCAGCGGAAGAATTGGCCGCTGCTCCTGCTTACGTCAATCAGGCTGCTTACGATGAGTTAAAAGACAAGAGCTTCGTTTTCGTGTTGCCGTTTGACTTGAACGACGCCGAGGCGCACGGCTACTTCTCCCGCTTCGATATTGAACGCCATGTGCTGATGTCAGACTTTCAGGTGAGTGGTACGCCTGACGATGTGGAGATCGCGGCTGCGCGTTTTGGCCTGACTGAGACAGAGAGATTCCTGATCGTCGGGCCGGATACTGCCGATCAGCATCTGCATTGGAACACGGCCACTCCCGATGCCCCATTAGAACTGAGCAACGTCGATAGGTTTCTGACGAAGACCGGGCTGAAGTATGCGGAGCTGGAATTGCTCCTGGCCATCGAGTTTATCGATCCGGCTGACAACCTCTTTATTCAGCATTCGGACATTGTCTCCTGTGATACCGCCACGAAAACGATCGCCAATCTCGATATCGAGGCACTCGATCGCATTCATCGTTTTCTCCGTCTGCAAAAAGAAACTCGTTGGAGTTTTGAAACCCTCGCAGAGATCATCGGTCAGGCTAAACTCGGAGACAAAAAACTCGATAACGCTTGCCTGAAAAAAGCAGCCGCGCTTGTGAAAGTTTCAAAAGCCACCGGCATCAAGCTCGAACAGTTGTTGGGTTTCTACGGCGAGTTTCCGCACGACGAACTTCCAGCGCCGGCGAAGAAGCCGCTCTATCATCAGGTATTTCTCAACAAAGCGAAGAACGGTTTTATCGACGAAGGTTTGTTGCCTGAGAAAGTCGACGGCGGCGCGCAGCCGTTGACGAATTTCATCACCACGTTGTCGGTATGTTTGCAGATCTCCGTCCACGATCTCGAGAAGCTGTTGCCGATTCTGCCGGGTGCGAACGTGGAGTTTTCGACGCTCAGCAGTTTGTACGCGCTCTCGATCCTGATTCGTAAACTCAAATTCAAGACCGACGATTTCCTGATCCTGCGTGAGTTGAGCGGCATCGATCCAACTGCCTCTCCGGAAGACACGATCGAGTTTCTCGACGTCGTCGCCGCGGCCAGGCAGTTTCCACTCAAACCAGCCGAGCTGAAGTTCATGCTTCTGCATGAGGCAACAAATCTCGTCGACCGCGAATTACCCATCGACAAGATCCAGTTCGTGCTGGAGAAGTTACAGGGCGACTACAAGAAGGCCGATGCCGCCAATCGCTCGCCCTTCGATCCGGCGCTGACCGCCGACGAACAGAAGGAAGCGCTCCAGACGTTGTTGTCGAAACTACGCGACGTCGCGGAAGATGACGTCAAGACTTTCGTTAAGTTTATCGATCGCGATTGGACGTCAGTCGCCGCTGCGAAGCTCTTCGTCGACGCCAAACTCGACGACTTATTCGACACCGGCGATATCAAGACCGGCATCGATCTGCTCGACGCAGCGACGCCCGCAACACTCGAAGCGCAACGCAACAACCTCGTAAAACTGTTCCTCGACGCGATCTCCGTCTTTCAATATAAAGCTGACATCAAACTGTCGCTCCAGCAGACCATCGCCACGACCTTCAAAGTGTCGCCTGAATTCGCGGACGCAGTTTTGTACAACGCGAAACTCAAACAGCCGCTGCCGGGCACGAGCGGGCTCGGCGATCTGCTGCTCGCGGATGCCTTTTTAACCACGGCGATAGCTGAACCGGCGTTTCAGGCGCAGTTCGACGCGATCCGGTTGTTGCACAAACTGTTTCCCCTCGCGACATCATTCAAGTTTGACGAAGAAACGGTTGTCTTTTATCTCAAGCACAACACTGCGCTCGGCTGGTTCGAACTCGACGCCATCCCTTACAAGGGCGCGCAAACGGATGCGAGTTTCGATCTTTATCGCTCGTTTGTCGGCATGGTTGGATTGAGTAAGCAACTCACGCCCGTTCCCAACCCTGCGGATGCTGAACAACCGATCACGTTCTTCACGGTTGGTGAAATGTTGCTGCCGGGTGGTCCAACAACGCGCGCGGAATGGCTCCTTGCGTTCTCGTTGATCACGGAATATCCATTCGAGCACGTCGACACGATCGATGCGCATCTCTTTGTTCCGTTTGACCTCGCTAACTATCGTCTGGCCGAAACGTGGCAACGCATGGAACGATGCACGGAGCACCTGCGCAAACTCGGTTGCACGGTGAAGCAGGTCACTAACTTCATCAAGCCGGTGCTCACCGCTTCCGAAACCAGCGAGTTGCGAACCGCGCTCAAAGCCCGTTACGAAGAAGACACGTGGCTGAGCACGCTTAAAGAAATCACCGACTCGATTCGTCCGCAAAAGCGAGACGCCCTCGTCGCGTACCTGCTCGCCGTCAATCCCGACATGAAGGACGACAACGATCTGTACGACTTCTTTCTTGTCGACACGCAGATGGCGTCGTGCATGCCGTCGTCGCGGATCGTTCAGGCGCACGGCACGATTCAACTCTTCGTCCAGCGTTGTTTGATGGGGCTCGAACCAAAGGCCGCGGCCGATCTGGATAACGATCCGAAGTGGAACCAATGGAAGTGGATGAAGAACTACCGCGTGTGGGAAGCGAACCGGAAGGTGTTTCTCTATCCCGAGAACTGGATCGAAGCCGAACTGCGCGACGACAAGTCGTTCTTGTTTAAAGAACTCGAAGACGAGCTTTTGCAAAACGAGTTGACCGAGTTCTCCGCCGAACAGGCGCTGATCAAGTATCTCGAAAAGCTTGACGCGATCGCGTTTCTGGAAGTTGTCGCGACCTGGTATCAGTCAGACATCAAGACGATGCATGTCTTTGCGCGCACCAAGGGCGGCGATCCGTCGATCTATTACTATCGCAGGTTCGAACAGGAACGAGCCTGGACGCCGTGGGAGAAAGTCGAACTTGATATAACCGGCGATCACCTGCTTGCGTTTGTGCGCAACAATCGTCTCTCCCTCGCGTGGCCTGTCTTCACAGAAGAGCCCGATCCGAATCCGCAGTCGACGGTTCCGAACATCAACGACCCTGGACCAGTCCCGACTGACAAGCCCGCGGTCAAGTTGAAGATCCAACTGGCGATCAGTGAGTTTGCGAATAACCAGTGGCAGCCGAAGCGAGTTTCAAGCGAGAGCATCAAGACGCCGAGCAACTACACGACTTCGGCGTTGCCGAGAGACATCTACAATCTTTTGTACTTCGAGGCCGGGGATCAGATCTGGTTGTTCAGCACGACGTTTGTAAACGCGTTTGAAGCGGCGTCTGTCAACGGCGTGTTCAGCATCGCCGGCTGCAAAGGGTATCCGGAGTTGATCATGCAGGGCGAGATGCCTTTTCCGGACTTCTATCCTGACTTCAAAGACGCGCCGTTGCGCGTACAACGCTACAAGGAATGGGGCATCGTGGCGGGCGATGAGTTGGCCCAGCGAAACATCCTTTCGTTGTCGGTGTTCTACACGCTGCTGAACGCGACGCCGGGAAGGTTTCGACTTTCCTATCCGCTCCAGATGACGATGCTCGATTTCGTGCTGTTCTTTCTCCAGTACATCCTGTCGTTGATCTTCCGCAGGGAGCGGCAGTCCCTGATGAAGATTCCGCTTGGCACTCTGCTTCCTTACTTCATGGAAGACAGCAATCGCGGCTACGTGATCGTTCCGGGTCTATATCGCACCGATAAAGATCCGAACAGCGGCGAACCGATTTTTGTGCGGCGCACCGCGTCTGACATCATGCAGTTGATCGAAGACATCATTAAGCTGGCCCAAAAGTACATTGCGCTTTATCTCGCCGATCCGCTCCAGGACATGACGAAGTTCTGGGAGAACCTGCAAGCCGATCCCGATTTCCAGGAGATCTTTGCGGAGATAAAGATTTACACCACGCTGAACTACGGCGAGCAGTTTAGGAACATGTATCACCCGCTCGTCTGTCCGCTGCGCACGATCATGTATCGCGACGGCATTCCGCAGTTGATGAAGCGCGAGACGCAGATGCAGGTCGGGCCGTTCAAGTTTGACAATACTTATCAACCGACGCCGCTGGTTCCCGCTCCGCGTCCGATTGAAGATATCGATTTCAGCAGCGACGGGAGTTACAGCAGTTACAACTGGGAACTGTTTTTCCATGTCCCGTTCCTGCTTGCGACGCGCCTGACCAAGGATCAGAAGTTTGAAGAGGCGCTCACGTGGTTCCACTACATCTTCAATCCGACTGGCGCACTGCCCGGCACGGCGCCGCAGAAGTATTGGGTCACCAAGCCATTCTTCCTGACACAGGCGAGTGATTACGTCGATCAAAGAATCGATACGCTGCTGTATAAAATTGCCAATCCAAACACGCCGGAAATAGCAGAACTTGAGTTTGCGATCGATCAATGGCGTGAGAAGCCGTTTCGGCCGCACGTGATCGCGCGTTTCAGGCCGGTGGCGTATCAGAAGGCTGTGCTGATGAAGTACATCGATAATCTTGTCGAGTGGGGCGACTATCTCTTCCGGCAGGACACGATGGAATCGATCGCGCAGGCGACGCAGATGTACATCCTCGCCGACAAGCTGCTTGGACCAAAGCCGCGCATCGTGCCGCCCGCAGTCAAACCGCCCTATGAGACTTACGATCAGATCGAACGAAAGCTCGACGCGTTTGGCAACGCACTGATCGATCTGGAAAACATCCTGCCGGATCTTTCTGTCTTGCCTGAAGGCGGTGAAGAATTGCCGCCCGCGCCGATTACTTTGTCGACGCTCTATTTCTGCATCCCGCAAAACGACAAGATGCTCGAATACTGGGATCGGATCGCGGATCGATTGTTCAATATTCGACATTGCCGAAACATCGACGGTGTCGAACGAAGTCTCGCTCTGTTTGCGCCGCCGATCGATCCGGGAGCGCTGGTAAGAGCAGCGGCCGCGGGGCTCGACATGTCGTCGATACTCGCCGGTCTCAACGCTCCGACTCCTTTCTATCGCTTCAACGTGCTTTCACAGAAAGCGGCCGACCTGGTCCAGGAAATCCGCAACCTCGGAAACTCGCTGCTCCAGGCGTTGGAGAAGAAAGACGCCGAGAACCTGGCGTTGTTGCGCAGTGAGTTGGAAATCAAGGTGCTGAAGGCTGTTCGCGAGACGAAGCTGTTGCAGATCGAGGAGGCGCGCGAGCAGATCGAGATACTCAAACGCACGGAAGCAGTCACCGAGGAGAAGAACACGTATTACACGAATATCGAGAAGATCATTTCGAACGAGCAGTTGAACCTCGACAAGTTGGGCGAGTCTCATACTTACCAGATGCAATCGCAAGTGGTGAGAACGATCGCCGGTTCGGTCGCGTTGGTGCCGGAGTTTCATGTCGGCGCGAGTGGTTTTGGTGGATCGCCTGAAGTGGTCCTGCAACTCGGCGGCATGGCGATGTCGAGATCGACCAGTATCGGCGCTGACATTCTGAACATTCTGAGTGCCGTTTCTTCGTACGAGGCGAACCGGGCTTCGATTCTCGGCGGGTACGATCGCCGTTTTGAAGACTGGAAGCTTCAGGAACGAGTGGCGAAGAAGGAGTTGGACCAGATCAAGCGGCAGATGGTCGCCGCCGAGATCCGGCTCGACCTTGCCGAAGCGGATCTAAAGAACCACGACCTGCAAATTGAAAATGCTAAGAAGACCGATGAGTTTATGCGGTCCAAGTATACGAACAAGGATTTGTATACGTGGATGATCGGTCAGATCAGTTCTGTTTACTTCCGGGCTTACAAGCTTGCGTATGACGTGGCGAAGAAGGCGGAGCGTTGTTACCGGTTCGAGTTGGGCAACGACGATACGTTTATCGGGTTTGGTTATTGGGACAGTTTGAAGAAGGGATTGCAGAGCGCGGACATGCTGTTCCACGACATCAAGCGGATGGAGACCAGTTATCTCGACAAGAACAAACGTGAGTATGAAGTGACGAAACACATTTCGCTCGCGCTTGTCGATCCGTTGGCTTTGGTGCGGTTGCGCGCTACGGGTGTTTGCGATTTTGAGATACCCGAGGCGCTTTATGACATGGACCATCCGGGGCAGTATTTCCGCCGGTTGAAGACTGTGAGCGTGAGTTTGCCGTGTATCGCCGGGCCGTATACGTCGGTGAGCGCGAAGCTTTCGTTAGTCAGTAACAAGTATCGGAAGAACACGGCTAAGGCGCAGGGTGCCGGTACTCCGAAAGAGGAGTATGAAGAGGTAATCGGCAACGACGAGAGGTTTGTTTATAACGTGGGCGCGATTCAGTCGATTGCCGCGAGTAATTCGCAGAATGACAGTGGCATGTTTGAGTTGAACTTCCGTGACGAGCGGTATCTGCCGTTTGAAGGTTGTGGCGCTGCGGGTTCGTGGCGGTTGGAGTTGCCGGCGGAAGTGCGGCAATTTGCGTACGAAACGATTTCGGATGTTGTGTTGCATGTGAAGTACACGGCGCGCGAGGGTGGCAGCTCGTTGCGCAACCTTGCGGCAGGCACGCTGGTTGAAAAGCTCCAGGAGATCAAGCAGCAACTTGGCAAAACAGGTCTTCACGTCGCGCTGAACATGAAGCACGACCTGCCGAACGAGTGGCACCTGTTGAAGACGACTGGGGCAGTTAACCTGACGATCGATAAATCGCGCTTGCCGTTCTTCGCGCAGTCGCTTGCGCCTGAGATTGAGAACGTAATCTTTGTCGCGAGAGCGAAGAGTGATCCAGCAACCTACACGATCAAGATCAACGATGCCGACATGGATCTCGCTCAGATCAATACCTGGCACCTATGCCAGGAGTCCACCAACGCCATCACCCTTGAAACCCCCTTTAAACTCTCGCTCGACGCAGCGGAGTTGGCTGATTTAGAAGATCTGATGATCGTCACGAAATTCACGTTCTGATCGACTGGTGCGTTCAGCGGTTGGATCTTTGAGATCACAAATTTGTGATCTCAAGATCCGCCGCGCTCGCTAAAGAACGACTGCTTGACAGACGCCATCATTCAGTAAATCATTTCACGCATGAGCCTTACATCCATTCAAGAAGAGCTTGTCCGCCTCAGTCCTACTGAGCGCGCCCAGTTAATCGATATTCTCTGGGAAAGTCTCGACGAAGAGCACGTCAAGGAGATCGAGGCAAAGTGGGCTGTCGAGTCTGAAGACCGTATCGACGCCGTCGATCGCGGCGAACTGCCGACAGTAGACGGACCATCAGCTCTGCGAGATCTGCGCGCGTCGCTCAGGAAATGACGCATTACCGTTTTACGTCGTCAGCGCTTGCGGAGTTAACGGGAGCGACCTTCTACTACGAGCAACGCGAGAATGGCTTGGGAACCGCATTTCTAGACGAAATCGAGTTCACTCTTAACCGCATTCTTCAGCATCCAACCGCCTGGCACCAGTTGTCCTCACGAACACGGCGCTGTCGAACTCACCGCTTTCCATTTGGCCTAATCTACCAAATCCGTACTGATGAAATACTCATAACTTCCGTGATGGACCTGCGCCGCGATCCGGAAAAATGGAAGGACCTGTTGTAGTCAGCTTTGCCTCAAAAGTCCTGTCATTCTCACCTGGCTTCAGCCAGGTGTAAGGCTCGCCAAGATCGAGAAACCGTTTCAACGGTTTTCTCGTGATTTCGTTAGGGAAACCGTTAAAACGGTTCTCAGTAAGCAGCCCCGAGCTTCACCTGGCTGAAGCCAGGTGAGAATGAAAGGACTCTTAAGGCAAAGCGGTTGTAGTTTCAACGTATCAAGGTCGACAAGTACCAGACGTTTCCGAACTCGTCGTTGACCCATGCATTGCGATCGCCGTAGGGCTGATCGGTGGGTTCTAAGGCTGATGTTGCGCCGGCGCTTAGGGCTTGTTTGTAGGTTGCATCTACGTCTTCGACGTACAGGTAGATTGCCGAGGGCATTGGTTGCCACGGGCCGTGAGCTTCACCCATTTCGACGATTGAATCTCCGATTCGCACTTTTGCGTGA
>DATELZ010000172.1:0-18131 GCA_035276045.1 Pyrinomonadaceae bacterium | reverse complement strand
CTGAAAACCACACTCGACAAGAAGTTCTATCCAGACATCTGGGAAGCGCGCACCTATCTCGACGTCAAACACGGCAGCAGTGGGTGCCCGTTTGCACATTGATTCCGATCGATAGCGAGGAGTCATATGGAGAAAGATAGAAGATCCGCGCCACGCGCCCGAGTCAATCTTCCCGCGCGTTGGGAAGGCGTGATGGCGCGTGAAGACGCGACGGTCACCGATCTCAGCCGCAACGGCTGCTTCGTGCTCAGCGGCGGCAAAGTCGACAAGAGGGAATTGATCTGGCTCGAGATTCAACTCGAGGCCCAGCAAACGATCCACTTCTGGGCCGAAGTTGTCGACGAAGCATCCGACATCGGATTTGCACTGAAGTTCAACTCCGGTACTGCGGAAGACGAAGACTCACTCACCAAATTCTTAGAAAGCGTTTTTCAGTCAGAGGCGAAGAAGAAGGCATAACGATGGCAGTCTCTTTTCCCGAGCGGTTCAACATGGCCGATTACTTCCTCTATCACAACGTCGAGGAAGGCCGCGAGAACAAGATCTGTCTCTACTACGAAGATCGAGCCTGGACTTACGGAGACGTCGTTCGTCTCTCCAACCAAACCGGGAATGCGTTACGAGATCTCTCACTCGACATCGAAGATCGCGTGCTGCTCGTGTTGCCTGACTGCCCGGAGTTTGTTTGGACGTGGTTTGGCGCGGCGCGCATCGGCGCGGTGATCACGATGGTCAATCCGCTGCTGCCCGCGGCGGATTATGAATACTACCTCGATTACACCCGCGCGCGGGTCGCCGTCATCCATCAATCCGTGCTGCCTGTGTTTACTGAAGCTGCTCGAAATGCTCGTTACCTGAGAAACATTTTAGTTGTCGGCGATGAAGGCAACTTCGAGAACCACGTCTCGAGCGCGCCAGTCGAATGCACGCCTGCCGACACACGCCGCGACGGCATCGCCATCTGGCTTTTCACCTCCGGCTCGACGGGCCATCCGAAAGGCGCGGTCCATCTGCAACACGACCTGCCATTCAACACCGAAGTGTTCGCCAAGGCAACAATGGGCGTCAGCGCCGGCGATCTCACCGTCTCCGTGCCGAAGCTCTTCTTCGGTTACGCAACCGGAACGAATTTGCTGTTTCCTTTCGCAGTAGGCGGCGCCACCGCGCTCTTCTCGGAACGTTCGACAGCAGAAAAGATGTTTGAAGTGATCAAACGCTATCGTCCGACGATCCTCACGACAGTGCCGACGATGATCAATTCGATGTTGAATGTGCCCGGCGCATCGCCCGACGATCTTTCCAGTCTCCGCTTTTGTTACTCAGCCGGCGAAGCGCTCCCGATCGAGCTTTACGAACGTTGGATGAACAACTACGGCGTCGACATCTGCGACGGCATCGGTTCCGCCGAGATGTTTCATATCTACATCACTAACCGTCCGGGCGACGTCAAACCGGGAAGCCTCGGGCGCATCGTCGAAGGCTACGAAGCGAAGATCGTCGACGCTGACGGGAATGAAGTTCCAACCGGCGAGATGGGAACGCTGCGCATCAAAGGCGACTCTGCCGCGCTCTGTTACTGGAACGCGCACGAGAAATCGAAAGAGACATTCGCCGGCGATTGGTGCACGACTGGGGATCAGTTTCACGTTGACGATGTTGGTTACTACTGGTATCACGGCCGCACTGACGACATGTTGAAAGTGTCGGGTGTTTTTGTCGCACCTGCTGAGATCGAAAACTGTCTTCTGCAGCATGAAGCTGTGCTCGAGTGCGCTGTGGTGGGCCATGAATCCGGCGGCCTCGTGAAGCCAAAGGCGTTCGTTGTCGTGCGTGAAGGTTTTCAAACCGGCGAACAGCTCGCGGAAGAGATCAAGCAGTTCGTAAAGGACCACATCGCCGTCTACAAATATCCGCGTTGGATCGAGTTCGTCCCCTCACTTCCCAAGAACGATCGTGGCAAAATAGACCGCAAGCAACTAAAGACTGCGTCTTAACCCATCGTCCAGCATTTAGACCAATTGTCTGAGATCTGGAAACTGGGAAACCGTGTCTATTAGAGTTTTCGCTTATTTATGGGCCATAGGCCAATGGCTTAATGCTTGCTTATAAATGCCCGGAACAGCTCAGTGGTCGACTGCTCCATCCCCGACCTGCGCAGGAATTATCCCTCCCGCCGAGAGCTTCCGTTCATGAACCCTTGGGACGGTGCGGTTTCCCAAAAAACGCGTAGAACAATCTTAGGAGCCCTAGGAGACAACTGTGAAAGTACCTCTCATGTTACTCGTGACGGTCGTGCTATTGGCCTTGCCGGCGGTGGCAATGGCTGATGTCGTCACGTTTAAATCACCTGTGACCGCTGCAAACAACAACGGTTCAACTGATAACGTAAACGAGAGTGATTACGAGGGTGGTTCAAAGCAGTTTGATTTGGACCATCACCGTGCATACACCTGGCAGATCAACAACATTACCGTTCCTGCCGGACATACCATCACCAAAGCAACGATAACCTTCAAGAACATCGCAAACTGGGACAGGAACGCGAACATGTTGTTCGTGCACCTGCTCAATAGCGCCAACGCCGGCTTCAATGGCAACAACCAGGTTGCCAGCGTGGTCGACGAAAGCGGAGTCCCCGTCTCCGCCGGAGATATTGACGACTACTTCCTCGGCGCCAACACACTTGGCCCAGGAGGCAGTAACAATACGTTTCTCTTCAACCGTGGCTTCAACATGGTGGGCCAGGGTGCTAGTGCATATTTCGCGGGTCCCGGCACTTACGTGGCCCAAGACTTCGTTTACACCTTCAACGCTGCACAACTCGCAGCATTGGCAGCCTACATCAGCGCCGGAAACAACATCGCTTTCGGCTTCGATCCCGACTGTCATTTCTGGAACAACGGAATCGTGTTCACTTTTGAAACCGCTTCCGTTCCTGAACCGGTGAGTATGGTCCTGCTGGGCACTGGATTGGCAGGCTTGTACTTGCGGCGACGGCGTCAGCGCAAGTTGGAGTAAACACCAGAACTCGGCGTATTCGCACTGCGTCGAGTAATTAGCTGTACCCTCTCAAAGGCAAAAACGGCGTGATCCCTTTCGCGCCGTTTTTCCTTGTCTGGAATTAGAAAGCACCGTTGAATTATATAGCAGCGAAGGCGCAGCTAAGGTAGCGCCGAAGGCGCGTACGAAGGTAGCCTTAGCGCCGAAGGCGCGTTTGAGGGTAGCCAGGGGCAAGTGCGCGCGCAGCGAGCACGCCGCCCTGGATCACAACAAGCAATCCATCTAGCACCGAAGGTGCGACAGAACATGTCGGGTTCTGTCGCTCTTTCAGAGCTTACCCGCCACTACTGGTGGACCAGGGGTTTACGCGCTTCGCGCTTCACCCCTGGCTACCTTATTCCGCGCCCTCTCGGGCGCTCAAAAGATCTCCTAATGCGCACGACTAACGAGATTTCTTAATGAGAACAGGACTAGCGACGGCGTTCGAGATCGTAGTCACGGAGACGGCGGTAGAGAGTGGAGGGGGAGATGCCGAGGATCTCGGCGGTTTTGCCGCGGTGCCAGCCTGTTTGTTCGAGGGCGGCAAGAATCTGTTGACGTTCCACCTCACGTAACGATCCGGACGCCTGGGGAGCGACCACAACGGGCGCGGCGAGCGCTTCGGGCACGCCAGGAACAGGCACAGCAACAACAGACGCAACAGGCGCTACCGCAGGCCGCGTAACCTCCGGCGGCAATTCCGACAACGTAATGCGCCCGTTGTTTGAAAGAATCACCGCGCGTTCCAAACAGTTCTTCAATTGCCGCACGTTTCCCGGCCAGCTATAAGCACGCAAAGCAGCAAACGTTTCGTCGGTCAACTCAGGCGGATGCGTTCCGGCGATCAGTTTCAACAAGTAACGCGTCAACGGTTCGATATCTTCCGGCCGATCGCGCAGCGGCGCGAGACTGATCTGAAAACCGTTGATGCGGTAAAGCAAGTCGGAACGAAACACGCCGTCGTTAACCACTGTATCGAGATTCCGATTCGTCGCCGCAACGATGCGCACATTCACTTCAACTTTGCGCACGCCACCGACGCGGAAAAACGTGCGCGTCTCAATCGCGCGCAATAGTTTCGCCTGCAACTGCGCGGGCAGTTCGGTGACTTCGTCGAGAAACAGCGTCCCTCCGTCAGCCAACTCTATCAATCCCAGCTTCCGCCCCTTCGCCCCGGAAAACGCCCCCGCCTCGTAACCAAACAATTCCGATTCGAGCAACGACTCCTGAAACGCAGCGCAATTGAGATCGACAAACGACGCCTCGCCGCGATTCGACAACCGGTGAATCGCATGCGCAACCAACTCTTTTCCCGTTCCCGATTCGCCCGTGATCAGCACCGACGCTTCTGACGGCGCTACACGTTCGATCAAACGGATCGCTTCCTTCATCACTTCCGAAACGGAAACGATCTCCGGCAACGCCGACTGCCGCGCCAGTTGTTCGCGTAAACGAACGTTATCGACACGCAAGCGGCGCTTGTCCGCGGCCTGCCGCACGCGCACGTCGAGTTCTGAAATCGCGTAAGGCTTGGTGAGATAGTCGTAAGCGCCGAGCTTCATGGCTTCGACGGCAGTCTCGACCGTGGCCTGGCCCGTCAACATGATCACTTCCGGCGGATTGGGCCGTTGATGCACGCGCCGCAACAGTTCCATGCCGTCGATGCGCGGCATGTTGATGTCGCACAACAGCACGTCGACGTTGCTCTCTTCGAGCTTACGCAACGCAGCCTCACCGTCCGGCGCTGCTTGCACGCGATAGCCCAGTCGCTCCAATTCCTTTTGCAATACGAGACGGAGATTAGCCTCGTCTTCTGCGATCAGAATTCGTGCTTGCTGTTGCTGTCCCTCGCTCAAACCGTCTGTTCCTCGTTTAGTTTGACTGCGGAAAGAGTGATCGTGAAAGTGGTGCCCGTCCCGACGGTCGATTGCACGTCCAGGGTGCCGCCGTGCTCAGTTAAGATACCATAACACACGGCGAGCCCGAGACCGGTTCCTCGGCCTATCTCCTTGGTGGTATAGAACGGTTCGAAGATCTTGGTGAGGTTTTCCTGCGCTATGCCGATGCCCGTGTCGCTCACTTCAAGCACGACCTTATCGCCGTCGTTGCGCGCGCTAATCGTCAATACGCCGCCGCTGTCGCTCATCGCGTCGAGGGCGTTAGCCGCAAGCGCGATGATGGCCTGTTGTAACTGACCAGGATCGCCGGACACATGGGCCAGGTCGTGGGCAATGTCCAGACTAAACTCGACTGCCGAATCTCTTTTCTGGTGTGAAAGCAAACGGGCCGCCGAACGAATTACGTCGGCGATATCGATCGTCACGTGGTCCGACGTGCGGGTGCGACTGAAGTCGAGCAGCCCCATCGTGATGCTCTTGCAACGGAACGCCTCGCTCCGAATCAAGCCGAGATATTCGCGCAGATCTTCGAGCGCGGGCGAACCGTCAAACTCCCCCGCACTCACACGCGCTTCGAGGGCCTCAGCACACGCGGAGATCGTCGCCAGCGGGTTGTTGATCTCGTGCACTACGCCAGCCGCAAGCCGGCCTACGGCGGTGAGCTTCTCAGCCCGCGCGACCGCGCGATTCGCCTCGACGCGGTCCGTGACTTCCTCGCCGACGGTGATCACGTGACTGACGCGTCCCGTCGTGTCGGCCCACATCGGAATCTTGCTGATCACCCAGTGCCTGATGTCGCCTTTGGCAGTCGCCGTCTCCTGATCGATGCGTTCGATCTCGCCGCTCTCGAACACGCGGGCAAACTCTTCCTCCAACACGTCGCGCGGCTGGCGAGTGAGAACGTTGAAGACGTTCTTGCCCAACACGGAACCGCGCGGGATGCCGAGTTCGCCGAGTTCGCGGTTGCGGTTCCAGGCGACGACGCGATACTCGCGATCGATCGCGTACAGCGAAAGCGGCAGGCTGTCGACAATCCCTTCGATGAATCTCTTCTGCGTCTCTAATTCGGCGGTGCGTTTCTCGACCTCGCGCGCGAGGCTCACGGACGTGTCGCGCGCCGCCTGGTAAAGCGAGCAGATGTGCGCGGCGAGTGAAGTCTGCTGCGCGGCCGCTTCGATCAAACGTCTCTCGGTGTCACCACACTCTTCACGGCGATCGAAAGCGACGATCAACGCGCCCTTCGCACGTCCGGCAAAACGAAACGGAGCGACGAATTCGAGGGCGTGAATGTTGTCACGCAAAAGGAAGTTCTGCTGCTCGCCGATCGTCGACGAGTTATTTGACTCGGCGGAACGCAGCCACGCCTGCAAAGCGTCGCGATCGAGCATCGACGGATCGTCAGCCGTGCCTTCGCGATCGAACACGCACAACGCGTGCTTGTCGCGGCCTACGGTCACGTAAGCGGCGCAAAGCGAGGCGTCGATCGCGTCGTAAGTCGCGCCGGCAACGCGCCGGACGAGTTGCTCCGGTTCGAGGGCTCGCAACAGTCCGCGGCCAATATCGGAAAGGAATCGCAGTTCGCGATTGCTGCCGATGAGCGCCCACTCACGTTGCGAGGTGCGCACGTGCAGGCTCACGCGCGAGAGCAACTCTCCGGGCGTTGAAGGCTTGGTGATGTAATCGTCGGCGCCGGCCGTGAACGCCTGGACCTTGCGCGACTCGTCGTCGCTTTCCGAGAGCGCGATGATGGGCAACTTGCTGGTCGTGGGCTGCGCGCGCAGCAGTTTGCAGAGCGCGAGACCGTCGACGCCGGGCATCTCGAGATCCAGCGCGACCAGATCGCAGCGCACGCCTTTCAAGACGCGCAAAGCTGACGCGGCCTCAGTGGCGGTCACAACCCGGTACTGCGCAGTCTCGAAGATCTCGCGGAGTCGATCCCTCGTCGCGCCATCGTCGTCAACTATTAGCAGGGTTGCGTTTTGGTTATCGGCAGGAAAAGCCATAGCCCTCAAAACTGATTGAAAGCGATGGCTGTCGAACCTGTCAAGATTTTAGTTTGTCTCTGCGTTCTCTGCGCATCTCTGCGCCTCGGCGTTAAGCGCTTTGCAGAGGAATTAACGCAGAGGACACAGAGGTACGCTGAGCGACCCGGAGTGGCCTAAGATTTTAGTTGTGATTGGATCAATACGGTGGGGAGGGATGGCACCTCGACCGATTCCACGTCGACGGGTATCGACCGGGTGACCTTGTGGTTCGACTTCATGCGGTACATCGCGTTGTCGGCATGGGCCACGAGGTGGTCCAACGACTCGCCGTCGACGCCGAAGGTGGCCGTGCCGATGCTGATGCCGACGCGGGCGGAACGATTCCGGCCGAGCGAAAGCGAGAACTTCGAGACCGCAGTTTCGATGCGCGCGCACAACTCTTCGACTTGCGAACCGACGACTTCCTGCACGAGCGCCACGAATTCATCGCCGCCGTAACGAGCCAGAAAATCGTACTCGCGAAGCTGCCCGGCGATCAGTTGGGCCACTTCGCGCAACATGCGGTCGCCGGCTTTGTGACCGTACGTGTCGTTCACGTTCTTGAATTCGTCGAGGTCGAGCATTACGACCTGAAACGCCCGGTCGGTGCGGCGCGCGCGTGCGGCCTCTTCTTCAAAGCGCAACGACAAGTAACGCGCGTTTGGCAGGCCGGTAAGCGGATCGGTCAACGCATTCGACTCCGCCTCGGCGTGTTGCATCGCGTTCGCGAGCGCGTCAGACGCAAGCCTCGTGACGGTTTCGAGGAGCCGCATGTGGTCGTCGGTGTACTGCTCGAGGTCGGAAGAATAAACCGACAGCGCGCCGAGCAACACGTCGTCTTTGAAAAGCGGCAACGAAGCCATCGAGCGATACTTGATCCCGGCTTCGGGATTTATGTCGGCGAAATCAAGACTCGGGTGCAACTGGTTCACGGGACTGCGATTCGCGAGCGCAAAGCCGGTAACACCTTCGCCGGGAACGATGTTCCGTGCCGCGAGTTTCTGCGCGTTCTTGCCGACGACGTGACGCGCGGTGGCGAAGCCCTTCATCTCGTCGTAGAAATAAACGACGCAGGTGTCGAATGGGACCACGTGGGCCACCTTGTCGACGAGGATTTCGAGCGTGTGCTCGACGTTCAGCGAAGTGCCGAACGTGCGCGCGATCTCGTAGAGCGCATAAACCTCGCGATGTGCTTTCTTGATCTGGTCGTAGGCGATGAACGAGCCGCGTTCGCGAGTCTGGATCAGGTCCATGTCGCTCAGTTGGAGCGGCGGTTCGGTGGAGTTGGTCGTCGCTTGATGTTGCAGGCCAAGCGCGGCGATCTGCGATTCGAAACGTGGCAAGTGTTGTAGAAACTGCTCGACAACCTTCGGATCGAAGTGAACACCAGAGCCGCGCAACATTAGCGCGGTCGCTTCGTCGAGCGTCATACCACGCCGGAACGGGCGATCTTCGCGAACCGAGTCAAAACAATCTACAACCGAGATGATGCGCGCGGTGATCGGAATCTGCTCGCCGCGCAGTCGATCGGGATAACCACGACCGTCCCACTGTTCATGATGATGACGAACGATCGGCAAAACCGGATACGGAAACTCGACCCGGCCGAGGATCTGCGCGCCCACGACCGTGTGAATCTTCATCTTCTCAAACTCGGCCGGCGTGAGTGGTCCAGGTTTGTTCAGGATATGCGGCGGCACCGCGAGTTTGCCGACGTCGTGCAGCAATGCGCCGGCCTTCAACGCGGCGATCTCGCTTGCCGAAAGGCCAAACACTTCACCCATTCCGGCCGCGTAGATCTGCACGCGGCGGACGTGACAATGTGACGTCTGATCCTTTGCGTCGATGGCGGTGGCGAGCGCTTCGGCGGTCGCGAGGTGCAGATTGCCGAGGGCGGAAATCTCGTCGTTCTTGGAGCGCAGACGAGCGTTGCCGTTGCGATAAATCAAATACGTCGCAGTGATTGTGATAGGGACGAGAAAGAGAAACGGCAGTAAACGCGTGCCGTAGATTATTTCAAGCGCGAGCGGGACGGCGAGTAACGACCACGAGATCCAAAGCTGATTTGAGAGCCACCATTGAACCACCAACTCCCGCACAGACGTTCGCACCACCTGGGGGTGGGTGAATTCAGACCGTAGGGGATAGTCCATGGGTTCTCCTGCGACGCGTTTCGGCGCTCTCTCAACCCAGTACGGTGCCGGAGGCGAAGCTGGGAGCAACTCAGCTCCACCTCCGGTAATTTGGGCAAGTGGCAGCGTTGCACTAACGCTGCCGTGCTGGGTGAGATTTCATAGAACTTTGCGGCTACGGACCCCGTGCGGAGGGCCCGCGAAGCCAGTTGGCCTCTGAGCCGCGCTATCCCTCTTCACAAGTCGTGTGCCGTTCGGATTTACGCCGTTTTATCGAATTCACAGGCGGATCTTTTCAATCTGACGCGTCAGATTGAGAACCATCGGTCACGCTGCCGATAGTGGCACAATTTCAACTCTGCGTGCTCTGCGTACCTCTACGTGATCTCTGCGTTAAGCTTAATTCCAGGTACGTTAAACGCAGAGAGCACAGAGGTACGCAGAGCACACAGAGAATGCTGTTCAAATTCGGTCACTACGCTGCCGAGATACGTGTTGACAACGCGTGAGGCGAGTTGCATCTTCATCCCAATAGATGAAAACAGCCGACCAGAAAACTCCTCCCGCGTTCCAGTCCGTCGGATATATCGAACTGCTGCGCAACAACCGCAACTTCCGGCAACTGTGGTTGGGTCAAGTCGTCAGCCAGATGGGCGACTGGTTCGACACGATCGCGCTCTACACGATCATTCTCAATCTCACCGGCTCGGGCCGCGACGTCGGACTGCTGCTCGTCGCGCGGTTTGTGCCGAGCTTTTTGTTCGGTCCCCTATCCGGCGTCGTAGCCGACCGGTTCAGCCGGCAGAAGATCATGATCGTGACGGACATCCTGCGCGCCGTCGTCGTGCTCGGATTTTTGTTCGTTCGCACCGCAGATCAACTGTGGATCGTTTACGTGCTCACGGTTTGTCAACTGGCCCTGGCGACGTTCTTCGAACCGGCGAAAACAGCGGCGATTCCCTCGATCGTGTCAGACCGCGAACTGGTGCCGGCAAATGCCATTGCCTCCGTCACCTGGTCGGTAATGCTGACCCTCGGCGCAGCGATTGGCGGACTGATCACCGGTTGGTTCGGCACCGACGTGGCTTTCATTCTCGACGCGGTGACCTATCTAGTTTCCGCGGCGTTGATCGCCAGTATTCGCGTTGGAAAACGCCGCAAACGCGAACGCAAGAAGCTCTCGCTCGGCAATGCGTTGGGTATCACAGAAACAATCGATGGCATCCGCTACGTGAAGGATCGGCCGCGCGTGCTCGCGCTGTTGCTCGTCAAACCGGCATGGGGAATCGGCGGTGGAATACTCACGTTACTGGCCGTGTTTGGCGAAAGAGTATTTCCGGTGGGCAACAGTCCGGCGACGGGCATCGGCGTACTCTTTGCCGCCCGCGGCATCGGCACCGCAGTGGGCCCGATTGTGGCGCGCCGGATAGCCGGCGAAGGACAGCGACGCATGCAGACGTCGATCGGGATCTCATTCCTGATTGGCGGCATTTTCTACATGTTGTTCGGCGCTTCGACCAGTTTTGTGTTCGCGCTGATCGTGCTGGGAATCGCGCACTGCGGCGGCAGCATCCTCTGGGTCTTCTCGACGGTGACACTCCAACGTGTCGTGGAGGACAACTTTCGGGGCCGCGTCTTTGCGGCGGAGTTGGCGCTGCTGACGTTCACTATGGCAGCATCGAATTACGTGACCGGCGAGCTTTTGGATCGCTTTGGTGTGTCGCCACGGTGGGTGACGATCGGTATCGGTCTTTTCTTCTGTTTGCCCGCGGTCGCGTGGTTTGTGACTCAGCGTTGGTGGGACCGCGAGCCGGTCTTGCCGCCGCGCGAGAAACAGCTCGACGAGCGCCGGGATCTTTCTGTCATTCATCAATCGGATTGAGTGGGCTCGATTATGCGAATCAAAGTTGGCGTGATGGGTTCGGCTGCGCCTGACAGCGCGAAGCTCGACACGGGCCGGTTGGTGGTGCAAAAGGCTGAACGTCTGGCGCATGCCATCGCCGCCCGCGAGGTCGTGCTCTTCACCGGCGCGACTACGGGATTGGTTTATGTCGTTGGGAAGACGGCACACGAAGCGGGATGTTTTCACGTCGGCATCTCGCCGGGCAGCAACGAACACGAACATGTCGAAACGTACAAACTGCCGCTCGACTCGTGCGACGTGCTGGTCTATACCGGGTTTGGCTTGAAAGGCCGCAACGTCGTCCTCGTGCGATCGTGCGACGTGGTTCTGTTTGTCGCCGGCGCGATGGGCTCGCTCAACGAGTTTACCGTCGCGCACGACGAAGGAAAGATCATCGGGTGTCTGAAGGGCACGGGCGGCGTGGCTGACGAGTCGGATTATTTGCTCCAGAAGTTTGGCAAGCGCGCCTCGGCGCGTGTATTTCAGAACGAAGATCCTGAACAGTTACTCGACGACTGTATTCGTGCTATTCGTGTCACATGATTATCGCCCCCTACATTAACGAACCTGTCTCCGTCGGCCATTTCAATCATCCAGCCTGGGGAAGCTGCCGGCCGGTAAAGATCGAGCATTACTGGTCGGGTGAATTGGCGCCGGCCACGCGTCATGCTGAAGCGCGGGTCTATTGGTCTGACGAGGCGCTGCATGTGCGTTTCGTTTGTGAGCAACACGAGCCGCTAAACGTTTCGGCCGATCCGAAGATCGATCACAAAACACTTGGCCTTTGGGACCGCGACGTGTGCGAGATCTTCCTCGCGCCCGACCCGAAACATCCGGAACGGTATTTTGAGTTTGAAGCAGCGCCGACTGGCGAATGGATCGATCTGGGAATCGTCGTGACGCCCACGGGACGTGAAACGGATTGGGAATATCGCTCCGGGATGAGCACAGCGGCAGCACTCGAATCGGAGACCCTGATTATTGGAATCAAGATTCCGTGGAGTGATTCGATTCCGAAGCCTGAAAAGGGTGATGAATGGCGAGCAAACGTGTTTCGTTGTGTCGGCCCGGAAGCGCCGGAGCGTTACCTCGCCTGGCGGCCCACACGAACGCCTGAGCCGAACTATCACGTGCCCGAGGTGTTCGGATTGCTCCGCTTCGAATGAAGTTTCCCGCAAAGGCGCAAAGACGCAAAGAAAGATGTTCCGGTGCGAGTGCCTCGCTTCCGCCTTTGCGTCTTTGCGCCTTTGCGGGAAACTTCACGTACTGTTAAGCAGCTTTGCGACGTGGTTGTTGTAAGCGCTGCGATCCTCGTCTGACATCTCCGCGATGCGCGCGCCGATCAGGTAACCTGACTCGTCGCGGCCCTCTTCGAGACTCTCGTATCGCACCGTCACCACCTTCATCTCCACTGGTCCACTCGCCAGTTCCAGCTTCACAAACAGCTTGCGATCGGCCCCGGCAAGATAGTGTTCGCCGATGCGAATCGCCGGAACGACGAGCGCTAAACCAGTGCTGCTGATGTCGAGCGTGTGACCGTCGAGCGTCGGAAGCCGCCGCGAACCATTTCCGCTAACTCTTGGATCTCCGAGACTTATCGTGAAGTTCAAATGCGCGCGCACACGCTTGTGATGACGCCGGTTGCCAAGGAAACGGCGTAAGCTCGACACGATTCTGCGAGGCAGTTCCGACATCTTGTGAAACCACTAATTCGCTAAGACACTTGAGGGTGGGGCATTGCCGCATTGGCGAGTTCGGGACGTCGCCCGGTCCGATTCTAGGAAACCTAGGCGTTTTGACGCAATACTTAATTACTTTTGACAGGCAACGGCTTGCCGCCGGCGTCGCCATTTCTGATTCCCGAAGCGTCGAGATAGAACGAGAGACGGCCAGAGCGACCATACTCGACCGGCTCGGCGGTGGCGTACCAAGACTTGCCGTCGGCTGAGCGAATGACTTGAAAGCGATAACCCGTCGTCTCAGTGCCTTCGATGTCTTTCGGAACAACGCCACCGGCGATCAACTCGGCCATGTTGCCAAACAGTCCATTGTGACTCTGGCTGTAAAGCACCTGGGCCAGCGAGATGCGCGTCATCATGTCCTGAACGTCGTTGTGATGGGCCGTGATACGCGCTTCGAAGAAAAACTTCTTGCCTGACTTCTTGACCAGTTCCAGACTTTCCCGGTCGCCGACGACCCATGCGTTGGACACCTTGATCAATGTCGCCGGTTCGATCTTCTCCTTACCCTCGGCGTCCAATACTTTCACGAATACGGTTGCCAGGTCGCCGCTGATCTGTTCGCCGCTGACGTCGATCGTCGCGGGAAGTTTCTCGGCGATCGCCACTGCCATCCGATCGAAATCGGGACGCAGATCTTCATACTCCTGCGCGCTGAGACCTTCCATTGCCGGCTGGTAAATCGACATGGCAAACGCTTCACGATACTTCTTCTCACGCATCATGCGATAAAAGTCACGCGTCGTTTCGGTCGGCGTGCGCGGCGTGTTTTGCGCGACTGCGCTCGACCACGCGGCAATCGTGACGAGGATCAGCACACAAGAAAAGGCTTTCTTCGACATCATCAGGAATGGCACCTCAGTTAGTTGAAAGGCGCGCCCTTGAACCAGCAGCGCGCCTCAATGGTAACACTAATTCGACGATCCAATTATCGTCGAATCACCGGCTTCGGTTTCAACACCAGCTCGCGTCCGACGAGATAAAGCAGGATCGTCATCAACGCGAATGGTATCAACCCGAGCAGATCCGAGTTGGCCCCGGCGAAGAACGGATTATGATGCTCTGCCCATTGCTCCCTTCCGGAGAGCCAGGTGCTAATCCCTTCACTCAGGTTCATGAACGCATAAAGCACGCCCGCGAGCGTCGCCCCCGCGATGTAGCCGGATGCGAGCAGGACGCCGGGACTCTTATCGGTTTCGGCGACCATCTCTTCTTCCGACAGGCGCATGTTCTCAGGCTTCTTGCGCAGGTACTTGTCCACCAGCCAACGCACCATGCCGCCGACAAATATCGGCGCCGAAGTTGAAATCGGCAGGTAAACTCCGACCGCGAAGGCGAGTGACGGCACGCCGCTCAACTCCAGCACGATCGTGATCATCACTCCCAACAGCACGAGCCCCCACGGCAGTTCGCGACTCAAAATTCCCTTGATGATGTAGGACATCAACGTCGCTTTCGGCGCGTTGAACTTAGCGACCGTGGCATTCGATCCCGGGACTTTGTCGTAGATGCCGTTAATACCGGGATCCGCGAGATACACAGGCGTGCCCTGATCGTTCACGAGGTAACGGCCGGCCGGTCCGTATTGCGTGTCGGTCTTGTGCACCACGTAATAGCTATTGCCGTCAGAGCTTGCTTGCGAGCCCTGGAGTTTTTCCTGCTTCGGTTCGGTTCCACTCGTCACGAACTGATCGCGCGAGAAGCGGTAGTCTGCCGGGAAGCTGAAATCCTGCACCGTAGCCACCGGAACGTAAACACTTCCCGACTGATTCACGGCCATCAGAATCGGACCGAGCGCCAAAGCAGAAACCGTTGCGCCGACGAGGATCGCGATCTGTTGATATTTCGGCGTCGCGCCGACGAGGAATCCGGTCTTTAGATCCTGCGAAGTCGTTCCACCATTCGAAGCAGCGATACAAACGATGCCGCCGATTGAAAGCGCGGTCACGAAATAAGGCGGCGCAGTCCAACCGATGATCAGAAACGCCAAACAGGTCAACAACAACGTCGCGACGGTCATTCCCGAAATCGGGTTTGAAGACGAACCGACTTCGCCGGTCAGTCGAGAAGAAACGGTTACGAACAGAAAACCAAACGCGATGATCAGGATTGCGCCAAGGATGTTGAAACGCAGGTGGAGTTGCGGAACAATCATGATCACGATCATCAAAGCAATGATGCCGCCCAACACCCACTTCATCGAAAGATCCTGGTCCGTGCGCGGCGCGTTGTTCGACGATCCCGTGCCCGAACTACGCAAGTCAGCCAGGCCGCCTTTCAAACCGGCCCAGATGACCGGCAGCGACCGGAACAGGCTGATGATGCCGCCCGCCGCAACCGCGCCCGCGCCGATGTAAAGGATGTAACCCCTTTGAATCTGGCTGACGGACATGTCCTTGATGAGCAACGTCGTCTCCGGCGCGAGCGGCGTCATCCAGCCGCCGCCGAAGTACTTGATCGCCGGTATCAAAACGAGATACGCGAGCACGCCGCCGCCGACCATGATCCCCGCGATGCGTGGCCCGATTATGTAGCCGACACCCAGCAGGGCCGGATTGTTCTCGATAGAGATCGAGCCACCTTCAAACGGCCGGCCAAACACTTTGCCGGGATATTCTTTCCACGTCTTGAAAATCTGTTGGATACCGAAATATAGAAAGCCGAGACCGAAACCGCTGATGATCGTCTTGCCGCCTGACGCCGCGCGATCGACGACTGTCCTGTCGCCGCCGCCTTCGAGTGCGGCCGCGCGCGATTCGTCCGAAGCGCCCGCCTTTAGCACTTCAGCGCAAGCCGTGCCTTCCGGATACTTGAGATAACCATGCTGCGCCACGATCAGCGCGCGCCGCAGCGGGATCATCATCAGGATTCCCAACGTCCCGCCAAGAACCGAGACCAACATCACGCGTGACAGTTCGAGATCGAAACCGAGGATCAGAATCGCGGGCATCGTCACGCCGATGCCGAAAGCAATCGATTCGCCGGCCGAACCTGCTGTTTGTACGACGTTGTTTTCGAGAATCGTGGCGTCGCGCAAGCCGATCTTGGATAGAGCGCGAAAGAGGGTGATCGAGATAACGGCCACGGGAATCGAGGCACTCACCGTCAATCCGACTTTCAACACCAGGTAAAGCGACGAGGCCCCGAAAATGATGCCCAGCACCGTGCCCACAACCAGCGGCAGAATCGTCAACTCACGCAGCTTGACGCCCGCTGGAATGTAAGGCCGAAACGTTGCCAGGTATGGGTTATCAGGCTTGAAACCCACCCGATCTGGATACTCGTTCGCAGGGACGCTTTCAGTCGCCATCCAGTTGACCTCCGACTAGGTTTTAAAAAAGAGGAGAGCGCGGGTTAAAAACGGGTGGTGTTTTAGTTTCAACTCTGCGTTCCTTTGTTACCTCTGCGTAAACTTCACTTTAGGCGTGTTTGAAACGCAGAGCATACAGAGGCACGCGGAGAACGCCGAGCAAAATAAGACACTACCTAAAAACGCCGCTACTTTACACGGGTGGCGTGCAAGCGGGCAAGCGGCTAACGAATCGCCGTCCGGGCCTTTCGCGGATCAAGATCGATTAGCTAAACTGTTTCCGATCTTCGAGTTCCGCTTCCAATTGGAAAACCTAATGCGCCGAACATTCGCGTCCGTGTTGATCTTTGTCTTTCTCTTAACGTCCGTGTCGCTGACGACGTCGCAGGGAACGTCGCAGGCCGCCATTCCAGCGCCCGCCGACGTACTCGGCTTCGTTCCCGGCGAAGACAGGAAGCTCGCCTCGTGGAACCAGATTCTCCAATATTTCGAGCGCCTGGACAGCGCCAGCGACCGCGTGAAATTCGAGACTCTCGGAAAGACTTCGATGGACAAGCCGTTCGTGATGGCCACCATTAGCTCGCCCGCGAACCTCGCGCGACTCGAAGAATTCAAACAGATTCAGGCGCAACTCGCCGATCCACGTAAACTCGGTCCGGCAGCGACACGCGATCGCAAAGCCGCCGAATTGATCGCCCGCGGAAAGACGATCGTTCTGATCACCTGCGGCATCCACTCGACTGAAGTCGGTTCGTATCTCTCCAGCACCTTGATTGCTCACCGGCTCGCTTCTTCAAACGATCCCGAGATTCAAAACATTCTAGACAACACCATCATCCTGCTCGTGCCGTCGTTGAATCCGGACGGCGTCGACATAGTCAAAAACTGGTACGACAAAACACTCGGCACGCCTTATGAAGGAACCGATCCGCCGGAGCTTTATCACAAGTACCTCGGTCACGATAACAACCGCGACTGGTATGCCTTCACGCAAGTTGAAACACAGCTCACCGTCGACAAGATTCACAACGTCTGGCGGCCGCAGATCGTCCACGATATTCATCAGCAGGGCCCGTTGGGTTCGCGACTGTTTCTGCCGCCTTACATGGCGCCGGTCGAACCAAACGTGCCGCGGCAACTCGTCGAAGGTTACACGCAACTCGGCGAATGGGTGGCTGGTGAGCTGCGCGCGAAAGGTTTCCAGGGAATCACGACCAATTCGACTTACGACGCATGGACTCCCGCGCGCGCTTATTCGCACTATCACGGCGGCGTTCGCATTCTTTCGGAGACAGCCTCGGCCCGCATCGCTACGCCGTTGTCGTTGAAGTTTGAAGAGCTTCGTTCGCGCGAGGGTTACGATCCGCAGAAAGAAGGACCAAACTTTGGACCAGTGTGGCGCGGTGGCGAGTGGCGTTTAAGTGACATCACGAAAACCATGACCTCGGCCGCGTTCTTATTGATGAGACATGCGGCGGAGAATCGAACGCAATGGCAGCGCCGGTTTTATGCGGTAGGAAAAGAGGCGGTGCGCCCGCGGCGCAACGGCGAATTGTTTGGGTTTGTGATCGAGCCTTCTAATGGTTGCAACGAAATGTTCTTCGACATACTCGAGCGAGGTGACGTCGAGATCACAGATCTGCCCGACGGCAAGAAGCTGATCAGGATGGACCAACCGTATGGCGCGTTCGCCAAATCGCTGCTCGAAGTGCAACGCTATCCGAATCTCAGAGACGAAGAGGGACATCCAATCCCGCCATATGACGTCACCGCTCATACGCTGCCGTTGTTGATGAACACGGCCGTGCAAGCGGTGAAAGCGCCTTACAGACAATCCGCGGCACGAAAATCTCCGGCGACCGCAGAAGCCAAGGTCGCATGCAAACCCGAACGCAGCGAGCATCCCGCGCTGTATCGCTCTGCCATGCCTGTTTACGATGAAGGATGGACCAGGTGGATGTTTGAAACGTACCAATATCAGTACGGCACGTTGACTGAAAAGGAACTGCGCGCCGGCATCACTACTTTCAAAGCCGGACCAGGCGTCACTGGCAAGTACTACGTGATCGTAGTTCCCGATCAATCA
>DATELZ010000171.1:0-9044 GCA_035276045.1 Pyrinomonadaceae bacterium | reverse complement strand
GCCGAGATCTCGATCGATCTGCGCGTCTTCATCTTTGCGTTTGGCATGACGATCGTTGCCGGTCTGCTCTTCGGCCTCGTTCCGGCGTTGCACACTTCACGGCCCGATCTAAACGAGACGTTGAAAGAGAGCGGGCGGCAGGGGTCGATGAGCGGGACGCGCAATCGCGCCGGCAGTTTGTTGATCGTTTCCGAGATTGCGATCTCGTTCATGTTGCTGGTGTGCGCCGGTTTGTTGATCAAGAGCTTCGTCCATTTGCGTCAGATCGATCCGGGATTCAACTCTGACAACGTGCTGGCGATGCGTATGACGCTGACGCCGGGCAAGTATCCGCAGGGCGAACCGCGCGCGCAGATTTACCGGCAACTCATGGACCAGGTCAAAGCGACGCCTGGTGTGCAAGCAGCGGGCGCGATCGCCAGTCTGCCGTTGGGTGGTGATGCATTTAACGTTTGGCGCTCGTTGATTCGCGAGGGCCGTCCGGCGACGCCTGAAGAAGAGACCAATGCGCAGTATCTCGTCGTCCAGGGTGACTACTTTCAAGCCCTCGCAATCCCGCTGAAAGCCGGGCGCGTTTTCGAAGATCACGACAATCTTCAGGGAACGAAAGTCGTGATCGTGAATGAGAAGCTGGCGCGTCAGCTTTGGCCCAACGAAGATCCGGTGGGCAAGCGTTTCACGATCTGGCGCGATGAAAAATTTCCGCGTGAGGTCGTCGGCGTGGTTGGCGACACGAAGCAGTCGCTCGATAAAGATCCCGGCAACCAGATGTACGTGCCGTACGCGCAGGATCCGACGTGGGGCAGTCTTTCGCTCGTGGCGCGCACGGCGGGCGAGCCGGCGGCGATGGCGGGCGCGGTGCGCGAGGCGATCCGATCGGTCGACAAGACCATTCCGACTTACAACCTCAAAACGATGAACGACGTTGTTTCGACGTCAGCCGCGCCACGGCGACTGCCGATGATGTTGTTGAGCGTGTTTGCCGGTGTCGCGATGTTGCTGGCGATGCTCGGCATCTACGGCATCACTTCTTACTACGTCACGCAACGCACGCATGAGATCGGCGTCCGCATGGCGTTGGGCGCGCAGATTGTCGACGTGCTCAGGCTCGTTTTGCGAAGGGCGATGTTGCTGGCCGTTATCGGTGTTGGCATCGGGATCGCGGGCGCTGTTGCGGTGACGCGTTACTTGACGACGCTCTTGTTTGGCGTGCAACCGATCGACGTCGTCACGTTTGGCGCAGTCGCCCTGGTTTTAATGGTCGTCGCTTTGATCGCGTGTCTCGTTCCCGCGCGCCGCGCGGCGAAGATCGATCCATTGATCGCGCTCAGGTACGAATAGGCAGGTTTAATTATGGACCAATTAATCAAGGACATTCGGTATGGCCTTCGTGGCCTTTGGAAACGGCCGGGGTTTACCGCGGTCGCAGTCATAACTCTCGCGTTGGGTATCGGCGCCAACGCCGCAATCTTCAGCGTCGTCAACGCGGTGTTGTTGAGGCCGTTGCAGTTTCACGATCCGGAACGGTTGGCGATTCTTTGGGAAGACGCCTCCTTCGTCGGCTTTCCGCGCAACACGCCGGCGCCCGCCAATTACGTCGATTGGAAGAATCAGGCGCAATCGTTTGCAGACGTGGCCGCGACGCACGAGTCGAGCATGAACCTGACTGGCGATGGCGAACCGGAACGAGTCCCGACTCGCCGGGTGACCGCTAACTTCTTTTCGCTGCTCGGCGTGCAACCCTTGATCGGCCGCAGCTTTCTGCCGGAAGAAGATCGGCCGCAGGCGAACAAGGTCGCCGTTCTCAGTTACTCGCTTTGGCAGAGTCGTTACGGCGGCGATCGCAACATTCTCGACCGCGTGATCCTGCTGAACGGAGAAAAGCATACTGTCGTCGGCGTGATGCCCGCGGGTTTTCAATGGCTCGAAACGGAGGAACGATTGTTTGTGCCGCTTGCTCTCGAAGCGGAAGAGTTAGCGAGTCGTGGGAACCATTACCTGACAGTTATTGCGCGATTGAAACCCGGCGTTTCCATGGACCAGGCGCAGGCTGAAATGGACACCATCATGGCGCGGATCGCGAAAGAGCATCCGGAAGCAACGGCCGAAGGCAAACTCGGCGCGATCGTGATGCCGTTGCATGAACAGTTGGCGGGAGACGCGCGCCGCCCGCTGTTGGTCCTGCTCGTGGCGGTCGCGTTCGTGCTGCTGATCGCGTGCGCAAACATCGCCAGCCTGTTGTTGGCGCGTGCTGCCGGACGCCGGCGCGAGATCGCCGTTCGCAGCGCATTGGGCGCGAGTCGTTTGCACATCGTCAGGCAGTTGCTCACCGAAAGCTTGTTGCTTTCGACCTTCGGCGGTGTAGCCGGATTGCTGCTGGCGATCTGGAGCTTTGGTTTCTTCGAGCGGTTAATTCCGGAAGGACTGAAGCACTCGACAGTGTTGAAGCTCGACGGTTCGATTCTCCTGTTTGCGTTGCTGACGTCGGTGGTGACGGGACTGGTGTTCGGCCTGATACCGGCGTTGCAGTCGTCACGTGTTGATTTGAACGAGAGTCTGAAACAGAGTGGCGGGCGATCGGGTGGCGCTGGATCGAGTTCGCGCTTGAGAAGCGGAATTATCGTGTTTGAAGTTTCGCTGTCGCTGGTGTTGCTCGTTGGCGCGGTGCTGCTGATTCAGACGCTGTTTCAACTGTTCAATCAGTATTCGGTGCTGGCGCCTGAGAAGGTGTTGACGATGCGGACCGCTTTGCCGCTCAGCAAGTATGACGAGCCCGGCAAACGCCACGCGTTCTACCAAAACGTGCTGCACCGTGTGGAAGCCATTCCTGGCGTCGCGTCAGCCGGTTACGTGACGGCAATACCATTGACGTGGAAGGGCGGCACGACTGGTGTCTTTCCGGAAGGCACGAGAGAACGGTTGCCGGGTGTGTCGTACGACGCTACCCATCGCCAGGTCAGCGCGGACTACTTGCAGACCATGAGCATCCCGTTGCGCCAGGGCCGTTACTTCACCGCGCACGACAACGAACAATCGATGCCGGTGGCGATCGTTAACGAAACGATGGCGCGCGAATATTGGCCCAACGGCGATGCGGTGGGCCGTCGGTTCAAGCTTGGCGATCCGGCGGATGATCTGCCGTGGCTCACCGTCGTCGGCATCGTTGGCGACGTTCGCCAGATGGGCATTGACGTCCCCGTCAAAGGGGAGATGTATCTGCCGTACGGACAGGTAGCTCCCTACGACTGGTACGCGCCGCGCGATCTCGCGCTACGCACTAACGGCGATCCGTCGAGTTTGGTGGGCGCGGTGCGCGAGGCGATTCGTTCCGTCGATCCGGACCAGCCGGTTTCAAACGTCGCCACGTTGGGAGAGGTGTTGGGCCAGGAGGCTGCGCAACGGCGGCTCGGGATGATTCTGCTCACGGCGTTTGCCGTGTTGGCGTTGTTGTTGGCGTCACTCGGGATTTATGGCGTGCTCGCGTATTTCGTCGCGCAACACAGAAACGAGATCGGCGTGCGGCTCGCGCTCGGAGCGACGCCGGCGAGGATTTTGTTGTTGGTGCTGCGAAAGGGAATGGCGTTGACGATGCTGGGAGTCGCGATTGGCCTGGCGGCTTCGTTTGTGTTGACGCGTTTGATGACTTCGCTGCTGTTTGGCGTGAAGGCTGTCGATCCGTTGACGTTTGCGGCGGTCCCGGTGCTGCTGGTGGTGATCGCGCTCTTGGCGTGCTGGATACCGGCGCGCCGGGCGGCGAAAGTCGATCCGATGGTGGCGCTGAGATATGAATGAGGAGGGCTTGGGCTTTTGGTCTTAGGTCTTGGTTTTGTTGTTTGAGCGCCGGAGGCGCGGAAGATGGTAGCCAGGGGTGAGCGCGGAGCGCGAACCCCTGGAAGGTGTTGAGAAAGCGCGAGAAGCTCTGAGAGAGCGACAGAAACGTGTGGTTCTATCGCACCTACGGTGCTCGATAGATTGCTGGGTGTGATTCAGGGGCGGCGTGCTCGCTTCGCTCGCTCTTGCCCCTGGCTACCTTCGACCGCGCCTTCGGCGCTTAAACGAACAAGACCAAAGAACAAGATCTGAGATTTTGAGATCTGAGATTTAAGACTGATGGACACTCTCTTAAACGATCTCCGCTACGGCGCTAAGATGCTTTGGAAGAGCAAAGGCGTCACGTTTGTGGCGATGGTTTCGCTCGCGGTCGGCATCGGCGCGAACTCTGCGATCTTCAGTATCGTCAACTCGCTCCTCTTGCGACCGCGTCCGGTTGCCATGCCCGACCAACTCGTCGAACTCTACACCGGCGAGCGCGAGAAGCCTTACGAAACCAGTTCCTATCCGAGCTATCTCGACTTTCGCGAGCGCAACGAAGTCTTCACCGGCCTCGCCGCTTACAGCATCTGGCAGTTCAAACTCGGCGGCGGCGCGAACCAGGTCGAACAGGTTTGGGGTGAAACTGTTTCCGGTAATTACTTCGACGTGCTCGGCGTTTCCGCGTATCGCGGCCGCACGTTCAGCGCGGACGAAGACGTTGTGCCGAACAGAAATCCCGTCGTCGTGATCGGACATAGTTTGTGGCAACGACGATTCCATTCCGATCCATCGCTAATCGGCAAGACGATCACCATCAACAATCACGCGTTGACCGTAGTCGGCATCATGCCGCCGCAATACACCGGCATGATGCGTGGACTCAGCGCCGAAGTTTGGGTGCCGGCGATGATGATCCCCGCGCTCGAGCCGTCGTTGGGTGAAGCAAGGCTCAACAGCCGCGGCAATCGTTGGGTCACGATGGTCGGCCGTCTGAAACCCGATACGACAATCGAACAGGCACGCGCGCGGTTCGAACTGCTCTCGAAAGAGATGCAGGCTGCGCACCCCGACGAGTGGGCGGAGAAAGAAGGAAACTCCGTGCGCGAGTTGTTTGTCTCGGTCCTGTCCGAGAGCCAAACACGCGTTCATCCGCAAATGCGTGAAGCTGCTTACGCGGTTGCGGCGCTGCTCTTCGTGATCGTGAACCTCGTGATGTTGATCGCGTGCATGAACCTCGCGAGCATGTTGCTGGCACGCGCGGTTGCACGGCGGAACGAGATCGCGATTCGACTCGCGCTAGGCGCTAGTAGGAGGCGCATAATCCGGCAACTGCTTACCGAAAGCGTGCTCTTGTCGAGTATCGCCGGCATTGCTGGAATACTGCTCGCCGTTTGGCTGCTCAGCCTGTTGATGGCTTTTATGCCGGCGTTGCCGGAAGGCATACGTATCGCGCTCGATCTGCGACTCGATTGGCGCGTCGTGGTCTACACGATCGCGATCTCCACGATCACCGGTGTGTTCTTCGGACTCACCCCGGCGCTGCAAAGTTCCAAAGCCGATGTTTCGACCGTCTTGAAAGACGATTCGACTGTCGCGACTGGACGCTATCGCAAATCTCGCTTGCGCATGTCGCTCGTGGTTGCGCAGGTGGCGTTTTCGTTGCTGCTCTTGATTGGCGCAGGCCTGGTGTTGCGCAGCCTGGAAAAAATCAGGCCCACGCGGCTTGGTTTCAGTTCCGACAACGTCGTAGTCGCGCCGGTGATGCTTGACGAAAGAGAGTACGACCGGCGGAAGAGTCACGAGTTTTACCGTAGCGTGTCGGAACGTGTTGGCGCGTTGCCGGGCGTGCAGGCGGTTAGTTTGTTCGAAGGAATGCCGGGCGGGTTCATGAGCCAGTCGCGCCGCAGCGTCGAGATAGAAGGTTACAAACCGGCTGCCGGCGAGAGCCTGCATCTCGAATCGGTGATGGTTGGACCACGTTATTTCAGCAACATGAAGGTCCCGTTTGTCCAGGGTCGCGATATTGACGAGCGCGATCAGGATGGCGCGCCTTGTGTGGCTATCGTCAACGAGGTGTTTGCGCAGCGTTACTTCGGCGCTAGCGCGGCGCTCGGCAAACACTTGACCCGAGGCAGAGACAGTCAGAAGCAGGTGTGCGAGATCGTCGGCGTCATTCGCGACAACAATTTTCAGGCATTGCAAAAAGAGGTGCAGCCGCTTTTTGCGCTTGCCGTGATGCAGTCGGATTACCGGCGCATGACGTTGCTGGCAACCACGAATGCCGATCCGGCGAGCGTTGTTTCCAGTGTGCGGCGCGCGATTCAGGAGATCGATCCGAACATGCCGGTGAGCGATGTGCAGACGATCGGCGAGAACTTCAGCGTCGTCCTGTATCCATTTCGTTTGCTGGCCGTGGTGATGGGTGCGTGCGGACTGATGGCGTTGTTGCTGGCGACGATTGGAATCTACGGCGTCGTCTCTTATTCAGTCGCGCAACGCACGCGCGAAGTCGGCATCCGTATGGCACTCGGCGCGGTGCGCAGCGACATTCTCAGGCTCGTAGTGGGCCAGGGAATGATCCTCGTCGTTTGGGGACTGGCCCTGGGATTGTTGTTGGGCTTTGCGTTAACGCGCGTTCTGACGAGCTCGATATTCGAAACTGAATTGTTATTCGGCGTGAGCGCAACCGACTCGCTGACATTTGCCGGCGTCACGATCCTGCTCGCTCTCGTTGCCCTCGCGGCTTGTTACATCCCTGCGTTGCGCGCAACTAAAGTCGATCCGGTAGTAGCACTGAGGCAAAGCTGAAGATCCGAAACAGGAGATCGTATGACAAACCTTTGGCAGGACATTCGTTATGGCGCGAGGATGCTCTGGAAGAACCTCGGCGTCACTGTGATCGTGGTCATTGCGCTCGCGCTCGGTATTGGCGCGAACACGGCCATCTTTAGCGTTGTCAATTCCGTGTTGCTGCGCCCGCTCCCGTACCACGAAGCGGAACGTCTTGTCTTCCTGAACGAGAAGAGCCCGGCGCTCGACGAGATGTCGATCTCGTATCCGAACTTTACCGACTGGCGCAACCAAACGCAGACGTTCGAAAAGATCGGCGTCTACAATCGCGCCAGCTACAACCTCACCGGCGTCGGCGAAGCCGAACGAATCGTCACGGGCCAGGTTTCAGCCGACCTCTTTTCCGTCCTGCGCGTCAACGCACAGCATGGCCGTCTCTTCACCAACGACGAAGACAAACCCGGCGGCAGATCTGTCGTCGTCCTGAGTCATCCACTCTGGCAACGACGCTTTGGCGGACAGACGAGCATCCTCAATCAAGCGATTACGCTCAACGGCAAAAGCTACGACGTGATCGGAATCATGCCTGAGACGTTTGCTTATCCGAGCCGCGTCGAGATGTGGGTGCCGGTGGGCCAACTGTCGGATCAGCCGAGTTGGAAAGAGCGCGGCAATCATCCGGGTTTGTACGGCGTCGCCCGGCTCAAGCCAGGCGCGACGTTCGAACAAGCCGATGCGGACATGAACACGATTGCCGCGAACCTCGAAAAGCAATACCCCGACAGTAATGCCAACACTCGCGTCAGGCTGCGGCCGTTGCTGGAGATATTCGTCGGCGACGCGCGGCGCGCGTTGTGGGTGATCTTCGCCGCCGTCGGATTCGTGCTGCTGATTGCGTGCGCGAACATCGCAAACCTGTTGTTGGCGCGCGCGACTGCGCGAAAGAAAGAGATGGCGGTCCGCACCGCTCTCGGCGCCAGCCGCTGGCGGCTTGCGCGGCAGTTGTTGACTGAGAGCGTGTTGCTTTCGCTGATCGGCGGCACGCTCGGGTTAGTGCTCGCGCGTTGGGGCGTCGCTCTGATTCTCTACATGAGTCCGACGGGGATTCCGCGATCGCGTGAGATCGGACTTGATTGGACCGTGCTGCTGTTCACGATCGGCGTTTCGTTTCTGACGGGAATTGTTTTCGGATTGGTGCCCGCGATTCAGGCCGGCGCCGTCGAAGTGCACGAAACGTTGAAAGAAACCGGACGCGGTAATAGCGGGCGGCAGTGGTTGCGCAACTCGCTGGTCGTGGTCGAGGTTGCGACCACGCTCGTGCTGTTGATTGCCGCCGGATTGATGATTCGCAGCTTTTATATGTTGCACAAAGTCAATCCTGGTTTCTCGCACGAACAACTGACGAGCTTCAGCATCTCGCTGCCAACGAAGAAATACGCCAGCCCGGAAGCGCGCGGCGAATTTTTCAATCGCCTGCTGGAAAACATTCGCTCGTTGCCAGGCGTCGAGTCGACGGCGGCTGCTTCGGGACTGCCGCTTGGCAACAACGGCTGGCAATCCGGTTTCAGGATTGACGGACAGCCCGATCCGCCGCGCGATCAGATGCCGCTGGTGGAACTGTGCATGGTGACGCCGGACTATTTCAAAGCGATGAACATTCCGGTGCTGCGCGGCCGTGCGTTTACGGACAGCGACAACCGCGCGCATCTCGCGGGGCAGGATCTCAGCCAGCTCGACGAAGACCAGCGTGCCGTGAAGGGGTTGAACAAGATCATCATCGACGAAGAGTTCGCGAAGCGGTATTGGCCCAACGAAGATCCGATTGGCAAGCGCGTCGTTTTCGGCAGTGTGGAAGAGCCGCGCAAGCTGGAGGTCGTCGGCGTGGTTGGCCGCGTGAAGATGGAGAGCCTCAATCAGAACAGCGATCGCGTGCAGGGCTACTATCCGTTCGCGCAACTGCCGCAAGGCGGCATGACTGTTCTCATCAAAGGCGCTTCGGATCCCAACCAATTGCTCAACTCCATTCGCGGGGCAGTAAAAGCGATCGATCCGGATCAACCGATCTACAACCCGCGCACGATGAGCGAGATCCGGGCGGAATCGATCGCCAGCGAACGTTTGAACCTGACGTTGCTGAGTTTGTTTGCCGGTATCGCGCTGGTGTTGGCGATCGTCGGCATCTACGGCGTGATGTCTTACTCGGTGACACAACGAACACACGAGATCGGCATTCGCATGGCCATCGGCGCGCGGCCGCGCGACGTGTTCACGATGATCCTCGGGCAGGGAATGAAGCTCGCGCTGCTCGGCGTCGTGATCGGATTGGCACTGGCGTTTGGACTTACGCGACTGATGGCTTCGATGTTGTTCGGCGTCGAACCGACAGACGTGACGACGTTTGGCGGCATCGCGGCGTTGCTGATCGGAGTCGCGCTGCTCGC
>DATELZ010000170.1:0-9154 GCA_035276045.1 Pyrinomonadaceae bacterium | reverse complement strand
CCGCCGGTCGCGCGTCTCTCGCCTGAGCAGGCGATGTATCACTTCCTTTCCGGCTACACGGCGAAGGTCGCGGGCACGGAAAAGGGAATCAAAGAACCCGAAGCGACTTTCTCGACCTGTTTCGGCGCGCCGTTCATGGTGTTGCATCCCGGTGTGTATGCCGATCTGTTAGGACAGCAGATGGCAAAACACAATGCGGTGTGCTGGCTGGTGAACACGGGTTGGAGTGGTGGTCCATACGGCGTGGGCCAGCGCATGAAGATCGGTTACACGCGCGCGATGATTCGAGCGATTCTCAACGGGTCGCTGGCGCAGGTGGAAACGCAGCCCGATCCGATCTTTGGCGTGAACATTCCGGTTTCCTGTCCGGAAGTTCCGAACGAAGTCCTCCAGCCACGCAACACGTGGGCCGACAAGGACGCCTACGATCGCCAGGCGCAGGACTTGGCGCGGCGATTCAACGAGAATTTTAAGAAGTACGAAGCAGGCGTGTCGGAAGCCGTTCGAGCAGTAGCGCCGAAAGCTTAGCCACAAAGAGGCACAAAAGAAGAGACACAAAAGGCACAAGAAGAAGAAACCAGTTACCAGGACGATTTGGTTTCTCTTGTGCCTTTTGTGTCTCTTCTTTTGTGCCTCTTGTGGTTTTACCCAGGAGGCCAGTTCATCGTTCTGCCGGCAAGCACGTGAACGTGCAGGTGGAACACGGATTGGCCCGCGCCAGCGCCGGTGTTGATGACGGAGCGGTAACCACTCTCAGCGTGACCTTCCGAGTTGGCCATCCGCGCGCCGATGCGAAGCAGATGGCCCAACAACGCTTCGTCCTTCTGCGAAGCGTCGTCGAGTGATTCGAGATGCTCGCGCGGGATCACCAGCAGATGCGCCGGCGCCTGTGGATTGATATCACGAATCACAACGCACCGTTCGTCCTGGTGCAGCAAGTCGGCCGGTATCTCACCCGCGATAATCTTGCAAAACAAGCAACTCTTCTCAGACATTCTCAAACTCCATCATAGCTTTATGTTTCTTAGTGGCTCAGGCTCGCCGTCACTGGCGCCATGAGCCGCTCGATATTCGCGCCCACCGCGCGCAACTTAGCCTCGATCTTCTCGTAACCGCGATCGATGTGATACACGCGATCGATCATCGTCTCGTCACTCGCAATCAACCCCGCCAGCACCAGCGACGCCGAAGCACGAAGATCCGACGCAATCACACGCGCGCCCGTCAGCGGCGTCACGCCTTCAACTACAGCATTGCGCCCGTCAATATGAATCTGCGCGCCCATGCGCTGCAACTCCGACGCGTGCATAAAACGATTCTCGAAAACCGTCTCGACAATCTCCGATCGGCCACGCGCCTGCGTCATCAGCACCATGTACTGCGCCTGCATGTCAGTCGGAAAACTCGGATGCGGCGCAGTCGACACATCACCAGCCGAAAGACCTTCCTTGCAACACGAGACTTCCAAAGTCGTCGGATTAACTTCCTCGATCACCACGCCGACCTTACGCAGTTGCGCAATCACGGCCTCCAAATGATCTGGCCGGCAGTCTTTGATCTCGAGTTGCCCTTTGGTGAGCGCGGCGGCGACAATAAAAGTCCCGGTCTCGATACGATCCGGAATGATCGTATGCTCCGCGCCGCCGAGCGCCGAAACGCCTTCGATCTGGATCGTGTCTGTTCCCGCTCCGTTGACGCGCGCGCCCATCTTGTTGAGCAGGTCGGCGAGATCGACGATCTCCGGTTCGAGGGCGCAATTGCGAAGCGTGGTAGTGCCACGAGCCAGCGTCGCCGCCATCATCAGGTTCTCAGTGCCGGTGACGGTAACTTTGTTGAACGTAACGTCCGCCGCACGCAAGCGCCCGTCGCTCGGAGCGCGGGCGACGACATTCCCAGCTTCCAGCCGCACTTGCGCGCCGAGTTTTTCAAAGCCCGCCAAATGCAGATCGATCGGCCGCGTGCCGATCGCGCAGCCACCCGGCAGCGAGACTTTCGCCTTGCCGAAGCGCGCCAGCAACGGCCCCAACGCGAGCACCGACGCACGCATCGTTTTCACAAGCTCGTAAGGCGCTTCGAATAGTTCGATATGCGCGGCCGTGATCTTGTGTGTGCGAAGCTCGGGCGTCAGTACCGTAGCACCGATATCTTCCAACAGACGCCGTTGCGTGATGATGTCGCGAACGTAAGGAATGTTGTGAAGGATGACGGTCTCGGGCGAGAGCAACGCCGCCGCCATGCACGGCAAAGCTGAATTCTTGGCGCCGCTGATTGACACCCGCCCGTGCAGTGGCCGGCCGCCTGTGATGCGAAATTTGTCCACGAGCCACAGATTAACAGATCCGCCTAATCTGTGGCTCGTAAGACGGGTTAATAATCAGTTCGTGCCTGCCCGCTTAACGCGCACGCCGCCGTTGGTGGTAATTGCCCTGACGGTCGCGCCGCCTGAACCGAGATTCAGCGCAAGCTGTTTGCTGATGCGCCCCTGGGTCGTCACTGGAAAATCGACGTTGATGCTGCCGTTCACCGTTCCGGTTTGCAGGTTTGCCGAATAGTTCTCGGGGATGGACATCACGATGCCGCCATTCGTGGTGCTCACGTCCATTGATTCACCGTCCCAACGATCGCCGCCCAGGTCGATCACGAACCCGCCGTTCGTCGTCGAACCGCGAACCGCGCCGCCGACTTTGCGCAACACCACGCCGCCGTTCAGCGCGGTGAAGGCGATCTTGCCGTTGACTTCGGAGATCGAGATGCCGCCGTTGTGTGTTTCTACCGAGAGATCGGCGCGGCGCGGGACAAACACTTCGTAACTCACGTCCCAGTGATAATCGCGTTTGGTTTCAGGTCCGCTGGCGAAGATCTTCGCGCCGCTGGTCTCGATACGGATTTGCTGCGCCAGTGCGGCGGCTTCGCCCGCAGTGGGCGCGCCGGTCTGCACACGCGCGCGAATTAACACCTGGTTCTGGTCCCAGCCTTTAACTGAAACGCCGCCGTTCTGCCGTCCGTCGATGTTGATTGTTCCACCGCTCAGAGCGAGTGTTTGTTCGCGAATCTCGCAGCTGCCGACCAGCCGGTCGTTGTAGTTGTTATCGCGGCAAGTCATGGTGCCGCCCTTTTGTTGGGCCAACACGGAAATACCTGCGAAGGTCACCAATGCGGCAATCAACACACTACGCCCTACAAACCTGTACATGGTTTTCGTCTCCTTTATTCGTCTGGGGTTGCTTCGTTAAATGTGGCTCTGGACGATATACACCGCTGAGCTACGACTTGTGGCAGGAAAGAACAACAATCCGGGGAATGCCTTGCAGGTCTGGCCGAATCTCAAGCAAATGCCAAACAGTCGGGTCGATGATCTCTTGAACCTTTTCACACTGATCAAATCCGATTTCCATGATCAGATATCCGGATTTTTTGAGATATGCGGATCCATCGTCGAGCAGACGTCGAATGATGCTCAATCCGTCTTCACCCGGCGAAAGCGCGACGAGCGGTTCATGATCTTTGACTTCTCGTTGCAATCCCGGCAACGCATCAGCGGACACGTAAGGAGGGTTGGAAACAATCAAATCAAATGTAGAATTCACGTTCTCAAAGCAATCGGAAACTTGAAAAACAATCCGATCCGAAACACCATGACGGCGCGCGTTCTCAGCCGCAACTGCCAGCGCCGCTTTCGAAATGTCGACGGCAATCGCGCGCGCATCCGTTCTTTCGCACAGCAACGTCACTGCAATGCAACCCGATCCGGTTCCCACGTCGCAGATCGACGCCGCCTCGCCCATAACTTCCAATGCCGCCTCGACTAGCAATTCTGTTTCCGGTCGCGGTATAAGCGTGTCCGGCGTCACCCGAAACTCGCGTCCGAAAAAGTCCTGCACTCCAGTGATGTATTGCAGCGGCTCGCCGGCCGCGCGCCGCGCCACAGTTTCCCGGAAGCGAACCAGTTCCTGTTCGCCAACGAGATCATCGGCGTGGCTGATCAAGAACGTGCGATCGCGGCCGATTACAAACGAGAGCAACGAACCCGCTTCACGACGCGCTTCCGCAACGCCAGCCTCGCGCAGCAGCGACGTTGCTTCCCGCAGTGAATCGGCGATTGACGTCATAGCATTAGAGCTTTGTGCTTAGAGCTTTGTACTTTGTTTCGTCTTGTGGAAGGTTCGCTAACCTAAAACCAAGCACAAAGCACAAAGCTCAAAGTACAAAGCTCAAAGTAACAAAGCTTTCAGGAAGCAGTTAACGATTCAGCGTATCTATCAAACATAAGAACGAGTCTCGTTCCTCCCGTGACGCTGTGGACCCTCGAAGCGACAGGCTTCGGGGGTCTTGGCGTAAAAGGAGGAGGTTTAAACAAAGTTTAGCTACGAGGTCACAATGGGTGCACTGTCCAAAAGCTTACTCCTCTTCGTTCTAAACTGGGTCGACGCCCAGCTTACACTGGTTTGGGTTCGCCTCAACGTCGCCACCGAAGGAAACGCCCTGATGGCCCAGCTTCTCGACCAGGGTGACGTCTCTTTCCTCGTTATCAAATTGGCAGTCGGCGCTGGCGCCGCCTATATCCTCTATCGTTGCGCCCACGTGCCGCTCGCCAAACGCGGACTGACTTTCGTTCTCTGTCTTTACGTCGCGCTGATGTTCGTCCATGCCGCGACCGGCTGCGTCGCGCTCGGCCTGAACCTTCCCCTTATCTAAAACGTTCCCACAGCGGAAACACGCGGCTATAATGGGCCAGCCGTCCCAGCTTGCCGACGCAACGGCGCCCGAAGTGAGGGCATCCTAAACCCGTGCTGCGTTGCTGACTAAAAAGAACTATTAGAGAGGGAAGATTTATGTACAGACTTTCCGCCCGCCAGATTTTATTGATTGCTCTTATTTCAGGATTGTTTGCCGCCGGAATGGTGGTGCTGGTCGACCGCGTTAGCAAGCGTTTCGAGTCTTCGCAAGCCGCGTTTACAGAAGCCCCGCCGGCCGGAATCGCCGATCCGTCAACCGTTACCGACGAACAGAACAACATCGAAGTCTATCGCACGCTCAGTCCGGGCGTGGTGTTCATTCACTCGACTTCCTACGCTCGCGACTTCTTCGGTTTTGTCGAACCGCAGGAAGGCTCGGGCTCCGGTTCGATCCTGGACCAACAGGGAAACATCCTGACGAACTATCACGTCATCGCCGGCGCGCAGAAACTCTCGGTCAGTCTCGGTGGCAAGAAAGACTATCCGGCAGTCGTGGTCGGCGGCGATCCTGACACCGATCTCGCCGTCATCCGTTTAACTGAAAAACCTGCTGGTCCACTCACCGTCGTTCCGATGGGCGACTCGGAGAGGCTCGTCGTCGGACAGAAAGTGTTGGCAATTGGAAATCCCTTCGGCCTGGACCGCACTTTGACAACCGGCGTGATCAGCGGACTCGAACGTCCCATTCGGGCGCGAAACAATCGCCTGATCGAAGGCGCGATCCAGACTGACGCTTCGATCAATCCCGGCAACTCGGGTGGTCCATTGCTCGACTCGCGCGGCCGCATGATCGGAATCAACTCGCAGATACTTTCGCCGTCGGGCAGTTCCGCCGGTGTTGGTTTTGCTGTTCCGGTAAGCATCGCCAAACGCGTCGTGCCTCAGCTCCTGCAAAACGGACAGGTGCGCCGTCCCAAGCTCGGCATCAACACTCGCGACGTCGCAACGCTTCGTAATCAAGTCGATCTTCCCGTAACCGAAGGCGTGCTGATTATCCAGGTCGCGCGTGGCAGCGGCGCTGCTGCGGCGGGACTGCGCGGCATTCAGCAAACCGAGATGGGTGATGTGGAGATTGGCGACATCATTGTTGGCATTGATAACGAGAAGGTTAATAATTCAGACGATCTGTTCCGCGTGCTCGACAAACACCAGATCGGCGAAACGGTTCAGGTACAGATTTGGCGTGACGGACGCCGCGTGTCGGTGCCGGTGCGCTTAATGGAGTCTCCTGATTCGCGACGCTGACCTCTTCAGGAGGTTACATGCACCAGACCACTCACTTCTTCAACATTGGTTACGGGTGGTTATGTAAGCATTGCAGCTCGGAGAACACGGAAAGAAAACATCATCACGATGCTCACAAGTCTCCGCCGTTGGCCATGGCTAAATGGGTTGACGAAGAGCATCGTGGTTTGATGTGTCCGCGCTGCGGGATTGAGGAATACGTCGCGGGATCTAAGCCCCAAACTCATCTTCGTAATCGCGCAAACTCCGCGTGATTACATCCAACGCTTCGTGACGATCGTAAACGTCGACGATTTCCACCTTCTTCGTTACGTCGCTGGGAAGTTGTTTGTAGCTGAGGAAGTAATGCTTCAGGCGTTCGACTAATCCCTGCGGCACCTCGCCGATCTCCGTAATTCGTCCATAAGCAAGATCCGCTTCCAGCACGGCGATGATCTTGTCGTCGGCTTGCTGGCCGTCGATCATGCGTAGCCCGCCGATCGGGCGCGCGTGCAGAAAGAAGCTGCCGTGCGCGAAAGTCTTTTCCGACAGGACGCAGATGTCCATCGGATCTTTATCGCCTTCCATTCCCTTGCGGCCGGTGCGCAGTTCGCACAGTTCGGCCACCTGGCGTCCGCAATAGGTTTGCGGAATGAAACCGTAGAGCGTCGGGCACATCGACGAAAAACGCTGCGGGCGATCGACGCGCAGGTGACCGGACCATTTGTCGAGTTCATACTTGACCGGATCGGTGGGGACGATCTCGATATAAGCGTTGACGAGTTCTGGCGTGCGCGGCCCCGGCGTGACGCCGTGCCACGGGTGAGCCTGGAATAGTTGTTTCTTCATTGCCTTCTTCCCTGATCGCCCTCGATGATAAAATGCGGCGAGACTGAAACCAAATCATCTGTGGGTTTCGTGGCTTTTCGTGGCTATGGCTGCAAGTGCCGAGATCATAACCAAACCCGTCGCTAACGTAATCTCGTTGCGCTGGATCATCAGTGCGCGTGACGATCTGGTTTGGTTTATCGGTTCGGTGGTGTCGAGTTACCTGCTGCTGTTTCTTTACGTGTCGGGTCTCGTGCCCCTCGCGCCGCTGGTCGCGGCGTGGGCCATACTGATCGACGCGCCACACGTCTTCGGCACGTTTTCGCGCACCTACTTCGATCGCGCCGAACGAAAGAACCGCGCGCGGTTGTTGTGGGGCTCGCTGCTTTTCTTCGCGATTGGACCATTGCTGGTGCTCGCCGGCGCGGCGTTTGTCTTCTTCTTCGTAGCAGCGCTGTGGGCGTATTACCATCTCGTCAAACAGCACTACGGTTTCATGGTGCTCTACAAAAAGAAGAACGGCGATTTGGCGCGGGTCGACAACGCGCTCGATCGACTGTTGCTGCTCTTCGCTTTCAACTATCCGTTTGTCGAGTTCATCGCGCGCGATCCGGAAGCAATGGCGCGAGTGCCGGTGGTGTTGCGTGGCGGCGTGAATGGCCTGGCGAAGATTTTACTGGCAGGCACGATCTTGTTGTTCGTCGTTTGGCTGGGACGCCAGATTCAACGCGCGATCGTTGGCGAGCCGTTGAACGTTCCGAAGTATTTATTATTAGCAGCGGCGATTCCGATGCATTGGATCGTGTTGTTGACGCCGATGCCGCACAAGCCGATCGCGATCGTCGCGATACTCACGATCTATCACAACTTTCAGTATCACCGGCTGATCTGGTTTCACAACAAGAAATACACGCCCGAATCGCGCGAGAAATACGGTGCTGCTGAATTCATCAGCCGGCGGCTGCTGTTCTACATCCTGCTTGGCATTGGCTTCGGGATTTTGTACCAGGGACCGCGGCAGATACTCGGCTATCTCGGTCTGCAAAACGGCGCGCAATCGTTGGCGATTCAGCTCGGTATCTCATTCCTCTGGGGCTACGCGTTCATCCACTACTACCTCGATTCCAAGATCTGGCGCGTGAGGCGCGATCCGTCGGTGGGCCGGGCTCTGAAGATCTGAGATCTCAGATCTGAGATCGCAGTTTGAGATTTCAGATTTGAGATCTCAGATCTCAGTCTTCCGCATGCTCGTCGCCGTTGTAGTGCAACACGGTCGATTCCTCGTCAATTATCGTTTCCAGGTGAACAGGCCGGCCCCAAAGCGTGTAGACGTGTTCGAGCGCTTTGCGCCCGTAACGCAGATCGAGTTCGGTGCCTTCAAAGCGGTGCTTTAGATAAAGCTCGCGATTGCCGTTGTAGTCGCCGTCTTCGACTTGCAGATAAGGAAAGCCGAAGTTGGTCATGTTCGAGACGAGCTGGTCGCGGACTTTCTCCCAGCGTTTCTCGGTGATGGTCCATTCTTCTTCTTCGATCAACTCGAAGACAAAGAGATCGAGTTCCTCGCACAACTCTTCCGTCAAGTAGTTGCGCAAAAACGAAACGTCATTCTCCAGTTCGCGCACTTCAAACATCTTCTCGCGTCCCTCGTTGCCACGGCGGCCAAACTTCTCACGCTCCTCTTGCGACGGTTCATTCCAACGGCGCTCGATGTCTTCGAAGATCTTGTAACCGAGATAGTAAGGATTGAGCTGGCCTTTCTGCGGCGAAACGACGCCCGAGTGCAGGTTCGCAAACTCGATGTGATCGTTGTCGGAGAGATCGAGTTCGCGCATGATGCGGGCGTGCCAGATGCTGGCCCAACCTTCGTTCATGATCTTCGTCTGCATCTGCGGCACGAAATACTCCATTTCCTCATGGACCATCGCGATCGCATCGCGTTGCCAGGGCGCGAGCGACGGCGAGTTTTTCATGAGGTAATAGAGCAGATCCTTTTCCGGCAAACGCTCGCGCGGCTTGTCGTCGTCAGGAGTCTCAGGTGCTTTAGCGACTCGCGCGCTCTTGTCGAGCAGCCAGAGATCGTCGTATGGCCCATCTTTCACGCGATGCTCGGCGCGTCGCTTTTCTTCAGCGATCGGGATCTCGCGCTTGATAAAGAAGTAAGGATCGATGTGCTCTTCGATCGCGAGCACCGCGTCGAGGAACCGCTCGACCGTCTTGCGGCCGTGTCGAAACTCATACTCCATCATGCGCTGCGCATGCGTGGAAACACTCTCCACCATGCGGCGATTAGTTTTTGAGAAGTAGGAGTTGTTTTTGAAGAAGTCGACGTGACCAAGCACGTGCGCGATCACCATCTTGTTCTGGAT
>DATELZ010000169.1:0-22638 GCA_035276045.1 Pyrinomonadaceae bacterium | reverse complement strand
GTTGGCGTTGGCGTTGGCGTTGGTGTCGGCGCCGAACACGTGAATTGCAAATTGTTTATCTTGAACTCATCGTTTGACTCGAGCAGTCGCGGAATGAGCACCATCCAGTTGCCAGACCTTTGACCAGGGTTAATATCCGCCACTCGCGGCGAACCGCCCCCTTCGTCGATGTCTGCGCCGGTCAGCATGAAGCCGTTCAACGTTAAATGGTTGTTGTACGGATCGTTTGCGTTGCCGATGATTACTGCGATGTCGCCGTCAGCCCCGACATCGTTTAGAAAGACCTTGTCCGGAATTACGGGCTGACTGAACTCAAAAAGCACAATATTGACTCGGTCACCGATGTTGTCGACGCGGTGACGATTATTGTTGCCATTCCCCTCGCCTCGATCTGTAACTCCCAAACCTTGTGGATAGAGACCGAGAAAGGAGGTTTCAAAATTCAGGTTGTTCTTCTTCACGCTAAACGCGCTCACATGCACGTTCACGCTACCGGAAGAGAACGTACGAATGTTGCCGTCCGAACCATCCGTACTTGAATTACCTGAAAACGTAAAAGTCCCCGCCGAACATGGGGGCACAGGCGTGGGCGTTTGTTTGGGTCTGGATTTTGACTTTGAGTCTGGCGGCGCGAGGGGCGCCGGCACCGGGGCGAGCGCAGCCGAAGAACTCTGCATGACCTGGTTAGCAAAATGCACGATCTGATGCGCCGCAAAAACCGGCATCACGGCATTCGTCACGAAGAATGCTAACGAGGTTACTATAGCCAATGTTTTTCTCATTCTTTATGCTCCTGTCTCTCTGACAATGTCCGCTGCTGGGCTGCTTGTCAGTACAGTTGCGCGTCTGACAACAGTGCTCGTTCTGATTGCAGTCCACTGATTGAGGCACTTGAATAAGACAGCATGAAGCGAGGATGACTCTCGCAGTCAGCAACCAAATCGTCGAAAGCTGTCGGGTTCGTTACAGCAAAAATTTTGTGGCGTTCACATACTAAGTGGTCATGAAGGAGGGGTATCTTAAGTGAAGGATAGGTTAACTTTTTCCGCGTTCACCTCACTGGAATTTACGATTCAGGGCGTCGAGCAACGTATCTATTTTGCGGGTGAAAGAGTTAATACATTTAACTTACATTTATCCGTCTGTTAACGTTTCGGTCCATTCGTCTCACCTAGCATTTGCCGTCCATCACTCCACCACTGATTAACGGCAAAGTTGCGATGAACAAACCGGTCCCGCTCCCGAATGAGTTTGTGTCTGTGTTGCTGCCGCTTTACTGCGAAGGCAGTCATATAAGGCAGGTATTGGCGCAGGTGCACCACGCGCTTGCTAACGTCGCAGTCGCATACGAAATCATTCTGGTTGACGACGGCTCGCCTGATAACACGTGGGACGTGATCTCCGAAGAAGCGGCTCTATCGCCGGTGATTCGGGCAGTGAAATTGAGCAGAAACTTCGGCAAAGAATCGGCGTTGTGCGCGGGAATCGAGTTAGCTCGTGGCGATGCCGTCGTCGTAATGGACGGCGATGGACAACATCCTCCGGCGCTGTTGCCGGAAATGATTCGGCTATGGCGCGCTACCGGCGTCGACATAGTCGAAGGCAGCAAAGTTACCCGAGGTGAGGAAACTATCGTTGGAAAACTCAGTGCCGGTCTTTTCTATCTGATATGGAACAAACTATCAGGTTACGAATTGAAGGGCGCTTCAGACTTCAAACTCTTAAGCCGAAAAACGATAGATGCGTGGCTGCAAATGGAGGAGCGTAATCTCTTCTTTCGCGGCATGACTGCGTGGCTTGGTTTTACGAGAATCCAGGTTCCGTTTGAAGTTGAGGAACGAGCCGGCGGCAGATCGGGTTGGTCCTTCATTAAACGGTTACGACTTGCATTGACAGGCATTTCCGCCTTCTCGTCTTTACCTTTGCAGTTCGTCACCTTTGCCGGCGCATTCTTTCTCTTCTTTTCGTTCGCATTCGGTTTTTACACACTGGTGCTCCAGTTCTCCGGCAAGTCCGTAACCGGGTTTGCGACGGTAATTCTGCTCTTATTGATCGTCGGCAGCCTGTTGATGATCAGTATGGGAATTATTGGCGCATATCTCGCCCGTATCTACGAAGAGGTAAAGAAACGACCGCGTTATGTGATCGCACACTCGACTGAAGCGGCCGCTTCTCAGCGCACAAACTACAAAGCACTTTCGGCGGTTGGCAGATGAATCCGGCGACGCGTAACACTCTCGCCGGCTTTCCCAAACAACGACTGCCTTTGCCGCCGAAGTTTGCAGCAATCTATTCCGAGCACTGCAACACAAACAGGAACGGCAGCTCAGCCGCATCCGGTCTTTCGCAAAAAATGGAAAGCTGGATGCACCGGAAAGTTGCTGCTGACGTCAAAGGCGGCGAGCCGAAGTCTACGTTGGAAATCGGCGCGGGCACGCTGAACCATCTTGTGTACGAACCGTCGTCTGCGCCTTATGACATTGTCGAGCCAACGCGGGCGCGTTATCGCCATTCACCAGCTCAACATCGCGTCAGAAAGATCTACGAAGACGTCGGCGATGTGCCTGCGACGAATTACTACGACAGAATTATCTCGATTGCTACGTTCGAACATATCTGCAATCTGCCTGAGGTGATCGCACGTTGCGGTTTGCTGCTCTCCAGTGACGGACAATTGAGAGTCGCGATTCCGAGTGAGGGCACGCCGTTGTGGCGTCTCGGATGGCAGATGACTACGGGATTAGAGTTTCGGTTGAAGTACAAACTTGATTACGGTGTCATGATGAAACATGAGCACGTGAATACTGCGGCAGAGATCAAGAACGTTCTGCAACACTTCTTCGCGCGCGTCGAATGCGCTGTGTTCGGTATTAATCAATCATTTTCGTTTTATCAGTTTTATGCCTGTGCCAATCCGGATCGCAGGCTCTGCACGGAGTTTTTGGAAGGTTAGTTCTTCGTTCCCAGGTCAATTACCGACACACTTGGAGGACCGGCTTCGACAGCATAAGTCCCGGTGTTGAGAACATAGAGTGTTCTTGTATTACCGGAATGAGAAACGGCAAGCGATGAGGCGTTGTTGAATTCCCTTTCCGTTGGTTTGATCGAATCGAGATAGTTTCCATTCATGTCCAGCACCAGCACTTCCCTGGTCCAACCACTGCTGACATAAACACGGCTCGTCTGTTCGTCGACTGCCACATCCGGGAAGTGCCACAGATACTTGTCCCACCGCGGTATGCTCCACTGCGTGATGTATTTACCATCAAGATCAAATACCTGGAGGCGATTGTTACCTGCATCGGCCACATAAACGCGTTCGCCGGCGACCGCTATCCCAGTTGGATTATTGAACTCTCCATCGCCTGAACCATCGCGCCCCCATACAGCCAGGGTCTCTCCCTCTGTAGTGATTTTGACAATACGCGATCGCCCTTGATCGACGATGTAAAGCAACTTGTTACCCGTGATGGCAATATCGCGTGGTCCATAGAAACCGGGCTCTGGTCCAGTTAATTGCTTCAGAAAAGTGCCGTCAGCTTTGAACTTGAGCAAACGATGATTCACCGAGTCAGTGACGTAGACGTTTCCCGACGAGTCGACGGCCACTCCGTTTGGCTCACGCAACTCGCCGCCGGCCATGCCAGATCTCCCGAAAAACAAAAGAAAATCGCCTTTCGAAGAGAATCTCTGGACGCGGGCGTTACCTCCATCAGCCACGTAAATATTGCCGGCTGCATCTGTCGTTACGCCGCGTGGTTTATCGAATTGAGCTGGTCCCTTGCCTGCTCCTCCCGCGAAAGCGTTGGCTTCAATTACTGAAATTGGAGGCGCGACCGCCAGCGCTTCACCTTTGCGCGGAACCTTGAAGATCGTAAGGCCGTCGTATTGATGATCAGTGTCCTCAAAGACCTTTTCAAAATAGCTTTCGTAAACCTGTTCGTTCAGGTTCTTAATGAAGCCGCCGTTTCTGACGCCGTAGTCGATCGCTACGTACGAGATGTTGTTCTCTTGCAGCAGGTTCAACAAAGCGTTGGCATCTTTCTCCTGGAATAGACGTTTGTAAACTTCGTCACGTTCGTTTGCGAGGTATCCGGCGCCCCAGGTGTAATACGGCCAGCCGTGAAAGATTCTCCGGCCCGCCAGCATGATTCGGTGCGTCACATACCTGTCAGTCAGGAAAACGGCTTTGGGATCGGTCTCTTTTCTGGTCCAACTAATGAGTCGATCGCCCGCAAAAGGGATTTCGACAAAATGCGCGTTGCGAATCGGAAACAGATCGACAATGCCGCCTGTGATGATCGCCACAACAAGCGCAATCGTGGCGAACCTCGCCGGCAGCTTGTTTCCTTTGATCGCTTTTTCCCACAGTTGCCACAATCCAAACGCTACAAAGAGATTCGCGACGATGAGCCAGATGTTCAGGAACTTGTGGTTCGCCAGCACTTCCTCGCTGAATTGAAAGAGGAAAGCCATCACCACCAAACCGAAGATCGCCAACATCACCCGGCGTTGAAACCAGGTCGTCACAAACAATGCAATGCCCAGCGCAACCCACTTGAAACCGAAGGTCCAACCGAGATACTTGAGAGTGTTCAACGGCGTCGGATCGTCAATCGTGTAACCCCAATGGAAAAGTGAGTAGGCGGCGGGATGAACGTTCCCGGTTTTCAGATAGATGATTTGCGGCAAAGCAACCAGCGCAGCGGTGACGCCGAGCAGTAGCATCTGTTTCTTCAGTCGCAACAGCAGAAACAAAACGCTGAACACCGCTGCCGTTGCGAGGAAGACGGCGCCGTTCCATAGCGGCAACAAGCCAACCAGCGCGCCGATAAAGATAAACCCGCCTGATTGCCGGAGCACCTGTTTCCACGAGCCAGATTCCTCGCGGCGAATGTCTTTGCCAAGAACAAAGACGAGCGCCAGCAGGAAGATCCCGATCGCGCTCGCAAAGTGTCGTTGGTTTACGAAGTTGACCAGCGACCAAACGCCCCAATCTTCCCCGCGATAGGGAAATCCCGAAGGCAGAAATCCTTTCAGTTGCGCTGTCTCAGTAACAGCCTTGCCAATTGAATCGTGGCGACGAAAGTAAGATAGATAATTCAGCGAACCGTGAAAGAAAAACAGCGCCGCTCCGATGCGGCCAACCGCGCGAGCCTTGAACAACAACTCGCCAAGCGCAATCACCACGACGAGCATCGAGACCAGCGACAATACACTCAGCAGATTGTTGCTCCACGCCGGATTCAATCCGAGGTATTCGAGATTGCCGGCCTGAAAATAAAAGAGAAAGTGGTAACGAATGCGATCGCCTGCGAAGTGCGGATACTCCGTGGGGAAATTGTGGCCGAAAGCAAAGCTCTGCATGATGGCGACATTCGGTCCGAAGTCGCTCCACTGGTGATTCGCGATCTGAAGTTTTCCGCCTTGCATGTTGAAGGAGCTGAACATCATCCACCAGGCGCAGACCAGGAACAGCCCGATCGCGATCAAGTCCCACTTGTTTCCGATCTCGAGCGGGCCTCTGCCAGGCATCCTGCGCCATAGCAGTCGCACCACACCGATCGCGACGATCAGAAACAGCAGGTTTCCGATCAGCAATGGTTTGCTGGTGTGAGCAAAAATTCCGGCAAGAAGATAGGTGGTCCATGAACTAACCAGCAAACCAACCAGAAAAGCACTTGCAAAGCGAAACGGCGCCCACTGGATCTGAAACAGGCGACGGCAAATAGCGTCGCCAAGCAACACGACTACCAGCAGATAGAGTAGGGCCAGCAAATGGCGCTCATTGTCAGTTGCAACTCCTAACTGATCGTTACCAGTGACTTAAATGTAAGTTAAGCGATTTGTTCAGATCGATTTTGCAGCGTCGAGAACCATATAAATACGGGGCCGAAATTTAACCTTCAATTATGCGCTCGTTAACTTTACGGATCGATCAAAGCCTTAAAACTGTCCCAGGTATTTCCATCCAGGTAACTCAGGACAAAAGTGATAATGACCGTTGCAGCAGCCGTTGCTAAAGAATCAAAGTGCGATGAGATCTTTGTCGAGCGTTATAGCCGATTATTGAAATGGGCTTTCCAATTGACAAAACCGGATTCTGAACTGGCGAAGGATGTCGTGCACGATGCCTTCATCCAATTCACCTGCGCTACTAATCAAATCAACATCGATAACGTGGACAGCTATCTCTTTGGGATCGTTCGCAAGACATATCTTTCTCACCGGCGCAGAAACTCTCGCCAACAGCAGACACAGCTTACCGATCTCGAGATCGATTCTGCGACGACGCTTCAACTGTCGGTCGATCCGTGCCGTCAAATTCAGATCGCCGATGAGCTGCGTGCGATCTGTCAACACGCCTGCGCCAGAAAAGATACTTCTATTACAGGCAGCATTCTGATTCTCCGCTTTTTCCACGGCTATGTTCCGAACGAGGTCGCGAAGTTGATAAACAGTTCGCGAAATATCGTGGACGTGCAATTGAGGTTCGCGCGCGCTGAGGCGATTGCTTATCTCGGAAATCCGAAATCGGCATCGGGCAAGAACAGGGGCGCTCGTTCGGAAACGAAGAGCGTTGAGACCGGTCACGATCTGTTGACGGAACTGAGAAACAAGATCTTCGCGACGCGGCGCGGCCAGTGTTTTAACTCGCGTCAGTTGAGCAAATTCTACAACCAGGGGAAAGCGTTGCCGCGCGCGACTCTTAGCCACCTGGTGAGCTGTCCTGAATGTTTGGACGAAACAAATCGTCTGCTTAACCTGCCACTCTTGCGAGAGAGAAACGTGATGGACGTTTTAGGAAGAACAAGCGAAACCCTCCCTGGTCCAATTTATACTCTCGTGACTTTGAGTCTCGGTTTCGTCAGCGTCTCGCTGTCCGCGCTTTCCTCGTTCCCGCTGATCGAGCTTTCATAAAAAAACACAAACGTTTCGCACAAAACGTCTCCCGCAAAGGCGCAAAGCGCTGCCGCGTTACTAAGGGTTTCTTTGCGCCTTTGCGGGAGACTTCTTCCTCCCGATAAAGCACTTTTTCTAACTTCCGAGCTAGCTTCCGATTTGGCCGCCATCATCCTTGGTAATGACGAGACACGCAGAGCGGGGCCGGCCGCCGCTTGGACCATCAGGCCACGAGCTGAACTGCTTCGGATTCGCCGGATCATTCAAACCCGAAGGCGCCTCACCCGGATGCTGAATGCCGACGAACATCGTTTTCTCGTCAGGCGTCGTCGTCACACCGGTAACTTCACAGATGTTTGGACCAACCAGAAACCTGCGAGTCTCGCCGGTGCGCGGATCTGCGCAAAGCATCTGATTGTTGCCGAAACCCGCATACGCGCCTGAATTGATCGTGCTGCCCGACACGTCGGTTTGAATCCACAACCGTCCGCTCGGCGCAACGTAAATGCCATCCGGCGAGCCATACTTGTCGCCGACGATCGTCGATCCATGAGCGGCAACTGACGGATCGCCGCACAACGCAAAGATGTCCCACTCAAAATCCGGTTCAGTCCAATCGCGATCGTAACGCCAACGGATCACGTGGCCGTAGGTGTTGGGTGAGCGCGGGTTCATCGGATCGGTCGGAGGATTCGTTCCCGTTCCACGCCGGCTGTTGTTGGTGAGCGTGGCGATGGCAGTCAGATCATTCGGGAACGTGTCGATCCACTCGGGCCGGTCCATCTTCGTCGCGCCGGCAGCATCGGCAGCGCCGCGCGTGTTGATGAGAATGTCGTTCATGGTCCACGTTGCCAGCGCCGGATTATCGGGCGTCAGCGGAAGCCATTCGCCGGCGCCGTCCGGTTTGAATTTCGCAACATAGAGAATTCCGTCATCCAACGGGCTGATGCCGCGCTTGAGCGCTTTCTTCCAGGGCAGGTTTGAAACATAACGATAGATGTATTCGAAGACTTCGTCGTCGCCGGTGTAGACCACGACTCGTCCGCGCCTCGTCTCCTGCACCCATGCGCCTTCGTGCTTCAGCCGTCCCAGTGCAGTTCGTTTGACCGGCGTCGATCTCGGATTGAAAGGATCGATCTCGACGACCCAGCCAAACCGGTTCGGTTCGTTGGGTTCGGCCGCGACGTTAAAGCGGGCATCGGTGGTGTGAAGCAGGTAGCCTGCGCCGGTGGCGTTGAGTCCGTATCGGGCTTCAATCGATCCGGCCGGCGGCGCGCCGTTGGTGCGGAAGTAACCGTTGAAGTTTTCCTCGCAAGCGAGGTAAGTGCCCCACGGCGTGTAGCCCATCGCGCAGTTGTTCAATGTGCCCAGGACCAATTTGCCGGTCGGGTCGGCACTCGTCCGCAATCTTGGATCGCCGGCGGCAGGCCCGCCGATCTTAATAGGCGTCGAGCCCGTGATACGACGCGCATACTTCGAGGGACGAACAACTTCCCAATCACCGGAACGTCGACCATGATGCCTGCCTCGACCGCGCTCTTGCTTGATCTCAATTATCGACACGCCATGCGCGGCCAACGCCTTGGCTGTTTTCTCAGACGTCCAGTTTGCGATCCCATCGGGAAACAACAGCATGTCGTCCATGTACTCGTTGTTCTGGACCAGCAGCCCCCTCTCAGATCCGTCGATTGGGAAATAAACGACGCCGTCGTTGTGCATGCCCCATTGCTTTGCCTGCTCCGCGGCTGTGTTGCTCCCATCTTGTTTGAATGCTGGTCCATTAGACACCGGATCGCCCCACGCGATCAGCACTCGTGCGGTGTATCCTTCCGGGACCACCACTGTGTCTGCTGCTGAAACCGGAATGCCGGTGAATCCGAGTAGCCGCTCACGACGCGCACCGTTTGCAGGCACCGCGTTCAACAGCGAACTGATTCCTCCGATAGAGATTATGCCGGCAGCCGCGAGTCCGCCGCCGAGAAAACTTCGTCGCGAAACTCGCGCTGCAATTACTTCCTCAAACGTCTCATTGTTTGACGGGTTGCTCATGCACTCGTCGTCATTGTTAGGCATAGAAATGTGTTCCTTTCGCTGTTTGCATTGCTATCCGTTACGCAGGCGAAGTCAACAGCATGCGTTGCTTGGTACAGGTTGATTATGGGTTGCCGACGAGTGAGTCTAAGTGGCGACGATTAAATCGATGTGTGCGGTTCATTAAAACGATGTAAGCATCGTGTTAATGAATACGTGATCGATCGAGTGTGGTAACAAATACTTAAAGACATTTTTACAGCAGCTTAACTCCCCGGAGTTAAAGTTCCGATTCTGATCTGATCGGCCGATTTAACTGAGGACCATCATGACAGGCCCGGTGTTGATTATCGAAGACGATCCGGACATCGCCGAAGCACTCCGCTATGGATTCGAAAACAATGATTTCAAGACCCGCGTTGCCCTGACCGGTGAAGAAGGACTCTCGGCGTCATTAGACAAACAGAACCCACCCGCAGTCATCCTGCTCGACCTTCTGCTTCCGGGGATGAACGGCTTCGAGTTGTGTCGCCGGCTGCGCAATGAAGCGCTGACGCGAACCACGCCGATCGTGATCGTCTCTGCCAAAGCCAGCGAGCAGGACAAAGCGATCGGGTTTCAGTTAGGAATCGACGATTATATTGTGAAGCCGTTTTCTATTCGTGAAGTGGTGGCACGTATCAGTTCACTACTCGGAGACGAGGGTAATTTGCACGCTAAGTCGTTGCAGTCTCGTCGGGCTTTTTCTGGCGAGCTTTAGCGTTGGCTGACCCGCGAGTCTCACGTTTCAGCGGCGTGAATTCGACCGTTTCGAATTCCATCTGACTGTCGAACCTCTTTTCACCTTCGACGGGCCTGGTCCGAACGTAAGTTCCGTCTCCCAGCAATTCGCGTGAGTTTACGTTGTCCCTTAAATAAGCTGCCAGGATCGTGTCTTTCAGCACGGCTTTGAGTTGCGGATCTTTAATCGGAGTCAGCAACTCCACGCGTCGACTCAGATTCCGATACATGAAATCCGCGCTGCCGATGAAAACTTCTTCTTTGCCGTTGTTGGCGAAATAGAAGATGCGGCTGTGTTCGAGAAAGCGTCCGACGATACTGCGCACCCTGATGTTCTCTGAAACCTGCGGCAGTCCCGGACGCAGCATGCAAATGCCGCGCACGATCAGATCGATCGAAACGCCTGCCTCAGACGCAGCATACAGCGCTTTGATCAACGCGATGTCAGTCAGGCTGTTCAACTTTGCAATGATGCGGCCGCCTCGCCCGGCCTTGGCGTGCTGCCTTTCACGTTGAATCAGTTTGATGATCCGCTTGCGCAGGTTCACCGGCGCCACCAACAAACATTCGTACTCACTGAAATGTGAGTAGCCGGTCAGCGAGTTGAAGAGATTGGTCGCATCGTCGGCGATCTCGTCGTCGCAGGTGAAAATTCCGAGGTCGGTGTAGATCCTGGAAGTCGTCGGATTGTAATTACCGGTGGCCATGTGAACATAACGCTGCAAGACCTTGCCTTCGCGCCGCACCACGAGCGTGAGTTTGCAATGGGTCTTGAGACCAAGCATTCCATAGATCACGTGGACGCCGGCCTGCTCCAGCCGACGCGCCCACTCGATGTTGCTTTCTTCGTCGAAGCGAGCTTTTAACTCGACGAGGGCCGTGACCTGTTTCCCCTTTTCAGTCGCATTTATCAACGACTTTACGATCGGCGAATTACGACCTGTTCGGTAAAGACAGATCTTGATGGCGACTACGTTCGGATCATTCGCCGCGCTCTCAATAAAATTGGTAACGGTGCTGTACGACGTGTACGGGTGGTGCAGCAGAATGTCCTGCTTTTTAATCGCGTCAAAAACATCTTCACTCTTTTGCAGCGGGCCGGGCGTGCTCACCTGAAGCGGTCGATCTTTTAGTTCGGGCTTGTCCAGTTCGTACAACTGCATCAGGTCGGGGATATTGAATGGTCCATCGATGCTGTAAACGTCGTCGGAACTCAAGCCCAAAGAATTGGTCAGGAATGCAACCATCTCACGCGGCATGCCCGCTGCCACTTCCAACCGGACTGCATCACCAAAACGCATTTGCCGAACATGCTTCTGCATCGTGCGCAGCAGGTCGCTTGCTTCGTCTTCTTTGATTTCGAGATCGGCGTCACGAGTCACCCGAAACAAGTAACACTTGCCGGTTCGCATGTTCGGGAAAAGCGCATCCATGTTTGCGGCTATCAAACTTCCGAGGAAAGTGAACCTCGTTCGTTTGTCGTCTATGGGGACCAGCCGCGGCACGATTGGGGGCAGTTTGATGCGAGCGAAGCGGGCGTCCTTCAAGGATGGCGCCGGATCTTTTGTCTTCTTCGAAGGAATCGGCGACACCATTACGCCAAGGTTCAAACTCAGGTTCGAGACGTAAGGAAACGGATGACCCGGATCGACAGCTTGCGGCGTCAAGATCGGAAAGACGTTTTCGAGAAAGTAATCGTTAGCGATCTTTCTTTCTCGTTTCGTGAGATCCTGAAACGACCGGATGACAATTCCCTCCGCCATCAGCGCGGGCAAGACCTCGTCGTTCAAGCAACGCATTTGCCGATCGAGGAGCGGCCGGAGTTTCGCCCTGATCGCCAGCAACTGATCTGCCGCCGAAAGACCGTCCGGCGATTCTTCAAGGATTCCCGCCTCTACAGCCTCCTGTAATCCGGAGACGCGCACCATGAAAAACTCGTCCAGGTTGGACGAGAAGATCGCCAAAAACTTGAGCCGCTCCAATAACGGATGGCGCTCGTCGAGCGCTTCTTCGAGGACGCGCTGATTGAACTCGACCCAGCTCAGCTCACGATTTATGAAAAGCTGTTTTTGCGGCAGCTTGCGCGACAACCGCGAACGTTTGTCGCCTTCAGCCGTCGTCTTTTCCTTTAACTCAGCCATCGATTGCTCACGCGCGCTGAACCTTTTCTCTGCGGATGGAAAAACTTAGCGTTCGATTAAATGCCTGTTCGAATAGATCCCGCTTACGATCTGCTTCGAGTATTTCGTTTTCGCAGTCCGTCAAGCTGCGCAGCTCGACATGGAATTCACCTGGTCCAACTTTGCAATTCAGATCGTGAACGCGACTGTCGTGACTGCGGTCGAGCGCGTCTGCAAGTTTCACGATGCCTGCCAGTTTATTAACGAGTTCGCGATCGGCCAAACTGAGGGCCGCGTATTCGCCGTGTCGCTTCTTGGGAAGCGGGCCGCGATGATAGCGAGCGATGTTGGCAATAACTGCACGCTCTGCTTCTGAGAATCCCGTCAGTTCAGAATTCCTGATCAAATAGAGCGCATGCTTTTGATGAGACTCGTGCGCGATGTGATAACCAATGTCATGCAACAGCGCGGCCGACAACATCAGCGTGCGATGATGCCGCGAGAGGTTCTCACTTGCAGCCAGGCTATCGAAGATCTTCTCCGCCAGTTTAGCCACTTGCCGCGCGTGAGTTTCCTCATAACCAAAACGCCGGCCGACAGCATGCACGGCGGCGAGTTTTTGATCGGCGAAGTTGGGCGCGGGACGCGACTCGTCTTCCAGATCGCGCAGGCTGTCGATTATTACGCCTTCGCGCAGCGACCAATCGCAGGTACGGATCACGTTGATGCCGAGCGCGCGCATCGCCTCTTCGAGGATGCAACTCCCGGCGATGATGATCTCGGAGCGTTGCGAACTGATTCCCGGCAACGCACGGCGCGCCGCCGGGTCCATCTGCGAAAGCTTACTGCTGAGCGCTGCGAGTTGACTGAGCGAAATCTCGGTTTCGGTCGGTTGCACCGTGGGATTCTTGCGGTCGTTCTTCGTCGCATTTGTTCCGCGCAGTGCCTGACCGATTGCGATTATTGTCCCCGAGGTTCCGGTAGCATATTGCCAAGGTGCCTGGTGCAGTTCTCTTCGTGGACGGTCGAACGCCGCATGCACTTCGGCTTTTAGAGACGCCAATTCCTTTTCTTTCGGCGGGTCCGATGAAAGATATTGTTCCGTTAACCTGACCGCTCCGAGTTTTAAGGATAACAGGAACAGCGAGGCGCCGTTGCGACAGAGCGAGATCTCCGTTGAGCCGCCGCCGATGTCGATATTGATGTTCGTTGCGCCGCGCGCGCCGCAGCCGTGCGACGCGGCCAGGCCGATCAACCGGGCTTCTTCGACACCCGAAAGGACCTCCACTCGCAACCCCGTCTTTTGTTCGACTTCCCTGATAAAATCGGCGGCGTTCTTTGCTTCGCGCACCGAAGCTGTAGCAACGGCGACGATCTCGTCCGCTTGATGTGTCTCGGCAATCGTCTTATATCTCTGAATACAACCAACTGCGCGCTCGATCGCTTCGCGCGAGAGTTTGTGCTTGCGCAGGGTTTCGTGTCCGAGACGGACGGCGTCCTTCCCGCGCGTCAGGACCGCGAACGAATTGCTGTCGACCGCATCAACTACAGCAAGTTTGATGGAATTCGAACCGATGTCTATTGCCGCAAGTTTCAATTGAAGACACTCTTTCTCTGCGTGCTCTGCATACCTTTGTGATCTCTGCGTTAATATGCCGGGAAATCAAGTTAACGCAGAGATCACAAAGGCACGCAGAGTTGAAATTGTGCCACTACCCACTTTAGGTAAACTGTGTTACAGCAACGTGAACCTTAACTGAAGACGGGTTGGATGAAAACGCTTTTCCTTTTACGCCACGCCAAATCGAGTGGGAAAGATGAAAGTCTGCCGGACTTTGAACGCCCGCTGCACCGCCGGGGAAAACGAGCCGCGGCAACCCTGGGCCAATACATTCGCGCCAACGAAATACTCTTGGAACTGATACTGAGTTCTCCGGCCGTAAAGGCGCGCGAAACGGCTGAGCGGGTGCTCAAGTCGGCAAAGTTAGACACCGAACTGCGCTACGATCATCGCATTTACGACGCCAGCGCCGCCCGTCTGACAGAGGTCGTTTCGCAAATCGATAACGATCGCAGAGTGGTGATGATTGTCGGACACAATCCCGGAGTGGAAGAACTGTTGTCATTCTTAACGGGAAATAGCGTGGAAGCGCCGACAGCGTCGCTGGCAAAACTCACCAGCCGAGCGACCAGGTGGTCCACGCTGGCCCGCGAAGGAAAAGCGACGCTGGAATGGTTGATCAAACCACGTGAGCTGGAATGACCTGCCGGGCGAAGTTTTAATCTCAAAGTAAGAACCGCTTAATTAGAATCTCACATCGCTGGCCCACCTTACTCCTTACGGTCATCTCCCTGGGCACCTTTGGAGGTAAGAATGAACGGCTCAACCCAAACAGCGCCGCTGCGAATTAACCCGGGGCTCACCTTTCCCCCTGGGGAAGCTCCGCACAGATCCAATGGCCGGTTGTTTATTCGCCTGGCGCAGACTGCGGAAGAAATCGACGCCGCGCTCAAACTCAGGTACGAGGTCTTCAATCTCGAACTGGGAGAAGGGCTCACGTCTGCATTTCGCACCGGACGAGAATGCGACGAGTTTGATCTGGATTCTGAACACGTGATCATCGTCGATCGCATGCAGCAAAGAGTGATCGGAACTTTCAGACTAAGGACCTATGAAATTGCAAAAACGACCGCGGGCTTTTACTCATCCCGTCAATTCGACCTTAGTGCATTACCGCCGGAGATTCTGGCGCACGCGATCGAGATCGGCCGGCCATGCATTGCCAGGTCGCATCGGAACCTCGAAGCGCAAATGCTGCTTTTAAAAGGGCTGGGCGTTTCTCTTTTGCAGAAGAACAAGCGCTACCTCTTTGGTTCGCTCTCGCTCTCGACACGAGATCCAATGCAAGCCGGACGAGTATTCGATCAACTGAGCCAGGAGGGACATCTTCACCCGGAGTTTAGACTGATGCCGAGGCCCGGATTCAAATGCCTCTGGTACAGGTCTTCCTCCGACGGCAACGGAGCTGAGATCGCCATCTCGAATTGGATCGGAACGTGTCTGCAATTCGGCGCGAAGTTGTGCGGCCCTCCCGCTCTCAATCGACAGTTCAGAACCATCGAGCTGCCGTTCTTTCTCGACGGCAAGCAACTGGACGAGATCAGCAGTCAAGCTTGAATTTAGCTCTTGCTCTTACGCCAACGTACAATTCAGATTGCGCAAACAGAGGTCAATAGGACAGGCATACGTTTGTATTCCATTACCCGCATAAAGAATTCCAATGATCTCTCCATTTGTTCGCACTATAGCTGAACCGGAATCGCCTTTATCTGAAAACTGAGTGCCATTTAGTCCCTCTATGGTTATGGACCGGGAGCATACTGGACACTTTGCCTCAAAGTCCTCTCATTCTCACCTGGCTTCAGCCAGGTGTAAGGGCGTGCCAAGATCGAGAAACCGTTTCAACGGTTTTCTCGTGAGCACCTGGCTGAAGCCAGGTGAGAATGAGAGGACTTTGAGGCAAAGCCACTCGTTGCCAACACGGATAGAACAGTATGAAAAGTGTCACAAGCCAGAGCAGCCTGGTCCTATTTCCTTTGTAGTCTGCTGCAATTTTGCTGGAGGTTGATTATGTCTTCTATAACACTGGTTCGATGGATTGCTCGCATACTCAGCGGTTTGATCGTTTTGTTCTTCGGCTTTTTCCTCGTGGCCCATCTTGTTGGGGATCAGGGCCAGGCATCGCGGCCGTTAGCCTGGGGTGATTACGCTATTCTCGTAACGTTGGTAGTCTCGTTAGCGGCGTTGTTGCTTGCTTGGAGATGGGAATTCGCCGGCGCGATTATTGCGCTCGTCGCGATCCTGGCTTGTGCAGTAGTTAACTGGCGGATTTTGGTTTCACCGGGCGCGCTCATCCCGATCACTGCTTTGCTTTACTTGTTATCATGGCGGTTCCGCCGTGCGTCAGGCTTTTCGTTGGCTCGACCTTGAGTATTTGAGTGATATGCGAACGTTAACCAAACTAATCGCGCTCTCGCTGCTGTTGATTACAGGGCGAGTCAGCGTCCTGGCCCAACACAAGAATCAGAACTATTTGCCACTGACAAAGGCGGAACTCAGAAAAAGGTTCCCGATTACCTACGTTGGAACTCTGGGAAATGGAAGCCCGGCCTATTTTGAAAACAACACGTCAGACAAGCCGCTGGCGACAAATCTTGACATTGGCCCATCCGGCGCAGCGGTCCGCATGACGGATGAAAGCGACCTGGAGATCACCGGCAAGGACAAACGCCAGCGAGAGTGGAGTATTCAGCTCGGTTCCAATGCTTATGGCTGTAGGTTTTATGAAGCGGACCTCGACAAGAACGCAACCCGCGACGCCGTCATCGTGTTTCCCACCGGTGGAAATGGTTTAGCTCCGGCGAATCATCTCCTCGCTATCACGTTTGATGAAGACGGCCGTCCAGTAACGTTTGAAGCAGACGGCTACTTTCAGGAAACCGGTGGAGCGATCTTCGATCTCGTGGACCTGGACCAGAATGGCAGAGCCGAACTGATCTATATGAACTTTGACAGCGGTTACTGGATCACCAATATTTATGAAGTAACGAATGCGCGGTGGCACAGAAAATCAGGCCGGCATGCAAACCGCGTCTACCCGCTTTATACGCGCTTCACGTTCCGCGCGAATAACAAGCCAACCGCGCCAAGGCAAGGCCGCCGTCCATTCGCGCCCGATCTTTCAAACGCAACCCCGCAACTTGCCGGGCGGCTCGTTTCGTATCAGTGGGCCAGGATTGCTTACTCGGAGGATATTTCGCTCGTAATCCAAGACACTCGGGGTAGGAGCGTTACCAGCAAACCCGTGTCGTGGTATGCGTCGTTCGCCATCGTGGTCGACTCTGAAGAGGGACGAAAGATACTCACTTTATCGGCAAGTGAAGACGCGATGAAGTCGCTGCTGGACACGATCGTTTCCAATGATTACGAGATCCTGTTATTTGGAAAACGACGTCCGGACGAATCCAGTCCGGAGATCTTGTGGGCCCGCCGCCGGTAGGGTTTGTGCAAACACAGTTAGTTCGAGGGTTCTGAGCGCCGACGGCGCGACAAATGGTAGCCAGGGGCAGCGAGCACGACGCCCCTGGATCGCCAGAAGTCATCAATCTTGAGCACTGAAAGTGCGACAGAACTGCGCGATTATTTCTGTCGCTCTTCCAGAGCTTACGCTCTTTCCCATTACACCAGAGGCTACGCGCTCCGCGCTCGCCTCTGGCTACCATCTGCCGCGCCTGCGGCGCTCTCAGTGCCATGTTCGCGATCAACGTTAATGAGGCGCTCTTAGAGACAGGGACACTAACTAGCGCCGCCTCCTCATGCTGTACGACGTAAACTCCATTGGCTCGCGTATCGTGCTAGTCCGGTAAAGGTCCAGCAGGTTTTTGCGGCGCTCGATCTCTGTCTTGTCTACGTCGGGTGCTTCCACGAGATGCCGCAGATCTGCTTCGACCTGATCGCGTGTCTCATTCTTGAGGCACAGGAGCGTCAAACCGGTGAACGGGAAGCGCTCGAAGTTCGCGAGGAGAAACTCGCGCAGCGCGGGACTGCGACGGAGATGAAACATGATGATTCGATCGACGCCGCGAACAGGGTATTCCGCGAAGGCCGCTGCGTGCATCAATGCCGAGGCGAAGTTATTGAGAATCAGCTCTGCCATCGCCTGGATCTCGTCTAACGAGACCTCATCGCCGGGGCGCCACTCTGCCTCGCTGTAAAAATACGGCCGTAGCTTCGGCTTCTCGACGAGGAGCTGGAGATGGGTTGAGGTCTCGGTGACGGCGCGCTGAATCAGGTATAAGTCAGGCTGCTTCTGGGCGATCTCGAGCTGCCGCACAGCAGTATCGATCTGGTCTTTGGCAATCCGAAGTTGTTTCCGGAAGACAGAGAAGTTCAGGAGTCCGACCAGCACGAGCAATAGCGTGGCCATAAAACCAAGTACGCCCATTAACGACTCGATGCCCATTTATCTCCCTTCAAGCTGCGAATGATTCCCGATTATGCAATGAAACTCCGCTGATCGATAACGAAGCTGTAAATTGAGTGTTGCAATGGAGAAAGCAGTTGTTGGAACTATGGCCCAATAACGCAATGTCGTATTGGCTTTATAGCGACTTTCTCGCTTGTGCGAGAGAAATGGGCGAGCCGCTTGACCTGACGTTAACACGAAGTTAACAAACCCGCCTGCCGGTCCATTCGTATACCTCCTATGACTCACACCGATAACCCAAAACTCTTTACAAAAGGAACGAATCGTATGTTGAAAGGCAAATGGTTTATTGCAGGACTGACTCTGGCAGTAGGTTTCGTGCTCATCGCCGGCGCTATCACTTACTCGAATATCAAGTTCGCCCAGGAAGGATCCGTGCAGGTGGTAACCAGATGGGGGGCAATCGAGCGCATCTACGTGCCGGCTGATGGCTGGTTCACAACGATCGCCCCGGGCCGGAAGAGTTATGAAGTTAACATCAAATCGTTCACCGAAAGCGCGCCGGTACGCGTTACGAGTAAGGACAACGCGGCCTTGCAGGTCGAGATTTCAGTCACGGCTTTCACCGATCCAAACAAAGTCGCTGACTACGTTCGGAAGTATGGGTTTTCAGAAGAAGAACGACATCGCCGCCGCAGTGAAATCTTGAAAGGCATTGTGCAAACGGAGGCACGCAACTCCTTCGCTGATTACGGCGCTTATGAGATTTACGCTAACCAGGAGCAGATCCAGAGACGAATTCTGGAATCACTTCGGCCACAGATTGGCAACCAGCTATTACTCGTAACGGAATCGGTTCAGATCGGAAATCCCGATTTCCTTGACGATCGGGTTGAAGCCGCTGCTTCAGGAGTGGTAGCAAATGAGAAACAGAAACAGGCGGAAGAAGCGAGGCTCGAGGCAGCTAAGGTTGCGGCCCAAACCAAGCAGATAGAAGCCCAGACTTTCGCGAATCCAGCATTGCTTGAAATCAAGAGACTGGAGCTACAGTTGGAGATTGAGCGGGCTCGTTCAGAAGGTATAAAGAACCACCAGGGTCCACTGACAATCGTGTACGGTCAACCGGGAGTTCAACTGCAAATACCTACCACCAAGTAACCCGGTACTTACTGATTCGACAAAAACGGCGTGCCGCTTTGAGCAACGGCACGCCGCCTGTAAGAGTTAAGAGTTGATTTATTGGCCCGGCTGTTCGACCGTCTTGAAACCAGTGCCGTTGATAACTTCGCGCAGCTTGGTTTCGGTTACCTTCTCATCGTCGTACTTGATGACGGCGTCGCCCGTCTTTGAGTCTACCTGTGCGTCTTGAACGCCTTCGGTAGCTTTGAGCGCTTTGGTTACTGAGGCAGAGCATTTCGCGCACTTCATACCCTCGACCTTAATGGTAACGGTCTTGGTGAAAGCGGCGGCTGTAATCACCCCGAGGGTAAGGACCAGGACAGCACTGATAGCAAGGTTAGTGATCCGACTTAGCATTTCTCATCTCTCCTTCCATGTTTCTCTTCAATAGCGGCTTGATCTTTTCGTCGAATTCTTCGTGAAGAAGTATGCCGCTGATAATGTCACTCACTTTACCGTCGCGATTTATAACGACGGTTAAAGGCAGAGTTTCGTCTGAACTGAAACGGGCTTTAAGCTCGCGTGTGCCGAGGGCTATAGGGTAGTTAACTTTAAGACTTCTGGCAAATCTGCGCACGCGGTCCTTGCGTTCAGGTGGATAAGTAATGCCGATGATCTGTAGACCTTGTTCCGCATGTTCACGCTGAAGTCTGATCAGGTCAGGCATCTCTGCGCGGCACGGTGGACACCAGGTGGCCCAAAAATTGATAAGAACAACTTTCCCTTTGTAATGACTCAACCGCACAGTGCGTCCATTGATGTCCTTGAGCGCAAATTGCGGCGCCGTCTTCTCCTGCGCCAAGACACTCGCGGATAAGAAGACGATCAATAGCGCGGCAATTGAGATTCCCGGTCGTGTCATACAAGTCGCGTCATACAACTACTCGTAAAACTTCGGCACGCGGTCGATCTTAGCGGTGTTGTCTTTGTCGTGACCGATCCAGAGCTGCGCCTTATGCTCGGCGGCCAGCCTGGCGATGCGCTCGATTGAGGCCAGCGACTGTTCCTTGTTGAAGTTGAAAGCCGGAACGACCTTGTTGTCCCACATGTACTGGAAATGCACGAGGTCGCCGGTGAGGATGAGAGCGCCGGTCTTCGGCAGCTTTACGAGCAGCGACTGGTGACCGGGCGTGTGGCCCGGCGTCGAAATGATGGTGACACTGCCATCGCCGAACACGTCGCGGTCACCGGAAAGCGCCTCGACCTGCTGATCGTCGCCGAACGGCTTCGGCGTTGTGTTCATTGCGAAATCGTATTCCAGCTTCTGTATCAGGATCTTCGACTTTGCGAAAGCTTTCGCGTTGCCGACGTGGTCGCCGTGCGTGTGCGACATCGCAATGTACGTGATGTCGTTCGGCTTGACGCCCAGGCTCTCGAGCTGGCTTTGCAGCGTCTTTTCGCGAAACCAAACGACGGCGCCGTTGGGCGATGTCACGCCATCCTTCTGCCCGACGACGGAATCGGGCACACCCGTCTCCCATAGCAACGTGCCGCTCGCATGCTGGATCAAGTAGCAGTTGTTCGAGAGTTCGCGTGGCTGGCCGGCATTGACGCCTGGCGTCCAGCGCGACTGGTCCTTCGCAATGAGGCGTCCGCAATCGAACACGTACATGCGCTTCAAGCCGTCGGGTTCGGACGCGGTGAATGGAGCAGCAAGTGTCGCGATCAGCGCCGCGACGAGAAAGCTAAGTGATCTCATTTGCCATAGCTTAAAACACAAGAGGCACAAAGAACACCTTGTGCCTCCCTGAGTAGTGTCTTATTTGGCTCTGCGTTCTCTGCGATCCTCGGTGAACTCTGCGTTGAATATTTGGAAGTCAGTATTTACGCAGAGATCTCAGAGCTACGCAGAGAACGCCGAGTTGAAATTTGTGGCCCTGCTTAATTCGCTATGACGCGGATGTCGTCCTGGTTGCGTGGATCGACTTCAAAGTGGTCGGCAAACTGACTGCTGAATCCGGTGATCTCGACGGTCTGGCCGGGGCTCAAGCCGCTAACGTCGATGCCTGTTGAGGCGCTGACGAACGAATGAACTTCCCCTGAACCGTCGTCGACGAAGATGATGAATCCGAATGGCAGATCGTTCACGACGGGTTGAGTGATCGTTCCGGTTATCGTGACGAGTTTGCCTTCTGTGTCTTCGCCGACGTCGCCGGTGTCGACCGCCAGCGGCCGCACTTTTGGACCAGCTCCGTGTCTTTTGATCTCGGTGACGTTGACCAGAACAAGCAGGCCCGGCTGGACCGTATCTGCGAGCGTGCCTGTCACGCGAATCTGTTGGCGCAACCCAAATCCGAGGTTCTCAGGAACGCTGACGTAAATCCCGCCCGTGCGATCCTGTATCGCAAAACCCTGATCGAACGTGCTCGAACTGAACGCACCGGAAGGCACGGTAACAACGCCGTCGATCGTGACGACGGTCCCTAGCGGCAAACTGCGCGCTTCGGCAATGGAGATTGTTTTAGGCTTCGGCGCTACGGAATAAACGGGCCCCGGTGAAATGGTGAAAAGTAGAGTAATGAGAATGAGTAAGCGAAACATTGTAAGTGCTCCTTAAATTGAGAGGTGGGCTGTTTTCATGTTAGGAGGTCAGCGGACACACTAGACACGCATTCGACGCCTGTCAATCCGATGAATTACGTACTCGCGTGACAAAGCATTCGCGAAGAAACTCGGCGAGGGTGGTTACGTGCGGGGGGCGCATCATGGTGAGGTGATCGCCGGGGACGGTTTGAATTTCGAGTCTGTTCGAAGATAAGCGGGTCCAGCGTGCGATCATTTCGGGAGAATCCTGTTCGTCTGCGGCGCGCAGGAGCAGGAGCGGAAATGAGGCTGTCGGCGGATCGTAGTTTTTGACGGCTTCGATGTCTGCAAGATAAAGCTCGAACAAGTGGCGTAGATCGTCGAGAACAACGTCGGGTGGCAGCGCCTGAGAAAGATGAGCCTGGTCCAGTAACCAGTTCAACTGCGTCTCCGTTTCCGATTGCAACAGTTCGTCAGAGACAAGATCGATCGGAATACCCAGATTTCCCGCAAAACCTGCGAGCAACGACAAACTATCGCCGGCATTAGCGGCCCCTGGCGACACAGAGTCGAGCAACACTACGAGCGGGACATCTGCGCCGCGCTCCTGAAGCTGTCGCGCCATTTCAAAAGCGATGACGCCGCCGCTGGACCAGCCGCCGAGAATGTATGGACCATTAGGCTGGACCGCGCGGATGGCTTCGAGGTAGTTCGCGGCGAGCGATTCGATTTGTCTTTCCGCCTCGCTGGCCTGTGTTTGGCTGGCCTGTGTTCCTTCCAGGGCATAAAAAGGACGCTCCGATCCGAGCGCGCGTGCTAAAGGAAAGTAACCGCCCACGCTGCCGCCTGACGGGTGCACGAAAAACACCGGGGTCAACGATCCGTCAGGTTGCATCGCAACGAGCGGCCCATCGATTGGCCCAGAAGCCGGCAGATCTACATCGCCACGCAAGAGCACGGCGAGCGATTCGATCGTGGGCGCGTTGAAGACGTCCGCCACCTGCAACCGCTTTCCAGTAACTTCCTCCACGCGAGTCAGCAGCGACACAACCAGCAGCGAATGACCTCCCAGATCGAAGAAGTTGTCTCGCATGTCAGGTTCAACGTGCAGCAAC
>DATELZ010000168.1:0-36683 GCA_035276045.1 Pyrinomonadaceae bacterium | reverse complement strand
TGCGAGAGTTTGCCGATCAGGGTGAACAACGGCAGGTACATCGCGATGACGATCGAACCGATCGTGACGCCGAGGAAGCCGATCAGGAGCGGCTCGATCAACGTCAGCAGGTTGGCGATCGCCGAATCGACTTCCGTTTCGTAGAAGTCGGCAATCTTTCCGAGCATCGCGTCGAGGGCGCCCGTCTGTTCGCCGATGCCGACCATCTGCGCCACCATGTGCGGGAACACTTCCGTGGCCTTCAAAGGCTCGACAAAGCTTTCACCACGCTCGACGCCGTTACGCACTTTCGTGATCGCTTCTTCGATGATCACGTTGCCTGACGTCTTGGCCGTGATGTCCAGCGACTGCAGGATCGGCACGCCCGAAGACAGCAGCGTCGAAAGCGTGCGCGAGAAACGCGCGACCGCGATCTTGCGGAAGATGTCGCCCAGGATGGGAACCTTGAGCAGTATCCGATCGATGTTTTTCCGGCCCGCCGGCGTGGCGTAGTAGAACTTGACGGCTACTGCGATACCGATAACCGTCGCGAGTATCGCGAGTCCGCCCCAACCGGCGAGAAAGTCGCTGATGCCGACGACGATTCGCGTCGGCAGTGGTAACTGTTCGCCTGGTCCAAGCAGGCCGAGAAAGATGTTTTGAAACTGCGGGATCACGACGATCATGATCACCGCCACCGCCGCGATCGCGAGCAGGACGACTGCCGTCGGATAGATCATTGCCGAGATGATGTCGCGTTTTAACTTGACGATCTTCTCGATGAAGGTCGAGAGACGTTGCAGGATCAGGTCGAGAATACCGCCAGTTTCTCCCGCCTCAACCATGTTCGCGTAAAGCTGATCGAACACGCGCGGATGGCGCGCCATGGCCGCCGCCAGCGTCGAACCTTCTTCGACGTCCTGCCGCACCTGTAAAAGGATCTGCTGGAAGTATTTGTTGTCCTGTTGCTGGGCCAGGATCTCAAGGCACTGAACGAGCGGCAGACCGGCGTCGATCATCACCGAGAACTGGCGCGTGAATATCGAGAGGTCTTTCGACTTTACTTTCTTGCGGCCACCGATCTTGGGAATGCCGATCTCGCGCCCTTTTTCTTTGACGGAAGTAAGCGTCACCTGTTCGCGCCGCAGAATCTGGCGCAGGGCTTCGCGATTGTCGGCAACGCGCTCGCCGACAACAATCTCATTCAATCTGTTGCGTCCTTTGAAGACGTACGTTGGCATGGCTTTAACTCCCGCAGTGGTTGCTTATCTGTTTACATTCGGTCTCTGACCAACCGGACGGCCTTGAGCATAGGGACTGCCGTTGGGCTTTGGTCCGGTATTTAGTCCAGCGCCACGATCGATCAACTCGCGCAGCTCGTCCACGTTCGACGAGCGTTGCAGCGCCGTTTCCATAGTGATCTGGCGCTTGTGATAGAGACTGGCCAGCGCCTGGTTGAAGGTCTGCATTCCGTACTTGTCCTGGCCGGTTTGCATCATTGAGTAGATCTGGTGGACCTTGTCTTCGCGAATCAGGTTTCGGATAGCGCCGTTGGGCACGAGGATCTCGAGCGCCATCGCGCGTCCGCTTCCTTCGGCGCGTGGCAAAAGCGCCTGGCACATGATGCCTTCTAGCACGAGTGAGAGCTGCGCGCGGATCTGCGCCTGCTGATCGGAAGGGAAGACGTCGATGATACGGTTGATCGTCGAAGCGGCGGAGTTAGTATGCAATGTGGCGAGCGTCAAGTGGCCCGTTTCTGCGATGCGCAGTGCTGATTCGATCGTTTCCAGGTCGCGCATTTCGCCGACGAGCACGACGTCAGGATCCTGGCGCAGTGCCGTGCGCAACGCAGCGGCAAACCCGTGCGTGTCGGCGTTCACTTCGCGCTGGTTGATCAGACAGCCCTTGTGGTTGTGCAGAAACTCGATCGGATCTTCGATCGTGAGAATGTGTTCGTGACGATCGCGATTGATCTTGTCGATCATCGCCGCGAGTGTCGTCGACTTTCCCGATCCGGTTGGACCAGTGACAAGGATCAGGCCGCGTGGCTTGTCGCAGAGTTGTTTGACTACCGCCGGCAGACCCAACTCTTCGAATGCTTTGATCTCGTAGGGAATGGCACGAAAGACCGCGCCCACGGCGCCGCGCTGATTGAAGAGGTTGGCGCGAAAACGTGACAGGCCTTTGACGCCGAAAGAGAAGTCGAGCTCCAGGTTTTCTTCGAAACGATGCTTCTGCGCGTCGGTCAATACCGAGTAAGCGAGTTGTTTGGTATCAGCCGATGTCAGCACGCGATAACTTTCGAGCGGACGAAGATGCCCGTCGACTCGAACCTGCGGCGGCGAGCCCGTGGTGATGTGAAGGTCCGAACCGCCGAGCTCGGAAAGCTTTCTCAGCAGTTCGGACAGTGAAATTTGGGGCACGGTTTCGTTCAGTCGCATCTATGTGGATCTCCTGGTAAAATTCCCTGCTTGAAGTTGTTCCTCCCCTTGAACGTTATTCCCCCTTATTCTTTAGTTCCTTCCGGTCTGCTGCTGCGCAACGTTTCAATGAAACGCTCCGCTTCGCCCGTCATGCGTTCCGCGTATTCAACCGGCGCTTCAGTGGTCAGTCCGTAGACGCGACCGCCAGCTTCCGTGAAGTAAAACGTCCACGCTTTTTCCGGTGTCAACGCATCTTTCGGAGTGCGCGCGGTGACGACGAAAACGCGATTGCCGTTAACTTCACGCACGAAGTCGTTGACTACCCAACCACCCGACGAGACCATCTTGTCGATCACGATCCGGCGGAGGTCGGAAACCGGCACGCCGGCCAGCATCTTCTTCTGTTCGCGAGAAGTCAGGAACAGAGGATTGGGACGGCTGAGGGCAACGACTGACAGGTTCATTTGACCCGGCAGTTGTTTGTTGGATCCCGGCGTTATCACCGGCCGCACCGCATTCACTACTCGTGGTCTGGTTGCGGTGGCAGTAGCGTGGGCCGCGAGTGGCGCCGAAGCCGGAGCCGCGGCAACAGTGTTCGACTGCACCGGAGCCGTTGTTGCAACGGTGGTGGCTTCGACTGTTCTCTGTTGCATAGCGGAGGGCGGCAGTTCCTGGAACGACGTCGTGCCGTTATTTGACGGCAACGCCGGTAAAGCTGGTCCATTGACGGCAGACAACTCTCCCACGCGAGCGTTCTGCGGCAAGGCCATCAGCGCGTTGCGGCGGGCCAGTTCAGCGGCTGCGCGTTTCGCTCGCATGCGCGCGCGATAACGCCGCCACCATGCCTTTGAGCGGTAGCGCTTCGATTTCTTCTGCGTAACCTGTGTGCTCTGCCTGATGCCGTGCGCTGAGTTCGCAAACGGCAACATGATGCCCACCGAGAGCAGCAGTATCAGCGAAATTGCGATTGTTCTAAGCATCTTCGGGTTCTCCTCAAATCAGGCGACCGTTTCACGAACAACTTCTTCGATCGTGGTCACGCCAGCGCGAATCTTGTGCAGACCCGATTCGCGTAACGTGATCATGCCGTCGTCGACCGCCTTCTTCCTTAATTCAAGTGCGGAAGCGCCGATCAAGATCAACTCGCGAATCTCGTCGGTGATTTCCAACACTTCGTAAAGTCCGATCCGGCCTTTGTAACCGGTATTGTTACAGGTGGTGCATCCCTTGCCTTTGTAAGTCTTGAGGGTTTTGGCTTCGTCAGCCGTGAAGCCAACTTCCATCAAGGCTTCAGCCGGAGTTTGGTGCTCCTGTTTACAGTCCTTGCAAATGCGACGAATCAGACGTTGAGCCTGGATGAGGTTCACGCTGGTAGCGACAAGGAAGGGTTCGATGCCCATGTTCATGAGACGTGAGATCGTTGAGGGAGCATCGTTGGTGTGGAGGGTTGATAGTACGAGGTGGCCGGTTAGCGCGGCCTTGATGGCGATTTCCGCGGTTTCGAAGTCGCGGATTTCGCCGACCAGAACAATGTTCGGATCCTGCCGCAGAAACGCGCGCAGCGCGGCGGCGAAGTTCAAACCGATCTGTTCTTTCATCTGCACCTGGTTGATGCCCATCAGGTTGAACTCGACCGGGTCTTCAGCGGTCATGATGTTGGTATCGACCGTGTTCAAAGACTGGAGTGCAGAGTAGAGGGTGTTGGTCTTACCGCTTCCGGTTGGTCCAGTCACCAGGACCATGCCGTAAGGTTTAGCGATATTCCTCTTGAACTTGGTTAACGATTCTTCCTCGAAACCAAGCTTCGTCATGTCAAGCATCAGGTTCTGCTTGTCCAACAAACGCAGAACGACTTTTTCGCCGAACAACGTCGGCAGGGTTGAAACGCGGAAGTCGAGTTCACGCGAACGCGAATCGACTTTCACTTTGATCTTGATACGGCCATCCTGGGGGAGACGCTTTTCTGAAATATCCAGCTTCGACATGATCTTGACGCGCGAGATCAGCGCGTCGCGCATTTTCAAAGGCGGATGCATCACGTCGTAGAGCACGCCGTCGATACGGAACCGAATGCGCAGCTCTTTTTCGTAAGGTTCGACGTGAATGTCAGAAGCACCGCGACGCAGCGCGTCGACCAGCAACACGTTGACGAGGCGGACGACGGGAGCGTCTTCGCTCATGCGTGACAACGTCGAGAGATCGATCTCTTCGTTGTCTTCAACTACTTCCACGCCTTCGGCTTCGCCAGTCTCGAAGTCGATGCTGTCGAGCGAAACGAGATCCGCGTGAGTGATCGCGCCGTTGCTGCCGTTGGAATTGCCATTGCGCGATTCGACGACCACGTCCTCGACCACCATTGCAGCCAATTCAATCTCACGCGTACTGCCGTAATACTTCGCGATTGCCTGCTGCACACTGCCTTCGGCGACGACGACCGGTTCGACGTTCAACCCGGTCATGAACTTCACGTCGTCCATGGCAAAGACGTTAGTTGGGTCGACCATCGCGAGCGTCAGCGTTGCACCGACGCGCGAAAGGGGCAGGACTGAGTGTTTTTGGGCGACTTCCTGGGGGATGAGGCGGAGCACGCCCGGGTCGATATTGAAAAGGTCGAGATTGACGGAGGGAATACCGTATTGGCGGGACAGGACGGCGGTGATCATGTCGTCGCTGACCAGGCCGAGTTTCACTAGATTGAAACCGAGTCTGCCGCCATGCTCACGCTGGTAGTCGAGGGCCTCGCGCAGGTTCTGGGGACTAATAAGATTTTCGCGAACGAGAATTTCGCCTAATTTGGCTGACATTGATGACTCTAATCACTAAACCGGCGTTCGTAACCGTCGAACGGAATCTTTGAAAGGATAGGGCGCCGATGCGGCGCGAGGCATGGACGACTAACTCGGCACAACGATGGCCAACATCGTTGTGCGTTCATAGTACAGTCTGTGACGAAAGAGTGTCAACAAGGAATTCCAGTAAAAATGGTAGGGAATCTAACAGAAATCGCGCCGCCTGCTACGTGCAGACGGCGCGATTTGCTGAAGGAAAAACTTGGTTGCGAAAGCTTATGGACGTCGCTTAGGCGCTGGTTTGCTGGACTTTTCGGGGGTTATGTTCTCCGAAGCCTTGATCGCGGCGAGGATCGCCTTCGCATCATCCTTGAAGGGGTGCGAGTCGGGTGCCACGTCGACAAAGCGCTGAATATAGTTGACGGCTTCCTGAAACTTGGCCTTCTCATTGGTTGCATAGAGCGCGAGTCCGGCCCCGAGATTGGCTTCCGGGCTGTCCGGCTGGCTCGTCAGCACGTTCTTGAATTCGGCGAACGCCAGGTCAGCAGCGCCGGAGTCGAGCAGCATCTGGGCTGCGTCGAGCTGGGCTTTGTTCTTTTTGACCGGATCCATTTCGACAGCGATGTAATCCTTGAACGCGGCAATGCCTTCTGCTGACTTAGTCGGATCGCCTTTACTGACGTAGAGCCTCATCGATTCGGCGTTGGTAAGCATGGCGGCGTATTTGTTGCCGTTGTAGCGTGCCTGTTCGGCCGGATCGGTCGGAACGGTTTGCGCTTTGATCAACTGCACTGCCTTGGTCGAGGTTTCTGCCGCGGCTTTGAAGTCGGCCTTGGCGCCTTCGAGGGCGGCGGTTCTGCCGGCGTCGTCGAGGGTCTTCGAGCGAATCGCGTTGTTGTATTTCTCGACCCCGCGGCCTTTCAGCGCCACTGCTTTGTTTGTCAGGAGGGCAGCCTGTTCGGGATCGGCGGCGAGACCTTCGTCAAACTGGGTTACCGCCTCGGAGAACTTCTGAATCGCCTGTTCGCTGTTTTGGGTCCTCGCTGCGGCATTGGCTGCGGTAAGCGCTTCATTGCCGGCTTTGAAGGTGCGGCCGATTATCTCGTTGGCCGCGGTGATCTTCTTATTGCCCTCTTCGATCTCTTTGTTCTTGCGGAGCATCTCTTCGCGCTTGGCTTTATCTTCTGCGCTTTCGCCTCCGCCACTGTTTCCACCTCCGCGATTGTCAGAGGCTGGAGCAGTGCCGCCCGCGGATTTGATCTCGTCGATAGTCAGCCGTTTGCCGTCGCCAGGCGTGACGATGATTTCAACCGGAACCCCGCGTCCGACCCTGACGCCCGGAATGAAGTTCGGGCTCGCAGTCGGGTGACTGGCCGCGACGACATAAGTGCCGACGAAGGGCAGTCCGGCGAATACGTACTCGCCTTTCTTGTTTGTCTTGGTGTTGTATTTACCGCTGATGTCGGTGCGGAAGACGTCGATCTGCGCCTCGGCAAGGGGAACCTTTTGACCATCGGCCTGTTGCATCACGACCGTGCCGCGAAGTTCGCCGACCTGGGCGACTGCGCTGATCGAAGCGGACACAACAAGAATGGCAACCGCAAGTGCTCCGAAAAAGTATTTGCCAATCATCTAAAGATTCCTCCATCTGCGTGGGCTCACGTTATTCGAGACAGACCCGTATGATGCGCGCCCACAGTTGTCTAGTTGTAACAATACGCAACTCTGAGAAGTGTCCCTAAACTTAATAATCCGAACGACTACTGTCAAGCAGATGCAGGGGTTGAGGGCTGTCCTAATCTGAACTCAGCGATCTCTGCGGCACCCGGCGACCTCTGCGTTTCCTTCATATTCAACGCAGAGAACACTGAGAGACGCAGAGAACCGCTGAGATGCCGATACCCTCTGCCAGAACCTCAGAGCTGGCGAAGGTAGATTATCGGATCAGTGGTTCCAGCTTCGCGAAATGCCCGGAGGCGCAACGCGCACGAATCACAGACACCACAAGCCCGTTCTGATTCGCGGTAACACGACCACGTCAGTTGAAGCGGCGCGCCGAGATCCAATCCTCTCTGCACGATCTCCGATTTTTTCAGGTAGATAACGGGTGTTCTGATCTCGATGCGCGTTTCCGGTTTGGTGCCGACGTCGATAACTTCCTGAAAAGCTGCATAAAACTCGGGACGGCAATCGGGATAACCAGACGAGTCTTCCGCGACCGCGCCGATGTAAACGGCGCTTGCTTCGATCACTTCACCCCAGCTCACGGCCGTAGCTAATAGATGAGCGTTTCGGAAGGGCACGTAGCTCGACGGGATTGCGCGCGTGGCGAGGTCGGCTTTGCTTACGGGAATCGTTGTGTCTGTCAGGGATGAACCGCCGATTTTTTCGAGATGATCGAACGAGGCTACTAATCGATGTTTGACGTCGTAATAATCGGCGAGCGCCGCGAAGGCTTCGCGTTCTCGTTTCTCGGTGCGTTGTCCATAAGAGACGTGCAGAAACGCGATGTCGTCGTTTTCTTCACGCGCGATCGCGGCAGTGACGCACGAGTCCATGCCGCCGGAGACGAGACAGATCGCGAGTCGACGTTGCCCGTTCTCCTCCAGTTCCGCGACGTCGATTGCAGGGGTTGCGAGTTCTTCGGAGCCGCCCATCAGACACCTTTCACATCCGGTCCCCAGATATACTTGTGCAGTTGCAACTGCATCCGCACTTTCAAACCGCTGCTCGCAATCCAGCCGGCGAGTTGTTGCAGATCGATCTGGTCCCACGCGGGCGAGATCAAAACGGCGAGCGTGCGATTCTGCAAATCGTGTTCTGCGATAACTTTCTTCGCGTAGTGCCAATCGCCTTCGCCGGCAATGACAAACTTCACTTCGTCGCGCTCGGCTCGCAGACGTTCAATATTGGACCAATCGTTTCGCGGTTCTTCTCCGGAAGCGGGACATTTGACATCGAGAATCACTTTCGCGCGCTCGTCCAAACCGGCAGTTGAAACATAACCGCCCGTTTCGATGAGAACCTCGAACCCTTCATCACACAGTCGCGCGATCAACGCGAACGCCTGTCTTTGCGCGAGTGGCTCGCCGCCGGTGACTTCGACCAGGTTGCAGCCAAAGGCATGAACCTGGGCCATGACTGCGTCGAGCGGCATGTGTTCGCCACCGGTGAAGGTGTACTCGCTGTCGCACCACACGCAACGCATCGGGCAGCCCGTCAGCCGCACGAAAGTGCACGGACGGCCGGCATGGGTCGACTCTCCCTGGATCGAGCGAAAGATTTCGGTTACGCGCAGCATCTTCTAATGAGTGTTTCCGAATCTAGCTCAGTGGTAGTTGCGTGTCAAAAGTCGGGTTTGTGCATCAAACCGGGGTTGGCGGTGATAGGATTAGGACGCCTTTTTGAGACTTTCCGTGGAAACCAGACGAAGCGACATCGAAAGTGTGCTGAACGAGGGTGCGGGGCGATTGCTTGCGCGCGCCGGGGACAACCGTTCGTTGAGCCGCGAGTCGTTAATAACACGGGTTGGGGGCGCGGTTGAGAAGTACCTGTTGCGGGACGATCCCGATGTTTCAACGCAGGTGATTGGGAAGTTTATCGACGAACTACAGGCAGACGATCTTTGTTTGATCGTCGCTTGCGAGCGTGGCGATGAGAAGGCGTGGAACGAACTGGTCGAACGGTTTAGTCCAACGGTGCGTTCGGCAGCGCGGTCGGCAAGTTCAAATGAGGACGCGGCGGAAGACCTGGCGCAGTCGATCTGGGCGGAACTCTACGGGTTGCGCACACGCAAAGACGGGCGTCCGGCGAGCAAGCTTGCCTATTATTCAGGACGCGGTTCGCTTGCGGGTTGGTTACGTGCGGTAGTTGCACAACTCGCGGTCGACGTATTTCGCAAGCAAGCAAAGTTAGTGCAAACGGAAGAGGACGCCGATCTCGATCGTCTCGCGCAGGAAACGCATGTTACGGAAGGACAACCGGCGCTCGCGGGCGTGCAGAATCCCGAAGAGTCAATATCGAATCGATTCGTCCGGACGGAGATGCAGCAGGCGCTGAGCAAGTCGGTGCAGGAGTTGAACACAGAAGATCGATTGCTGGTAAAGCTCTACTATTTTGACAACCTGCGGCTGCGTGAAGCCGGCGTGGTGCTCGGCGTGCATGAAGCAACTGCGAGCCGCCGTTTGACTCGAATACAGACGGATCTGCGCAAGCGGGTGAGCGAGATCTTGATCGGCGAACGTAGCTGGACGAAGGCCGAAACCGAAAGAGCTTTTGCGGAGGTCGGACAGCATCTGGATACGAATGTCGAAGCACTGCTGGGACAAAGATAAAGTGCAAGGGATGAGAATAATTGCGTTCTAGTAATTGGAAATGAGACAGGAACCAAACAACAGTATTGATTTGTTGTTACGCCAACTCGGGCAGCAGGAAGATGTTGCGCTGTCCGGGTTGGACGAACAGCATCTCGATGCAGACGAGCTGAGCTCGTATGTTGCGAATGCGTTGCCGTCGAAGACGCGGGCGCGCTACATGCAACATCTCGCCGATTGTTCGACGTGTCGCAAGATGGTGGCGCAGCTCAGTGCGGCTGAAGGCGTAGTGGCAGTGCAGCAGCCTGCGACTGTTGCAGGACCGTCTGGTCTCAAAAGTTTTCTTGCCAGTCTGTTCTCGCCGATGGTGTTGCGTTATGCGGTTCCCGCTCTCGGAGTGATTGTAATCACTGTGGTCGGAATTGTGATGTTGCGCCAACAGCAGCATGAGAGTGAGGGCACGACTAATTCAATCGCGCAGGTAACAAACACAGATCAAAACAAATCCGTGTCTGAGAGCGCGCGCGCATCGGCAACGCCCCCATCAGCACAAAATCCCGCGCAGCCTAAACAAGTGCCGCGAGCTGGTGTAATGGCCGATGCACCGGCTGAAGCTCCGGCCGCAGCAAAAGCAGCGTCCACAGAAGAAGCAGATCGCGAGCAAGAACGCCAACCAGAAGCAGAGAAGAAAACCGCTCCGGCGACGGACCAAAATATTGCAGCACGCGAAGTACAACCCTTAAGTAAGGCAGAAGCCAAGGCCGGCGAGGAACCGAAAAAAGCGAAGCAACAAACTGACGAAGATGTTGCTGCCGCCCCGCCGCCTGTCACAGTGCCAGGCAACAAAGGGCCGGAACCACAGACCGCCAAGAAAGGCGAAGCAACAGGCGCCGGGAACGTTGCAAGCACCACAAGCGTTGCAGGTGCTGGACCGTCGCGGCAGGAAGCGAGTCGTGCGCGAAGAGACGAAACAACCGGAAGTTTCGCATATCTCCCAACCCGCACCGTCGCCGGACGTGAATTCGCAAAACGCGGCGACGTGTGGATCGACGTTGCTTACAACTCTTCCCAGGAGACCAAGACCATCAGGCGCGGAACAGAAGAGTATCGTGCGCTCATAGCAAACGAGCCTGCCATTCAAACGATCGCCGAAGACCTCAAGAGCGAGTTCGTCGTCGTCTGGAAAGGCCGCGCGTACCGAATCCGTTGATCATCGGTTCTAATCTGTGTAAAAGTGGCGAGCCATGAACCTGAGAACACGACTCGTCCTGTGCGTAGTCTTCTTGTGTCTGGCGGCATCAATATCTGCTCAAACTCGTAAACCCGCTCAACGTAATCGCGCCATCTCTTCGATCGTTCGCGAGATCGACGCGCGCAACATCGAGCGGTCGATTCGTCAACTCGCCGCTTTCGGCACTCGCAACACACTCTCCGAACAAAACGATCCGAAACGCGGCATCGGCGCCGCGCGCGATTGGCTGTACGCGGAGTTTCTGAAAGCCGCCGAAGCGTCAGGCGGACGAATGACTGTCGAGAAGCAATCTTACGAGCAAGCGAAGGCCCAGCGCATACCGCAACCGACGATCATTACGAACGTCGTCGCTACGTTGAAAGGCACGCAATCAGGGTCAAGCGATCGCATCTATGTGGTCAGTGGTCACTACGATTCGATGTGCAACAGTCCGACCGATGCGAAGTGCGACGCGCCCGGCGCGAACGACGATGCGTCTGGAACGGCGGCAGTACTTGAGATGGCGCGCGTCATGGCGAAGTACGAGTTCGAAGCGACGATCGTCTTCATGGCCGTTGCCGGTGAAGAGCAGAGCCTGCTCGGATCGACTTACTTCGCCGAACAAGCAAAACAGAAGAACTGGAACATCGACGCGATGTTCACGAACGACATCATCGGCAACACGCTCGGCGGCAATGGCGTGCGCGATCGCGGCACGGTGCGAGTTTTCTCCGAAGGCGTCCCGTCAAACGAAACACCGGCGGAGGCGAACACGCGCCGGAGCGTCGGCGGCGAGAACGATTCGGCGTCGCGACAGTTGGCGCGTTTCATCAAGGAGATGGGCGAGGGTTACGTGCCGCAGATGAAAGTGATGCTCGTGTATCGACGCGATCGGTATGGACGCGGCGGCGATCACATTCCGTTTCTCGAGCGTGGTTATCCGGCGGTGCGGTTTACGGAAGTGCATGAAGATTTTCGTCACCAGCATCAAAACCTGCGTGTCGAGAACGGTGTGCAGTTTGGCGACCTGCCGGAGTTTGTCGACTTTGCTTACGTGGCAAACGTGGCGCGCGTGAATGCGGCGTCGATGGCGGTGCTGGCGTTGGCGCCGGCGCGGCCGAAGGGCGTGTCGATCTTGTCGGCGCGTTTGTCGCACGATACGGATTTGCGTTGGGAACCGAATACCGAGCCGGATCTGGCAGGTTACGAGATTGTTTGGCGCGACACGGCGGCGTCGGTCTGGACCAATTCACGCGCGGTTGGGAAGGTCACGACGTTTACGATGAAAGGCATGTCGAAGGACAACTACTTCTTTGGCGTGCGGGCGATAGATAAGGACGGCAATCGCAGCCCGGTCACGTATCCCCGGCCCCAGGCTCGAAATCAACCGGCAGATAGAAATTCGATGTAATCCGTGTTTTTTCGACCAACCGGACGAGAGCCGCGTCTAACGAACTGTTATGCAAAGATTCATTAGAAAATTCACCGTCTTGTTGGTGCTTGCCTCTACGGCATCCAATTATGCGATTGCCGCTCCTGCCAAAAAGCTGACCGAAGAGCAGCGCATCGTTCACGTGCTGAATCGACTCGGTTTCGGCGCGCGCCCGGGCGACGTGCAACGCATCAAGGCGATGGGCCTGGAAAACTACATCAACCAGCAACTCGCGCCAGAAAAGATCGACGATGCTGTCGCGGAGAATAAAGTCCGCGATCTCGGCGTATTGAATATGACCACCGCCGAGCTTTACGAGAAGTTTCCCCAACCGGGACGCCTTCTACGACAGCTTCAAGAGCGCGGCATGCTGCCAAAGGACCAGGAAAATCCGCGTGAGAATGAAGAGTCGCGCAAAGTGATCGAGGAGTATTACCGCGAGAACAATTTGCAACGTCCGCAACGCATCATGGCTGAGTTGCAAGCCTCGCGGATCCTGCGCGCCGTTTACAGCGAACGACAGTTACAGGAAGTGATGGTCGACTTCTGGACCAACCACTTCAACGTCTTCGCGGGCAAGGGCGCAGATCGCTGGTTGCTGCCCGCTTACGATCGCGACACGATTCGTCCACACGCACTCGGTAAGTTCTCGACACTGCTGCAAGCGACGGCGCAAAGTCCGGCGATGTTGTTTTATCTCGACAACTTTCAGAGCGTGAATCCGAATATGAATCGCCCGCGCGCGCAGATGATGAACGCTCCGCCGCAGCAAATGCGACGCGGCATCAACGAAAACTACGCACGCGAACTGATGGAGTTGCACACACTCGGCGTCGACGGCGGCTACACGCAGAAGGACGTGCAGGAAGTGGCGCGTTGTTTTACCGGTTGGACCATCTTCCAACCGCGTGGCGGCGCTTTTGCCGCCAACCCATTGCGAGGCGAGGCCGCGCGGCGCGTTCCGGGAACGTTTTTCTTCAACGCGCGCACGCATGACGACGGCGAGAAGATCGTCCTGGGCAACAAGATTTCCTCGGGCGGCGGTTTCAACGACGGGATGAAAGTGCTCGACATTCTCGCGCATCATCCGTCGACCGCGAAATTCATCGCCACTAAACTCGTCCGTCATTTTGTGTCAGACACCCCGACACCAGCGCTAGTCAAACGCGTTGCAGACGTGTTCACGAAAACTGACGGCGACATCCGGGAAACGCTCAAGGCAATCTTCCTTTCCAACGAGTTCAATTCGGCAGATGCGTATCGCGCGAAAGTGAAGCGGCCGTTTGAACTCGTGATCAGCGCCATTCGCACTCTCGGCGCTGACACTAACGGTGGACCAGGCACGCACCAGTGGATCGCGCGCATGGGCGAACCGCTTTACGGTTTTCAAACTCCGAATGGTTATTCAGACACCGCCGAGAGTTGGGTCAACACCGGTGGTTTGCTCGAACGCATGAATTTCGGCCTCGCTTTGGCCGGCAATCGCGTGCAGGGAACGCGCGTTGACTTAACAAAGGCCGTGACAGATCACGCGGACAAGAACAAGTTAGTCGACGAGTCGTTGAAAATGGTTCTTGCGGGAGACGTTTCCGCGTCGACCAGGGAGACATTGCTCAAGCAGTTGGACCAGGCCGATCCGATCTCGAAGGTAGTGGGCTTGATCCTGGGCACGCCGGAGTTTCAAAGGCAGTAGGTGAAATGATGAATCGCAGGTTTTTTCTCAAATCAGGTGGTATCGCGTTGGCGAGCATCGGTGTGTCGTTGTCGGCGCCGTCGTTCCTGGAACGAGTGGCACTGGGCAATACGGCAAACACAGGCAGGCGCAAGACGTTGATCGCGATCTTTCAACGTGGCGCAGTCGATGGTTTGAACATGGTCGTTCCGTTTGGCGAGTCGAATTACTACGACCTGCGACCGTCGATCGCGATTCCAAAACCTGCCGCCGGCAATGCAGAGTCGGCAATCAATCTCGACGGCTTCTTCGGACTGCATCCATCGATGACGTCGTTCAAGCCCTTGTGGGATTCGAAGCGGCTCGCGATCGTGCACGCCTCGGGTTCTCCTGACAATTCGCGTTCGCACTTCGACGCGCAGGACTACATGGAATCGGCCACGCCCGGCGTGAAATCAACTGCCGATGGCTGGCTCAATCGCTACCTGCAAAGCAAGAAGGATCCGCAGGAGACTTCGTTTCGCGCAGTGTCGCTGACGCGGACCATGCCGCGCGTGTTGATGGGCCGCGCGCCGTCTGTGTCGATGGCGAGCCTGTCGGATTTTTCGATTCGCGCGGGCAAGTCGTCGGCGAACTTGCAAACCGGTTTCGAAGCGATATACGCGCAACAGAACAAAGACGTGCTGGCGGGAACCGGACGCGAGACGTTCGAAGCAGTCAACTATCTGAAGCAGGCCAACCCGGCACAATACAAACCCGAGAACGGCGCTGTTTATCCAACCAACCCGTTTGGCAACTCGCTCAAACAGATCGCGCAATTGATCAAAGCGGACGTTGGTTTGGAGATCGCATTCACCGACATCGGCGGCTGGGACACGCACGTCAACCAGGGCAACGGACGCGGTCAGCTCGCGAACCTGTTACAGCAATTCAGTTCCGCAATCGGCGCGCTTTACCAGGACCTGGGCCAACGAATGGACGACGTCGTGATCCTGACGATGTCCGAGTTTGGCAGAACCGTGCGCGAGAACGGCAACCGCGGAACAGATCACGGACATGCGAATGCAATGTTTGTGATGGGCAACTCGGTGCGTGGCGGGAAAGTCTACGGCCGCTGGCCGGGATTGAAGAACGATCAGCTATTCGAAGGTCGCGATCTTGCTTTGACGACTGATTTCCGTGAAGTGTTTGGCGAGCTTGCCACGCGCCATCTCGGCGCGACGAACTTAAAATCTGTGTTTCCCGGTTACCAGCTCACTCTTCCGAACCGGTTGATCACGTAAAGCATAAGAGCAGCAATCACCGAGACCGTGACGGCGAGCGTAAACGCTTCGTTGTCACGGCCTGCCTGCACCGCATCGTAGATCGCGACTGATGCGGTCTGTGTCTTGCCCGGAATGTTTCCGGCGATCATGATCGTCACGCCGAAGTCGCCGAGCGCGCGCGCAAACGCGAGCGCCGTCGCCGCCAACACACCTTTCGACGCCAGCGGCAGCGTTACCCGAAAAAAGATCCGGCGATTGTTGAGTCCGAGTGTGCGCGCTGCGGCTTCCAGATCCGTGTTCACACCTTCAAACGCCGCGCGCAAACTCTTCGTCACCAAAGGTAACGCATGGATCGACGCTGCGATAATCGCCGCGGTGACGGTGAACGTGAGTCGAATGCCGAACGTGTTGTAGAGAAATCCTCCGATGGCGGAACGCGTTCCGAGTAAGACCAGCAGGTAATAACCGAGCACGGTCGGCGGCAACACGAGCGGCAGCGTGACGAGCGCGTCGAGCAGGTTTCGTCCGGGAAACTTTTTTCGCGCCAGCACCCATGCCAGGCCAGAGCCCGCAACCAACGCGATCAGCGTGGCCGCGGTAGCAACCGTGAAGGAAAGCCTGATGGGGAACCAGTCGATTAACACAAGAGGCACAAATACGTTTACAAGAAGCACAAGAAAGCAGAATTACGATTGCTCTAAAGCTGGTTTGTAGACAGGTTGAAACGTCCGCAACATGATACAGGAAAACAGTGTTCCGACGATTATGCCGCAAAGGTCCCATTGCAGATCGGTGGCCGTGTCGTACGGTCCCCAGATGCGTTTGCCGCCGAAGTAGAGTTCGTCCCACAGTTCGATAATTTCGTACGCGGCCGACAAGCTGAACACCGTCATGGCCGCAAAGAACGCGGTCAGTTTCAAGGGAAAACCGAGACGGGGGGATGGGGTGACGGGGAGAATGGGAGATGTCTCGCCGTTTCTCCCCGTCTCCCCCTGTCCCCGCGTCTCCCCGTCCCCCCATCTCCCCGTCCCCGCTTCCCCGAGCGTCCGGTCAACAAACCAAACGACAATGGGCGTAACGAGCACCTGGACCATCATGTGCGAGAACTCGTCGTATTGCATTGGTCCAAACTGGCGGCCGTACATGCGAAAGAAGTTTCCGAGCGCGTCGATCTGCAACGCGAGGAACACCAGGACCAGCAATACCAGCGGGATGCGCAGGTTGAGACGCGCGCGAACGTACAGGTAGAAGATTGAGAGAAACACGACGGCAAAGAGCGTGTTGAAGGCAAGCGAGAGATAACACATCTTCGTCAGGAATGCCGCGCCGGCAAACAGCGACAGCATCACGAACGGTATTTCGAGTTTATGTAGTAGATTGTGCTTCACGTTAATATCCAGCGCTTACGATGAAAATGCTCAAACCCAGGATCCTGCGTTTCGAATCGCTGCCTTCCACCAACACCGAAGTCGCGAGGCAAGCGTCAGCAGGCGCTGCGGAAGGACTCGCGATTATTGCGGATGAGCAAACTGCGGGCCGGGGCCGTTTGCAGCGCGCGTGGTCGTCGCCGAAAGGCGCGGGGCTATATTTTAGTCTCCTGTTGCGGCCTACAATCGCGGTGAAACAGTGGCCGCTCATCACGTTTATGGCCGCCTTGGCGGTTGGCGATGCTTTGCATGAAGCGTGCGATGTGACGACGGATATCAAGTGGCCCAACGATCTTCTTTCAGGTGAGCGAAAAATCTGCGGCATACTCGCGGAGTCGGTTGAGACGCCAACGGGACGCGCGGTCGTGCTCGGCATAGGCGTTAACCTGACTTCCGGCGCGTATCCCGCGGACATCGCTGCCGCGGCGACGTCAGTGTCTGAGGCATCAGGGCGAACGGTCGAACGCGAAACGCTTTTGGCGGCACTCGTGCAGGCATTGTCGCGGTGGTATTCGTTGCTTCACGAACCTGACGGTCCAGCGAAGATCGTCGCCGCGTGGGCCAGTCGATCGTCGTATGCGAATGGGAAGGCGGTGCAAGTGGCAAACGGCGACGAGGTCTGGCAAGGTATTACTTGCGGAGTCGAGAACGATGGCGCGCTTCGCCTCGAAACCATGGATGGGATCAAATTAGTGAGAGCGGGTGACGTCAGTATTCGAGCTAAATAATGTCAGATCGTAAGCGAATCGTGCTTAACACTTTCGGATCGTTTGGCGACATCCATCCGTATCTCGCGCTCGGTTTGGAGTTGCGGCGGCGAGGTCACGCGGCGGTGATCGCGACGATGGAGATCTACCGCGAGAAGGTTGTGAGCGTGGGATTGGAATTCGCCCCTGTGCGCCCGAACGTCCCACAGCCCAAAGAGCAGGATCCGGAACTGATCGAGAAGATCATGGACCCGAAGAATGGTCCAAAGTTCCTGATGGAGGGCGTCGTGTTTGCCGCGGTGCGCGACAGTTACGAGGATCTGCTCGCGGCAGTTGACGGCGCCGATCTGTTGGTGACGCATCCCGCCGCGCCTGCCGGTCCACTCGTCGGACGCAAGACGCGAATGCCGTGGATCTCGACAGTTCTCGCGCCGATGTCGTTCTTCTCCGCGTACGATCCGCCGGTGCCGCCGTTCTGGCAATGGACCAAGGTGTTCAGCAAGCTTGGACCACGCGTGATGAAGTTTCTGCTCGACCTGAGCAAGGCGCCATTCAAAGCAAAGGCCGTCGTCGAGTTACGTGACGAACTCGGTTTGCCCGACTACGGTAATCCGATGTTTGACGGTCAACACTCGCCGGCGCTCGTGTTGGCCATGTTCTCAAAACTCTTCGGCCCGCCACAGCCCGATTGGCCGCCGCAAGCCGTTGCGACAGGTTTCTGTTACTACCACGATCCTCAAGCCGGGCTTCCCGCCAAGCTGTCTGACTTTCTCGAAGCTGGACCAGCGCCGATTGTTTTTACGCTCGGTTCGTCGGCTGTTTGGGTGGCGCGCGATTTTTTCCGCGAAAGCATCGCGGCCGCGCAGAGCTTGGGCCAACGAGCCGTGCTGCTCGTCGGCGACGAACGCAATCATCCCGGTTCGCTGCCTGACGGAATGATCGCCGTCGACTACGTTTCGTATCAGGCGCTGATGCCGCGCGCTAGTGTAGTTGTGCATCACGGCGGCGTGGGAACGACGTCGCACGGATTGCTGGCGGGCGTGCCGACGTTGATCGTTCCATTCGCATTCGATCAATCAGACAACGCCGAGCATGCGCAGCGACTCGGCGTAAGCCGCACTGTTTATCGTGAGAAGTATCGCGCGCCGCGGGTCGCGAATGAATTGGGTAAACTGTTGCGCGAACCGGAATACGCGCGGAGAGCAGCCGAGGTCAGCCGTCAACTGAAACAGGAAGACGGTCCGGGCTGCGCGTCCGATTTGATCGAAGGTGTGTTGGCGAAGACGAGCAGTCATACCGAGGAGTTTGCTTATGCTTCTGGCGATTGACGCCGGCAACACGAATATCACGCTGGGAGTATTTAAAGGATCGGAACTGCTTGCGACCTGGCGGCTAATTACCGAGCGATCTCAAACGGCAGACGAGTACGGCATTCAGGTACAAAACCTTTTCGAGCGCGCGGGCATAAATATCAAAGAGGTGGAGGCTGTTATCGTCGCCTGTGTTGTTCCTCAATTGCACGATACGCTGAACCTGATGTCGGAGCGTTATCTTTACCGCACCCCAATTTTCGTCGATCACACAACGAAGACAGGCTTGAAAATTCTTTACGATCAGCCTTCAGAACTCGGCGCGGACAGAATCGTCGATGCGGTTGCGGCGGTGGAGAAATATGGCGCGCCGTGCATCGTCGTCGACTTCGGCACGGCGACGACGTTCAACGCAATCAATTCGAAGCGCGAGTTTCTCGGCGGTGTCATCGCTCCCGGCATCATGACCGCCGCCGACGCGCTGTTCTCTCGCGCCGCAAAACTCCCGCGCGTCCCAATCGAACGGCCGAAGAGTGTGATCGCCACTTCGACAGTGGAGGCGATGCAATCGGGGATTTATCACGGGTATAAAAATCTCGTCGACGGGTTACTCGAAGACATGCTGCACGCGATGCAGGAAACTCCGAAAGTGATCGCGACTGGCGGCCTCGCGCGAGTGATCGGAGATGCTTTGCACTTCATCTATGAATTCGATCAGAATCTCACGCTCGACGGTTTGCGCATCGTTTACGAAATGAACAAGGCCGATTGAATTACTTCAACTACTTCACCGAAATCGAAGACGCATTCGTCAGGCGGCGCGGCAGGCATCTCTTTCTCAGCCCACTCGACTGGGCGCTGATGGAAACGTGGAGGCAGCAGGGAATTCCGTTGCATATCGTGTTGCGTGGCATCGAACGCTCGTTTGACTCGTTCGAATCACGGCCGCGCAAGCGATCGGTGAAGTCGCTGCTCTACTGCCAGGAGGAAGTCGAAGCGCAATACGCCGAATGGATGGAAGCGCGTGTCGGCGCTTCGGACCAGAATGAAACTGCTGAAACGGATGCCACACCATTTTCAGCGCCCGCCATCCGCGAACACTTGCAACGTTGCGCCGGCACGCTCGTCAAGTTGTCCGCGTCAAGAACACCGGATGAGCTTGCCGAAGCATTGGCGCGAGCGGCTGGTCTCCTGAAAGAAATACAAGATGACCACGTGCTCGACACGCGCCGTCTCGAAGACTCGCTTACCGGTCTCGAACGGATGTTGAATGAAGCGATGCTGGCTGTTGTCGCTACGACGGATCTCGACGCGTTGAAAAAAGAGATCAAAGATCAGCTCAAACCGTATCGCAGCCAGATGGAGCCTCCGGTTTACAATCAAACCTTCGACAATCTGCTGTTGAAGCGCGTGCGCGAACAGTTTGCCGTGCCGCGACTCAGCCTGTTTTACGTTTAGAACAATGGAAATAACGATCGAGCGGATTTTGCCGGGCGGAATGGGGTTGGGCCATGCTGAGGGGAAGACTGTTTTAGTTTCACTGGCAGCGCCGGGAGATCATTTGCGCGTCCACGTGGAACGCGAGCAGGGAAATGTTTTATTTGCTTCCGTGGTGGAGATCCTTACACCTTCGCCAGTGCGCGTCGAGCCACCGTGCCCGTATTTCGGGAGATGTGGCGGATGCGACTTTCAACAACTGGCCTATGACGCACAGCTCGCCGCCAAGACCGCGATCATCCGCGACTGTCTGCAACGCATCGCGAGGTTGGACGAGGCGCCGGAAGTCGTGGTCCATCCCTCGCCGCACAACTGGCACTATCGTGTCCGCGCAACGTGGCAGATCGATCAAGAGCAGCAGCAGATCGGATATTACGAACGTGGCTCACGCCGTGTTTGCGACGTGGCGGAGTGCGCCGTGTTGATGCCGCGGTTACAGCAGACACTGGAACGCGTGCGCGCGACGGAGTGGAGCGAGTTTCCGCCGGAGTTGAAACATCTCGACGTCGTTGCCGGCGAAGATGGCGTTTCGCTTGCGCCGCCGTTTGCCGAGTTCGACACGAATGAGTTGAGCTTACGGGTAGGGAACGAGGTTTATCATTACAACGCGGAGGCGTTTTTTCAGATCAATCCGGCGTTGTTGCCGGAGTTGATCGAGTTTGCGTTGCGTGATGCGGGTGGCGAGACGGCGTTGGATCTTTATTGTGGTGTTGGATTGTTTACTCTTCCGCTGGCGCGGCGGTTTGCGAAGGTTGTAGGTGTCGAAGCAAATCCGGTCGCCACGCGGTTTGCGCGACGCAACCTGGACCATGCAGGTTTGACGAATGCGCGGGTGATAACAGGAAACGTCGCCGGGGGAATCAGGAACGTTCGTTCAGCCGACTTCGTCCTCTTGGACCCACCGCGTGCCGGCGCTGAATCGGTGGTGATTAAGCAAATACTCGATCTGCATCCGGCGCGAATCAGTTACGTCTCGTGCGATCCGGCGACGCTCGCGCGCGATCTGAAGAAGCTGATCGCGGGTGGCTACGCGATCGAGTCGCTAGCCGGGTTTGATCTGTTTCCCCAAACGCATCACGTCGAGACGGTGGTCCTGTTGCGCCGATAGTTGTATTATCCGCGGCAAATGAATCCTCACTTCGTGCTCTTCAGTAAGTATCCTCTTGTTCAATTTGCGGTCGCGTTTTGTCTCGGGATTTGTGCGGCGGAGCATGTGCCGTATCCGGCGATCGGGAGTTTGGGTTGCGGGGCAGTGGTGGTAGTTGGACTGCTGCGCGATCGATTGAGACTGGCTGGATACGCGTTGTTGAGCGCGATGTTTTTTACCGGCGCTGTGCTGGCGGCGCCACAGCGATCTCCTGCGATCGCGGCGCAGTCGGTGCTGCTGACAGGAGTCTTGAATGGTCCACCCGAATATGCGCGCGATCGCGTTTACCTCAATCTGAAAGTGGAACACGGATTTGAGGGATCGGTGTCGCTGTTGTGTTTGGGCAGTGAACGGGATTACAGAGCATTAGAACTTCGGTACGGGGCGCGGATTCGAGTGAGCGCGAAGCTCTCACGCACGGATAGTCATCGTAATCCCGGCGTGTCGCCACTTTCGGAGTATCTCGAACGCAAAGGTTACGCAGCGACGGGCGTAATCAAAGGCGCGAGTTCGATCGTTAGACTCGAAGATACGCGGGTATTTCCAGTCCTGGCGTGGTTGTACGAGTGGCGGGAACGACTGCAACGCGAGATCGATGCCCGGTTCGATCCTGAGACTGCCGGTGTGCTTGACGCGGCGTTGCTCGGCAATCGCTATAACCTTTCGAACGTGGCTGCGGAGCGTTTTCGCGAGGGTGGCACGTTTCACGTGCTCGTGATTAGCGGGCTGCACATTACGTTTATTGGCGGAATTGTGTTGCTTGTAGTGCGCCGGTTGACGAGCAGACGAATGCTTCAGTTTGTGTTGCCGGCGGTTGTCGTCTGGTGCTACTCGCTGGCGGTTGGCGCGGAGGCTTCGGTCGTTCGGGCGGCGTTGATGTTTACGTTTGCCGGCTTTGGCGCGTTCGTGTTTCGGCCGGCGACTTCGTTGAACGCGTTGGGAGCGGCGGCGCTCGTGTTGCTGGCCCATAACCCGAGGGAGATCTTCGATCCGTCGTTTCAACTGACGTTTTTGTCGGTGCTCGCGATTGTCGCGATTGCATGGCCGTTGTTGCAGAAACTGTCAGCGATTGGTTCGTGGTATCCGACCGGGGAGTCGCCGTATCCGCCAAACTGCTCGCGCGAGCTGAAGATGTTTTGCGAGTTGCTGTTTTGGAGCGAGCGGCATTGGAAGCGCGAGATGACGCGTTCGACACATCGTTATCGTGTGTTCAAAGTTTCGAGTGCGGCGGCGCGGGAACGGTTTCAGATTCAAAGGTGTTTGAGATACGTGTTTGGCGCGGTTGTTGTGTCCGCGGCGGTGCAGATCGTGCTGCTGCCGCAGATGATTTTGTACTTCCACCGGTTGTCGTTGTCGTCGTTGGTGCTGAACATCTTCGTGAGCGTGTTGCTGGCGGTGTTGGCTGCGGTTGCGCTGTTGGCGTTGTTGGTGGCACAGGTTAGCGCAACGGTGGCAGCGCCGTTATTCAAACTCGCGGGAGCGATCGACTGGTTGATGGTCCACAGTGTCGATCCGTTTACGAGTCTCGGAGTTGCTTCGTTGCGTCTGCCGGAGTACACGGGCTGGCCGCGGTTGATTTATGTTGTGTATTACCTGCCGTTGCTGCTGTTGGTCGTTGCGCTCGAACGGTGGCAGCCGCTCGCGCGCGTACCATTGAAACGAAAGCGCCGAGTGTTACCGCTCGCGCTGGTCCAATCTTTGCTGATCGCGATTTTGATTTTGCATCCGTTCAGTGCGGCGCGGATGGAGGGGCAGCTTCGCGTCGATTTCCTCGATGTTGGGCAGGGTGATTCGGCGTTAATAACGATGCCTGATGGAACGACTTTGCTTGTCGACGGCGGTGGCCGGCCGTTTGAACGTGCAAGTCGGAGCATTGGCGAAGCTGTCGTGTCGGAGTATTTGTGGTGGCGCGGACTCAGCCGGATCGATTACGTGCTCGCGACGCATGCAGATGCAGATCACATTGATGGATTGAATGACGTGGTGAGGAACTTTGCCGTTAACAGCGCGCTGGTCGGACGAGCACCATCGAACGACCCAGAATTCGCGAAGTTTTCTCAATCGCTGAGTAAAACCAATTTACAAACGATTCACGCCGGCGATGTGATTCGCTTTGGCGAGGTTGAATTGCACGTCTTGTGGCCGCCACCGGGCACGGAGTCGAGCAATGACGATTCGGTGGTGTTGAAATTGAAGTTCCGCAATCGTTCCATACTGCTCACCGGCGATATTGAAAAGAAAACTGAAGCGGCGCTCACCAACGATCTGAAAGTTGACGTCGTGAAGGTTCCTCATCACGGCAGCCGAACATCTTCGACTGGACCGTTTGTTGCGGCCACTAAACCACGATTTGCGATCATCTCTGTGGGAAAGGATTCGATGTTTGGTCATCCGCATCCGGAGGTTGTCGAGCGGTGGAAGGCAAACGGAGCTGAAATACTAACGACGGGCGAATGTGGGACGATCACAGTGACCACGGATGGCACGGATCTATGGATTAAGGGAATGTGAAGCCGTACTTTTTCATAATCTCGCGGCCTTTCTCGCCGTTGACAAAATCGCTGAACGCACGCGACGCCGCTTCATTCTTCGTGCCTTTGATCACGCCCATCCCCTGATCGATCGGCTTGTGCAAACCTTCCGGAATCAACACCCAACGTCCTTTACTCTCCGTGCTCAACGACAACGACACGATCGCCACTTCAACATTCCCCGTCTCCGCATACTGAAGCGTCTGCCGAATATTGTCGCCATACACGAGCTTGGGCCGCACCGCTTCCCACAGACCCGCGCTTTCGAGCGCCTCGCGCGCAGCCTGCCCATACGGCGCATGATCCGGGTTCGCGATCGCCACGCGCTGCACGTCAGCGCGTCCGAGATCCTCGATCTTCTCGATCTTCAATGGACTGTTCGACATGGTCCACAGAGCGATTCGGCCGCGCGCGTAGATGCGCTTCGTGCCGGCGACAATGAGACCTTTCTGTTCGAGTTGATCGATATAGCTGACGTTAGCCGCCGCGAAGACGTCAAACGGCGCGCCATTCTCAATCTGTCTCGTGAGCATGCCGGTAGACCCAAAGACATAGACCACCTTCGTGCCCTGGCTCGCTTGAAACGCGCGCCCGATCTCTTCAAACGCAGGCGTCAGGTCGGAAGCGGCGGCGACAGTCAGTTCGACACCGGCAGGCGCATTCGTGCCCCGGCAAGCGAAACCAAACACTAAGACGAGTAGTAAAAAAAGAGAGACGGTAAAAGTGTGAGAGATATTTCTCACGTCGGAAAATCGTTTGGCGTGTAAAGGTCGACTTGTGAACTCCCCACCTTGTAAGTTTTCAAAACACCGAGCGGTGGCGAGTAAACGTGAACAGTAATGAGGTTCTGTCCACTAACATCGGGATTTCCCAGTTGATGAATATCCGGCACGCCGGCGCCGGTCACCGTGCCGGTGGGACACTCACGGCCCGTGTTGTAGCACAGGCCGCGTTCCTCCTCGTAGCAAAAGATCGTTTCCCACATCAATCCTTCATGAACCCGGACCACGCCATGCGATCCGTTGTGGTCGTGAATCGGCGTTTTCTGACCGGGCCGCCAGCAGATGACCAGCATCTCGACGGCGTCGTTGCGACAAACTCGGTGACGCCAGTAGTTTCCTTCCTTGAAACCGAGATACGGTTGCAATTCCAGCGGCGAAATCTCGACGTTGGACAGCCACGAATTGATTTGTTCAAGCGATGGAGGTGATGTCTGCGCCTGCAATTGCTCGATCAGTTCGGAAAACGTCAGCGAATCGGCGGCGGACGGCGGCGAGAAAACTGTTTCTGTATTTATCGATGTTGACAACAGACTGGGCTCCCAAAAGAAGTAGCAGTGAAGCTTATATTCGTTGAGCAATTGATAGTCAAGGACAGTTGCGATCCCAAAAACAGATCGTGGTCTAGCGGATGAGGATGCGCAGATCGCGAACGTTTGTTTCGGTTGGTCCGGTGACGATGAGATCGCCGAGTGCTTCGAAGAAACTGTAGGAGTCGCTGCGATCGAGATATTCAGCGGGGTCGAGACCGAGGTTGCGGGCGCGTGTGAGAGTGGTTTCGTCGGCGATGGCGCCGGCGGCGGGACTGTTGCCGTCGATGCCGTCTGTCCCGGCGCTCAGCGCCACGACGTTGCTCTCCGCGAGGGCCAGACGCAAGACAGTTTCGAGATTGCGTCCGCCGCGTCCGTCGCCGCGAACAGGACAGGAAAACTCACCGCCTGAGATCAGACAATCCGTGTTTCTCTGTGTGAGAAGAAGATTGCAGCCCTCTTGAATGGGTTGTTCGCAGATGTCCCACGAAATGAGTGGGTTCAATCCGAGTTCGATGGCTTTTTGCTGTGCCGCTTGAAGTGCGGTTGAGTTGTCTAAGAGGACGCGATATGGGGAGGTTAGTGGAGACGCGGATTTTAAGACAGGGATTGGTAGATCGAGATCGTAACGTTGGATTACGTCGAGCGGATCCGGGCCATCAGCGGCAAGTGTTGGGCCTGACGCGACGCTCGCTTCATCGCCTGGATTAGTATCGGAGACGATCAGTGTGACGATCCGCGCGTTCGGCGCGCGTCGCGCCAGCGCGGCGCCTTTCACCGCCGAGAAGGCGCGTCGCACGGCGTTGATTTCGTTGATGCGCGCGCCGCAGCCAACCAGCATTTCGTTCGCGCGACGCAGATCGTCCAGGGTGACGTCCGGACTGGTGGGCCATTCGATCATCGCCGACCCGCCACCCGACACGAGAAAGATCACCACGCCACGCTCGATGTTAGCTTCGTCCAACAAAGCAAACGTCGAGTGGGCCGCAGCCAGGCTCGCTTCGTTCGGCAGCGGATGTCCGCCGGCAAAGATCTCCCAGCGACTCGAATACACGCGAGAAACTGGAGGCGCAGTAATCACGCCGCGCGATAGTTTGTCACCAATCGCATCGTCGAGCCCGCGCGCCATTGAAGCTGCAGCTTTTCCGATCGCAACCGCGTAAAGCGGCTGAGTCGACAGGTCGCACCGCTCACCGCACACTTCGACAATCGGGCCATCGCTGACGATGGCTTCCCTGACTGCCTTTCGCGGATCTACTGACGCGAGCGCGTAGTCGAAGATCTCACGAGCGCAGCGACGACGTTGGGCCAGCTCCGGCAAGACATTCGAGAGGAACGGGGCGAGTCCTCGATCTTTCTGAGCGTTATCTCAAAGTCCCTGGACCTGCTTTAGCTCACCCCTGTTCTTTGGGTGTTTCTTCAGGCACGGTCACTTTTGGTTTACCGCCGCCACCCTGATTGTCAGGCGGATCGATCGGGTCAGGCGGTGGTTCAGGTGTCTCCAACCGGTAACCGCTCTTCAGTAAGGACGCCAAGTCTGGGTTGGCTGTGGACAGTTGAGTCTGCATCTGTTTTTCCTTCCATCGAGATCACGAATCTTCCACCGCGCCTGTGGAAAAGCCTGTGGAGAAAATCCGTGTTAACGCACCTAAGTTTTGCTGCTTCTGGGTTTATAGCAAAATGCACACGTGCGCGGCGCTCCACCAGCGCCATGGTTAGAAAAATCATTATGAATAGAAACTACTGATCCGAATCGCCCATTTCGTCCCAGTCGGCCACCATTTCATAAGCCCGACCGAGTACGGGACGGGGACGCGAACCATCTGCCTGGCCGATAAGTCCTTCGCGTTCCATCATGTCGAGAATCGCGGCGGCGCGGCCATAACCGATACGCAATCGGCGCTGCAACACCGAAGTCGAGGCGCGTTTCATCTCGACGCAGATGCGCAACGCTTCTTCGAACAATTCGTCGTGCTCGCCACCACCGGCTTCGAGCCCGAGCGCTTCTTCTTCTGACTGCGTGATGCTTTCGTCGTACGCAGGCGCGCCCTGCGCCTTGATGTGCGACACGATCTTCCCGATCTCCTGCTCGTCGATGTAAGCGCCGTGAACGCGAATCAGTCGCGACGTGCCTGGCGGCAAGAACAGCATGTCGCCACGGCCGAGAAGTTGTTCGGCGCCGTTCGTGTCGATGATCGTGCGCGAATCGATCTTCGACGAGACGCGGAACGAGATGCGCGATGGGAAGTTGGCCTTGATCAAACCCGTGATGACGTCGACTGACGGACGCTGGGTCGCGAGCACGAGGTGAATGCCGACTGCGCGCGCCATCTGCGCAAGACGGGTGATCGACTCTTCAACTTCACGCCCGGAGGTCATCATCAGGTCGGCTAATTCGTCGATGATGATCACGATGTATGGCAGCGGCTTCCACGGTTCGCCGTTATCGTCGTACTCCTTCACGAGATTGCGGCGCATGATCTCGGTGTTGTAACCGTCGATATTGCGCACGCCCCAGCCGGCGAGATCGCGATAACGCCGTTCCATTTCGGCCACGGCCCATTTGAGCGAACGCGACGCGACTTTCGGATCGACGATGATCGGCGTCGCCAGATGCGGAATGTCTTCGTAAAGCCCGAGCTCGAGCCGCTTCGGATCGATCAGGATGAACTTAACTTCATCGGGACGCGCGCGATAGAGAATGGAAACGATCAACGAATTGACGCCGACTGATTTACCCGCGCCGGTTGTGCCGGCGATCAGCAGGTGCGGCATCTTCGCCAGATCGGCGACGTAGTTGAGACCGTCGATCGTCTTGCCGAGCGCGATCGTGAGTTTTGATGGCGACTCCTGGAACGGCCGCGATTCAATCACTTCACGAAGAAAGATCGTTTCGCGCCGCGGGTTTGGCACTTCGATGCCGACGTGCGGCTTTCCGGGCATGCGATCGATGCGGATCGATTCTGCTTTCAGTGCGAGACAGAGGTCGTCGACGAGCGAGACGACGCGCGAGTATTTGACGCCCGGATCGGGTTTGAATTCGTAAGTCGTGACGACGGGACCGGGACAGATGTGTTTGATCTGGCCCGTGACGTTGAACTCTTTGCACTTCTCGGCGAGACGGTTGGCGAGCGCGAGCAGTTCGGCGTCGGCTTGTTCGCTGTGTGGCGGCGCTTCGTTGAGAAAATGGAGCGCGGGCGGGTTGTAGTCGTCGTAACTGACGCGGCGGTTTGCGTCGAACGGGAGTTTCGCGGTCGCGGGCGCTTCGGCTTTTACGCGCACCACAGACGCGCCTTTGACCATCCCCTCGACCTCGTCGCTTTCGATATTCGCCTTTGATTTCGAAACACGAGGAGTGGGAGTTGCGACTGTGGCGGCTGTGCTCGCGACGATAACCGGCGGCGGTTCCGGCTCGATGGCGGTCCGCTTCGTTTCAGCGCGGATCACTTTCGTGGTTTCAACCGGCGCGGTCGCCGGCTCTTTCATGAAATCGGCGACGCGTTCAGCAGGAGTCAGGTTCAGATTCTGTTTTAAGGCGCCGCGTGCGGCTTCGCGTTCAGCTTTGAGCGCGGCCTTCGCTTCTCTGCGCAGTTGCGCTTGTTCGCGGCGCAGTTGTCGCCACGCGCGGAAGCGTTCGGGCAGTTTGCCGACGAAAGCAAAACGCGTCGCGATCGCGGTCGCGAAGATTTCGTAGAGACGAATGAACGAGAAGTTGGTTGCGAGCAACAAGCCGCTTGCGGCGATTGCGATGAGCAGAACAGTCGCGCCGATCGAGCTCAGACCGCTCGCGAGACCTTGCGCGACAACGGAACCGAGCAGGCCGCCGGGCTGGACGCTCGCGTCGAACAGCGGACGCATTTGCGAGATCGAAAGCAGCGCGGACGCGGCGACGACCAGCACGATCAGCCCGGCCATGCGCGACATCGGGCTTTGAATCGCGTTACGGCGAAAGCGACGCCATGCGGCTGCGAAGAGAAGTAACGGCAGGAGATACCCGGCGAGTCCGATGAACTGAAAGGCAGTCGCCGCGACGTTTGCGCCGATCGCGCCGATCCAGTTTTGCGTTTCGTTTTGACCGGCGGAGTTCCACGACGGATCGTTCGGATAAAACGCCGCTGAGATCAGGCACAGCGCCAGTAGCAATCCCGCTGCGAGGAGCAGAATCGCGAATATCTCATTGCCACGACTCGCGCGGGGCATAACCATGCGCGGTCTTTCTTCAATATGTGTTGACATTCAAACTCCAGAACACAAAGCATTGGTCAGCTATCATTTGACAGTTGTCATTTATCATTTTGTTCAGTTTGCGAAAACGATAAATGAGAAATGTCAAATGACATATGACCAATGACACCGATTAAGCAGCCTTGCGCGCGAGCAAGAAGGCTTTGATGAAGTCGTCGATGTCGCCGCCGAGCACGGCGTCGACATTACCTCGTTCAAGTTTGGTGCGCGTGTCTTTGACGAGCTGATAAGGGGCCAGCACGTAGCTTCTGATCTGCGAGCCGAATGAGATGTCAGCTTTGTTCGCTTCCAGTTCCGCGGTTTCGGCTTGCCGCTTTTCCAGTTCGAGTTCATAGAGACGGGAACGCAGCACCTGCATGGCCACGGCCCGGTTTTGATGTTGCGAACGCTGGTTTTGACAGGACACGACGATGCCGGTGGGAAAATGCGTAATGCGCACGGCAGAGTCGGTGGTGTTGATATGTTGGCCGCCGGCGCCGGTGGCCCGATAAGTATCGATACGCAAATCTTTTTCCTGGATGTCGACCTCGATGTCTTCGTCGATCTCCGGATAAACAAACAGTGAAGCGAACGACGTATGCCGCCTGGCCGCCTGGTCAAAAGGAGAGATACGGACGAGGCGATGCACGCCGGCTTCGGCAGCCAGCAGGCCGTAGGCGTACTCGCCTTCAACTCTGAACGTCACGCTTTTCAGTCCGGCTTCCTCGCCCGGTTGATATTCGAGCACTTCCGCTTTGAACTCTCGTTGTTCGGCCCACTTCAAATACATTCGCAACAGCATCTCGGCCCAATCCTGCGACTCGGTTCCGCCCGCGCCCGGATGAATCGTGCAGATCGCGTTGCGGCGATCGTTGTCGCCGGCGAGCAGCATTTCAGTTTCGGCCTGGCTCAACTCGTGTTCGAGCCGTTCAAGCAACGAATGAAGTTCTTCGATCGAACTCTGATCTTCCTCGCCAAACTCAAAGAGCACTGCGGCATCGTCAATCTGCGACTGAAAATGTTCCTGCCGCTCGATCTTCTTTTCCAACCGGCTGCGATTTTGCAGCAGCTTCTGCGCGGCTTCCTGATCGTTCCAGAAGTCGGGCGCGGAGGCCCGGGTTTCGATCTGATTCAACTCTTCGCGGCGCGCCGGGACATCAAAGAAACCTCCCGAGTTGTTCAACTCGCGCGCGCAGGGCGTCGAATGAAACGCGCAGTTCCTGCAGTGACAGTGTCTCGTTCATCTTCCCTGTTTCCTTCTGCGAATCTCTGCGTTCCTCTGTGTCTCTGCCGTTAATCTTGCGCGAAAAATCTGTTTACCGCAGAGACGCAGGGGAACACAGGGAAATCTCAAATTTAGCGCCGCACAAAACTTCTTCTATAACCCGCCAGCATGCCGATCAAAAGTAACGCTGCGATCGCGGCGCAACTGTGAACGAACCAATCGCCGTGGCGCGTATAAGAAGTCCTTACGTCTGCCGGAAAATAGCGCCACACGCGAACGTCCGGCTGAAACGGTTCGGTCTGATCCTCGATCTTGCCGCCGGCAGTGATGTCAGCCGAGATGCCGGTGTTGGTAACACGCAACAGCGGCCGGCCATTCTCGACGGCGCGAAAGATCGCATTCGCAAGGTGCTGTCGCATCACCGCAGTTGGCCCAAGATAGCCGTCGTTGGAAATATTGATCAGCAGGTCGGCGCCTTCGTTTGTCATGCGGCGCGCGATCCACGGATACGCCGACTCGATGCAAATGAAAACTCCGGCGCGATAATTTCCCACTCCCATCAAGGTGTACTTGTTGCCCGGAGTGAACTCGCCGACGAGCCCGGTTATCAAAGAAGCTCCCGGTAACCATTGAGGGAGCGGCACATATTCGCCAAACGGCATCAGCCGAATCTTATCATATTGTGTTATGGGTGCATTTCCATTTATTAACAGCGCAGAATTGTACGAACCATCATCAGGCGCTGGTTCCAGCGAGTTGAAGAGAAGGTAGGTGTTGTTCTCTAGTGAGAACTGTGTAACGAGTTCCTGAAACACGCGCGCGTTGCTGTAAGTGAAGTTCATCGGCGACTCAGGCCAGATCACCAGTCTTCTCTCGTACGCTCCGGTACAGCTTTCGAGACCCTTTTTGCTGAGCGACAGATGGCGTTCTAGCAGCAGCTTCATTTCTTCGACGCTCTTCACCAACGTCATCGGCACGTTTGGTTGCACTGCGACAACGCATACTGACATGACGGGGTCGGAGTCTTGTGGCGTCACCGGGCCAATCTTCGACACCATAATCACAAGTAACACCGCCATCACGATAAAGAACGTTGCCACAGCCGACCGTAACGTCCTCTTCACTATTACCAACACGATCACCGCGTTGATTACGACGATCAGAAAGCTGACCGCGTAGACACCGCCCCAGCTCGCCGGTTGAATGAGCGGATATTTGAAAGCCTGCGAATAACCGAGCGCGTTCCACAGTTGGCCCGTGACGCCGAGCCGCACCCATTCGAACGCGGTCCAGAACACCGGCGTCAGCAGCACGGCCCATTCGCCCCCCCGCTTGATCGCGAGCGCGACGAGCATCATCGCGAGCCCGGGGAAGATGCCGACTACGACCGCGGCGGGCATCAGTAAGACATAGGCGACGACAGTGGACAGGCCGCCGTAGTGAATCATCGAGTAAGTCAGCCAGTAGCAGCTTATATAAAAGAAGACTGTGCCCGCGGTCCATCCGAGTATAAAGGCGCGCAACGGCGACGGGCGGCGGACGATGGCGACGAGCAGCGGCACTAAAGCGACCCACGCCAGAAACCACAACTCGAAGTTTGGAAACGAGAAGATGAGGAGGAGGGCCGTCGCTCCGGCGGCGACCCAGTCGAACCATTTAGAAAGCTCTTGCCGCACTGCGCTGAGTTTAGCAAAAATTATTTTTAGAGCATGCTGTCAGCGCGTGAGAGGAACAGGTCAAATAGAGGAAAATTGACTCAAAAAGACAGAAAGCGTCACTGTCAGAGTGACAAATTTCGTCTTTTGACAGGTTACGGGTGACAGTTTGGGTTTGCGTGTTTTGAAGTTAGTAAGCGGATAAATGGCCCTGAAAATGCGGGAAGACCCAGTCATTTCTGACCGGGTCCACATTAAGGGGGGAACCACTGAAGGAACGCTCGGAAGGTTGCTGGCGCAGCGGCAGGCGGCGCTCAGGGGATGTAGGCGGCGGGGGCACGGTCAACTTACTTCGTTTATTCCGTGTCGTGCCGGTTATCCCTTGAGCACGTTGTGTGCCAGAGGAATTGGTTGGGGAAACTGTCGAAGACGTTCGTGAGGGAGAAGAGATGCTTGAAAGAACTTTGGTCTTTGGCCTTAGGTCTTAGACAAAGACCAAAGACCAAAGACCAAAGACCTAATTACCCATTGTCACTTGCCGTTGCAGCGCGATGGCTTCCTGATTATTAGGATCGATCGTGATCGCGCTCTGCGCGTACTTCCGCGCTTCACCTCTGTCGCCGCGATCGAGAAAGATCCGGCCCAACAGGATGTGCGCGTCGATGAGTTTTGGATCCCAGAAGATCGCGGTCTTCAAGGCGGCAATCGCCGCTTCCTGATCGCTGCGTCGAAGATTGATCCGGCCGCTGAGCAGGTAAGCCTCGGCGTTAGTCGGTTCGATCATTACGACGCGATGCAGTTCCGGCAGCGCTTCGTCGTCGCGTCCGGCCTGGTAAAGATCACGTGCCTTGATCAAGAGATCCTGCGTGGCCGAACTGGGCGATGAAGCGTCGGCGGTTATCTGTTGCTGCCGCCGCAGGTCATAAACATCGTCGCGGTTCAAAACGTCGCGCAGGCGCAAGTTAATACCACTGGTCGTTTGCGACTTCTGCCACTCAGTTTCCCAACGCGCGTAAGAAGTTTGCAGATAACGGCGCGCCTGGTCGTCAGCCGCAGTTGCCGCTTCGGTTTTGCCCGTCTTCGCCAGCGCCTTGGCAAACAGGAAATACGCGTGTCCATCGCGCTGATTTTCCGTAATCACCGGGCGAAAATGGTCCGCGGCTTCGTTGTACTTGCCTTGCAAAAACAGCGCATAGCCGTAATTGAAGTGGATCATCTGGTCGCTGGGCGCTGACTCCGACGCCTTTTGCAGAAACTCACTCGCCTGCGCGAGCAGTCGCTTCCGCTCGGCTTCATTCTTGTTTTCACGCGCGGCCTGCACGGCAACAGCGCCGGCATTGTTGTAAACACCAATCAACGGCAGATCGCTCGACAGCGGAACGATCGTCGCCAGCGCGCGTCCGTAGTCACCCAACTTCGTATAACCGAGACTCGCATAGAACGCGGCTTCCGCGTAATGCGGCTCTTTCTTCTGTAACTTGGAAAAGTATTCAGTCGCGTCTTTCCAATTGCCGAGACTCATGTAGCTGCGGCCCAGCTCAAACGCAGCCTGCGGATAAACCGCGCCACCCAATGCTTCGGCGTAATAGTGCAGCGCGTTCTTCAGATAGTTGGTGCGCAACTCGGCGCGCAGATCCAACTGCACCGCCTTCACATAAGCTTCAAAAGCCTTCTGCGGAATCTTGGTCGCTTCCTGGACGATCTGATTCTGTGAATACGGCAACGCCTTGTCGCGCTGATAAAGAATCTGGTACGCGAGACGCCCGTGAATGTCCTGGAGCGTGGTCAGCGCGCCGCCGTAGTCAAACTGGCGCGTGGCCCAACCGCCGTCCATCACCTCGCCGAGCGTGCGTCCCTCGTTGACTTTGATCACTCGCGAAGTGACCTGCACGTAAGCGTCGGTGGGTTGTTTGTCGCTGTTCGGCGTTGCTGCCGGTGGCGTAACCGAATAACTGCCGACGACGATCAACGTCGCTTTCGCCTGGCGCGCTAATTTGATCGCGGTGGCGCGCGACGGGATCACCGTTTCCGGCAACCGCAGACGTTGATACGCAAGCTCGCGTTCGTCGCTCGAAACGACGATCATGCCGGGTTTATTCAAAAGCTCCGCCAGCGCGTCGGCAAAACTCTCGCCCACCCAGTTGTATTCCGCGCGGTTCGACGTGTTTTCAAATGGCAGCACCATCACCACGTCAGCCGACGGATTTTGTGCCTGGGCAAAGGAAAACTGTGGAACCGCTAGACTTGCGAGGACGAGGGTGCACACTAATTTCAAACTCAAAAATCGCATGCGGGCATGTTAGCAGAAAACAAGGATTTACATCGAATAGGGGACTAAGATCTCTTCATCCGCGGTGACCGCTTCGAGCGGCAAATCCGTGGTCTCGGAATCGCGGTGCGCGTCCTGCGCCAACAAGCGCAGCACGGCTTCTTTTCCGACCGGCGCCGAGAAGAGATAACCCTGACCGTACTCGCAGCCAAGCATCCGGAGTTGGCGATGCTGCTCTTCGGTCTCGATGCCTTCGGCAATCACTTCCATGCCGAGATTGCGAGCGAGCGTGGAGATGGTGCGGACGATCGCGTTGTCGTTCTCGGTGGTGAGACGGGTGACAAACGAGCGATCGATCTTGAGATAGTTGAGCGGGAAACGATGGAGATAGCTGAGCGACGAATAACCGGTGCCGAAGTCGTCGATACTCAACTGCACGCCGAGCGATCGCAGTTGTTTGAATGTCGCCGCCGCGGCTTCCGCGTTCTCCATCACGACGCTTTCGGTGATCTCAAGTTTCAGGCAATGCGGGCTCAGCTTGCTGTTGTCGAGCGCTTCTTTGATCCGATCCAGCATGTTTGGCTGGGCGACCTGCCGGGCCGAAAGATTGACACTCAAACTCAACGAACGATGACTCGGCGACGATAGCTGCCATTCACGCACGCGAGCGCACGCTTCCGCCAAAACCCACTCGCCGATCGGAACGATCAAACCAGTCTCTTCAGCCACCGGAATGAAGTCGGCAGGCGAAACCATGCCGCGCCGCGGATGGTTCCAACGCACGAGGGCTTCGAAGCCTGCGAGCCGTCCACTCTGAAGACAAACAATCGGTTGATAGAAAACTGTGAATTCATTCTTCTCGACCGCCTGGCGCAAATCGCTTTCCAGTTGCAGACGAAAAACGGCGCGCGCGTGCATGTCGTGATCGAAGAGTTCGTAACGCGCTTTGCCATTTTCCTTCGCGCGATACATCGCGGTGTCGGCGTCGCGCAGGATCTCGTCGGGCTGGTGGTAGCCGCTCGAACTCAGCGCGATACCGATACTCGCCGTGGCGAACGTCGAGTTCTTGTCTAATAAAAACGGTTGGCTCAGTTCGTCCTGAATTCTTTGCGCCACGCGAACGGCGTCAGTCGAATCGCTCATGCCGCTGATCAGGATCGCAAACTCGTCGCCGCCGAAACGCGCGAGCGTATCGACGGGACGCAGTGTTCGTTCCAGCCGTTCGGCGAAGGCCACGAGCAACAGATCGCCGTGCGTGTGTCCGAGACTGTCGTTGATGTTTTTGAAACGATCGAGATCGAGGAAGAGAACTGCGAAGGCGTGTTCTTTCGTGCCTTTTGAACTTTCGATCTCGGCTTTCAACAACTCCGTGAACATCGCGCGGTTGGGCAGTCCGGTGAGTGAGTCGTGAAATGCAGCATGGCGGAAGTGGTCCTTGGTTTCTTCCAACACGCGGCTGATGCGTTCCTGTTCGGCGATGTAATTGTTGAGTTCGAGAACGTGACGTTCGGCTTGTTCGGCGCGTTGGTGTTCGCTCTCGGCGCGGCGTCGTTCAGCATCTTCAGCGTGACGGGCAGAAGCTTTCACTTCGCGCATGTAACGGTCGTAACTGAAGTAAACGATGATGATGATCGGGATAACGACGAGAATCGCCCAGAAACGCGCCGTGCCTAAACTGTTGACGATGAATCCAGCGCCGGCCGCGCCCGCAAAGTAGCTGATCGAGATCCAGAGAAAGTTGTGCGTCCACATGCGCCAGACTGATTCGCCGACTTTGAACGCAGCCGCGGCGGCGCCGATGATCGTATGGACCAGGTACTGAACGATCCCCATCAGGCACAGCGCGGTAATGGCGACTGCGGCCTCCGCTTTCATGAGGTTGGTGACCTCGCCGAAGACGGCTTTCAAAACAGTCGCCGTTGCAAAGACCGAACACGCGAGAGCAGCAGCGCTGAAAGCAACGGTGCGCACCTTGCGGCTGATTCGCAGCGCCGCACAAACACCGGCGAGCGCGCCGACGATCACTGCCGCTTCGCCGCCGTAAATCAATAAAGCGATGAACACAAACGTGTCATCGACTGTGATGTTGACGTTGATTTGGGGAATGCGAATCGCGATGCGCGATCCGATGACTGCCGTGATCAGTGTAAGCAGCAGGAAGTAGCCGTCGACAACGTTTGGCGGGAGCATGAGAGCGGCATAGAGGCAAGTCATGGCGCCTGTCGCCACGATAAGCCACATATAGACTCCCGCCAAATTCTGTTTAAGAGTTTTCATT
>DATELZ010000167.1:0-11065 GCA_035276045.1 Pyrinomonadaceae bacterium | reverse complement strand
TGCTCGAAGTCGGCACCGGTTTTCATCCGGAACTCACCGGGCGCGAGAACATCTATCTCAACGGCGCGATCATGGGCATGACGCGGGCCGAGATCCTGCGCAAATTCGACGAGATGGTGGCCTTCTCCGAAGTCGAAAACTTCATCGACACGCCGGTGAAACACTACTCCAGCGGCATGTACCTGCGACTCGCATTCGCCGTTGCCGCGCATTTGGATCCCGAGATTCTGCTCGTCGACGAAGTGCTCGCCGTCGGCGACGCGCGTTTCCAGCGCAAGTGTCTCGACAAAATGGAAGACGTCAGGCAGGCCGGCCGCACCGTCATCTTCGTTTCTCACAACATGCCGGCCGTAACGCGTCTCTGTCCGCGCACGATGCTGTTGGAGAACGGCACGATCACCTTCGATGGACCATCGCCGGAAGCGGTGGGCATGTATCTCGGTTCCGGCACCCGGACGAATGCAGCGCGCGAATGGAAAGATCTTCACGACGCGCCCGGAAACGAGATCGTGCGCCTGCGCGCAGTGCGCGTGCGAACTGAAGACGGCGAGATCTGCGAAAGCGTCGACATCAGAAACACAGTCGGCATCGAGATGGAATTTGAAGTATTGGAAGCGGACCATGTGCTCGTGCCGAATTATCATTTCATCAACCAGGAAGGCTCGTGTGTTTTCATCGCCAACGAACACGACGAGCAGTGGCGTCGCCGGCCGCGTCCGGTGGGCCATTACGTGAGCACTGCGTGGATTCCCGGAAACCTGCTGGCCGAAGGCGCGCTGATCGTCGGCGCGGCAGTGAGTTCGATGGAGCCATTGAAGATTCACTTTTTTGCCCGCGACATCGTGGCCTTTCAGGTGGTCGACAGTCTCGACGGGACCACGGCCCGCGGCGATTACGCTGGACCAATGCCCGGAATCGTTCGTCCATTGCTCAACTGGACTTCACAATTTACGCCCACAGCGGGAGGACCAACCGCATGAAAGTGGTGATCCTGGCGGGGGGACAAGGCACGCGCCTGACTGAAGAGACTGAGCTGCGGCCCAAGCCGATGGTCGAAATCGGCGGCCGCCCGATCCTCTGGCACATAATGAAGCACTACGCCCACCACGGCTTCAAAGATTTTTTTATCGCGCTCGGGTATCGCGGCGAGATGGTGAAGCGCTTCTTTCTCGACTATTGTTCGTTGAGCGGAAGTATGACGGTCGATCTTGCGAACGGCCACGTGAAGACGCAGGAGAGTGAGTGCGAAGACTGGTTGGTCCATCTGAAGAATACAGGACAGGAGACCAACACCGGCGGGCGCATCAAGCGGCTCGAACAGTCGTTGAACGATGGCACGTTCATGGTTACGTACGGCGATGGCGTGAGCAATGTCGATTTGACGCGGTTACTCGAGTTTCATAAAGCGCAGGGACGAATTGCGACGGTGACGGCAGTGAGACCGCCGGCGCGATTCGGCGGTTTGATCTTTTCCGGCGATCTCGTGACGGAGTTCACCGAGAAACCGCAGATCGGCGAGGGATGGATCAACGGTGGTTTCATGGTGTTTGAGCCGGCCGTGTTTGACTACCTCGCGGACGACGACAGCAATCTCGAAGCAGACGCGCTCGAACGGCTTGCCGAAGACAGGCAACTTGCGGCGTTTCGTCACGAGGAGTTCTGGCAGTGCATGGACACGATGCGTGAAGTAAGGCTGTTGCAGAGTTTGTGGAGCAGCAATAACCCGCCGTGGAAAGTATGGGTTTAGCGCTTTGCCGTGAAGAATATGGGCTCAAATACTTCACTCAACCGGCAATTTTGGCAGGACCGGCCGGTGTTCGTCACCGGCGCGACGGGACTGCTTGGCGGTTTTCTGGTGCGCCGGTTGTTGCAGGCGGGTGCTGATGTCGTTTGTCTCGTGCGCGACTGGGTGCCGCAAAGTGAACTCGTGCGCGCGGGATCGTTGGACCAGGTGAAAGTCGTGCGCGGTGACGCGCGCGATCAGGCGACACTGGAACGCGCGCTCGGCGAGTATGAGATCGACACCGTGATCCATCTGGCAGCCCAGACGATCGTCGGCATCGCCAATCGCAATCCAACATCGACATTCGAGACGAACATCGGCGGCACCTGGTCGCTGTTGGAAGCGTGTCGTCGCAGTCCGCTGGTAAAACAAATCGTCGCCGCGTCGTCTGACAAAGCTTACGGCGAGCACGAACAGCTTCCGTATAACGAAGACGCGCCGCTAGTTGGCAAACATCCTTACGACGTCAGTAAATCCTGCGCGGATCTGATCGCGCAGGCTTACGCCACGACTTACGATCTGCCGGTGGCGATCACTCGTTGCGGCAATCTTTACGGCGGCGGCGATTTGAACTGGAACCGCATCGTGCCGGGAACGATCCGATCGGTGTTGCGCGGACAGCGCCCGGTGATTCGTTCTGACGGCAAGTTTGTGCGCGATTATTTTTACGCCGAAGACGGCGCTGCGGCGAATATGCTGCTCGCCGAAAAACTATCAATAAATCCAGCGTTGAAAGGCGAGGCGTTCAACTTTTCAAACGAAACACAGGTGACGGTGTTGGAATTGGTAACACGGATTTTGCAGGTCATGAAGTCCGATCTCGAACCCGACGTGCGCAACGAAGCGGTGAATGAAATCCCACATCAATACCTCAGCGCAGCGAAGGCCCGTGAAGTGCTCGGCTGGAAACCGTTGTATACGCTCGACGAAGGTTTGCAACAGGCGATCGCGTGGTATCGAGAATTTCTCGGAGCAGAGACGCGATGACTGAAAGCGGGCCGCACTCCTGCCGCTCGTGCGGACATACCGAACTCAACACCGTGCTCTCACTGGGCCACACGCCCCTCGCAAACGCACTCCTCACAAAGGATCAACTGCTGGAACCAGAAGAAACGTTTCCGCTCGATCTCGTATTCTGCCCCGAGTGCACCCTCGTCCAGATCACGGAAACAGTCTCGCCGGAAAAACTTTTTCGCGAGTACTTCTACCTCTCGTCTTTCTCGGATACGATGCTGCGGCACGCCGAAGTCACGGCCGCCGAGATGGTCCGCTCGCGCAGCCTCAGTGCTGAAAGTCTCGTGGTCGAGATTGCCAGTAACGATGGTTATCTTTTGCGACATTACAAGCAACGCGGCGTTCCCGTGCTGGGCATCGAGCCGGCGGTAAACATCGCGCGCGTTGCCGAAGACGAACACGGAATTCCCACGGTTCGCGAATTCTTTGACGAAGGGCTGGCGCAACAGTTGCGCGCCGATGGCTACCGCGCCGGCGTGATCCACGCCAACAACGTGCTGGCCCATGTTCCCGATCTCAATGGCTTTGTGCGGGGCGTGAAAACGTTATTGAAAGACGACGGCGTCGCCGTGATCGAAGTGCCTTACGTGAAAGACATGATCGATGCCTGTGAGTTCGACACGATCTATCACGAGCATCTGAGCTATTTTTCATTGACCGCGCTCGACAAACTTTTCCACCGTCATGGATTGAACATTTATCAAATCGAGCGGTTCCCCATTCATGGCGGGACGGTGCGCGTTTACGCTTCTCAAAACGAGAAACCGCCGCTGCCGGAAGAAGAGCCCTGGAACGAGCTGAGTTTTTACACAGATTTCACGAATAAAGTTGAACGGCTTCGCAGCGACTTAGTCGACCTCTTGCGAAATTTGAAAGAGCAAGGTAAACGAATCGCGGTCTATGGCGCGTCCGCAAAAGGCAGCACGCTCTTGAACTATTGCCGCATCGGCAAAGAAACGGTCGATTACGTCGTGGACCGCAGCACGGTCAAACAAGGTTTTTACACGCCCGGCACGCATTTGCAGATTCATGCGCCGGAAAAATTACTGGACGACATGCCGGATTACGTCCTGTTGCTGACGTGGAACTTCGCCGAAGAGATTCTCGCGCAGCAAGCTGAGTATCGGCGCCGCGGCGGCCGCTTCATCATTCCGATTCCATCCGTTAAGGTTGCATAAAAAATGGGCATCATTTTCAGGGAAACAAAACTCAAAGGCGCGTTCGTGATCGATCCCGAAAGGTTCAAGGACGAGCGCGGCTTTCTGGCGCGAAGCTTTTCAGAGCAGGAGTTTAAAAGTCACGGATTAAATCCGCGCATGGCTGAGTGCAATATCTCGTTCAGCAGCAAGCGTTACACGGTTCGCGGAATGCACTTTCAGAATCCGCCTTTCGCTCAGGCGAAGCTGGTCCGTTGTACGAAGGGCGCGATCTACGATGTAATCATCGACCTGCGACCCGGCTCCCCGACGTTCAAACAGTGGATCGGCGAAGAATTGACGGCCGAGAACCGCTGCATGCTTTATGTGCCCGAAGGGTTCGCCCACGGTTTTCAAACGCTCGAGGAAGAGACTGAGGTCTTCTACCAGATAACAAACTTTTACAATCGCGATAGTGAAGGCGGCGTGCGTTGGAACGATCCGGCTTTCGCTATTAGCTGGCACGCCACCGACGGTGTGACCATCAACGAACGCGACGCAAATTATCCGGACTTCAAATCGTAAGGAGCAGAATGGGTTTGCTGCAATCAGTTAAACGCACCGTGCCGCTCGAGTGGAAGCTCGCCTTCCACAAACGCAAAACTTTGCCGCGCGACCTCGCGCTCAGGGTCGGCAACCGGTTGAAAGGACAACCGCCGCTGCCGCCGGCGAACCTCATCTTTTTGGTGACGGGCAGCGAGAGCCCTGATTGGTTTCTCGACAGCGGCCGCACGGCAAGCCAGGCGATCCGCGCGCTCCTCGCGAAGCACAATCTCAAGATAGAACAGTTCAGTGCCGTGCTCGATTTCGGTTGTGGCGTGGGACGCATCATGCGTCATTGGAGTTCGACGCGTGGTCCAGCCTGGCATGGAACGGATTACAACTCGCAACTGATCGACTGGTGCCGCGAGCATCTCAAGTTTTCGCAATTCAACGTCAACACGCTCTCCGGCAAGCTTCCGTACGCGGACAAGACTTTTGAGTTCATCTATGCCTACTCGGTGTTTACACACCTGAACGAAGAGCTGCAGTTTTTCTGGATCGACGAACTGTCACGCATTCTCAAACCCGGCGGCTATATCTACTTCACGACGCATGGCGACTATTACCTGCACACGTTGACACCTGAAGAACGAGAACAGTTTCAAAGCGGCCAGCCGGTGATTCGAGAACAACAGGAATCAGGTTCAAACTTCTGCGCCGTGTTTCATCCGCAGCAATACGTCCACGAAACGATCGCGCGCGGCTTTAACGTGATCGATTTCGTTCCGGGCAACGACAAGGGAAGTTCGGCGCACGACGTTCACCTGATACAGAAGCCCGCGATCCTGGTTTGAATAGCTCTGCGTTACTCTGCGGTCCTCTGTGTCCTCTGCGTTGAATATGTGCGCAACGCAGGTTAAACGCAGAGGACACAGAGGACCGCAGAGAGATATTGGACTATGTCCTCCGAAATAATCGCCAACCTCGCCCTTCTCGCACCGGCACTCGCCACAGCCGGCAAAAACGACCGTGCGCGCAACGCGATCTTCGATGCGTTGCGATTGGCCGAGATCGAAGCCAAAGATCAGGTGGTCTTTCGCGAACAGGTTCGCTGGCCGTTGATTCTCGCGTTGCTGGCGGAAGCCAAAACACATCGCGTCGTCTTGCACAACGGACTGATATTCGACGTCGGCGCAGATAGCCGGATCGAGAAGGCGTTGTTGTTGAGCACCGAGCAGCATCCTGATCATGTTTGGGAACCGCAGACGACAAGACTGCTCGCAGCGCTCGCAAAAGGCGCGTCCAATGTGATCGTTGGCGGCGCGTACATCGGCGATCACGTTGCCTTTATCGCGCGGGCCATCCACGGGACGGGCCGCGTTCACGCCTTCGAGCCGTCCGGTCATTCTTTCGATCGTCTGCTGCATCACGTCGAGATAAACAATCTCGATAACGTTGTCGCACATCGTCTCGGATTGTGGGACATCAGTGACATGGCGCTGCAACTCGAAGGCGATCTCGCGCTGGCGTCGTCAGTGCCGATGATCGATCCCGAAAGCGCTTTCAATTCCCTCTCGATAGACGACTATGCCGGTTCAGAGAACCTCGCCTCCGTAGAGTTGATCATGCTCGACACAGAAGGCGGTGAAGAAAACGCCCTGCACGGCGCGCGCCACACCATCGAGCGCGACTCGCCAAATATCGTGTTTGAAATTCATCGCCACTTTGTCGATTGGACCAACGGGCTGGAAAACACGTCGGTCGTCTCGTTTCTCACCGCGCAGGGTTACGACGTGTTCGCGATCCGAGATTTTCATAACAATTATCCGATGGCCGGCACGCCGATCGAGATCGTGCCCGTGCAGCACGTTTATCTCGATGGACCACCGCACGGATTCAATGTCCTCGCTACGAAGGATCGCGAGTTGCTCGACCGGTTGCAGTTGAAAGTCGTGAAAGACGTGAGCCCGAAACTGTTGCTCGACAAAGATCCGGCCTTGCACCTGCCGCTAACGATTGAGAGATGATTACCGTTCTCGGCGCATCTGGTTTTATTGGCTCTCGGATCGTCAATCGACTGGAGACACTGGGCCACGAGCACCAGGCCGTCCGTCGCGACGACGCCCTGCCATCCGGATCGTTGGGCCATGTTGTTTATTGCATCGGATTGACGGCGGACTTCCGATCGCGTCCGCTCGACACCGTCGACGCTCACGTCTGCAAGCTGCTCGAAGTGCTGCGTGCAGGCGAGTTTGAATCGCTGCTTTATTTATCGTCGACACGGCTTTACAACGGCGCTGATTCAACCGCGGAGGAGACGCCGATACGCATCGCGCCACTTGACGGCAGCGATCTGTACAACGCGTCAAAAGCGATGGGTGAGTCTCTTGTTTTGCACTGCGGCCGGCCGGCGCGAGTCGCGCGGATCTCAAACGTCTACGGCGCCGACTTCGCTTCGGACAACTTCCTGTCGTCGATCATCAGAGACGCTGTTACACGCAACGAGATCGTGTTTCAAACTTCGGCGGATTCCGCGAAAGATTACATCTCCGTCGACAATGTCGCCGGCGCCCTGATCGAGATCGCGACCAGCGGAAAGGAACGAATCTATAACCTCGCCAGCGGCAGCAATGTTTCCAACGGCGCACTGGCCGAACAGCTTCACGCGCTCACGGGTTGCGCGATTCAGTTTTCGCAACCGTCGCCGCGCGTGACGTTTCCGCCGATAAATATCGACCGGCTGCGTGCGGAATTTGATTTCGAGCCCTCGCGCGTGCTTGACGACATGCCGCAATTGGTAGACTTGTACCGGCGCAACCTGGAACCTTCACAATGATCAAAGTTGATATCGAGCAGGGCACAGTCAGTGTTGAAGAAGGCGATCGCATTACCACTCATGCGATCGCCTCCGCCGAAGCGTTCAAGATCATTTCCGACGTTTGGCTGCGTGCCGGTTGGGACAACAAGTATGTTTACAGTTTCACCTGGCTCGGACGCCCGATCATTCAACTGCCGGAAGACATGTTTCGGTTGCAGGAGCTGATCCATTCGCTGCGTCCGGACGTGATTGTCGAGACCGGCGTGGCGCATGGCGGCGCGCTCGTGTTTTACGCGAGCTTGTGCAAAGCGATGGGCCACGGGCGCGTGATCGGCGTCGACGTGGAGATTCGTCCGCACAATCGCGCGGCGATCGAGTCGCATATTCTTGCGCCGCTAATTACGCTGATCGAAGGCAGTTCGATCGATCTTGCGGTTGTCGAGAAAGTGCAGTCGCTGATCGAGCCGGAGGAGAAGGTGCTGGTGTTGCTGGATTCGTGTCACACGAAGGAACACGTGCTCGCCGAGCTCGCCGCGTATTCGTCGCTGGTGACGCCGGGTTCATACATCGTGGCGATGGATGGAATCATGGAGCAGGTCGTTGGCGCGCCACGCACGCAGCCGGACTGGTCGTGGAACAATCCGAAACAGGCGGCGCTGGAGTTTGTTGCCGCAAATAAGGAATTCGCGATCGAAGAGCCGGCGTTTCTCTTCAACGAGGGCAACGTTTCGGAGAGAGTGACTTATTGGCCGTCGGCTTTCATCAAGCGCGCTGAGTAATTATGACGTCAACGTACAAGGGTGTGGTGGTTGTAGTGCCGACGCGGAATCGCGCGCATATCGCCGTGAACGCGATCCGATCCGTGCTCGACGAGGAGATCGAAAACGTTTACGTCCTCGTCTCTGACAACTCCACTGTCGAGTCCGATCGCGAAGCACTCGCCGCCTTCTGCGCGAGCCTCGACGACGCACGGCTTCGTTACGTGCGTCCGCCGCAATCGTTTGCGATGCCGGAACATTGGCAATGGGCCATCGACCACGCGCTCTCCGCTTACAACGCGGACCACTTCCTCTATTTGACCGATCGCATGATGTTCAAGCGCGGCGGGCTCAACGAAGTGATCAAACTCGCCGCGCTCTATCCGGACAAAGTGATCAGCTACAACCACGATCGGATCGTCGATCACGTCAAACCGATTCGCGTCGAGCACTATCCTGCGACGGCGCTGCTGTGGGAGATCCCGACGGAACGATTGTCGTGGCTCGTATCGCAATCGGTGTTTCATCACGGTCTGCCGCGTATGCTGAATTGCATCGTGCCGCGCACCATTCTCGATCGCATCCGCGCTCGTTTTGGCAACGTATTTACGTCGATCGCGCCCGATTTCAACTTTTGCTTTCGCTGTCTCGACGTCGAAGATTCGATTTTGTTTCTCGACAGATCGCCGTTCTTTCACTACGCGCTCAGCCGCAGCAACGGCGCGAGTGTCTCGCGCGGTGAGATGACGCCCGACAATGCCGACTTCACCGCGAACCTGCCGGTCGACGATTCGATCCGAAACTATGCGACGCCGATACCGCAGCTCAATACCACGGTCAACGCCGTACTCAACGAATACCTGATCTATAAAAACGAAACGAACAGCCCGCGCTTTTTCGATCTCGACTTCGAGAAATATCTCGCGACAAACGCAATGGAGGTTCAGGAGGTTACCGATCCGCAGCTCCGCGCCGAGATGCAAGCTCTATTGGAGAAGCATGGCTATTACGACGCTCACGCGAACCAGGGCTTGCTGCAACGCGCGCGTTCGGCGGTCAGAAAACTCAAGACGCCGGTTGGCTTAGTGGGTGAGATCTCGATCAAGTTTTCGACGGTTGAAGATGCGATTGACTATGCTCGAACCTCGTCGCGAATGACGCCTCAAAGCCCGGACGCCGTGCGCGAACTGCTCCACGCTCGCGAATTACCAACGTGACAGAGAATGCGTCGCACAACCGGGGTTTAAGACGAGCGCTCAGTTCGCTGGTGCCGTTGTCGATCAAAACCTCCGTTCACTCTCGCATCAACAACGCCCGCCTCGCAAAACTGCTCCGAACCAAAGAACGCTTTCGCCGCCGCGCGCGCGAAAACGGATCGAGCTCGACCGGTGCGCCCGGCGTCAATCTCGTGTCGTACATCCGGGCCGAAATGGCGCTCGGCGTTGTCGGACGCGGCATGGCGGCGGCGTTTGAATCAGCCGGCGTGCCGTTCAATGTGATCAATCTCGAAGCCGGAAATTATTCGCTGCACACGGATCTTTCCTGGTCGCACAAAGAAGCGCGCCGTTCGGATTACGACACGACGATCGTTTGCGTCAATCCCGATAACAGTTTCTACCTGCGAACACAGGCGCCGGTGAACGTGCTCGGCGATCGCTACGTGATCGCGAATTGGTACTGGGAGCTGCCGGAATTGCCGGATGAGTGGCTCAAGGAATTTGAGTTTGTCGACGAAGTGTGGGCGGCGTCGCGATTCATCGCCGGCGCTGTTTCGGCTAAGACTTCGCGGCCGGTCGTGTACATGCCGCCGGTCGTGCAGTTGAGTCACGCCCCGGCAGTATCGCGGGCGGAGCTTGGGCTGCCCGAAGATCGTTACGTGTTTCTCGCGATGGTCGACACGAACAGCGTATTGCAGCGGAAGAACCCGTTGGGTGTGTTGCGCGCGTTCAAACGCGCGTTTCCGCTGGGTTCAAACCCGAACGTGGCGTTGGTGATGAAGTTCAACAATCCTGATTACCGGCAGCCGTTGTTGCAATCGGTGCGAGAAGAAATGGCGGGACTTGAGAACGTTTTTATTCTCGACCGGATCATGACGCGCGCGGAGGTGACTTCGTTAATCAAAGCGTGCGATTGCTTCATTTCGCTGCATCGATCCGAAGGTTTTGGACTCGGGCCGGCGGAGGCGATGAGTCTCGGCAAACCGGCGATAATCACCAACTGGTCGGGCAACGTCGACTACATGACCGCCGACAACTCGATCGCCATCGATTACCAGCTCGTCAAGCTCGGCCAGGACTACGGGCCTTATAAAGCGCACCAGTCGTGGGCTGAGCCCGATCTCGAGCAGGCGTCGTACTGGATGAAAAAGCTCGTCTCCGAGCCCGCGCTCGGCCCCCGCCTCGGGCGCCACGCGCAGGAAACCATCCAATCCCTCTTCTCCCGCGAAAGTGTCGGTAAAAAGATCCGCACACGTCTCGAACAGATCCGTGGTAAGGCATGAAGCGCCGAAGGCGCGACCGAAGGCGTGAAGCGTCGAAGGACTGAAGCGCCGAAGGCGCCGCAGAAGGCAGCTAGCGCCGCAGGCGCCGCAGAAAGCGGCTAGCGCCGCAGGCGCCGCAGAAGGTAGCCAGGGGCGAGTGCGAGCGAAGCGAGCACGCCGCCCCTGGATCGAATGAGTTATGCGATATGAGCACTGAAAGTGCGATAGAACCGCGACCGATTTTCTGTCGCTCTTTCAGAGCTCGCACGGCTTTCTAAACTGATCCAGGGCCGCGCGCTTCGCGCTCGCCCCTGGCTACCTTGTCTCGCCCCTTCGGGCCGAGCTTGTTCCCCATTTGTCGTAAGACCCCTGTCGCAAGCACCCTCCATAACTCCACGCGGTTGACCAGTTTTGGATCGGTGGCTAGACTGTCATGCTCTTCTGATGAAGCCGACTGCACCGCAAACACTCCCGGTCACTACTGCGATCTCCGCCGAGAACTCTCAACCGTCAGGCACGACGTTTCACCTGCCG
>DATELZ010000166.1:0-12049 GCA_035276045.1 Pyrinomonadaceae bacterium | reverse complement strand
CGTTGAAACAGATGCGTCAGAAACTGCCGCATTCCGAGTTCGTCGTCAACAATTAGAAGATCGGCCATGTTCTTTTTTGAATCGACTAATCAGCAGCGACGGGCTGCTCGCCATTCGTCATTGGCAGCACGACGGTTATCGTTGTCCCTTTTCCTTCACGACTGCGGACGTTGATTGTACCACCATGATCGCGAATGATTTGATAAACAATCGAGAGACCGAGACCCGTGCCGCCGGTCGTGGATGAGAAAGGTTCGAAAAGACGTTCGATCTGATCGGGCGACATTCCGCGCCCGGTATCCGTAAAAGCGATCCGCATCCGATCGGTTGAATTTTTCGCGAGCGTGGCGCGCAGTGTTCCACCTTGCGGCATCGCCTGGAGCGCGTTGCGCGCGAGGTTCCAGAACACCTGTTTCAACTGTCCTTCATCCGCTTCCGCAAAAAGCGGCTCGGCAGGCACTTCCGCTTCGACCGTCTGGTTCGCGCCGATCTCCGGACTGTGCCGCAGCAAGACAAAAGTTTGCTTGAGCAGATCGCCGACGTCGACGCGCGCCTGAACGAGTGAACGCGGCCGCGCATAACTCAAGAAGTCGGTGATGATGCGATTGAGTCGATCCGATTCGCGCAGGATGATCTCCATCAACTCCGCCTGCGAAGAATCGTTTGGCACTTCGGAACGCAGCATCTGGATCGAACCGCGCATGGCGGCAAGCGGGTTGCGGATTTCATGTGCAATCGACGCCGCCATCCGTCCGATCGCGGCAAGACGATCCTGCCGGCGCGACGTCTCTTCCAGCGATCGCACCTGCGTCAGATCCTGAAACGTGATCACGAGACCCGTCGTCTCGCCTGCTTCGCTCGAAAGCGGCGAGATGCTGTAACCGAGACGCAATCGCATGCCATCGGAGGTGAGACAGTTTGTTTCGAAACGCGGGCTCGCCTCGCCTGTCCGGACCGCTCGCATCGACTCGGCGACGCGCTCTTTCATCTCGCCAAAGAGAATCGACGCGTCCTGTCCGCGCATCGCGTCTTCCGTGTAGCCGGTGATCTCACGTGCCGCCGCGTTGAAAGTGAAAATACGGCCTTCGAGATCCGTGGTGACCAGGCCGGAGCGAATCGACGCCACGATCCGTTCGTGCAGCGCGCGCAGATCGGCGAGGGATTGTCGCGCCGCTTGCAAGCGCACATCGGAACGTGACTGCCGCTCTGCCAGCCGCGCCGAGAGCAGTCCGACGACGAGAAATGCAATGTCGAACAGCCCGACCCACTGCACCGTCTGTGATAACGAGCCGCCGACCAGGCGCGATGCAGACGCTTGTCCCAGGACGCCGGTCAACGCGAGCGAACACGAACTAAACGCGAAAGCGCAACCGACTGACGTGATGATCGCGCCGCGTGGTCCAAGAAACAGACTCGAAACGGCGATGATGACGATGTAGAGCGCGATGTAGGGCGACTGAATGACGTCAGAATTCCAGGCCAGCCACGTCACTAAAAGCACGTCGATGGCGAGCTGGATTCGCGCCTGTAACAGGATGTTGCTGGAAAGACGAAAGAGGATGACGTAAGCGATCGTCAGGCAGGCGACGATCGTCAGCAGCATCAGACTTCGGTTGATAGATTGTTGAGGCTGACCGGCGCGGATCCAAAGCGTTCCGAGGACGCTGAGGACCACCGCCGTTACGAGTCGACCGGCAATCAGCCAACCGAGCTTCGAGCCCGCCGACCGACCCGACTCGCTGTGGTGATCCGTCATCGGGAGGAGAGCGTATCATACATTTGTGACGCGGGGACGCGGGGACGCGGGGACGGGGAGATGGGGAGATGGGGAGATGGGGAGACGCGGGGACGGGGAGACACGGTGATGGGGATACGGCGAGACACGAGACACGGTGAAGGTGACACGGTGATTGAGTTGGGCGAACATCTCTCCCCGTCTCCCCGTCTCCCCGTCTCCCCGTCTCCCCGTCCCCCGTCCCACTCACTCGTATCGCAACGCCATCATCGGGTCGATGCGCATCGCGCGCCGCGCGGGCAGGTAACACGCGAGGAGCGAGATGGCGAGGAGCAGAAATGAGATCGTGGCGAAAGTGGTTGTGTCGACAGCCTCGACTCCAAACAACAAGCCCGATAGCAGACGTGTCAGGGCAAATGCGGCGATCAGGCCGAGTACGACGCCAGCGAGTGTCAACATCAGTCCTTGTTTCAGGATCAGCAGCAACACTTGCCGCGGTTGCGCGCCGATTGCGAGTCGCAAACCGATCTCGCGCGTGCGCAGTGAAACTGAGTAATTCATGACGCCGAAGATTCCCACCGCCGACAGCAGCGTCGCGAGTCCGGCAAACAATCCGAGCAGCAATGTGTTGAAACGCGAACGGCTAACTGCTTCCGACATCACCTGGTTCATCGTGCGCACGTCGCCGACGGGTTGATTCGGATCGAGCCCGCGAATCTCGCGCTGCACAGCGGGCGCCAGCAGCGTTGGATCGCCGTCAGTGCGCAAGGCGAGGGTCATGAATGGATACGGCAGTTCCGGGTGCGGGAAGTAGACCGCGGGCGGCGCTTCGTCGATCAGACTGTCGTAACGCACGTTGCCGACGACGCCGACGATCTCCGTGACCACCGGGTTTTCAAACATCGCGACGTCGAGTCGTTGACCGATCGGATCTTCATTCGGGAAATGTTTGCGCGCGAGTGCTTCGTTGATCAGGATGACGCGCTTTGCTTCTTTCTGTTCGAGATCGGAAAAGTTGCGGCCACGCAAGAGCGGAATACCCATCGTCTGAAAATATCCCGCGTCGACCACGCGCACGTCGGTGCTTGGCCCCTGCCCCGGCGGCGGCTCGGGACGGCCCATGATTTTGAAGCCGGTCGACGAACCGAGACCGCCATACAACGGCAGGAAGTTGACCATGCCCGCGGACTGCACGCCCGGCATATTTCGCATGCGCTCCATCGTTTGATTGAAGAAGATCACGAGCTGTTGATCTTCGGGATACCTGGCAATCGGCAGCCGGACCACCATCGTCAACACGTTGTCTGTCTTGAAGCCGCGATCGACTTGTTGCAACCGGATGAAGCTGCGGATCAGCAGTCCGGCGCTCGCCAGCAAAACAACCGCGAGCGCGATCTCGGAGACGACGAGCACGCTGCGTATGCGTTTGCTGCCGGTAGCCTGGCCCGAGTCGGCCTTGCCGCCTTCTTTGAGCGAGTCGTTCAGATTGAGCCGCGAGATGTGCAGCGCGGGCGCGAGTCCAAAGATGATCCCGGTCAGAATCGAAACGCCGAGTGTCCACATCAGCACCGAGAAGTTCAAACCAACGCCTTGCAGGTTGACGAGATCGCGCGGGCTGATCGCCAACAGCGCTTTGATTCCCAACCACGCGAAGCCGAGTCCGAGCACACTGCCGAGCAACGCCAGCAACAGGCTTTCAGTCAGCAACTGCCGCACGATACGCGATCGACGCGCGCCCAACGCGCTGCGCAACGCGATCTCTTTTTCACGCGAACTGGCGAGCGAGAGCAGCAGGTTGGCGACGTTGGCGCAGGCGATTAGTAACACGAAACCGACCGCGCCCAACATCAACCATAACGGGCGCCGCACGTTGCCGAAGAACTGTTCGCGCAACGGCAATACTTCGGCCGTGTAGTTTTTATTGAACTCCGGCGCTTCGTCTGACAGACGCGCCGCGATGGTCCGTAACTCTGTTGCTGCTTGTACCGGCGTGACGCCGTCCTTCAAACGCGCCACGGTGGAAAGATAACGGCCGCGCTGGTTCCCAGTGCCGTCTGTCGGCATCGGCAGTGACACCCAAACTTCCGCGGGCCGGCCCGTTCCCGATCGCTGCTTGATGTGAAACTGGAAATTCGGCGGCATGACGCCGACGATCGTGAACTTGATGCCGTTGAGAGTTATCGGTTGGCCCACCGCGCTGGACTGTCCGCCGAAGCGTCGTTGCCAAAGACCGTAGCTGAGCACGGCGACGAGTGGGCTGCGGGGGTCACCGTCTTCGGGCAAGAGCGTGCGGCCGAGAAGCGGATCGACTCCGAGAACTTTGAATATGTCAGGCACAGCGAATTGACCGGAAACCTCTTCCGGTTCGCCGTTATCCGTGAGCGTTAAACGTTGGTCCGAGAAAGCGGCAATGTATTGATAGCTTGTGCTCTGTTCGCGCCACGCGCGGAAGTTTGCGCGTGAAGTAGTGTTTTGATGACGGCCTTCGGGTGTGACTTCCCAAAGCATAACGATGCGATCCGCGTCGCGATAGGGAAGCGGCCGCAACAGCAGTTCGTTGACGACTGAAAAGATCGCCGTGTTCGCGCCGATGCCGAGCGCGAGCGTGATCACGGCGATCGAAGTGAAAGCTTTGTGTTTGAGCAGCACGCGCAGACCGTAGCGAATGTCCTGCGCGAGTGTTTCAAACACGCCGCCGCCTTTCACGTCGTAAGCTGCGTCGACGGCGCGATTCACGTTGCCGAAGCTCTTGTTTGCTTTCTGTCGCGCTTCGTCTGGTGACATTCCGGCGCGGATGTTTGCCTCGACTTGCAGTTCGAGATGCAGGCGCATCTCGCGATCGATGTCGTCGATAACAGTGTCGCGGTGGCGCAACGCGCGCAAGCGGTCGCGGAGAACATTAAACACTTTCATTGCTTCAATCCGTGTTTACGTGGTTGCCTGACGAACTTTGGTGATGGCGAGCACGAGCCGATCCCAACTCGCTTCCTGCGTTTCGAGCTGCTTTCGTCCGCTGCGCGTCAGTTTGTAAAACTTTGCTTCACGACCGGTGTCGTGAATGTCCCAGCGCGCGGAGACCCAACCCTTTTGCTCGATGCGATAGAGCGCCGGATACAACGATCCCTGTTCGACGTTGAGCATTTCGTCGGAGAGTTGGCGAATGCGTTGAATGATTCCATAACCATGCAGCTCTCCGAGCGATAGCGACTTGAGAATCAGCATGTCGAGTGTGCCCTGCAATAGATCCGCTTTGTCTTTTGCCACTTACCGGCTCCTTGTTCAATGGTTCAATGATGCCTAGAGACGGTAGGCATCATAGGCACGCACACCTAGATTGTCAAAGCTTGATTGCTTCGCGTACGAAAGCTCGGATTGAGGAACAATTTTACGGCGTCACGCCTAGCAGAACAGCGTTGCTGGTTCTGCCACGTGCCGTGACGCTCACCTGTAAATCGCCGGCGTTTGTGATTGTGTCGGGCAGCCTGACGATTATCTGCGTCAGGATCGGCGGATTCTGGCCCACGCCGACAAATCCCGGCACGTTGCCGATGAATTCCACCGGAAGCTGATGAACTGCTTGTTGCGCGTCCACGCCCTGCACTGTGACTTGCAATCCGGGAGTAAGGACCAGGTTGGTGGTGAAAATCGCGATGCGTGCTCTTTTGTCGGCGCCAAAGTAGTTCTGGTTCGTGAGCGGGAACGGATCGCGAATAAACGTGACTGAATCGAGCGCGATTGCTCGTTGTGAGTTCTGCACTGTGGCGAGCACCGGAGCGTCGTCGTCAAGGATCGTTCCGGTTGCCTGCCCGTCGTTGATCGTGACGTTGTTGGGTTGACTCAAGTTAACGAAGAAACTCTCATCGCCTTCGGCGAGCCTGTCAGGCGTGATCGGGACTACGATAATCTCCGTCGTTTGGCCGGGATTGAGGGTGATCGTGCTGAACGAGGGAAAGAAATCACTAAAGGATGCAGTGTTTGGAGCGGCTGCATACGTCACGATTATTGACCGGCCACTCGGTGCGGACAGCGTGATTGGGAATGAAAGCAGAGCACCGGGGAAGGTGTCGCCTTCGATCGCAGCAGTTGCATCGCCAATAGAGATCGTAGGCGTGGGATCGTTGTCGAGGATCGTGACAGTGTTTTCGTTATCGGCGATCGTGCCGATGTTTGGCGCGACTCTGAGATTAATCGTCTCGTCTTCTTCGTCGAGCAGATCGTCGAGGATGGGAATCGATATGTTGCCCGACGTCGTTCCCGGCTGTAACACGAGGGCGCCGGACGTGGCGGTGAAGTCCAAATCCTGTTCTGCCGTTCCGTTGCCGGCGAGGTATTCGACCGTCACGCGATGCGTGGTCGGCGCTGACAACGTGACGGTGAAGGTGGCGTTGGTCCCGCCGGCAGTTTCATTCACATTCACCGAATCGCTCAACGTAACTGCCGGAGCAGCGGCCTGCGGGAAAGCGCCAATGAGGGCTCCGTCGCCTCTGCCATCGTGATACCACCAGGCGCAGACGATCTCGTTGTCCGGTCCATAAACGTGCATTTGGTTCGCGCGGATGGGATTTTCCGGAACGGGTTGTTCCCAGATCGTCGTAAAGTCCGGCAAGTTGTAGGCGATCAGCCGTGTTGGAGAAGCAGCGAACAAGCGCGTGCCGTCGTTCGAAAACTTAAAGCGCTCGACCGGCGCGGGCGAGATGTTCTTGAGGATCTGCAATTGAGCGGGATTTGTCGCATCGATCAACAGCAGTGCCGACGCATTTACAGTCCCGCTGGGCGCGCTAAGAACTGCCAGCAACCGTCGTTGGCTGTCTTCAAAGACCTCAACTCTCAACAGGCGGAAATTAGTGTCGAGCGTGGCGACGATCTGTTGCGTGTTCAGATCGACGGCGGCGAAGTTGTATAACTGATTGACGAGGAACGCATAGCGTCCGTTGGCGCTGAAGGCGATCTCATCGGTAAGGATGCCGCTGAACTCAACATTTCGCACTAAAGGGACACTCGCCGTTTCCACCGGGTTGGCAGGATCCAGCACGTTCACGACTTTCAGGTTGTCGGCGCCGCGATACGCTATTACCCGCCGGCCCGGTCCTTCATTCAGCGTGAGCGTCTCAGGATTCCCCACCAGCGGTGAACGTTTGACGATCTCGCCGGTGTTGAGACTAAAGCAGACGAGATCGAGACCACTGCTGCCGACAGCGCCCACCCAACCTAATCCAGCCGCTCCGCTCAAAACCATCGTCGAGCCCGAATCAGCGCCCGAGGTTGTTAGATCTGTAAAGGCGATTTCGGTTAACTGTCCGGTGGGACTGATGTCGAAAAGATAGATCCTTCGCGGTCCGCCCTGACTGGTTAAAACCACGGCCCTGAGACTGCTTCCGACCTGCGCCATACGCACTTCCAACGGTCCAAAGCCGAATGTTTCGGTGTCAAACTGGTCGCCCAACAATGGATGGAAAGTCGAAATAACGGCGCTGTGCGGATTAGCTCGATCGTTTCTCAAGACGACGCCCATCTTGCCGTCCGGGCTGACGTCGAAGTTCCGATTGCCGGGCCGAAAAGGAATGCCGGAGTAAGTGAAACTGCCGGAAAACTTGAAGAACTGTGCGTTGGCTGTGAAGGAAAACGCGAGGGTTACGAGCACAGCAAAAAACAACGATTTAATGGTAAAGCGGGATGGGAGGTGCATTTCTTAGTGAAGTCTTTCTTTGGTATTTCTTACAGGCGGAGTTTGGTCTGGGGACTCGCTACTCAGCAGGACCGCGAAGGATAAGGGAAACGCGTCCCACGATCAAGCGGAGCCGGCGAGCGGTGGTACTAGTTTGGCTCTGCGTTCTCTGCGTATCTCTGCGAACTCTGCGTAAAACCTGACTGCCAAAATATTTAACGCAGAGTTCGCCGAGATACGCAGAGGTCTCAGAGATACGCAGAGAACGCGGAGTTGAATTACAACTACCGCTTCCGCCGCGTGAGGCTGACGGCGACGGCGACCAGTTCTGTTAGTTCGACTGGCTTCGGCACGTGCATGTCATAACCGGCGCGGAGAGCCTGTAGTCGATCCTCGACGCGTGTGTAGGCAGTCAACGCGATTGCCGCTACCTTGCACTGGTCGGTCTGAAGTTGGCGGACGCGCCGAATCAAATCGTAACCGTCCACCTCCGGCATCCCGATGTCGCTGATCAAAACGTCGGGGATACTTGCGTCCAAGGCCGTCAGTGCTTCAGACGCTGATGCCGCAAGCCGCACCTTGGCGCCGCAATACTCGAGGCCCTTCTTCAACAAGTCGCGCGTGTCAGGCTCGTCATCGACGACGAGGAACGACAAACCGTCGAGCCGATCGGAGCAGTCATCCGCAGGCAGGAGATCTCTCGCGGCGGGATGCACGCGGCCACCCGAAGCGTCGACTTGATAGATCGGACTAATCGGCAACATCACGGTAAACGTCGCACCCTGGCCCGCGCCGTCACTCGCCGCCCACACAGTGCCGCCATGAAGCTCGACAAGGTGGCGCACGATCGCGAGACCCAAACCCATGCCGCCATGTTGCCGGCTCGTCTTCTGATCGGCCTGCCGGAAACGATCGAAGACGTGCGGCAGAAAGTCCGGCGCGATCCCCTGACCGGTGTCGCTGACGACGATCTCGAGATGTGAATTCACTCGCTCAGAACGAATCTGCACGCGACCGCCGCGCGGCGTGAACTTGATCGCATTCGAAAGCAGGTTCCAGACGACTTGTTGCAGCCGCACCGGATCGCCGGGAATCGAAACCGCGCCTGTGTCGATCACTTTTTGCACGCGCACGCCTTTGGCTTCCGCTGCCGGTCTCACTGCCTCGACTGCGGCGTCGATGAAGCTGTTCGGATCGGCAGGCCGGACGTCCATGCGCAACTTGCCCGTGACGATGCGCGACACGTCGAGTAGATCGTCGATCAGTTGCGCCTGCGCGCGGGCGTTGCGTTCGATCGTGTCGAGTGCTTTCGCTTTGTCCTCTTCCGACAGTTGACCGAGACGCAGCATTCGCGTCCAGCCGAGCACGGCGCTGAGCGGTGTGCGAAGTTCGTGCGAAATAGTGGCGAGAAACTCTTCCTTCAAGCGGCTTGATTCTTCCGCTTGTTTGTAGAGGCGTTCCTTTTCCGCCGCGGCTTCTTCGGCCTCGGCGCGCGCCCGGTTCGCTTCGTCATAAGCCTCGTCGAGGGCTTTGCGTGCGCGGCGCTGGTCAGTGACGTCGCGAGCGATTTTAGAAGCGCCGACAACCTGTCCGTTAGGTCCTATGATTGGCGAAACTGTCAACGAGATGTCGAGCTTGCGGCCGTCCTTGGTGACGCGGACGGTTTCGTAGTGATCGATTCGGTCACCTGCTCTCAGCCGGGCCAGGATGGCGGGCTCTTCGTCAATATAATCGGGTGGGATCAGGATCGTGATCGGTTTGCCGATCACTTCGTTCGCGGTGTAACCGAAAATTCGTTCCGCGCCCTGGTTCCAACTGGTGATGATGCCCTGGAGTGTCTTGCTGATGATCGCGTCATCGGCAGATTCAATGAGAGCCGCGAGCCAGTAAGGCGCCAGCTCGGGGCTGCTTAAGTCAGTCAGTTGATCTTTACTCGGGCTGCCAGATGGCGCCGCGTCGTCCTCGTTGCTGGGCATAGATCTACGATCTCGTTTGTAATGTCTGAGGAGAACGGCAGGGGCTACAGGGTACGCGGATTATAGCAACTAAACGGCATTTCTCGCATCTGGCAGTTTTGTGGCAGATCCTTAGCGACTATGTGCCGCTAAGGTAATCTGCCACCGCGCCTGAGATCGATTGCCCGGTCTGGGATTCGTAATAGCTAAAGGCCGGGCTGGGGTTTACCTCGAAGCAATAGACGTGATTTTCGGGCGTGATCTTTAGATCGATGCCGGCGAAAGCCAGGTCCAGACCCGCAGCGAGATTCACGCACATCTCGTTGAGTTCGTCGGATAAATCGACGGGACGCAGATCGGCATAATCGCCACTCTGCTTGTGCGCGTAGCGATAGTCGGTCGCCTCAGTCTTGATTGCCGTGGCAAACACTTTATCGCCGACTGTATGGACGCGAACATTCGTGCCTTCGACAAAAGCCTGGAACTGCGTCGGACACCAGCGAATATCGTCGATGCGCGTCATATCGTCGTCGCTCAGCGTTTGCACGATCGAACGCACGCCGCTGATCGACTTGTAAATTACTCTTCCATGCCGCGCGCGAAACGCACGCACGAGATCGGGATCGTTTGTGATCAGCGTTTCGGGCACTTCGAAACCGTAACGCTTGATGAGTTGCGCTTGGTAGGGCTTCGAGAAGTTGGAACCCATCGGCGCGACGCGATTGACGACGCGGCCGGGCATGATCTCCGCCCAACGCGTCAACGTGTCAAACAGGTTGCGGCAGTGATTCATCTCCGGCGAATTCGCCGGCGAGTCTTTCAACTCGGGCAGATGATGAAAGTCCATCATGCGCGTGAACACGGCCGTGAAATCGTCGATCGAATAGCTGTCGCCGTTCAGTTGTAACCGGCCGCTGGTTTTGCCGCCGGCGATCTGCATCGTCATCTTCATCTGGGCAAACTTGCGTTGATTCAGCACGACGTAGGGCGCGCCGTTTGACTCCAACGCGTCTCGCACTAAAGCCATCGGTGTTTCAGTTGGAATACCACACAAGAGAATCATTGGTTTGCCCTCCGCTGATAGAGTTTCCGGGCGAGTTCGTCGAGCAGTGCTTCGCCGCCGAGTCGCAGATCCGGAAGTGGGGTTGCGCCGGCGAAGGTCCATTGCGCGTGTGGTGGACCAACGGTTAGCTCGATTCCCAACAGCGGCGTCTCTGCGATGCGCGCCAGTTCTTTGCACGCGGCGCTGATGCGCGGCGGCAGTGTTGGACCAAACACACGATCGCCGAGTGTGATCGCCATCGCCGTCGGCGTGCTTTGCGGGACTATGCGACGCATTTCAGCCGTTTCGTCGATCTCGTCGTGACTGCTTTGCCGGTACGGCGGCGTTGGCAGTCCGGCCTGGGCCGCGAGCCACACCCACTCCGAAACATGACGCCACGCTCCTGACAATCCCTGTGATTGCGGCGCGTTGAAGAGCGGAGAAGGAAGCGACTGAAGCCAGCTCATGAAGAGCGCCGTGTATTCCTGTGTCGCGTAGTCGAAATCGGGCGCGCCGGCGAGATGGTCCAACGGGACGTGCGTGAGCCGGTTTACAGCGCCTTTCACGTAACGATTGTTGATGGTGCGTCTGTCGGGGAGCGTGATGTTGAAGTTTGCGCCGTCGATCCCGACGGTGTGTTCCCACTTCGCTTTGGTCGCCAGCACTTCAGCGGTAACCAATTCAATTGGATTGAGCCCGCGCGCGCGCAAGCCCTGGTAAGCCCAGAGAGCAGGCGTGTCCTGGGCCGAACAGATCATTAACCACATATTTTTCTTCCCACCTCGATCAGTCGAGGACGGGCGTAGCAGGCGCCCGTCCTCGCGGTTGATTTAGTCACTTGAAACAACAGCTAAGGTTTACTTGGGCTTCTTACCGCCAGTTCCTTGACTGCCCTCGCCACCGCTTTCTTTCTCGCCTTCGGCCACGTCCGGTTCACCTTTCAGCGCGCCGGTGGTCAGGTCGGGACGCAGATCGACGCCGATGAAGTGCGTGAGTTTCTCTACCGCATCTTCGAGTTGGCCTAAACGATCTTCGGCGCTGCCTGTGCCTTTGAACAATCTGCTGGTGGGATCTATCGTGCCTTCCGCGACGGACTTTTCAAACTCTTTCTCCGGCTTGATCTTGTCGATGTCCTTCTGGATCTTCTCGGGGACTTCCTTCTCGGGTTTGATCTTCTCGATCTCTTTCTGGAACTTGTCCGGGAATTCCTTTTCGGGCTTGATCTTCTCGATATCCTTCTGGATCTTCTCCTGGAACTCCTTCTCCGGTTTGATCTTCTCGATGTCTTTGTCCTTCTGGACCTTCTCCAGTTCTTTTTCCTTCGGCTTCGGCGCGGCCGCCATCAGTTCGTCTTCTTTTTCAGACGGTTTCTCGGCGCGGAAAACTTCGCCCGGATCGATGCCGCCTTCAACGAGTTCCTTGCCGCCCTTTTCGAAGATCTTCTTTTCAATTTCCTTGAACTCCTTCTGCTCTATCTTCTCGATCTTCTCCTTGATGGGCTCCTTGAACTCTTTGCGGAATTCCTTTTCCTTGATTTCCTTGATCTCCCGCTTTTCAGGCTTCTCTTTGATCTCAGGCTTCTCGCGCTTTTCGATCTTGAGCTCCTTTTCGGGTTTGATCTTCTCGATCTCTTTCTCGAGTTTCTTGTCAAA
>DATELZ010000165.1:0-14495 GCA_035276045.1 Pyrinomonadaceae bacterium | reverse complement strand
CCTTTGAGCAACGCTAACGACAAACTAAATCGGTTTTGTGTCACAGAACAAGGCGGTACTCAAAACTAAATGTCGGCGCTGCTGCGTCAACCTCGACTTCTGCCTTGACACCGGACACCTGCTTCATAGATGAGGCAAAGCACTGTGCGTTGGTGGGAGTAGTTGAATGGTAGGTTGGAAGTTAATATCACCCACTGGCGTGCGTGGTTTGTGTACGCTCGCACATAAAAAGGGATCGCCCGTTAGTTAACGAGCGATCCCTTGAGAGAGAAAGGGCTAACTTTAGAAGTTGAGTCGCAGTGCGAACTGTATCTGGCGGTTAGTGCCCAGTCCTACCGTGCGACCGACCGTCGAATTAAGCACGCCAAAGTTGCCGACGCTGGCTTCCGTGAGTGGCTGACCCGGCTGAAAACCGGAACCGACTGTCGTGATGCCACTGGCGAAAGTGATATTCGGGAGGTTCTCCGAAATCGTCACCGGCGGATTGGCAAAGTTGGCCCGGTTCAAGAGATTGTAAATCTCGGTCCGGAACTCGATGTTGACGTCTTCGGTGATGTTAAAGCGCTTCTGAAGCGTCAAATCAAATTGGTGAAAGTTTGGTCCATACAGCGCATTGCGCGAAAGGTTGCCGTACGCTCCTGGCTGCGGAATCGTGAAGGCTGCGGGATTGAGTATCCGCAATCCACCATTCGAAATCAGTGGCGTTGCTCCAGCCACGATGTCCGGACGGCGCGTGTTGCGCGACGCATTGCCACCCGGCGTGTTCACAACCGCGATGAAGCCCGGCGGAAGTGTGCCGGAAGGTAACCGTCCCACCGTGCCCTGAGCGATGTTCGCCTGTCCAGCGACGCCGGTCGGACAACCACCACTACGCACACACTGAATGACCACGTCGGCACGAGTGAGCAGGACGTTGAACGGAAGACCGGAGCGGCCGTTATATACGCCGCCGATCTGCCAGTTGCCCAACACGGCGTTGGCAATGCCTGCCGAGTCATAGCGTTTGCCTTTTCCAAACGGCAGTTCGTAAAGAACGCTGAAGTTGGCGCTATGCCTGACGTCGAACGTGTTGTTGCCACGCTCATCTTCGAAGTTGAAGGGGTCTTGCGTGGTGTTGGCTTCGTTCGATCCCTGGGTCGTGCCGATTGAATGGCCCCACACGTATTGCGCGCCAAGTGTCAGGCCCTGAGCAAAACGTCGGTTGAGCGTGACTTGCAGTGCGTTGTAGTTGTCGCGTCCGCCGCTGGTCTTGAAGTCAATCTCGCCGAACGGCTGGAGACGGCTGTTTCCATTTGGCGTGATGACGCCGGTGTCCTGGTTGATTGCGAAGCCCAGGATGTCGAATTCGCGAACCGTGGTGACACTCGTGATTTGACCCGTACACTGCCCGCCCACGAGCGCGACCGAACAACGATTGATGACGCCGAAGCCTGCCGGCAACGCATCACTTGGACCAATGACGGTCGTCGTCGGGAATATCTTGTTGGTGATGCTGCGTTGGAAGAGGTTGCGTCCCTGGCTGCCGACATAACCCACTGTCAGCACTGCGCTGCCAGGCAATTCCTGTTGAATCGAAACGCCATACTGGCCCACACGTTCCGGCACTCTGTATCCATTAACATCGTAAGCGCGTGGGGTGAAAGCCGTTTGGACGCGGCTCGTGTCGGCGATTGTGCCGAGCGTGGTCGGTCCAAGCGCCAATCCCGAGCGGGTCGTGCGGAATACGTCTGACTCGATTGGCTGAATCAGATCTTCATACTGGCCTGGTCCATAGTAGATGCCGCCACCGGCGCGAATCACCGTCTTGCCATTGAAGCGCGACGGCGCCCAGGTGAAACCAAGCCGCGGTCCCCAGTTGCTCTTCGAAGACGAATAAAGAGAATTCTGCGCTGGATCGAGCAGACGGCCCGAACCGGCGTCAAAAAGAATCGCGCGGTTATCAGCTTCCTTGTTCGCCGAATAATACTCGTAACGCAATCCATAGTTGATCGTCACGTTAGGACGAATGCGCCACTCATCCTGCGCATACCCGATCAGGTAATACTGCTCGCCCTTGTGGAATCCGCTTTGCGGGCGGCTGAAGGTCGTGACTGGATTCGTCGCGATGCGGAAATCACCCGAGCCTGACAAGTCGCCGATGAAGCTGCCAGTCAGGTTGCGATTGAGCACGAAGTCGAGCAGGTTTCCGTAGGTTAGCTGCGTGCCGCCGAGTTGATCGAACTCAACGCGGATCAAGCGAACTTCGCCGCCAAACTTGAACGAGTGATTTCCACGCGTCCAGGAAAGACTGTCGGTTAGTGAATAGCTAATCGCATCGATGGGCTGCGCGCGACCGTTACCGGCTGACGATTGGCGCGTCAGGCCGCCGGGGCTGGCCACACCCGTCGGCGCTCCGCCGTTGATGCCCGGCTGCACGATGCTGCCTGATAGTCCAACTGCCACCGACGAGAAATCGATCGACGAACCAACATCGGGAAACTGTGTCGCGAGCGTGGTTGGCGCGCTGTTGATGCCAAACTTGGTTTCGTTGATGACTGTCGTGCCAAATATCTGCTGCAACGAGCCAACAAAGTGACGCGGCTTCTGTGTTGCGACCAGCAACCGGCCCGTGGTCCCGTCCGGCGAGACGAGTTCACCCGGATCTTGCTGGTATCTCGCAAACCAGTTAAGACGGGAATTGATGCGTCCGTCAAAACGAAGACTAAAAGCGTTTTCGTCGAGCGCCGCGATGCGATTCGTTTGCACAAACTGAGCGCCGTTGCTGACGCCGCCGAGTGCAAGACGCGCTCCTGAACCGACCGGGAAAGCATTGATGACACGAAGATTATTCAAGTCGGCGATGCGGGCCGCAGCTTCAGTAGCCGCCGCCGCGCTAATGCCTAGTTCGGTGCGGCGCAATGTGCCACCCGATTGGATAAACTCGCGCACAAAATCAGACGGCGTCAACTCGATGACGTTGAAGCCCGCCCGCTGGCGCAGTCCTTCAAAAGAAGTGAAGAAGAAAAGTTTGTCGCGAATAAGACGGCCACCGACGCTGCCGCCAAACTGATTGAGGCGAAGCGGCGACTTGCGATCTGTATCGAAGAAGTTGCGCGCATCGAGAGCATCGTTGCGGAAGTAGTGAAACAACGCGCCGTGAAAATCGTTCGAGCCAGTCTTGCCGATGATGTTTATCTGTCCGCCTGTGCCCGTGCCGTACTCTGCCGGATAGTTTGACGAGTCAACGCGAAACTCCTGCACGTTTTCGAGCGAGGTTTGCAGGCGAAACTGCGAGCCCTGCACCGTCAGGTAACCGGGCGACGCATCGAAGATCGCCGTGTTCTCGATGCCATCCAGTTTCGACTGGTTCTGCTCGTTCGCGCGGCCGTTGAAGCGGATGTTGTCGAAGTTGCCGGTGCCGGTGTTCACTGCACCCGGCGCCGTAAGATAAAGCTGAGAATAATTCCGTCCGTTGATGGGCAACTCTTCGACTTCTGCTGCCGTGACATTCACTCCGAGTCGATTCGAACTGGTATCGATCGTCGCTGCCTGGTCCGAAGTGATTGTGACTTGCGCGGTCACATCACCTGCCTGGAGCGTTACATCGAAGACGCGCGTTTGGCCCACGCCAAGGACAAGATCGGGGACATTCACGGTTTGAAAACCCGTGCCAGTGACAGTCACCGTGTAAGTGCCCGGTCGCAGTTGCTGAAAAACATAGATGCCGTCTTCAGTTGTGGATGCAGTGCGCTCGATATTGAGCGACAGCAAACGGATCGTGACGGTCGCATTGGGAACAGCAGCCCTGTTCGCATCGCGCACCACGCCCTCGAGTCTTGCTTGATCCTGTTGGGCGAGCGCGATTGGACCAACGACAAACGTCAAGAGCATCAGCAGAGCGACGCGCATGAGTGAGCGAAGATTCATTTTCATATTTTTCTTTCTTGGTTTTTGAGTGAAATCAAAGTAATTCAACCCTCGCACGATCATTCGTGCGCCATCAGTGAACCAGTTTTAGTTTCACTTGCCTGAAGGGTAACTAGCGCTTGGATTAAAGGGGGAGGCTAAAGGCGAAGAATTAAATGGGAGTTAAGAGCGGATTAAATCGGAGTTAACCTCGTGTAGTTACTTTGCTATGGTGGTTCGAAGATTATTCAGTGCGCTGATCATCTGTGTTCTATGTGGGTCCGGTGACGATACGGCCGCGCAAGACCCGACTGTGCCATCGCGCCGCGCGCCCGCAATCTCGCGCGACATGCGCTATCGCGAGTGGATTTTGAAAGAGCTTGAACGGAAGGGCAGGAAAGCTACGCCGGGCGAGGAGTTAAATTGGAAGCAAATCAGGGACGATTTCAGAAGTATCCAGCTAGAGAGCAAGTCTCTCCGCGAAACGGCTTCCAGTGATCCGATTGATTTGAAGGCAGTCGAAACGTCGGCCGGAAAGATTCAGAAGATTGCCAACCGCCTGAAGTCGAACCTGCTATTACCCGAACCCGAAACAGAAGAAAAAGCGCAGCCGAATAAAGTGGATGACGTGGGCATGCAAACTCTGGTCTCCGCACTCGACGGCGTAATTCGTCGTTTCGTTACGAATCCTACTTTTGATGACTCGGCGGTGCTCGAGATTGAGCTGGCGATCAAGGCAGGCCACGATCTCGATCGTGTTATCGACCTGAGCCGCGCGGTGAAGAAGAAGGCGGCGCACTGAGCCTGGTGAAACCTGTAGTCTCCGTGCAATCGGGGTTCAGTCCACCGACAATCGCCGCGTCCCAGATCAACCAGTAACGTTTTGTCTTCGCCGACGCGCTGTTGGTGTGATCGAAACCGAGGCGGACGAAGCGGCTCATGAAATTGGGATCGTTTTTGATCGGAAGAAAACTGAAGAAGTAGCTGTTGCGTGTCGGCAGTCCAAGCTCCCGGCGCATCTCGTTGATATGTGCTTCACACTCGCCGAGTGAGGTGTCGGTTGTAGGATCTTGCGAGTCTTCCACCACGTGGTCTATTTCATGGAGCACGGCCCAACCAACATCAAACGCCGCCCGTGCCTGTTTATCACCACTCACCTGGCGAAAGTCGTCAAAGTCGATCAGGACCAGGTAAACATCCACGCCCGCAGGCAGTTCGCCGGCAAACTTGCCAGGCACGACGCGGCAGAAAACGACGTCTTTCCGCGAACTCGCGTCTTCAAACAGGATCATGCGCGAGCCTGCGACCGCGCGAGTCAGTAGATCGCGGGCGCTTCCCGATCCTTTCTCAACACTCGCCGTTGCAATCTGCAACGAGCCGTCATCAGCGAACGCCAATTCGCTCCAACCGGTGATTGCGCGCAACCGCTGTGTGAGTTCCTCGCGATGCGCTGGAGCAACACTGTCGCGGATCACAACTCTATTACTCGTCGAAGCAACAACGGGGAATGCTGTGAGGATCAGAATGGCAACAACTTTAAGCATGGCCAGGACTTCCTCGCTGGGGCCGATGTTACCAAAATGTTAACAACCAGCATATGGAAAAGTTTTATTTCATCTTTACCTAAAGCCTATCTGAGCATGAGCTGAATTTTTAACTGGAAATTAAGGCCGGCGACAGCAAGCCGTAACGCGAGATGTCTAATCTCACCTAAACAAAATGAATGGAGAAAGGAGTAAGGATCGATGAATTGTGAAGTTGATGATCTGGAAGAAACGTTTCTGGTTCAATGTGCCTGGTGTGGCGCGAAGATTCGCGAAGACAAACAGGAAGACACTGCGGGCGTTTGCTTACAGTGTTTTTACCAGATTCTGAGTAATCACCTGAGTGCGCAGAAGCGCAGCGCGTACGGCGAGTTTGTCAGCGATCGATAAGCTCGCGTGCGTTAGCCTCGGGTCACCATTTTGGCGGAGTGGATTTCGCGAGACTCGTGAGAATTGACGCTACTGTTTGACCCACAGATTTTTTGAGTTCTGTGCTCACCACAGAAAGCGCGTCGCGCACTTCAGGTCTGGTTGCCCGACCTTTCAATTTTTCGAGAAACTCAATACCGTCCTTTACGTCAGCCTCACTGACAGTGGTTCTGTCCCGGCCGTCTGCCAACTCCTGAACGCGTCCTAACAGGCTCATTGACTGCTTGGTAAGATCCCTGTCGGAAAGTATCGTGACGAGCAACTCACTCTGGATACTGGTGACGAAGTCGATCCAGCCCCGACCCTGTTCGGTAGCAAGCAACAGTTCGTCACGAGCGGCGCGAATCGGTTCCACCGTCCCAGCCTGAAGCGTCTCGCCGATAAACTCGATCGCACAAACAGATTGGTTGATCAACTCGACGAGTCCCGCCTTGGTGTCGTCTTTGATCGGTTCCGGGTTGTTTGGTTGGAATGATTGGCGAATGTCTCCAGTATCCGGACCAGTTTCAAAGGAAAATCCGTACGTCTTTCGCAGGGTGGGATTCGATATATGCCGGCTGTAAACGTAGTCGGCGGTCGTCCCGGTGGTGGTGCCGTTATAGACCTGGTAAATGGTCTTCAACACATAATTCCGGCCGCGCACTGCCCTGATCGCATCCGCAACCCGGGTTGATACAGTTTGGAAGCGCGTGTGATCCGCCGGCAGCATAAACTCCTGATGCGATGGTGGCTCTAATCCGCGACAGAACCCGGCAAGCAGGCTTGTAAACCGGGGAAACATCGTCGTTGTTTGCGTCGGAGCGTGTCCCCACGGAAAGAGCACAAACTCGCTGAACGAATGGACGTCGCAGAAGACATCGATCCGGTGAGTGTCGCAAAGCAGGTGAATATTGTTGGCTTCGGGTTCCGAAAACGGAAGGCTCCCGACAAAACCCTGCGTCGTCGAACACGGATTGCAAACGGTGGTTGGACCAACGACGCGCCACATGAAGTCGCAGTTGCGATTTGGATCGACGCCGTCGCACGTCGTGCCGGGATTGTCGCGCCGGTTCATTCTCCAGAACCAGTCACCACCCGGTTTCATTACGTGATGACGGCCATCGGGATTGGCGCAAGGCAACAACCAGATGTCGAGCGTTTCGATCATGGTCCTGATCTGGTGGGCGGACCACGACGCGCCGCCATATGACAAGCCCGTTTGGTTGGTATAGGCGTCGGCGAGATCGATCGCGAGTTCGATAATGGCATCCGGGTTCATCAGTTCCCGCGCATGCATACCACCCACGATCAGGATCCCGCGGCGATTCGTGCCGCCGCCGGCGCGTAAACGCAAAGCACGGATCGGTCTGTTCTCAACCGAATTGTGCAGGTTCACGCTCGTGCAGAGATCCGGTTTTGCGTCGACGAGCGAAGCCATGGCGTCGTCGAGTTGTGCAATTGTCCGATACATTTTAGTTATTAGGATCGATAAAGGGTTTCGGACCGGGTTTCGATTTGAGCGACTTTACTCGTTCGTCGAGCCACTGCTTAAACGATTCGTCCGTTACGATTAACGTTGGATCGAGTGGTTCAGATGCGTGCGCCCGAGTGAGCCGAACTTCCAAACCTTGATCGAGTAGCCGCACCAGGTCTTCAACTGTGATCAGTGCGCGCACTTGCCCGCCCGCATCGGGAACGCGATCTATGTCGAGTTCGTTGGCCCAATCTGCGGTCAGCTCTTTACGGCCGGGAAAGATCGTCGCTTCGAAACGCATCTTCAGTAATGCTGCGCTTCGATCTTCAGGCTGGTCAGCCATGGCTTTCCTTTGATTGTTTCATTGTCTTCCGGGGGGAGAAGGGTAAAGACTCGTAACGTGAGTGTAGGTCTAACGGGTGCAAGGCTCGTGAGACGGACACCGTGACAGCCGCCTTTTATACCCATTGGCAGGGAATGTCAATATCGAATGGACCAGATCAGGATGGGTGGCAGGTGTTTTAGGTGCAAATGGGAAGCGTCGTCGATGCCGAGCCGATCGACGACGCTTCTTCTCATAGGAGCATCACCCGCTCGCCCACCCCGGAGCGAAGACGCTCACTCGTTTTGGTCCCACGGGTCTGGGAGTTGGGAGTACGTGTGGGACCCTGGTAGAGGCTTTATATCGCCGTCAACCAGGCGTCGCAATGCCAGTTGAAAATAGACCGATGCAAATTCAATACAAGATTTCTTATATAGAAACCGCACACACGTACCCCTGTCGCGCGAGGGCGACCAACTTCACACAAAAACAAAAAAGCATTTAGCGACGGCCGAGTAGAGCAGTAATCGTGAGTATCAGATTACTTACAATCTTATCGACCGGCGTGCTTGAGGGATTTGGCGCCATTGCCCGCGGCGATGGCGGCGGTGGCGCAAAATCATTTGTTGGCACATTGCCCGCCAGGGTGGTAAGGGAAAATACCCCGGTTAGGGCGACGGCCATTACGAAGCGTTTCATCTTAGGTCTCCTTTGAAATTGAGGATGCAAGAATACTTGTATCAAAAATAGCAAATCGCCGATACAAAACTTCTTGCAGACGGGCATCGGCGAGGGTAATATTAGCTCCCGCAAGCGTTCTTTACTACTCACATAAGAAGGACTATCTCTTGAAGTTAGCCTCACTAAAGCTCGACAGGTCGCACCTGACGCCGAACGCCGAAGCTCTACATCGGTGTGAAATCGCTCTCGAACTGAAAGACCAGGCGGACTATTTGGGCGCCCTGGAGATAATGCGTCCCTTGTGGCGCGGGGTCGGGCAACGTCCTGATACAGAAGGACTTCACCCGGGCGTCGCGGCCGAAGTCTTCCTCTGCTCCGGCATTCTTACCGGGTGGATCGGCAGCAGAGATCAGATCAAGGAAGCCCAGGAAATCGCCAAGAATCTTATCACCGAGAGTATCAACTATTTCGAATCAGAATGCGATACAAAGAGAGTCGCCGAGGCGAGAACGGAAATTGCCCATTGCTACTGGCGTGATGGCGAACTGCACGAAGCGCGCATCATGCTTCTCGAAGCGCTCGAGAGATTGACCACACAGGGACTCACGAGAGCGCGGGCTCTGCTTAAGCTGGCAGACGTCGAACAATCCGCTGCGAGATACTACGAAGCATTAAGACTGCTTACCGATAACAGCTCGCTCTTCAATAAAGTTACTCACCTCGCGACCAAAGGTTCTTACCACAACGAACTCGCGATGACGTTCGAGCAAATCGCCGAGTCGGAAAAGCGAGATGAGTATTTCCAACGTGCTCTTACCGAGTACAAAGCCGCCGAACATAATTTCACGTTGGCGCGGAATCACATCTTTCGGGCGAGTGTAAAAAACAACGTCGGCGTTGTGCTCTTAAAACTGGGCCGGTTCAAAGAAGCGCACAAGCACGTCGCCGATGCTCGTCGCATTTCTCTCCGCTGCAAAGATCGCACGCGATCCGCGCAGTTCGATATTACCCAGGCTGAGATACTGATCGGTGAAGGTAAATTCCAGCAGGCGGAAGCAGTGGCCTATAAAGCAGCGCTGTCTTTGGAAAAAGGCGGTCAGCGATGTCTGGAGGCCGATGCCCTGATCACGCAAGGAATTGCTCTGGCTCGCATGGGCAACCCGGAACGCGCGCATTGTGTTTTCCAGCGAGCGATCAAAGCCGCCCACGAAGTCGGCGCGCTTAACAAAGCGGGAGAGGTTGCACTTACGCTGATCGAAGAATTGAATAATCTCAGTTCGAAGACTTTGCAGGCGGCCTACCAACAGGCGCGCGACTGGCTTGCCGGAACTCAGAGTCAGTGGGTGTTGAGACGGTTGAGTGAAGCGGCCGGCAAACTCGCCACGAGCTTGCGCGGTGAAATGAGCAGCGATGAGGCGATCACCGTTCTCCTGACCAAGCCGGGCGATCTACAGACAAAGTTATCGGAATACGAACACGAGTTGATCAAACAGGCGTTAGAGCAGTCGAATGGCATAATCACTCACGCCGCGGATCTCCTCGGCACGACCTATCAAGGACTGTCGTACATCCTCGAAACCCGGCATCGCGATCTCTTGAAAGCACGAACCCCGATCCGGCGTCGCCCACGCAGTCAATTCAATCTGCCTAGTCACAAATAACAGTCACAAATAAAAGACAGGATTACAGGATCGCTCCTGTAATCCTGTCAGGCTAGCCTTTGAGGCAAACCGATTGTAGGATGGACCAGACTCCGTTACCTGGAGTCCACACCGCATGGTCGACCTTACGACGAGTTACACGCTGAGGATACGCATCAGATAAACCTGTCAACTGTGTATCCCGCAATTCGCATCCCCACCGACGTTGGCATCACGAAAGTCCGATGGCCGGAGACGATGCTATACTTCATAAGCCATGGACGCCCATATAGAGGACTATCTTCTCAATCCGCCCAGTGGTTCAGCGGCAGAGCGCGCGACTGAGTTTGGTATAGATCTCACCCTCACACTGGAGAATTTGCGACTAACGCCAGAAGAACGAATTAGAAAACTTGATGAGTTTATTGAAGGAATCGCGGGAATTAGAGCTTCAGCACGCGTGGTCGGTACTAACAATGCCACTTCCGAACAAGATCATTGAGGCGCCTCTCCGTCTCCTAGGCGAATACGGAGTGAACTGTGTAATCGTGGGCGGAGTAGCAGCCGCAATTCACGGTTCTTTGCTTCTAACGAACGATCTTGATGTTTGCTACGCGCGAAACTCCGCGAACCTGGCACGATTGTCGAGCGCATTGCAGTCAGTTCATGCCGGGCTGCGAAATGTCCCGCAAGGAGTGCCTTTCATTTTAGATGCGGAGACTTTGAAGCGCGGGCTGAACTTTACCTTCACCACCGATGTCGGAGACCTGGATCTGCTAGGCGAAGTGCGTGGTGTGGGCCAATACGACGACGTTCTACACGGATCATTAATAGTTGAGCTTTTTGGTTATAGCTTCAACGTGATCGATATTGGGAAACTAATCGCCGCGAAGCGATCTGCTGGTCGACCCAAAGACTTAATCGCACTACCAGAACTAGAAGCCATTCAGGAAGCTCAAGAAACGCGGAGCACTGAAACACAGATTGACTGATCGGGATCATGTACGCACTATGCGCTTACGATTTTCCGGCTGTCATCAACTGCAAACAGTCAATAGTGTCAGTCGTCTAATTCCTTCGGCGTGACGAACGACGCAAGCCGCCCTGAGCCCTCCGATATGTCACCCCAACTCCCCGCTTCAAATTCAATCTTCGCCAGTGCGGCCGTTGGCATGTGGCGGTCGTCGCCGGTGAGATAGGCCAGCAGGTTTTCGAAGCCGGGGTTGTGGCCCACCAGCATGGCAGTCTCAACTTTCTCGGGGATGGACTCGACGACTTCCAGCAGCGTGCGCACATCCGCTTCGTAGATGCGCTCGTCGAAACGCGGCTCGAGCTTGAGGCCGGCGCTCTCCAAAACGAATTTGCTTGTTTCGCGGGCACGCACGGCGGGTGAACTGATTACTAAGAACGACGTGAGTTTCCCGGAACCCAGCGCGAGTTTCCCGGAACCCGACGCGAGTTTCTCACCAGCCAGGATCTTCCCGATCTGCTCCGCCGCGTCCCGCCCGCGCCGCTTCAGCGGCCGGTCGAAATCCTTCAGCGAGTCATCTTTCCAACTTGATTTGGCATGTCGTAAGAGGTACAAAGTTCGCATAAGTCACCATAAATGCAGCGATAATCCCCGTATTATGCAGCGTCGTTTCACATCCATGTAACACTGATAACCTAGGCTCGTGCGCCGATGATCTCCTACGGACAACACCAATTCCCAGGCAAACTCTTCGTCGTCGAAGGCACCGACGGCAGCGGCAAGTCGACCCAGCTCGCGCTGCTTCACCAGTGGCTCAAGGCCGAAGGGTATCCGGTTTTCTTCTCCGAGTGGAACTCATCGCCGCTCGTTAAGGATACGACAAAACGCGCCAAGAAACGTCACCTGTTCACCCCCGCGACGTTCTCGCTGCTCCACGCCACCGATTTCGCCGACCGCACCGAGCGCGACATCATCCCGCCGCTCAAAGCCGGCGCGATCGTGCTCGCCGATCGTTACATCTACACGGCGTTCGCGCGCGACGTGGCTCGCGGCTGCGATCGCGGCTGGGTGCGCGACGTTTATTCATTTGCCGTAAAGCCGACAGTTGCGTTCTTCTTCCGCGCGCCACTCGACGTCGCGATCGATCGCATCGTCTCCGGCAGACCGACTTTGAAATACTACGAAGCAGGCATGGACGCGGGTTGGTCCGACGATCCCGAAGACAGTTTCAAGATCTTCCAAGGGCGAATCCTGGAAGAGTACGATCGAATGGTTTCAGAATTTGGGTTGACGGTGATAGACGCGAGCCGGTCCATCGAACGGCAACAACGCGAAATGCGCATGCTGATCAGTCAACATCTTAATAAGAAGAGGCGGTCAAGGTCCCATTAACCGAGTACACTCATACGGAACGCCGCTGCCCGGCGTCGAACACGAAGATTACACCGGCAAGCTGATCGTCGTCGAAGGCACCGATGGCGTCGGCCGCTCGACGCACATCGCCTTGTTGCGCACGTGGCTGGAGTCGCGCGGACATGCCGTGCTCGACACCGGCATGACGCGATCAGTGCTCGCCGGCCGCGGCATCAAGGAAGCAAAGACCGGTCACACGTTGGGCCGCCTGACGATGCAACTCTTCTACGCCACCGACTTCATCGATCGACTCGAAAACGAAATGCTGCCTGCGTTGCGATCCGGATTTGTGGTGCTCACCGATCGTTATATCTATTCGGCGATGGCGCGCGCGGAAGTTCGCGGCATCGACTCGGCGTGGATCAGATCGATCTACAGTATGGCGCTCGTGCCGGATGCGGTTTTCTACCTGCGCATCAAGTCGCCGCAACAGCTCGTCGAACGCGTGGTCAGCTCTGGCCGTGGTTTCGACTACTGGGAATCCGGGATGGATCTGCACCTCGGCGAAGACTTCTACGACAGCTTCGTCGCTTATCAAACGCGCATGTTGAAGGTCTTCGATCGCATGGGTGAAGAGTACAAGTTTCACGTGCTGAACGCTTCGCGATCGGTCCGTTCCGTCGCCGCCGATCTGCGCCGCGCGGTGGCAAAACTGATCGACGAGCCTTCGGGCACGGACGAGAAAATCAGTCCGATACAATCTCTGCGAGACAAACCAACCGTTCCCCCAAAGACGGCGGTAAACCTGGTCGACCTCAATAAAAAGGCTCTCCCTTGAAGTTGGCCGCCATCGACATCGGGTCAAACTCAATCAAGCTCGTGGTGGTCGACGCCGCTGCCAGCGATTCATTCGCCGTGCTCGCACGCAAACGCGAAATCGTGCGTTTGGGCCATGAGACGCTGTTGAAAGGCTACATCAGCCGCGACGCGATACGGCGCACGGCAAAATGCATCAGGCGTCTGCGATCTGTTGCCGACGCGCGTGGCGCTGAATCGATCCTCGCGATCGCGACCGCGTCAGTGCGTGAGGCGAACAACTCCGCGCGGTTCGTTCGGGCAATGGAAAAGAAAACGGGCGTGCGAGTTTCGGTGTTGTCGGGAACTGAAGAGGCGCGTCTCATCGGTCTGGCGGCATCGCAAGGTTGCGCCACGAAGGGACTGACAACTCTGAACATCGACATAGGCGGCGGCTCGACGGAGATTTCCGTCTTCCGCAAAGGTAAACCCATCACGCTTCTTTCGATGAAACTCGGCGCTGTTGGTCTAACAGAACGATTCCTCACTTCCGATCCGCCACGCCCGAAACAATTGGACCAACTTCGCTCCGAGATTCTGACCACCCTCGAAGCTCCGGTGCGAGAACTGCACGAACATGACTGGAACGCCGCGACCGGAACGTCAGGAACAATCCTCGCGGTCCATTCCGCGTTGCGTCTGCAATCACTCGGAGGCAATGGCGACGGATCGCTTATCAAACTCAACGACCTCACGCAGTTGAATGGCATGCTGGCCATTATGAACGTTACTCAACGGCGCCACTTTGCCGGCCTTTCGACGCGGCGCGCCGAGATCATCCTGGCGGGCGCAAAAGTGCTGGAGGAGACGATGCGGGCGCTCAATATCGGCTCGCTGCGCCCCTGCAACTGGTCGTTGCGTGAGGGAGTGATCATCGATCACCTGCGCCACTGGAAATCGGCGTGAATAGTTTTAGGCGCGATGTTCGGTCTTGCCGGCGAGCAGATCTACAGAGTGTTGCAGCACAGGTTTAATAACGACGAAGCTCTCGCGCACCGCTTTCGGCGAGCCGGGCAGATTGACGATCAACGTCCCGGAAAAAACTCCGCACACGCCACGAGAGATCATCGCCATCGGCGTCACTTTTAACGATTCGGCGCGAATCGCTTCGGCAATACCGGGCGCTTCGCGCTCTATTACTTTCAGGGTCGCTTCGGGAGTGTTGTCGCGTGGTCCAAGACCGGTGCCGCCGGTTGTCACGATCAGGTTTACGTCGTCGCGTTCGCAAAGCACGCGCAACGTGTGCGTGAGTGGATCGAGATCGTCCGCGAGGATCTGACGTTCGACGATCTCCGCGCCAATATCGGTTAACAGATCAAATAGCGCCTGGCCCGATGTGTCTTCACGATGACCGCTGGCGCAA
>DATELZ010000164.1:0-5939 GCA_035276045.1 Pyrinomonadaceae bacterium | reverse complement strand
GCAAACGAGAGCGGCACACTTGGCCCATGCGCCACGCGACGAACTATGGGCAGCGGCTCACGCCCGGCTCGCATGGCCGCTTCGACAACCTGGGCCAACCGCGCAGGCGTTGTATGCTCAAACAACGATCGCAACGCAATATCGATGCGAAACGACTGCCGCACGCGAGAGATCAACTGTGTCGCCAGTAGCGAATGGCCACCCAACTCGAAGAAATCGTCCTCCGCACCCACTCGCTCTCTGCCAAGCACCTGTTCCCAGATCCCGCACAACACTTCCTCGACCGGCGTCCGCGGAACCTGGTAGCTACCTTCGATAGCGGCCCGATCCGGCGAAGGCAACGCGCGCCGATCCACCTTTCCGTTCGGCAACAGCGGCAACTGGTCCATCCGTACAAACACAGCCGGCACCATGTAGTCAGGAAGATGCTCGCGCAGCAACTGTTTAAGATCGCCCGTCGAAGTATGGCGACCCATGACAACGTACGCAGCCAACAGCTTCCGCCCGTCTTCGCGATTCCGATCCGTCACCACTGCTTGCTGCACGTCGCGATGAAGCTTCAACGCAGCTTCGATCTCGCCCACCTCAATACGGAACCCACGCACCTTCACTTGTCGATCGCTGCGGCCGACATACTCCAGCCGCCCACGCTCAAAACATCGCACCAGGTCGCCGGTTCGATAAAGACGTTGCCCCGCTTCGCTGCTGAAAGGATTCGGAATGAACCTTTCGGCTGTTTGATCGGGACGATTGAAATAGCCGCGCGCCAGTCCCTCGCCGCCGATGTACAACTCGCCGAGAACGCCGCGCGGAACCGGGCGGTAAACGTCGTCAAGCACGTAAACCTGAGCGTTTGCGATTGGACCACCGATAGGCGGCAGCCTGGGCCATTCACCGGCTGCTCCCTGCAACTTCCACATCGTCGCGAGGTGCGTTTCCGTCGGACCGTAATGATTTTCCAGGTGAGAACCGTCAAGCTTCCCGAACAGGCGCTCGATAGCGGGAGTGATCTTCAACTGCTCGCCGGCAGTAATAATCTCGCGCAGATCGCGTGGAACAATACCTTCCATCTCGCTCGCCTCAGCCAGGTGTTGCAAAGCAACAAAAGGCAGAAACAATCTCTCGACCCGCTGCTCGACCAACACGCGCAACAAAGCGCCGGCGTCGCGACGCGTTTGCTCGTCGACGAGGACGAGCGTCCCGCCGGCACACCACGTGGTAAACATCTCCTGCATCGAAACGTCGAAATTGAGTGAGGCGAATTGCAGTGTCCGCAGCGACGCGCCGTTGCTGCTCAATTGAAACGCAACGAGATTGCAGACGGCGCGATGAGACATCATCACGGCCTTTGGCCGCCCGGTAGATCCGGACGTGTAGATGACATACGCGAGATTCCCGGCGCTAACACCACTCGCCGGATTGCTGTCGCTTTCGCTTGCGATCGACTCCGCGCCGGTATCGAGACAGATCGCGCGCGGACACTGCGACGGCAACCGTTCGACGAATTGCCGCTCAGTCAACACTGCCGACACGCGCGCATCGTCAAGCATGAACGAAAGACGCTCGTGCGGGTATTCAGGATCGAGTGGCAGGTACGCAGCGCCGGCTTTCAACACTGCCAGCACTGCGATCGCCATTCTCGTCGAACGTCCAGTCGCAATTGCGACCACCGATTCCGGCCCGATACCACTGCGTCCAAGAAAACGCGCCAGCCGATTTGCAGCCTGGTCCAACTCGCGATACGTCAGGCGCTCGTCGCCGAAGATGAGCGCCACTTCGTCCGGCGTTCGCATCGACTGGTCGTGAAAGAGATCGTGGATACAACTCGTGCGCGGAAAGTCTGAAGCCGTGCGATTCCATTCGACGAGGAGCTGTTGTTCCTCTGCCGTGTCGAGCAGCGGTAACTCTGAAATGCGGCACTCCGGACGCCGCACAATCGCTTCGAGCATCGTTTCGAAGTGCGTCAGCATTCGCCTGATCGCCGGCTCTTCGAAAAGGTCTGTGCTGTACTCAAAAACTCCGCCTAGCTTTTCCGCCGACTCCTCGAGCGACAACATCAGGTCGAACTTTGCTGTGCCGGTGCCGGCGTTCAGTTGTTCGATCTTTAGCCCCGGTAACTCCGGCGCGTTCCCAGGCACGTTTTGAAACACGAACAGCACATTGAACAGCGGCGTGTGCGCGGCGTCGCGTGCCGGCTGGAACCGTTCCACCAGCATCTCGAACGGCACGTCCTGATGCGCGTACGCTCCGAGCGCTGTTTCGCGCACGCGTCCAAGAAGTTCGCGAAACGACGGATCGCCGGCCATGTTCGTGCGCATCACGAGGGTGTTGACAAAGAACCCGATCAAGTCTTCGATCTCGCGCCGCCGCCGGTTCGCGAGCGGCACGCCAACCGCCACGTCATGTTGTGCTGAATAACGTGAGAGCAGCGTTTGAAAGGCGGCGAGCAACGTCATGAACAACGTCGCGCCTTCGCTTCGACTCAGCGCCTTCAAACCTTTAGTCAGCTCTTCGTCGAACTCGACCGGAACGAAAGCGCCGCGCAGGCTGCGCACTTTTGGCCGCGGATGGTCCAACGGCAATTCGAGCACCGGAGACAAGCCGTCGAACTGTTTGGCCCAGTAGTCAAACTGCGCCTCGAGCATTTCTCCGCGCAGCCACTCGCGTTGCCAAACGGCATAGTCAGCGTATTGCAAAGGAAGCTCCGGCAACGGGTCTGCCGTTTGCCCGGTGAACGCGGCGTAGAGTTGCGCGGCTTCGCGCGCGAGCACGCCAACGGACCAACCATCGCTGATGATGTGGTGCATCGTGAACAACAGCAGGTGCTCTTCCTCATGCAGCCGCAACAACGTCGCGCGCAGCAGTGGTCCATCTGATAGATCGAAGCGATGCCGCGCTTCGGCGTCGATCAATCGTTGCGCTTCATGTTCGCGATTGACGTCGTTCAGCGTCGTCAGGTCGATCAACGGAATGTTCACCTGGCGTGGCGCGGAAATGATCTGCGCCGGGCTTCCCTCTACAGCCTGGAAGGTCGTGCGCAACGTTTCGTGCCGCCGCACGATCTCGCTCAAAGCTTGCTCGAAGGCGATGATGTCGAGTTGGCCCAGCAGACGCAGAGCGCCGGGTGTGTTGTACAGCGGATTCGCCGGCTCTAATTGGTCGAGAAACCAGAGTCGCTGCTGGGCGAACGAGAGCGGCAACGGTTGTTCGCGCGAGACGGGCTGTAACGGTGGTTCAGGACGATCGGCGGCAGGCCGCAGGTGGTGCTCGATGAACTGTGCTAGTTCCGAAAGTACGGGTGTTTGGAAGAGACGAGCGAGCGGCAACTCGACCGACAGAGCTTCTTTGATACGCGCCACTACCTGCGTCGCGAGCAGCGAGTGACCGCCGAGTTCGAAGAAGTGATCGTCTGCGCCGACCAGGTCTCGATCCAGCACTGCTTCCCAAACGCCGCACAACGTTTCCTCTACGAGCGTCCGTGGCGGTCGATACTCGCCGTGCTGAGTTCGCTCAAATCTGTCCGGCGCCGGTAACGCGCGGCGATCGACTTTCCCGCTTGGCAAAAGGGGCAACTGGTCCAGTCGCACAAACACACCTGGGACCATGTGGGCCGGCAAGCGCTCCTTTAAATAACTGCGAAGCTCGCGTAGCAGGCTCTCATCTCTTGCAGCGGTCACGATGTACGCGACCAGCCACAGTTCACCTGAAACGTCTTCACGTCCTACCACCGCAGCCGCGGCCACATCCACATGAGCGCACAACGTCGCCTCAACTTCACCTAACTCGACGCGCGAACCACGCACCTTTAACTGCCCGTCGAGACGGCCGAGAAATTCGAGTTCTCCTCCCAGGTGTCGACGAACGAGATCGCCGGTGCGGTACATCCGCGACCCAGGCTCGTCGCGGAACGGATTCGGCAAGAATCGCTCTGCGGTCAGATCGGCGCGTTGTTCGTAACCGCGCGCCAGTCCCGCACCGTCGAGATACAACTCTCCGACGACTCCAACGGGCACGGGTTTTAACCGCTGGTCCAACACGAACGCTCCAACGTTCGCCACCGGATTTCCAATTGGCACTGATGATGTATTAGTCGAACTTGTGGCTTCCCAGTAAGTAGCGTCGATGGTTGTTTCTGCTGGTCCATACAGGTTGCACAAACGAGCGCCGGGCAACACTGCCATACATTGCGCCGCAAGTTCTGTGGTTAAAGCCTCGCCGCCGCAGAACACCAGTCTCAGGTCTTTACACGAACCGAAGCCCGCCTGCTGGACCAGCATGCGCAACAACATCGGCACCACCTGGATCACCGTCACGCCACGCTCCACGATCGTGCGCGCCAAATACCCGCTGTCCTGGTGTCCACCGGGCCGGGCCATCACTAACTTTGCCCCAACCATCAGCGGCATGTAGAACTCCCACACAGACGCGTCGAACCCGATCGGCGTCTTTTGCAGAAACACATCCGCTGCGTCGAAGGCAAAGGCGTCGCGCATCCAGCGCATGTGATTGCAAAGCGCGGCGTGCGTCACCATCACGCCCTTCGGCCTGCCCGAGGAGCCCGAGGTGTAGATCACGTAAGCTATGTTTGCGGGATCGACGCGAGTGAGTTCTTGACTAGCGCTGCTCCTGGAACCTTTCTCCCGCAAAGGCGCAAAGGCGCAAAGAGATCCATTCAGAGTCGCGGCAGCGCTTTGCGCCTTTGCGCCTTTGCGGGAGAAACAATCTCCCTCGAACAAGCCCGCGTGCTTTTCGTGCGTTAGGACCACACTCGCTCTTGAATCTTCGATCAGCAATCTCAACCGCTCAGAGGGATAAGCAGGATCGAGAGGCACACAAGCGCCACCGGCTTTCAGAACTCCCAGCAACGCCACCACGAGATCCGCGGAACGTTCCAGCAATATGCCGACGCGTCCTTCCGGCGGCAGATCGAGACTGCGAAGATGGCCGGCTACCTCATTGGCGCGCTGGTTTAGTTCGGCGTAAGTCAGATCGCCTTCTTCGGAGACGACTGCGATTGCCTGTGGCGTGATTGCCGCTTGCTGTTCGAACAATTCGTGAAGCAGAGTTTGCTTTGGATAGGCAATGTGAGTGTTGTTGTGCTCGGTGATTAGGGCACGCTCTTCGTCATCGGTCAGCAGCGGAAATGCGTGAATTTCAGAGGCTGGCTTGGCAACGATGCCCGCGAGCAAGATTTCGTAATGCGCGGTCATGCGCTTGATCGTCGCGGCGTCAAAAATGTCAGCATCGTATTGCCAGGCGCAGGTCAGTTCATCGGCGTCTTCAGTGATCTCCAGCGCGAGATCGAATTTCGCCGTGTCGCTGGTTGCGTCTTCGACGCGCATGCGTAAGTCAGGCAGATCGATCTGTGGCAACGGCGCGTTCTGCAAAGCGAAGAGCACTTGAAACAGTGGCGCTTGATTCAACTCGCGCTCAGGCCGCAACTCTTCCACCACTCGCTCAAACGGCACTTCCTGATGCGCGTACGCCTCCAGACATACTTCCCGCACTCGCTTCAGCACCGCCGAAAAACTCTGTTCACCCGTGAGCGCCGTCCGCAGCACAAGCGTGTTCACAAAGAATCCGATCAGCGGTTCCAATTCGCGACTCACTCGCCCCGCCACCGGCGTCCCTACCACTACCTCTGACGCCCCGCTCAACCGCGCTAACAAAACTTTCCACGCCGCCAGCAACGTCATGAACAACGTCGCTCCTTCGCGCCGCCCTAACTCCCGACACCTTGCCGTCAACTCACTGTCGACTCGTACCGTCTCCAACGCACCGCGTCGCCGTCTCTCTCCTTCCCACCCGTGCGCCAGCGGCAACTTCAACGCCTGTAACTCTCCACCCAACTGCTCCCGCCAGTAGCTCAACTGCTCTTCCAACCGTTCGCCCTGCAACCACTCACGCTGCCATACCGCATAATCCGCGTAAGTCACTTC
>DATELZ010000163.1:0-38558 GCA_035276045.1 Pyrinomonadaceae bacterium | reverse complement strand
CACTTAGAATCAGGAGAACGAGGAGGTTTCCCGCAAAGGCGCAAAGACGAAAAGAGTAGCCGCAGGTAGCCATTTCGGGGCAAAGCATATCAGATCTGGGTTATCCTAGTCGCATGAAGTTAAGTCGTGCTGTTGTGCTTTCATTGTTCTTTCTCCTGTTCTCTTCCCTTGCTGCCCACGCCCAATCGTGGACGACAAAGCTCGACAAAGACGTTCGCTTCTATCAACCAACGGAGCTTGGTGTCGTCATCACCGGCACCGAGAAATCTCTCTACGCGATCGACGGATCGACCGGCGACACGCTCTGGCGCCGCAAAGACACCTCGCTCGAAGAGACAGACGTGGCGCCAGTGCCCGGCACCGAGATGCTGCTGCTCAACCTTGAGAAGAGCGACAAATCACGCGTCGAAGCCGTCAACCTGCTGACCGGCGACTCGATCTGGCGGACCGATAAGATCAAAGGTTCGGTGATGCACCTCGCGGTCGATTCCGAACTGAGTCTGCTCGCAGTCGTGCTCGTCAGGGACGCGAAGAATCGTGCTCGCGACGGCTTCAAACGCCGGCCATACGTTTACATGCTCGATCTGAAGTCGGGCAATGAACTCTGGAAGTACGAAGTCAGCGAAGTGGAAATGATGCCATCGCGCTGGTTCGAAGACTCCGATAAAGAAGTCGACTACACGCTCGACAATTATTACCCGCCGGTGTTTGTAGATCGACGACTCTATGTCTTCTACGAAGGCGTGACTTCGTTTGAAGCGCGCTCAGGCAAGGAGCGATTGCGCGAGAAGTATCGCGTGAACGAAGACGGGCTCGCACTCACCGAGGCCGAACCGATCTTCGCCGACGATTTTATATACGTCTCGGCTCACGGGCGCGTGCGCGCGATCTCGCGCCGGACAGGCGACACCGAGTGGGAAGCGAAGGATCTCGGTCGCACGCCGGAGATGGTTCTTGTGCGCGACGTGCTTTACGTCCGCACCGGGGGACAGTTCACGCGACTCAAGGACGGCGAAACGATCGAGCGTGGTCCATACGGCGTGAGCGCAATCGATGTGAGAAACGGAAAGGTGCTGTGGCATTACAAAGGCGCGGACAAAGGCATCACCAACATGCTGTTGCCCGATCTGAACACGGTCGCCATCGCCGATCGCGACGATTTGATCCTGATTGACACTGGCGCCGGAAAGCGCACGTCGCGGGTCTCGCACAAGATCGAGCGCGCTTCGTTTGGACTAATCAACGACAACGGAAACATCGTCATCGGCGGGCAGAATGAGATCGCGGCTTTCGATCCTGTCAACAGCCGGCAACTATGGCGCGCGCGTCACACGCCACCAGGCCGCGGCGTCTTTCGCACTGTCACTGCGATCGCCGCTCGGGCCGCGTCGCTTTATTTCCGGTATGGAGGCACGGCGATGACGGCGTTTCGCGGCGTGCAGGTGGCCCAGGCGGTAAGCGGTTTAAGCTGGTCGGGACTGTCGGCGCGTTCATCGATCTCGAACCTGCAATCGCTCGCGACCGCGTCGTCACGCAGGAGTCGCGGTTCGCGTATTCAACAATCCGTCATCAATCGCGTCGATCCCGCGCATCAACTCGAACGCCTGTCTCGTTTCCTCTGGCATCGTGAAAGGCTTGCCGCGTTGCGCGGAGAGTGGATGTACTTCTACACCGATCTGAAAAGCCGTGACGGCAACGGTCTCGCCGGCGTCAACATCAACAACGGCCGCACCGAACGCGAGATCCGGTTGTCAGATCTCGACGATCGCTTCGTCGCCGACGAAGTGTTCAACGTCCTGTACGTCGCAAACGGCAACAGGTTGATCGGTCATCGACTGAACTAGATTCGCGTGCTGCGCAAGCGTAGCGCATTTGCAATCACCGAGACTGAGCTAAAGCTCATCGCGGCAGCGGCGAGCATCGGACTCAGGAGAATTCCAAAGAACGGATACAAAACACCAGCGGCGACGGGCACGCCGAGAGAGTTGTAGACGAAGGCGAAGAAGAGATTCTGTTTGATGTTGCTCATCGTGGCGCTGCTGAGCGCGCGCGCGCGCGTGATGCCGCGCAGGTCGCCTTTCACGAGCGTGACTCCCGCGCTCTTCATCGCGACATCGGTGCCGGTGCCCATCGCGATGCCGACGTCAGCCTGAGCCAACGCCGGAGCATCGTTGATCCCGTCGCCGGCCATTGCGACGACACGTCCTGCGGATTGAAACCGCTTCACGACCTCGACCTTTTCATCCGGCAGCACCTCGGCGACAACTTCGTCGATCCCCAGTCTGCGCGCGACTGCTTCGGCAGTTGTGCGACTGTCACCGGTGAGCATCACGAGACGAATGCCTTCGGCGTGAAGTTGTTTGACGGCATCAGGCGTGGTGTTTTTGATCGGATCGGCGACGCCGAGCAGTCCTGCAGCTTTGCCGTCGACGGCGACGAACATCACCGTCTGACCTTCAGCACGCAGTTCTTCAGCTTTCGCTGCGAGGTCGCCTGGATCGATCGTGAACTGATCGAGCAACGCACGATTCCCCAGCAGCACTTTAAGACCTTCGACTTCCCCACTCACGCCCTTGCCGGTGATCGAATCGAAATGCAACGAGTCGCTGCCCGTAATTCCACGTTCCTCCGCCCCGGCCACTATCGCAGCCGCTAATGGATGTTCGCTGTGTTTCTCGAGGCTCGCAGCCAACCGCAATAGTGTCGTTTCATCAACTCCCGCCGCACTAACGACGACGCTTACCAGCTTCGGTCTCCCTTCCGTCAACGTCCCGGTCTTGTCGATCACGAGGGTATCGACTTTGCGCAACACCTCGATTGCTTCCGCATTCTTGAACAGCACACCACTATGCGCACCCTTCCCTGCCGCCACCATGATCGACATCGGCGTCGCGAGACCGAGCGCGCAAGGGCAGGCGATGATCAGCACGGCGACCGAATTCACGAGCGCATACGCCATCCGTGGCTCCGGCCCCCAAATGGCCCACACGATAAACGTGATGACTGCGATCGCAACCACCAACGGCACAAAATAACTCGACACGACGTCAGCCAGCCGCTGAATCGGCGCACGGCTGCGTTGCGCTTCGGCGACCATCTGCACGATCTGCGATAGCAATGTCTCCGAGCCCACGCGTTCAGCTCGCATGACAAACGATCCACGGCCATTCACAGTCGCGCCAATCACGCGATCGCCGGATTCTTTTTCGACCGGAATCGGTTCGCCTGTCACCATCGATTCGTCGACCGTGCTCGATCCTTCAAGCACCACGCCGTCGACAGGCACTTTCTCTCCCGGACGCACACGCAAACGATTGCCAACGTGCACCACGTCCAACGGCACATCCTCTTCGCTTCCGTGGCCGTTAATCCGCCGCGCGGTGCGTGGCGCGAGACCGAGCAACGCTTTGATCGCGTTTCCAGTCTGGCTGCGCGCTCGCAGTTCCAACACCTGGCCCAACAACACAAGCGTCGTGATCACTGCCGCCGCTTCAAAGTAGACCGGCACGCCGCCGCCGTGACCGCGAAACGACGCGGGAAACAGTTGCGGCGCAATCACGGCAATCACGCTGAACACGTAAGCAACAGCCACCCCGAGCCCGATCAACGTGAACATGTTGAGACTGCGATTCACGATCGATTGCCACGCGCGTTCGAAGAACGGCCAGCCACCCCACAAAACCACGGGCGTCGCCAGAGCCAACTGCAACCAACCCAGCACTGGGGCGGAAACACGATGTTGCAACGGTTGGCCGGGAATAAGATCGCTCATGCCGATCGCAAACACCGGAATCGTCAGCACCAGGCAGACCCAGAACCGCCGCCGCATGTCGACGAGTTCGGGATTCTCTTCGTCGTCGAGGGAAACGGTGACCGGTTCGAGCGCCATGCCACAGATCGGACAGCTACCCGGACCATCGCGAACGATCTCCGGATGCATCGGACACGTGTATTTCGCACCCGGCTTAACCTCAACCGGAGGCGCAACGGATTTATCAAGAAACTTCTCTGGATCTTCCCGGAAACGATGCAGACAATGCGGATTACAGAAATAGTAAATCTTGCCCTGATATTCGTACGACCCGGCTGCGTGATCCGGATCGACGGTCATGCCGCAAACGGGATCGATCGCTGTCTTAATCGGCTCGGGTTTATGTCGTGTTAGTTGTGTTACCACTTTTCAACCGTTCCAAAACTGAATACTTGAAATTCGTCCCTCAACTGCCAGCGCGCCCGCGTAACCTGGACCAACCTCGACATTGGTCATGGTCCAACGCCCGTGCGTGCCGTCGTCATTCCGCAACAGCGCGGCGCTCTCGTCTGGTCCAAGCGTCACGTCAAACCCGTCAAGCGGCTGCGACAAGCCACGGCCGGTGGCTTTTATGTACGCCTCCTTGCGCGTCCAACAACGAAAGAAGCCTGCGACGCGCCCTTCGCTCGGAAGCCCGCACAAACTCTCAACCTCAAACGGCGAGAAAAACCGTCGCGCGATATCGTCGCTCGTGAAATCAGCGCGCACCTGTTCGACGTCGACTCCGATCTCGCGTCCTTCAGTCAACGCATAAAGCGCCAGGCTGCCGGAATGCGACATGTTGAATCGCAACGAAGTCTCGACTCCGAGCGCCGGCTTACCATAAGCGCCATAAGAAAACATCAACGACTTCGGATCGTTTTGCAAGTAGCGGCCCAGCAACACGCGCAGAAATCCACGCGCGATTGCAAAGCGCTTCCGATCTCTCTCGAAGTAGAAACGGTTGGCGCGATCGAGTTCGTCAGGTTGCAGCAACTCAAGAAATGGCTCTACAGCCACATCCAACGCGAGACGCCAAACATGAACGTCACCCGCTTGCAGCGACGGCGAGAACGGCGGCGAGGACCATGTAGAACTTGCCCCATCAACTTTCATGCGATGCTGAATATTAGCATGGCGAGCAAACGAACACGGATTTCAACGACATCGTTTTTCTTGACACAAATGTTGCTATCGGCTTAAGTTCTCGCACCGAAAAAATTTTGGCCCTCACACATTCTGCCCAGGTACAAATTTCTGTCTGCAAACCAAACGGAGGTTCCTGATATGACGAAATTACGCCAGGGCAAAAGAGCTCTCAAAAAAGCCCACGCCGGCTTCCCAAAGTTCAAGCTCGCTATTCTCATTACACTCGTCGCAGCCATCTCGCTTGTCGTGTTTCTCAGCGGCAGTAAATCGTCGAACGCGGCGCCGAAGAAGTTCAAAGCAACCCGCGCCATCGTCGTCGACCAGCAAACGGGACAACGTCGCATGCCCAACCAGCAGGAGATCGACGAAGTCGTCGGCAACCTCAATCAACTGGCGAACCGTCCCGAGAATCTTCCCGAAACTCCGGGAACAGACGGCGCTGTGGTCGTCGATCTCGAGGGCGGTTTTGGCGGCGTCATGCTCGCTCGCCCGTCCGACGACGGCAATTGGGAAACCAGGTGTGTCTTCACTTTCGAAGAAGGCACGGAGTTTCTCGGTTTGGTTGAAGACAATTCCGCAGAATAGGAGGCCGGCACACAATGAGAACAAAACTAACGCTCATCGCTCTTGCATTCGCGATCGCCGGTCTTGCCGCGCAAACAAGTTTCGCCGGACCGGCCCAGATCATCATCGTCAACATCAACGCGCCGAACGTCGGCTTCAACGATCCGACGCCCGCAGCGCCGGTCGGCGGCAATCCCGGAACTACGTTGGGCCAGCAACGGCTATTCGCGTTTCAGCATGCGGCTGAAATCTGGGCTGCGCGCCTCGACAGCAACGTGCCGATTCGCATTCGCGCTCAGTTCGTTCCGCTTGGCGCAGGCGTGCTCGGCAGCGCCGGCCCGGTAAGCGTCGTGCGCAACTTCGCGGGCGCGCCACTCGCAAACACGTGGTATCACATCGCGCTCGCAAACAAACTGGCGGGCGTCGATCTCAATACAACCAACGACGACATCAACGCAAACTTCAGCACCAACTTCAACTTCTACTTAGGCGTCGACAACAACCACGGCGCGCAACCGGATCTCGTGACCGTGTTGCTGCACGAGTTTGCGCACGGACTTGGTTTTAGCCAGTTGGCGAACCTGAACTCAGGCGCGCTCTTCAACGGTTCACCGGATCATTACAACAGCAAGTTGTTCGATCTCACTCTCGGTCTTTACTGGCCGCAGATGACCAACGCGCAACGCGCTGCTTCGGCGACGAGGTTCGGCCGCGTTGTTTGGGACGGAAGTTTTGTTACTGCCGGCGTGCCGAACGTGCTTTTGCTCGGCAGTGCGGAAGTGCGCGTGACTAATCCCGCGCCGATTGCCGGCGTCTTTCAGTTCGGCACGGCTGCCTTTGGACCAGCGGTCGGTAATCCGAATGTCTCTTCGGATGTAGTTGCCGCGGTTGATGCTATCGAAGTTGGCGGCACAGACACCGATGGGTGTTCGCCGTTCGCCAATGCCGCCGCCGTCTCCGGGAAGATCGCCTTAATTGAACGCGGACTCTGCGGCTTTGCGCAAAAAGCCAGGAACGCAGGCGATGCGGGCGCGGTCGGAGCGATCATCTATAACAACGCTGCGAACGCGAATGCTGGCCCAACGGGAATGGCCGACGACGGCATCAACGGCGTCTTCGTGACGATCCCAAGCGTGAGCATTCGCCGCGTTGACGGGCTCGCGATCGTGGGCCAACTCGGCGGCACGGTGACCGGAAGCATCGGAGTCGATCCAACTGTGCGCGCCGGCGCTGACCTTGCTAATCGTGCCCGCGTCTTCGCGCCGTTCCCGGTTGCGGGTGGCTCGTCGATCTCTCACTTCGATAGCGCCGCTCGCCGCAACTTGCTCATGGAGCCCGCGATCAACGGCGATCTGACTCACAAGGTCAAAGCGCCGGACGATCTGACGTTCGAACTCCTGCGCGACGTAGGCTGGACATTTCCGGATGCCGATGCTGACGGAGTCGTCGACGACGAAGACTGCAATCCGACTTCGGATACGAATGCGACGATCGTCATCGGCGGGATCAACACGGGCGTGGCGAATCACTTGTTCGCAAACGGATGCACGATGTCCGACCTGCTCTCGGAACTGAAGGCGAATGCCTCAAACCACGGCGGCTATGTTTCCGCTGTCTCTCATTTGACCAATCAATGGAAGAGCGACGGTTTGATCAGTGGCGCGCAGAAAGGCAAGATCCAGAGCGCGGCTGCGAAGAACAAATAACCTGAACCAATCTCTGCGCTCCTCTGCGTTCTCTGCGGTAAACAACCGTAAAGGCGTAGAGAGATGTAGAGGACGCAGAGGTTACGCAGAGGTGGTTTATTCTTCCGACGTTGTCGGATCGATGACGGTCTTGACTTGGGCGACGTGATTAGCCGGAAAACCGCCAAGACGAGCGTGCTCGCGCACCATTTCTTCATTCGGCGCGACATACACGCAATAGATCTTGTTATCCGTCACATAGCTGTGAACCCATTGAATCTGTGGTCCAAGTTGATTCAACACGTTGCACGATCGCTGGGACATCGTTTTCAACTCTGCCGGCGACATCTTGCTGGCGCCGGGTACAACTCGTTCAATAACGTATTTAGGCATTGCTTTCTCCACTAATATGAATGATTAGAGCCCCTTCTAGTGCATTTCCGGTAACAACTGCTGGAATTCCGGGTCTTTCCGCAGCAACTCGAACGCATTATCCCGCTGCGCCCAATAGCCGACCATACGGAAACCGTTTTCGAATGCGCGCTTCAGCAGCACCAATGCAGCTTCATTCTCACCCAGAAACGCATAAGCGCAGGCGCAGTTATAAACCGCCAAAGCGTCGTTCGGCTCCAGTTCGAGCACGCGTTTCAGCGTCGCGTTCGCCTCTTCCCTGCTGCCAAAACGGGCGTACGCCTCGGCCAGACGGCTCATGACGATGATGTCGTCGAGACTCGCTTCGAGTTTCCGCGCTGTGATCTCGATGACTTTCAGCGCCGCATTGTTCGCGGCTTCGACATTGCCGAGGCTGCGAGTGACGTCCGCCAGGTACAACCAGGCGTCTTCGTCGTGCGGTTTCAACTTTGCGGCCTGGCGGTAATACTTCAATGCGCCTTCGCGATCGTTGGTCAACTCCGCCATCATTCCCAGTCGGATATAGCCAGGATAAAACTCGGAGTTCTCTTTCAGAATCGCTTCGATCGCGCGTTGCGACTCGGCGAAGCGGCGATGATGGAAGTAAACCATCGCGATCCCAAACTGTGCTTCCAAAGACGTCGGCTCGAGTTCCAACGCCTTCTGGTTCATCTCAATCGCTTTGCTCAGCCACTCGGCATTCCCGTCGTACCATTCGTACATCGACGAATACGCCTCGGCAAGGCCGGCGTATGACGACGCAAAATTCGGATCGATCGCCACCGCGTCCTGAAACATGTGGATCGCTCGCTCGGTGTTGCGTCTGCCTTTCAGGTACAGAAGCTCGCGGCCGCGCATGTAGCAGTCGTAGGCGCGGAGATCGTCGGTTGGTTTTTGCGTGAGCAGCCGTCGCTCGGTATCCGTCAACGAGATCTTTAAGGCGTCGACGATCTTTTGCGAGACTTCGTTTTGCAGATCGAAGATGTCTTCCACTTGACGATCGAAACGCTCGGCCCAGAGATGATAACCCTCACGCACGTTGATGAGTTGCGCGTTGATGCGGATGCGGCTGCCGGCGGTTCGCACACTGCCTTCGAGGATGTAATTGACACGCAGGGCTTCGCCAACCTGGCGTGTGTTCACTTCTTTTTTGCGGAAGGGAAACACGTCGGCGCGCGAGACGACCTTGAGTTCCTTGATCTTCGAAAGATCGGTGATGATGTCTTCGGTGATGCCGGCGCAGAAGTAGTCGCTCTCGTCGCCGGGGTTCATGCTCTCGAAGTAAAGCACCGCGATCGACTTGTCCGGGACTGCGGAAACTTCAGTCGAGATCAGCGACGGCGCCTGGGAAGTGATGACTCGCTGCTGGATCGTTTCGAACTCACGCTTCAGATCTTTCAAATCGATCAGCAAGTCTTTGACAGACTGATAACGCTCTTCGCGATCCTTGCGCAACGCGCGCAAAACGATCCGTTCGAGTTCGCGTGGACCTTCCGGCAGGTACTTGAGCAGCGAATCGGGTTCGCGGCTCAGGATGCCGGACATTATGTCGACCGTGGTCGGTGCGCGAAACGGCTGCTTGCCGGAGATCATTTCGTACAGCACGCAGCCGAGACTCCAGATGTCGGTGCGCGCGTCGACTTCGAAACCGCGCGCTTGCTCGGGAGACATGTACTGCGTCGTGCCGAGAACCATGCCCGCTTCGGTTTTGACAAAGGGTTGCGTCGGCGCCATCGAGTCAGTTTCGTTCGTTAGGCGCTCGGACGTGAGTTTCGCGAGACCGAAGTCGAGAACTTTTACGATCCCGTCGTGGCGCAACATGATGTTGTCAGGCTTGATGTCGCGATGAATGATCCCGACGTCGTGGGTCGCGCAAAGCGCGCTGGCGATTTGGATTCCGACCTCCAGCGCCTCGCGTGCTGGAAATGGCCCGGCACGAATGCGATCACGCAATGTGTGGCCGTCGACAAACTCCGTCGCGATGAAGTGTTCGCAATCGATCTCGTCGATTTCGTAGATGGTGAGAATGTTCGGATGGTTCAGCGCGGAAGCGGCTTTGGCTTCCTGCATAAACCGGCGCACGCGATCGCTGGTGGCGTCGGTCTTCTCTCCGACCACGTCGGCGGGCAGAATTTTCAGGGCAACTTTGCGATCGAGTTTTGTGTCGTTGGCGAGATAAACCTCACCCATGCCGCCCGCGCCGAGTTGCGAGCAAATTTCATAGCGACCAATTCTTTTACGCGCGGGGAACGCCACAGCATCACCCAGGGAGCTATTAGAGGTTCCGCGAAGCTGGAGCATTGTATTTTAGATACCTCGCGCGCGCTAGGCGCTCCCGGTCAACATTCCGATCGAGCAACGTGCACCTTGTTATTAGTTTACGCGCGAAAGAGGGGCGAATTGGGCCGTCGCCGAATGGGGTACTGTCTTAATTTCAACTCGGCGTTCTCTGCGTAGCTCTGAGATCTCTGCGTAAACACTGACTTCCAATATAGAGTTCATCGAGGAACGCAGAGAACGCAGAACCAATAAGACACTACTAGTTATTGCATAACGATCCTGAAATATGGATCATCAGTGCGTAATCATTGACTTTCCTTACGCACGGCAGTAAAACTTCCGCACATTTCGTCAAGCGATTCGATTTCCTTCCAACCAGGAGAACTGTAGATGAAATCCCTAATTACTGCTTCCCTTCTCGTAGTTCTTTTTGCCGGCGCCGGCGTTGCGCAATCAACCGTAGAGTGGAGCCCGGAGTTGCAGGTGAAACTCAAGACCGTCGGAGCGCCGCGCGTTTCTCCTGATGGTAAGAGAGTCGTTTACACCGTCACTGAGGCGGTGACGACCGCGGACAAGAGCGAGTTTCTGACGCAGATCTGGCTCGGCAACATCGCCACCAAAGAAAACATACAGCTCACGTACGGCGACAAGTCGTCGACTAACCCGCGCTGGTCGCCCGACGGCAATTGGATCGCATTCACTTCAAACCGCAAAGACAACAAGAACAATCTTTATCTTCTGAACATCAACGGCGGCGAAGCTGAACCGCTGACTGAAGTGAAAACAAGCGTTGCGGATTTCGCGTGGTCTCCTGATGGGCGATCGATCGCGTTTCGCATGACCGATGCCAAGTCGGAAGACGAAGAAAAGAACGATAAAGGGAGAAACGACTTTCGCTGGATTGACGAAAACATCAAGATGGCGCGTCTGTACGTGCTCCCCGTTCAGAAGAACGCCAACGGTAAGCGCGAGCCACGCAAACTCACGGAAGCAAACTACAACGTGACCGAATATGACTGGTCTGCTGACAGTTCACGCATCGTCTTCAGTCATACCAAATCACCGATCGCGAACGATTGGCCCACCGCTGATGCTTCGATCGTCGAAGTCGCCAATGGCAAAGTGACGGTGTTGACGAATACGCCTGCGGCGGAAATGACTCCGGTCTTCTCGCCCGACGGTAAATCGATCGCGATGCTCGTGAGCGACAATCCACCGCGTTGGGCGCAGCATGGCGTCATCCAGATCTTCCCCGCCGCCGGTGGCGCGCCGAAGATCATCGCAGCGTCGCACGACGGCAACCCGGGAATCGCCGGCTGGTCGCCGGACGGCAAGCGCATCTATTTTGGCGAGACGAAAGGAACCAGTTCCCAACTCTACATCGTCGACGTTGCGGCCAATCGCATCGAAGAGATCAAATCTGCTCCGGCGGTCTATGGCTCTTTCAATCTAAACAACACGGGCACGATGTTCGGCTTAACACGCCAATCCTCCGACACTCCGGGCGATGTTTTTGTGGCGTCAGTTGCCGATTTCAATCCGGTTCAGATCTCGCGCGTGAATGCAGACGTGAAGTTGCCGGCGATCGGACGCACTGAAGTGATTCGTTGGAAATCGAAAGACGGAAAAGATATTGAAGGATTGTTGACTTATCCCGTCGGTTATCAAACGGGCCAACGCGTGCCGTTGCTTCTCAATATTCACGGTGGACCAGCAGGCGTGTTTCAACAATCGTTCCTCGGCGGACGCGGCGCTTATCCGCTGGCGACGTTTGCGGCGCGTGGCTATGCGATCCTGCGGCCGAATCCGCGCGGCTCGAGTGGTTACGGCACCGAGTTTCGGCGCGCGAACATCAAGGATTGGGGCATGGGAGACTACCAGGATCTCATGACGGGCGTGGACCACGTTATCCAGATGGGTGTTGCGGATCCCGATCGTTTAGGCGTGATGGGTTGGAGTTACGGTGGTTACATGACTTCGTGGGTCGTGACGCAAACGAAGCGCTTCAAAGCCGCTTCGGCCGGCGCGCCGGTGACGAACCTGATGAGTTTCAACGGCACCGCCGATATTCCGTCGTTTGTTCCTGACTACTTCGGCACACAATCGTGGGACGGCATCGACGTCTATCAAAAGCATTCGCCGATGTTCAACGTCAAAGGCGTGAGCACGCCGACGATGATCCAACATGGCGAGTCAGACCTGCGCGTGCCGATCTCGCAGGGCTACGAGTTTTATAACGCGTTGAAGACGCAGGGCGTGCCGACGCGCATGCTCGTGCTGCCGCGCCAGCCGCATGGTCCAAACGAGCCGAAGATGCAGATAGCGGCGATGAAAGCCAATCTCGATTGGTTTGAGAAGTACATCGGATCGAAGTCTCCCGAAACGTCGCGCAACTGAAACCACGAACCGTGGTGGCAAGAGTTCATATCGGGACGTCGGGTTGGCATTACAAACACTGGTTGGGAGTGTTCTATCCCGAAGGCACGCGGGCGTCGGAAATGTTTCACTTCTACGCCCGCTACTTCGATACAGTCGAAATCAATAACAGCTTTTATCGGCTGCCCGCCGCTGCGACTTTCGACAACTGGCGCGAAGCCTCACCGTCGCAATTCTGCTTCGCCGTCAAAGCCAGCCGCTTCATCACGCACATGAAGAAGCTCAAGGATCCGCAAAGCTCGCCGGAGAAGTTTTTCCTGGTGGCCGATCGCCTGGGTAAGAAGCTTGGACCGGTTCTGTTTCAACTGCCGCCGCGTTGGAAGGTCAACGTCGCACGCTTTGCGGAATTTCTCCGCGCTTTACCGCGCGAGCACAGGTATGTCTTTGAATTTCGCGATGAGACGTGGTTTGTGCCCGAGATTTACCAGTTACTGAGAAAATACAAGGCTGCGTTTTGTATTCACGACTTTGCGGACCTGAAAGTGCCGCCGGAGATCACGGCGAGGTTTACTTACATTCGTTTTCATGGTCCGACGAGCGCGAAATACTTGGGCTCGTATTCGGATCGCGATCTCCGTGCGTGGGCCAATCGCATCAAGAAGTGGCGCGGCGAGTTGTCTTCCGTTTTTGTCTACTTCAACAACGATCCTGAAGGCGCGGCCGTAAAGAACGCGCTGACGCTAAAACGAATGGTCCAAAGCTGACTTAGTCAGGTGAGCGGTCTATACAACCTGGTTGTTTTCACCTTGCGGATTTGAGGACGCCTTACTGCTTTTGCTTTTTTCGGAGTAAGTGATCGGACCTGAATTTCGAGTTGTTTGGCGAGCTTTTCTCGAAATTCGTTATGAGAGCTAAATGTCTCTACGAGTGCTTTGTCATAAGTTCTAGCCTTGAAGTCTCGCAGCTTTGCTAGTTGCTCTAAATCGATCCGATCCGGCTCTTGCATAGCTCGTGAGAAATAAAGCATCACCGGTTTACCCTGCGCTGCCACGCGTGCTATTTCCTCGAGAGTGCCACTATCCGCGGCGCCGGTTGGAGTTCCAATTCGAGTCCAAAATATGCCCAGCAGAAGATCCGATCGATCGACAATCTGTCGATTTAATACTTCTTGCGGCGTAGTGCCGTACTCTGGCGAAGAGTGAGTCTCCCATCTAACCGGTAAAAGCACGAGCTCTCGCTCGGCGGAATTTAGATCATTCCACTCCTGGATTGCCCTGACAGCAATTTCGCGCTCCTCCATGACGTCCGACGGAGAAGCTATTAAGACCTGAAAGACTCGGGCGGAGAATGACATGGGTCAATCCTCGGTTTGGTTAGTGCTCTCAAAAAATGTCCAATTGATTCCAGCGTTCTTCCAACATTGCCTTGAGTTTGGTTCTTAAGCGGTGGACTCGTTGTCGCATCATGATTTGCGATAATCTTAATTCGTTCCCAAGCTGCTTCCGGTTGTTTATTTTGGCGGTCCTCTCTCCCTTGTAATACCCCAGAATAAGGTGCCGGTTGTCAGCAGACAGTTCCGTCAGGCATTCGTCCAATAAACGCATCATTACTTCCCTTTCATTTGGATTGGGATGTAAGGCCAACGGTGGTGCTACTGGATGTTTGTCTTTCCGCTTTTGCGCTTCAAGAGCCACTTTTTTTGCGACGCCATAGAAATAATGGCTTGGATCCCCCTCGTAAGAATCCTTCAATTCGGGGAACTTCCGCGTCACTCGATTGATGGTTTCATCAGCTAGTTCTTCCGCATCGCTGAACCCTCGCCATAAAAAAATGTCCAATAAATTGTGACGTATCTCCTCGTACTTCAATCCTGCCTTCTCTCGGTCAGGATCGAGCCACTGAAGTAGGCATTCAAACTCGTCTTTCGTAATGTCACGCTGCATCTTAAGGCCTACACACTTCGCCAATTATCGAACGTCGGACGTGGGACGTGTAGAGACAGCTAGATTGAGCCGTCGATCGTTTGATCGCGGTCCGAATAACTGCTGGCCCAAAGTCCTGGGATGATTTATTTCAGCTTGAGGAAGAGGAACGATCAAGCATCGGGTTCATAGAGTTATCTCCGGCTAAACAAACACAAAAGGCCTCGCCAATATGGCGAAGCAGAACGAAAGTGGTACAGCGCAACAGACTCCCCAGACTTTTGCGCGGGCTGTATTCTAGACCTATTTCCGAGAATTACAACTGAAAAATAGATTTTTTGGTCTATGTCACAAAATGGAGTGCTGGGCCATGACTATTGGGTAATAAGTTTTTTGAGTTGAAGGGTCGTTGTGGCTTGATCTGCCACTGTCACATTTCACACTTCATCACCATGTAGAGTGTAGGGATCGGTTCAAGGCCATGTGCCTTAGCTTGTCTCCGCAAACAAAAAGGCTTCGCGAATGCGAAGCAGAACGATAAAGCGCGCCAGTTTCCCAGACTTAGGCGCGCTTTAACTTTGTATGCCGTTTGCGCTAGTCAGTACTGGATCAGGCTGCCCTCGCGTTTCGCGCGGCGGACGGCGCGGGAGAAGATCCAGAGGGAGATCGGAAGGAGGATGACCAGAAATACCAGCAGGGTCACGATTGGGCCACGCGTTTCGGTCAGGCCGTTGTTTTCAATCAGGACGCCGCGGATTGCTTCGAGCCCGTAAGTGGCGGGCAGGAGCTTTGAGATTTTCTGCATCGTGTCCGGCAGCAACTGGGGCGGAAAGAAGACCCCGGAAAAGACTGCCGTGCCGGTTCCTGCTAACACCGCGATCGGATCGCCCTTCTTAAAAACAATCGCGAAACTTGCCGACAGAATCCCCAGCGACGCGAACACCATCGTCGTGAGAATCAGGATCAGAAACGCCAGCAAGTAACTGCCCTGGTATGTCACACCAAAGAAAACTGCGCCAAACACCAGGTAAAGCGACGAATACAGTGTCGCTTCGATGAAACTCAGCGTCGAACTCGCCACGATCAAACCGGGGACGCTGATCGGCGTCATCAACACACTCTCCAGTGTTCCCTGCAATTGCTCGGATCGAATCGCGGTGGCGAGGCTCGAGAAGTTGGTCATGAAGTAGTTGAGAACTGCGAGGCCGGTGATCCACGCAGCTAATGGATCGCGCCAGTTTTTAAACAGGTCAGCCTGGCCCAGAAAGATGCGCGACACGTAATAAGCGATCGTCACGACGATCAGGATCGTGAGAACCCGCAGAAAGAACGCCATGCGATAACTGACTTCCAACTGAAAGTCGCGAATCACGAAAGCCCACATCCGGCCCAGCAGCGAAAGGATTCGTCTCATAATTCAGCGCTCTTCTTTTCGGCCTCCTCGCGTTCATATGTTTCCAGGACTTCGAGCAACGAAGCGCGCTCCGTTTCGCAGGAGACCACGCGCGTGCCGTTTGTTAAAACCGCGCGCAATCCTCGATCGAGCCGATCGTCGCCGATCTCGCGAAAGAAAGTCACGACAGTGCGTGGTCCATCCTGCGAAACTTCCACGTCTCGGAGCGCGGATGCCAGGATGTCCACAGCGCCTTGGATGGTGATTCCGTCAAGGACCAGCCGAACTCGCTCCTGTGCCTTGTGCAGCGTGCGAATGCGATCGGGTGTATCAAGTTCGCGAATGCGGCCGTGACTGATAATCGCAATACGATCGCACAGCTCTTCGATCTCGTTGAGGTTATGAGACGTGAGCAGGATCGTTACAGGCGAATCGCCGGTGGCGAGCGAACCGATAAACGAACGCATGCGCGCCGCTGCCAGTGGATCGAGTGAACGGGTCGGTTCGTCGAGCAATAGGATCGGCGGGTTGTTGAGCAACGCGCGGGCAATCGCCATCCGTTGCTTGTTGCCGGTGGAGAGTTCGCCAAATCGCTGGCGCGTCGATCTCTCTAGATCGAGTTGGGCCAGCAACCGGGCAATTCGCGCCTGCGCTTCTCGTTTCGGAATGCTGTACAGCCGCGCAAAGAACATGAGGTTCTGCTCGACTGTCAGCCGCCAATAGAAGCTGCGCTCTTCAGCGGCGGCAAGACCGATCAGACGTCGCAGCGCCGGCGACTCGTGAACACTGTCAAAACCCTTGACCGTGACGCTGCCGGTGGTGGGTTGGACCAACGTGGCGATGATCTTCGTCAACGTCGTCTTGCCGGCGCCATTCGGCCCGATCAGTCCGAAGATCTCGCCTTCCTGCACATCGAACGAGACGTCGGTTACGGCCTGCACGGGTTGTTTGCGCGGAGTTCGACCCAGCAACGTTTTGAGTTCAAACGCCCCCGGGTATGACTTGCTAACGTTGTTGATTGCGATCGCAACCGGCATCAAAGTCTTTACGCTCAAGAAATGCGTAAAGGATTATACCGTGAATCGCAACGCAGGTGGGATTAGCCGATCGTTGTCAGACTTTCTCGGTCGATGGCTGCGTGGCTTTTGATAACCGACCGCCGTCAACAGCAGTTGCACCCGAGCGCCGTCTTCGATGTCCCTGGCGAAGATGCCCTCGATATGTGCCAACGGTCCCTGACGAATGACATCGCCGTTTTTCAGCTCTTCATTCAGTTGCACGAGCCCATCTTTGTCGATGCGCGATCTGATCAGGGCGACGATCTCGTCGCCAACCGGAGCTGGCCCATCACCAAAGCCCACCACCTTACAGACGCCGCGAGTGAGCCAGACTTTGCGTAACATCGGCCCTGCTGCGAAACGCGCCAGCAGGTAACGAGGAAATAACGATCGGGTGAAATAGACCGGGCGTCCGGTATGCGGATTCGAACGTTGCTCTTTGTATCTCGGCGCAAAAGTTTCAACGCCCAGGGCATCAAGATTTTCAGACGCTCGCTCTTCCTGAAGAGGATGAGTTTGCAGCGCATACCATCTCGGTTTGTTGGCAGTTGTGAGACCCATTGACGGACGAACACCAAGCAATGAAGACACGGGCTCCTCATAGATAAAGAGTTGTGATTCCGCTGTGTTTCGATTTAGAATGCGGCTGTCTGGCGACGCATCCTCGGCCGACGGAAACGCAGCGGAGGGTTCTGTTGTCAACGAAGCCCCACGGTTACCTAGCAGAACCGGGGGGCTTCTTTGTTGTTTCCCCGACAAGTTACTCCTCACCTATCGGATTGTCAATGCTCTTGCAAAATGCATTGCAAGCCGGGGCAAATGCCACGAGCACAATATATCCAGCGGATTTTCGGAAGCCAACTACTTAAGATCTTTCCAGCCGCGAAGCTTAAAAACTCGCACCGCGTTGTCGTGGAAAACGGCCTGCCAATGCTCCTGTGGAATGGCTTTCTTGTAGGCCTCCAAATACGGCTTCATCGCCGTCAACGGCCAGTCAGTGCCAAACATCAGCTTGCGGGGATCCTCCAGGTAACCAAATACCCACGCGATGGGCTTCGTCACGTAAGTCTCGACTTTCTCGGGTGGCATTTCCCCGAGATTGCCGATCAACATCGCCGAGCATTCCATGAAAACGTTTGCGTTCTTATAGGTGACTTCGGCGGCCGACTCGATCCACGGATTGCCGCAGTGAGCGATGACAAACTTAACGCGCGGATGGTCCACGGCGACTTCGTCGATCGTCAATGGATCGGCATATTTCACCTTCGCCCGCGCTGAATACGTGTCGCCAGTGTGAAAGACCACGGGAACGTCGTATTTCTCGGCGAGTCTATAGATAACGCGGTATGCCGGGTCGTAAGCAAAGCGATGGACGTAACCCAAATAGATCTTGATGCAGCCATACTTGCCAGACTTCAGCCCGGTTTCGATTCCAGCGGCATCGATCGTCACGCCAACGCCGGCGCAATAGATAACGTTCCGATCTTTCAGGTTGTGAAAGTTAGCTCCGATCGGGCTGGTATGCGCTACCGCGCCGACCACGCCTGCTTCCTGCCACTCTTTGAAATACTGAGCTTCGGTCTTGGCGATTCCGCTAGTCCGTTCCGGTCCACCGGAAAAATCGGTGTGCGTATGGGCGTCGATGATGCGCAATTCGTTTTGCTGTGCGGGTTGCGCATAGCCCGCGACGAACACACAGCACATAAAGAAGAGGGAGAACAGATGTTTCACGTCTGAATGTTGGAACCTTTCGTGGATTTGACGCGTGATGATAGCCGACCGTTCTTTCGCAAGACAATATCGCGTTACTTTGACAGTCGTCTAATCTGACCGCGTGTGTTCTCCGCGTCTCTGCGGTTTACTTGTTTTGCGCCAGGTTCACCGCAGAGACGCAGAGGAACGCAGAGCAGGCGACACCACCGTATTCGACCGTTCGACGTTGTATCCGGCGCGAACCTGGGTTAACGTATCGCCCTTGCTCACGGGACTTGCGCGATCAGGATCAAAGCTCACGCACAAGTCAGCAACGCGGGGACTATACGAATTAAGCCTTAACGATCATGAAACGACTACTCCCACTGCTGGTTCTTCTGCTCGTCGGGTCAAGCGATGTTGTCTCGCAATCCGGAAGAAGAATTACTAATCCTCAACCGACATACAACCCACCGATTCAACCATCGTTGAATCCGAATCCGGAACCTGCTCCGCGTCCAAAGCCGGCTGCTGCTCCACTTCTCTTCCTGCCTGAGAATTTGCTCGAAAGGGAGATCAAAGGGATCAGTAAAGGCAGCTTCCGTCTCGCGGACTTTCACGGCAAAGTGGTGGTGATTAATCTTTGGGCCTCGTGGTGTGGTCCATGCCGCCGGGAAGTTCCGGAGTATGAAAGGGTGCGGAAGAGTTATGAAGGACGCGAGGTGGAGTTCATCGCGTTGACGACCGAAGATCCTGATGAGTCTTCAGATGAGGTGAACAAGTTTCTGCGTCAGGTTAGTTTCGGGTTTCGACTGGGTTGGGCTGACGGTGTCATGGCCCGAACGTTGATGAACGGACGCAGCTCAATTCCGCAGACTCTCGTGATCGACGGCGACGGCCGCGTCATCAAGCACTGGGGCGGTTACACTGCCGGCCGCAGTGGCGACAAACTAAGAGACGCCATCGACCAGGCACTTCCACAAAAGTCTGCTCAATAACCTTAAAGAACACTTCTCTGTGTTTCTGTGCGGTTATCGTGCTTGGCTTGATTCACCGCAGAGACGCAGAGGAACGCAGAGTTAGCACCTGCTTACTTCACGTACTCCCAATGCCATGGCTCGTAGAAGTACGGGCGGAAGCCGAAGCGTTCGGCATTGCGGACCAGCCAGCGATAGGCCGGCGTGTTGACCTGGATGGCGCGGTTTGCATCCTTTGTGTCGACCGGATCGCCGCCCACATAAATGTCCAGCGCGCGTCCGGTGAAGTGCGGACTGTTGTTCACCGCGAGTCCGGCGCTGCCGGCGTTTGGTGATTTGCGCCGCAACATCTCCTGGTACTCACGCGAGCGATACGCAGAGATGATCTTGAAGAACTTCTCTTTCGGCGCAAGCTCACCGGCTGAAATCTGCGCGAGATTGAGTTCCGGATCGGCGATCGCCGCTGCAATCATCCGTTTGTAAGCTTCATACGTCTTGCGTTCGACCTGGCGCAACTCATCAGCTCGACTCGGATCGTAAAAATCAGACGACGGCGCCAGTACCAACTGGTCCGGCGTCGCAGTCGCGCGGTTCTTGAGCCGGTTTCCCTGCCAATGCGAGACCATTGCCATCCACGACGTCTCGTCAAGCACGCCGCTCGCGCTCAAACCACGTCGCTTCTGCCACTTTTCAATCGCTTCGGCGAATTCGTCGCCGATCGGAGCGTCATCAGAATTCAGAGTCACCGCGAGTAGTGAATCGTATAGATACCACCCGCGCTGTTGTTTGCCGCCGAAGGTCCAGTTCAGTTCATCTCTGAGCGTGAGGTTACGCGTCGCTGCCGCCGACGTGGTAGACGATATTTTTGCCTTTGTCTCCTTCGTCAAAGCGGTTGCCTTAACGGGCGACTGACTCTTTTTTGCAGGCGCCGGTGCTTGACCACCGCTGCCACGAGCGCCAAGTGAGACAAACCCAACAACCACCGCAAGCGCAGCAATAATTACCAGGAGATGAACTTTACGATTCTTCATAAACACGTTCCTAATTACTTTCGCGAGTGAGGTCTGCTTGCCGGGGGTTCGTGCTATGCGATGCACGAACAACGCCCACGGTTCGACGTTTTTTCTCAGAAGTTAGCCCAAAACTAGCCACGCCGGCGGCGATTTTGACGCACATTCGCGCGGGATCGCTGTGTTTTTCGTGCTTTTACGCTTCGTTTCGACGCTTTCCTGCTGCTGACATTAGCCGCTTTTTTCGGCGCGTGATGCGCTTGTTGCACCGGCCCACCGCGGGCTTCTTCAAGTGATGCTGTGATCAAGTCGTCGGGCGGCCGCGTGCCGTCGATAAACGCAAACACATGATAATTCGCGTTGCTCTCGCGAATCACCTCAATACGTCCTTCCCTTTTCAAACGCGCGAGTTCGTCCATCACCAGCGTCTGTTCCGCGCCGGACATGTAACGAAAATCGATATCGAACGCGAGGCCGGTCGAATGCGGCGGCGTGTCGATCATAATCGCGTTGCGATTCACGCGCCGCAAAGCACGTTGATACTGCTCCGGCCGCACCAGCGAACTCACCGGCAACCTGCGGCCAAACTGCATGTGATACGCAGACGCAACTTCTTCGAGAACCTTCATAGCCGGCGGCCGCAGCGAACTCAACATGTGGATCTTCATCGCCTGTCGATCCGCGGCATTGTCGATGTCGTACGATCGCCCGGCGAAGTTTCGGGCCAACGCTTTTAACGCCTCGTAATCGCCAAACAGTTGTTGCCGGCTCCCGGTATGACCGTAGAACTCGTCGAGTTGATCTCTATCTTCCGCGATCGAATTCAGATCTGCTTGTGACGCCGTGATCTGTTTTTGCAACTCGTTGCGTTTAGCGCGTTCGCGTTTGGTCAGCTTCGTCGCCTGGCTCTTGAGCGAGGCGATTTCCGCTTCGAGTTGCGCGCGTTTCGCGTCGAGTTGTTTATAAGCGGCGTCCAGTTGCGGCTGGTCGTAAAGGTCGATGCTGCGATCGCCCTCATATCTTGAAAATGGATCTTCATTAGCGCGTTCGCCGATACCAAACAGCACGTACGAGTCAGTGATCGCCGGAAGCGTGACCATCTCGCCGCGCTGAATCATCGCCGCCAGGTCCATGTAGTCCTGGCACGTGTCGACCTTGTGTTTCGCCACTTCTGCAACTTGCGTGGCGAGAAACCAGTGTCGTTCGCTGTAGTGTTTGAGTTCGGGTGGTGTTTCGACGCGAGCGCTGGTGCCTGCGGGTTCACCGCGATCGGCTTTGACCTGTTCGACGGCATCGGCCCACGAATCAGGCGCCGCGGTGTTTTCGATACCGGCGGAATCGTTGGCCCGCAAGCCGTGCAACCTGGGCCGGACAAAACGGAGGGCCGCCCAGACAGCCACGCCCGCGGTAACTAATACAAGCAGTATGAGAACGATTCGCCTCGTCATTAATAGTGCACGCAATTATAGACTTCTACCAGTGCCGGGGCTGATCGTCGCGACTGTTTATGCAATTACAAGGCCGTCTTAGTCAACTAGAGACCCTCTGCGCCCTCTGCGTCTCTCAATGTTCTCTGCGTGAATTATGAAGGAAACGCAGAGGTCGCAGGGGAACCGCGGAGATCGCCGAGTTCATCAGGGATCGCCGAGACAAACTTAGTCGTTGACCTTCGAAGTCCCGCGGCGTAGATTATTTAGCGACGACATTCCCCTTTAAGGTGTTTTTACGCGTTACAGTTGGAGGGGGTTGTTGTGAACACCGTACATAAACTCGCAGTAGCAATTCTTCTTAGTCTCGGTCTTCTTTCACTATTACCAGTCGAATCTGCCGCCCAGGCGAAGCGCGAAAGGCGCGTGGCCAATCGTTCACTTACGCGGGTTGAACTGAAAAGCGCCGAACAACGGCTGGCGGAGATGGGTTATTCCACTGGACCAGTCGACGGCTCGATCGACAGCACAACACGAAGCGGATTGGCGGTCTTTCAGAAATGGGAAGGACGCAAGATCACCGGACAACTCACGCGGAGTGAGTTCGACGCGATCATGAGCGCCGAAGCGCCGGAACCGAAAGATCCGGGTTATGCGCACGTCGAAGTTGACGTCGATCGGCAGGTGCTGTTGCTGGTTGGCGATGACGGCGCGATCAAGAAGATCCTTCCGGTCTCGACCGGCAGCAACAAGCAGTACAACGAAAAAGGAAATCGAGGACTGGCGTACACGCCGCGCGGACGTTTCCGGATCTACAACAAGATCGCAGGCTGGAGAAAGTCACCACTTGGCCTGCTCTATTATCCCAGCTACTTCAGCGACGGGATCGCGATTCACGGGAATCCTTCCGTGCCTCATTCGGCCCAGAGTCACGGTTGCGTGCGCATTCCGATGTCTGCCGCGGTTGAGATGAGCCGCAACTTGCCGGTCGGAACAATCGTGCTGATCTACGACAGCCAATCATTCGTTTCGGCGAAAGATTGGGTCGAAGCGGATAGACTGAAGCACGAAGCTCTCGTGCGTTAAGTATTCCGAACTCTCTCTTGCTACTGCTTAGTGCGCGCTGAGTATTGCGCCAGCGCATTCGGAAACACTTGCACTTCCTGTGGAGCGCGAGTCTTGGCTGCCGCAAGGATCATGTCGGCCTTTACGCCCTTGCCATAGGTGCCTTCCATGTCACTCTTGTCCGGTGAAATGGCCGACCCCTTGAGCGAAACGCCGCCGAACAGTCCCTTACTACGCGAGTAAGAAAGTATCTGCGCATCCATCTTCGCGTCCGTGGTTGCGCTGGCCGTTCGTCCCACCGGTCCGGCAGCGACCGAAGCCTCACCACCCAACTCAAACTTGTCAGACAGCAAGCTCTTCATCCCGCTTTCATTCATGACCAACAGAACAAAGTCAGTCGACTGCCCGCCGATTTGCAAACCAAAGCTCCCGCCCTTGATCTCGAAATAAGCCGGAGCAGACCAGCCTGTCGCCGTGCGGCAACTCGCAACACCACGCCCGCCCTGTCCGCCGACAATGAATCCACCCTTGATCACGTCCGGAAAAACAAGCACACACTCTGCCTTTTCGAGCAGGTCGCGAGGAATGCCCTTGTCAGGCGTGCCCATGATCTCGTTCAGCACCTTGGCGGATTTCTCAGCCTGCTTGGCGCCGTCTTTCGTATTTGTCCCCCGGAGTTCCTGTGCGTTAACAAACCCAGCCGCCAGAATGACGGCATACATGATCGACACCACCCTCATGCTCGTACCGTACTTCATGTTTACTCCTTACTGCGAAAGTCTTGTTTAGCGAAAGCTTACGCGCGAGGGAGCAAGGCGGGAATACCAGCGATTTGGTATTTTGGAGCTTTCTACTAAAGTGCTTTAGCGGGAGACGATTACTGCAGCACGGCTTCTTCGCCGAAGCGTTTCGCCAGTGAGGTCAGATAAGAATCGATGGTCGACGTTTGGCCGAAGACGTAGCGGGACATGAAGCGAAAGAGCACGTTTGAGACTTCTCCGTCTTCTCTGATCGTCACTCGCGTGCCGCCATTCTCAGCGGCGAAAGTGTAAGTCCACTGACCCGCATAGCCGAGGTCAGTATCGAGGATACGTGTCACCATTCGTTGGGCGGGAACGTCTTCTACCAGTTCATAATTGACGATCCCGTGCGTAGCCACTTCACGGAAGCGAACAGGTCCGCTTGTGTGGCGGTCGACTTCGAGTTGTTTGAGATCGGATCGCCAGGTGGGCGCGGAGTCGAAATCACGCACAACGGCATAAACATCCTGCGGAGATTTGCGGAGAACAATTGAACGAGACACGACGTGCGTCTGCGGCAGTCTCGAACCGATCAGGGCCACGATGCCGCCAAGCAATGCGATGACGGCAATGATGCCGGCCACAATGATGATGACAGTCTTCATCATTTCTCCTTAACTATTTCCGCGCGGCCTCGGCCACTACGGAAAACCTCACGAATCGCTTTTTTCTGTTTCGATGTAGAAGTTGCGATCGACCTCAAACGTCTTGATCTCCTCGGGAAAATCGAGAGTCTGTTTGGCCTCAATCGGCTTGATCACCATCTCTTTGCCGTTGATCGTCACGCGAAGCGGCATCGCGAATCCCTTAACGACTCTTTCATAGTTAAATGACACGGTCTTGCCGTTCACGCTGTAGCGCAACAGGGGAATGTTCGTCGTGCGCAGGTACTGATCGAATACTTTGCTGAGATCGAGACCGGCTTTCGTCGCGATGTACGATTCGATCTGTTGGGTCGTAACTGTCTGGTGCCAGAAATCAGCGTTGAGCCCGCGCAGGATCGCGAGCCACTTCGCATCGTCGTTGATGATATGACGAATCGTGTGGAGCATGTTTCCGCCTTTGGGATACATGTCTCCCGAGCCTTGTCTGTTTGTTCCGTAGACGCCGATGATCGGGCGGTCGTTGCGAATGCCTCGACGAGTGCCGACCACGTAGTCTTCCGCGTCTTTCTTCCCGAAGTGATATTCGACAAACAAGTTTTCCGAGTAATTCGCGAAACCTTCATGAATCCACATGTCGGCAGCATCTTTCATCGAGATGTTATTGCCGAACCACTCGTGCGCCGTTTCGTGGACGATGATGAAATCAAACTTGAAGCCGACTCCACAGCTACATGGATCGCGTTGCAGGTATCCATTCCTGAACCAGTTGCCGTAAGTAACCGAGCTTTGGTGCTCCATTCCCGGATACGAAACCGCCACCAACTTGTAGCTGTCTTCATAAAACGGATACTTGCCAAACCAATGCTCGAACGCTTCGAGCGTGCGGGCGACTTCCTTGAATTGCCTGAGCGCGGCTTCCTTTTGGTGGGGCAGGACGTAGTAATCGATATCCAACACGCCGTTCTTGCCCCGGTACTTGTCGGAAAAGTGCGTGTAGTTGGCGATGTTGACGTTGACGCCGTAGTTATTGATCGGATTCCGGACTTCCCAGTGATACGTCTTCTTTTTAGCAGCAACGTCGTGGTCCGTCTTCTTGAGGCGGCCGTTGGCAACTGCTGTCAGTTGTTCCGGCACGGTCACGCTGATCTGGATGCCGCGATCGGGTTCGTCAGCGCCGTGATCTTTGTTGGGCCACCAGATACTTGCGCCGATACCCTGGCACGTGGTGACGATGAAGTGCTCGCCGAGATCGTCCCTTCCCCACGTTATCCCACCGACCCACGGCGGGTTCTTACTGACCACGGGAACGCCTTCGTAGAAGATCTCGATCTTGTCTTCGACTCCCTGCGGAAGGTTCTTCTCAAACGTGATCCAATAGACGTTTCCTTCGCGCTCGAACTTCGGCTGCGACGCGCCGTGGTTGATCTTAGTGATCGCCAGCGGCGGCTGCAGATCGATCTGCATCCTGTTTCCGGGTTTTAGAGTCTTGAAAGTGATCGTGTTTGAGCCTTTCAGACGTTTGGTGTCAGGCAAGAATTCGACTTGCAGGTGATAATGCAGCAGGTCCCACCATTCGCGTTCGGGCGTCACCGAGCCGCGCAGTGTTTCCGGGCGAGTGACATTTTCGTTTTGGGCCAGCACGTAAGCCGCGCCGCCAAATTGCAGTTGTAAAAAGATCGCGATTGCAACTATTTTTAATTTACGCATAATCTTCGAAGCTCCACGGTAGCTATCAACGTCGCTAAAATACATATGCCACAAACCTTCGATTGTCCCAAGTGTGGAGCGCCCGTAGCATTCGAGCGCTCGTCAGATCCCTACCAGGCTGCCCAAACGAGACTACGTTGCGATTATTGTCATAGCCAGTTGATCGCCCCGGACGAACGCGTGGGACGGCCGGCCCAGGTGGTCCGCATTCAACTCGGGCTTTCAGGCGGCAAAGCGCCTAAGTGGATCTGGTTGCTGGTGGCGATTCCGATCTTTGTCGTAGTCATCATCGGGCTTGTCGCTCTCGGGATATTAGCGCCGGCATTTTATTCTGTCAGCCGCACGGTTAAGGAGCCGCCCACTACGCCCGGCCGGGGCGGCACTCCTTCCACTCCGTCCCGTCCGCCAAAAGAACCCGGCTACGCGAATGAGTTGCTCGCCTTTGGCAGCGAGGGCATCGGTCCGGGAATGTTCAACGACGCGCGCAGTATCGGCGTCGACGGCGAGGGACGAATCTATGTGGGCGAATACCAGGGCGGACGGATTCAAGTCTTCGATCCTACCGGCAAGTTTCTGAGTCAATGGAGCATTGGCGATCGGAAGACGCTTCTGCGCGGCCTCGCTGCCGATCGCAAAGGCACAGTCTATGTCGTGAGTGGTGGCGGTGTCTTGCTTTATCGAGGCGATACCGGCGAGAAGTTCGGCCAGATCGAGTATGAACGAAACGGCTTTGACGACGTGTCAGTGGGAGCGGATGGTGGAGTAGTCACTGCGTTGCACAGAAATCGTGACGACATCGTCATATTCGATGCAAACGGCAAACTTGTGCGCGCTATTCCCGAGGCGATCAGCGGCGCGAGTGGCGATTCAGAGTTGAGCATGCGAGTGGCGGTTGACGGATCGGGTTCTATCTACGCGCTCGGCAGATTCAACAATGGTGTTTTCAAGTTCGGGCGCGACGGGAAATATATGAATCGTTTTGGCAGCAGCGGCGATCAGGCCGGTCAGTTTCGCGCGCCATATTCGATCGCCGTGGATGGCTACGGCCGCGTGTACGTCGGCGACATCAAGGGCATTCAGATTTTTGACGCGGATGGCCGCTATCTAAACGTCATCAAGCAGAAGGGCGTCGCTTTTGGCATGGTCTTAAACGACAAAAACGAACTCTTCGTCGTCGCCCGCGACCGCGTGATTAAGTACGCGGTTCCAGCGCCGTAAGGGGGACGGGGGGATGGGGGAAACGGAGACGGGGAGACGGGAAGTATCGATGCAACTCCCCGCGTCGCCGCGTCTCTCCCTCTCCGCGTCTCCCCGTCCGCTTACTCATAACGAGCTGAGTCCTCTTTGTCGGATCAGCGCGTAGACTTCGTCGAGGGCGGCTGGTACGCCGGCCGTCATGTTTACGGCGCCGGTCGGCGTGACCAGCACGGTGTCTTCGAGGCGCATGTGAATCTTCTTGTCTGCGCTCTCGAGTAACGGCTCGACGTTGAAGACGACTCCGGCCAGGAGGGGACGGTTGAAATCCGAGGAGAGAACATCATGCACGGAGAGTCCAACTGTGTGGCCGATATATCGTCCGACTTCCCGAAACTCTTTATCGTATCCGTGCTTCTTGTAGACTTCTCCGGCGACGTCTCTTAGTTGATTGAGCGTCACTCCCGGTTTCATTGCGGCGACGATCGCGTCGCGCGCTTCGAGAATGCAGCGGTACATCTTTTCCTGATCGGGTGTGAAACGGCCGGAGACGGGCCAGGTTCGCGTGATGTCGGAAGTGTAGTATTCGTAGTCTGCGCCGTAATCCATGTAGACGATGTCGCCATCCATCATGCGGCGATTGTTTGCCGAGTAATGCAGGATCGTCGTGTTTGGACCAGAAGCGACGATGGGTCTGAACGCATCGCCGCGAGCGCCGCGTTTCGTGTAAATGTACCGTGCGGCCGCTTCGAGTTCGTACTCGTACATTCCGGGTCGCGTCCCCTTCATTGCCTCTTTCACGCCTTCAGCTCCGATCTCGGAACTCTTGCGAATCAATTCGATCTCGTAAGGTGATTTGACCCAGCGCATCTCGTCCAGGATCGGGTTCAACGGTTCTAACGCCAGTTGTGGAGCAAGTTGCTGAATCAGGGTGATCGCCTTTTTCGATTCGGGGACGCCGCCGAAGATCGATTGCGTCGTTCCGACGAGTTCGAAGTAGTCAAGCTCTTCGCGCGCATTCTGCACGTTGCCTTGCGAGCCCGTGAGCATGTAGAGCTTTTTGGCGCGCGGCGCCCAGAACGGAAACATCGGCAGAAACTCTTCGATTGGCTGTACGCGCGTCAGGCCATAAACTTCTTCTCTCTTTTCCAACTGCCAGATGCCCGGACCGTCTGCGCGAAGCTGGGCCTCGGATCGCTTCGGCGCAAACAGAAACGATGTCTTGTTCGCGCCAATCATCACGAGCACGGCACCCGCTTCTTCGATTCCGGTCAGGTAATAGAAATCAGGCGCCTGGCGAAACTTGAGCGGATAGTGCTGATCTTTGGCGGCGAAGATCACGGCGATCCCGTCAGGCATCTTTTCGAACAGCTTCGCCCGCCGCGCGACAAACTCGTTTTTGTTGAATGATGGCTGCTGTGCGAGGGTCGCACACGCGAATGCGATGAGAATTATGAATACGCTGATGAACGAGAATTTACGCATGAGGGCTTGGGTCCTTTCGAGTGTGTCAGTCAGAAGTGTACGACAGAGATTGTAAACTGAGACTGCTGGGGCGGCGATAGTATAATTTGGAGCAATCATGGTTCCTGTCTCGATACTCGATCTTGCGTCCGTCATTCTTGGTGAAACACCACGCGAGGCGTTGCGGAAGAGCCTCGATCTCGTGCAACACGCGGAAAGGTTTGGTTACACGCGCTACTGGGTCGCCGAACATCACAACATGACGGGCATCGCCAGTGCGGCTACGTCTGTACTGATTGGATATTTAGCTTCCGGGACGTCGACGATTCGCGTCGGTTCGGGTGGGATCATGCTCCCGAATCATGCGCCGCTTGTGATCGCGGAACAGTTCGGCACGCTCGAATCGCTTTATCCGGGGCGAATCGATTTAGGAGTTGGCCGGGCGCCGGGGACAGATCCGCTAGCTTTGCGTGCGCTGCGTCGCGATCCAAGGCGATCTGATGACTTTCCTCAGGATGTTGTCGAGTTACAGCATTTTCTGGCTGAAGCGAAACCTGGACAAGCGGTGCGCGCTGTTCCTGGCGCTGGGACTGAGGTTCCAATCTGGATCCTCGGATCGAGCACGTACGGCGCTGAACTCGCCGCTTCGCTTGGGCTTCCTTATGCGTTCGCCTCACACTTCGCGCCTGATGCGTTGTTCACCGCTCTAAGTATCTACCGCCAGAAATTCAAGCCTTCGAAACAATTGGACCAGCCGTATGCGATGGTTGGTGTCAACGTCGTCGCTGCTGATTCGGACGAAGAGGCTCGTCGGCTTTTCACCACGATCCAACAGTCGTTCACCAACCTCGTCCGTGGCACAGGCGGCAAACTCCAGGCGCCGATCGAGAACATTGACGACTACTGGACGCCTGTCGAAAAGCACCAGGCTTTGCGCATGTTGAAGTATTCAATCGCCGGTTCGGCTGAAACAGTGCGCCGTGAGTTGGAAGGATTTTTGAGGTTAACAAACGCGGATGAGTTGATGATCGTCAGCAGCATTTACGACCACCGCGCGCGGATTCGATCGTATGAGATCGTCGCCGGCGTGTGTTCGAAGACCGGAGCAAACTAGATGAAGAGCTATCGTAAAGAACTGTGGTTCAACGTGCCGGGGCGGCGGGCGTTTATCAATATCACGCCGCAGGTTGAGGAGTGCTTGCGCGAGAGTGGTGTTGCTGAGGGTTTAGCCCTCGTGAATGCGATGCACATAACCGCGTCGGTCTTCGTCAACGACGACGAAAGCGGCCTTCACCACGACTACGAAACCTGGCTCGAACAACTCGCCCCTCACGAACCCGTCAGCCAATATCACCACAACCGCACCGGCGAAGATAACGCCGACGCCCACATCAAGCGACAAGTAATGGGCCGCGAGGTCGTCGTCGCCATCACCCGTGGACAACTGGACTTCGGCCCCTGGGAACAGATCTTCTATGGCGAGTTCGACGGCGGCCGCAAGAAACGCGTGCTCGTGAAGATCATCGGCGAGTAAGACTTAGAGAAAATATCGATCGATGTCTAAAGCGCCGTGAAAGACACCGATGATATCGATGTCACCTTCCGGCTTTATTAGGTAAGTGATTCGATAGTGCTCGTGGAGAAGAATACGAACCTCGCGTGAGTGTTCAGGTTCGTATCGATAGCCGATCCGTGGATGAGTTTTTAGTAGCTGTGTCTTTTCGTAGATCTCGGTGATCGTTCGCGTGGCGGCATCGGGATCATCAGCGGCGATGTAGTTATAAATGTCCCGCAGCCAAATTTCTGCCTCCCGAGTCCAGTTTATTTCTGCCAATTCTTTATCCGATGCTCCATTTCTTCATTGGAGATCGTGCGTCGCTCGTCTGAGTCTTTGAGACCGCGTTGCACCATCAGATCAAAGGCGAGCTCGCGGACAATGTCATCATAGGAACTATCGTCAGGCTGACGCTTGATAACTTCAGCAATGTGCTCTTTCGCCGTTGCCATGATTCCTCCGTTCTTGCCGAATGATAGCGGACTTGCTGTCGCTCACGCCAACTGGTACACCGCGATCGGGTTCGCGCGGCCGCGGATGTCGACCTGGCCCATGGGGACGGCGTCGCCGGCGTTGCCGAGGAGGTGGGTTCGGACTTCGTCCGAGATCAGAAGCTGTGAGCCGAATTCTTTGTTCAGTTTTTCAAGCCGCGCGGCAAGGTTTACGACATCGCCGATGACAGTGTACTCCTTGCGCAAGTTCGACCCGATCGTGGCCGTCACAGCGTCGCCGGAGTGTAAGCCGATGCCGATGCGTGTCGGCGGCAGATTTCCCTGCTCGATTTCAACATTCAAACGCGACAGAATCTCGCGCGACGCATTCACCGCGTTAACCGAGTCGTTCCCATTCGACACCGGCGCTCCAAACACAGCCATGAATCCATCACCCAAAAACTTATTGATTATCCCATCATGCCGGTTCACGATCTCAATCATGAAACTAAACAGGTTCTCGAGATAGCTAACCACCTCCTCTGGATTTCGACTCTCCGAGAACGTCGTGAAATTTCGAATGTCGAGAAACATCACACAAACAGTCTTCTTCTCACTGCGCAAATCAGTTCCCTGCGCGAGAAGCTGCGCCGCCACCGCCGCTGATAAGTGCTCCCCAAACATCCGCGCAATCAGGTTGCGCTCATCAGTGGCCTTGCACGCTTCAACCAACCGTTTCCTGATCTGCACCGCAACCACGCCAGTCACAACTCCGAGCAGCAACAGGAACATGCCCTTACTAACGTGCGCCGGTCTATATACCGGATCACTCTGCAGATAAAAGATCTGAACACATAAATACTGCACACACGCCACCGCGCCCGTAAACACAGACAACGCAAAACTCAAACGCATCGCCGACAGCACAATAAACAACGGATAGATAAACACGGGAACTTCCGAGATCGGCGATGCAGCGTCCGTAAAACTCGCAGCCACAAGCATTCCAGCCGTAGGACTGCTGGTCTCAACAAAAGCAGTAATGTACCGGTAAGCCGTCGGAACCTTCTCGATCAGATACGTTAACAACAGCCGTTCCGCGAGCAGGCAACAAACCAGCCCACCCAACACGGAGAAGCGCCACAACATGAAGACATCCGTCTGCCCGTGAAAGACTCGCTCAAAATAAGTACCGAGATAACCCGGCGGCACGAGTGCAAACATCGCCAAAGCCGCCGCGATGATCAGCAGGACCATGACGCGCTGCTTTTCTGCCTCGAGCGTCTCTGACGCTAATGCCTGGATAGTCGTCTCACTCATCGCCACGCTCCTAGTTCAACTGCTTTCTAAACCGCCACGTGCTCACGCCCATCAACACCACCGTGAAGAGCAGCAACGTCAACAAGTTCGGATAGACCACCTCGAGACCGACCCCCTTCAACATCACGCCACGCGCGAGCGACGCGAAGTGCCGCACCGGGTTCAGGTAAGTAACAGGCTGCAACCACTCCGGTATTGCTTCGATCGGCGTCGTCGCGCCGGAAAGCATCGACAACGGCGGCGTGACGAAGAACCCGAGCAGTTGCGCCTGCTGCTGCGAACGCGTAAACGTCGCGATAATCGTCCCGATGCCGATCCCGGACAGCACACAAAGCATTCCCGACACATACAACAGCAACAAACTCCCGCGCACCGGCAAATCAAACACGAGATAACCGACGCCCACCGACAATCCAATATCCAGCGAAAGCAACAAAAATATCGGCGCAATCTTCGCGACGATGATCTCCGCGCCATCAGCAGGCGTCATCAGCAGTTGCTCGATCGTCCCGACCTCTTTCTCTTTCACCATCGCCGACGACGACACGCCGATGCCAAGCATCACCAGCAGCATCCCGATCATCCCGGTAACGATGAACCACGAATTCTTCAAACCCGGGTTGTACAGCAACAGCACACGCGACAACGCACCACCACGCGGCGCGCTAGACGGCGTGCCATTAACACCCTGCACCACCGTCACCTTCTGATTAAGCGCCGACACGATCCGCGTCGCATATCCACCCGCAATCGCAGCCGTGTTCGAGTTAACGCCGTCGACGAGTATCTGTATCTCCGCTGTCTCGCCGTTCATCCGCCGCTTCGCGAAGTCTGACGGGATCACCAAACCCGCATCGAGTTCGCCCGCGCTCAACGCGTGGCCCAACGCTTCCGTGGATTGGTAACTGCGGTGAACCTGAAATGAACGGCTCTCGCTAAACGCCGACACAACTTCACGGCTCTCCGCCGATCGACTCTCGTCGACGACACCCAGCTTCAAGTTCGTCACTTCGGGATTCATCGCAAACCCGAGCAACACCAGGTTCAACGTCGGCGGAATGACGAGCATCGCCACGAGCTTGCCGTTGCGTCGAATCTGCCGCAGCTCTTTCAGGCACAACGGCCACAACCGCCAGTTAAGTAATTTGTTGATTAACGTTTTCATGGTCCATCCACCTCTACGCTTCCACCTGCATCTTGCGCATCACGATCCACGTGCGCAAAAAGAACACCGCACTAAGCACCGCCAAAACGACCGGCACGTGCCACACAGCCGCCCAGCCACCACCACGAACAAACGCATCGCGCGACATCTCGACGAAATAACGCGCCGGAACGAGGCTCGAAATCCAACGAATACTCGCGGGAATGTTCGCAATCGGAAACACAAAACCAGACAGCAGGTACGACAGCAGGAAACAAACATTCTGCACAGCCTGAATCGCCGCCGCCTGGTCGGGAATAGTCGCGCCAATCATCACGCCGAAAGCCACGCAGCAGAACAAATACAACAGCGAACTGACGAGCAGCGGTATCGGATCTCCCTTGAACCAGATCCCGAACAGAAACACGGCGAAAACAAACGTCAGGATCCACTGCGCGATCGCGACGGTCATGTACGCGAGGATCTTGCCGAGCAAATACTCGTGGGCCTTGATGCTCGAAACATAAACCTGAAGGATCGTCTTCTGCTCTCCTTCACGCGACATCGCAAGCGCCGCCAGCAACGGTGGAAACAGCGCGAGTCCAACCGCGAATATGGCTGGTCCGATGTATTGATCCGAATCCTGTCCGGGATTGAACCAGTAACGAATGCGAGGCTGAATCGCGGGCGCGGCATTGACGCTAAACCGGCTGTTGAAAGCCTGCGTCAACGCAGCAGCATTTCCGCGAACGAGATTCGCCGTGTTTGCGTCAGTGCCGTCGATCAACCACTGCACCTCGGGCGACTCACCTCGTTGCAAATCGCGACCGAAATTCTCCGGAATGATCACGACGGCGCGCGCCTCTTCTTTGTCGAGCACCGACTCGACTGGTCCAGTCGCATCAGGCGGCACGACGCGAAACGTCAACGACACTCCCAACGTCTCCACGTACTGCCGCGACAACGGCGACTGGTCCATGTCTTTAATCGCTAGCGGCAAGTCGGTCACCGACAACGAAATCGACATTCCGATTAGCCACATCAGGACCAGGGGAAGTATGAGAGCGAGCGTGACAGTTAAACGGTCGCGCGAAAACTGCCTCAACTCTTTGCCTGCCTGTGCCAGTATCTTTTTCATGATTGACTCCTTCGCTCTCCGCTAGTTGCCGTTTCGCTTGCGCACTTTTTCCACGACCGTGATAAAGACGTCTTCAAGCGAGTAAGGCTCTTCATACGCCCGCAACACCTGAATGCCGGCGGTATGAAGCTGCTCGCGCACTCCGCGAATCCCGCTCTCGACTTCTTCGTCGACGATCACGTGCAGCCGATCTCCGAAGAGCGAAACGCGCCACGGTTCTCGATTGCGTTTCAACAACTCCGCCGCTTCCTGCGGTTGATTCGTGATCAACTCCAGCAAGTGACCACCCTGCTCGGCCTTCACACTTGACGGCGTCCCTTCGGCGACCAACTCACCCGCGACCATGAATCCGAGTCGATTGCACTGCTCCGCTTCTTCGAGGTAGTGCGTCGTGATCAGTACCGCGACACCACGATCGGCGAAGCTATTGATCATCTTCCAGAAAGCACGCCGCGCGAGTGGATCAACCCCGGAGGTCGGCTCGTCGAGAAACAACACCGACGGTTCGTGCATCACCGATGCGCCAAAAGCGACGCGCTGTTTCCAACCACCGGGCAAACTGCCCGTCATCAAATCGCCGCGCCCTTCCAGACCGGAAACTTCGAGCACCCAACGCTTCTTCTCTTCGCGCTCGGCGAGCGGCACCTGGTAAACGCCGGCGAAGAAGTCGAGATTCTCTTCAATCGTCAGGTCGTCATAGAGCGAGAACTTCTGCGACATGTAACCAATCCGTTGCCGCACAAAACTCGATCGCAATCGGCCACGCTCGCCCGCCAGTTCCATCTCCCCACTCGACGCTCCAATCAGCCCGCAGAGCATCTTGATCGTCGTGGTCTTCCCTGCTCCGTTCGCGCCGAGCAAGCCGTAGATTTCGCCGTACTTGATCTCGATGTTGATGTCTTTCACGGCGTTGAACTTTCCGAATCGCTTGAAGAGGTGACGCGCACCGATCGCGATCGCGTCTTTCGGACGCTGGCGAAACTGGCGGCGCTGCGGAAACGGTGGCGTGCGCAACTCACCGCCGAGTTGACGCAGAGTTGCGACAAACGCGTTCTCCAAAGTCGGGCTCGTCGGTTTGATCTCTGTAACCGCGATTCCGGATTTCCCGAGTGTTTTTTTCGTAGCGGCTGTTCCGATCTCGGCATCGTGGACCATCACGTCGAGACGATCTCCGAAGCGCTGCACGTCGGCGATCTCGGCGACCGCATTCAACACGTCTTCAGCGTGGCCCAGGTTCTCCGAACGGACCTGAAGACGCTCAAGGCCGAGGCCGGTCCGGATTGCCGCCGGTGTGCCGACCTGGTGAATCTGTCCGTCGTGCATCAACGCCACACGATGACAACGCTCCGCTTCGTCAAGATATGGAGTGGCGACGACCATCGTCATTCCTTCACGCGACAGCTTCGCAAGCGCATCCCAGAACTCACGCCGCGAAACCGGATCGACGCCCGTCGTTGGTTCGTCGAGCAACAGGATCTTCGGCTCGGCGATCAACGCGCACGCGAGCGCGAGCTTCTGTTTCATGCCGCCACTCAAACTTCCCGCGAGTCGATCGGTGAACCGTTCCATGTCAAACATCTTCAGGTAATGCAGACCGCGCTCTTCGATTTGCTTGCGCGACAACAACCGCAGCTCGCCGAGGTAACGCAGGTTTTCCGCCACGCTGAGGTCCTGGTAGAGACTGAACGTCTGCGTCAGGTAACCGACAAACGAACGAGCATCACGAGCGGGGACCTTGTACATTTCGGCCACGCCGCTCGTCGCCTGCATTACGCCGCCGAGAATCTGAAACACCGACGTCTTGCCCGCGCCGTCTGGTCCAATCAAGCCGAAGATCTCGCCCGCGGCGATTTCGAGGTTGATGCCCTTGACTGCTTCAAACTTGCCGTAGCTCTTGCGCAAACCACGGATCTGAATGGCAGTCTCGCCAGGAACTTCTTGTTGATTCAGCCACAGATCAAACTCAGCGCTCTCAATCTCGTTTGTCAGTGCAGGTACGCTCATGATCGTGCTCCTAATAATCACAACGCAGCTAGTTAACGACGACCTCGCCGTCGGCAGGCATTCCAGGCTTCGCAAAACCCGTCGCGCCTTTCAGTTGCAACTTGATGCCGACAACCTGCTTCACGCGATCGTCGCGGAAGTAAGTGTTCTCAGGCGTGAACGAAGCTTCGGGATCGATCCGCGTAACGATTGCTTCGATCGCTTTGTCAGGCGCCGAGTCGAGATACACGCGACCGGTTTGACCTGCGCGCACCCGACCGATGTCGCCTTCGGGAATGAACCCGCGCAAATAGACGGTGCTGAGATCGACGAGCGTTATCACCGGTGTTCCGGCAGCGATCACTTCACCGGGTTCGGCGGTTCGCGTCGCAACAGTGCCGTCAAACGGCGCAACGATCTGCAAGTCGTTGCGATCGGCTTCCACTTCCTTCAAACGGGCGCGCGCCTTTTGCACCTCGGCTTCAGCGGCGACTACGTCAGTTTCAGCCTGGATGATCTGCTGGCGAATGGCGGTCGAGTTGGACGAACGCATCGCGACATTCGACAGGTTCGCTTGCGCAATCACTTTTGCGGCGCGAGCAGCTTCGACCTGTTTGCGCGCGGCCTGGACCGCGGCTGCGTGTGATTCGGCGGTCGACCGTGCCTGGTAACCAGCGCGCTCAGGAACGTCGCCATCGCCGGCCAGCTTCACATAACGCTCTTCGTCGTATTTCGCCTGTTTCAAAGCGGCTTCTTCCTTGACCAGTTGCGCCTCAGCACGAGCGACATCCGCGTCGGCCTGGCTGACACGTCCCTGCGCGTCGATTCGCGCCTGGTCCACACCCGTGTTGCTCGATTCGAGTTGCGCCGAGAGCACTGCGATCTGCTGCCGGACGCTGGCGACACGCGCCTCAGCTTGTTGGACCAGCGACTGTTCCTGTTCTTCGCGCGCTTTCACCTGTTCGTCGTCAATCACGGCGATAAGCTGTCCGGCTTTGACCTGATCGCCTTCGCGCACGTTGATCTCGCGAATCCGGCCGGCGACTTTCGCGGAAACTGCCGCGTCGTCTCCTTCAATGCGGCCGCTGAGTTTGATTACGTTCGGGTCTGCGGCCGGCGTGCGAAGCACGAAATACCAAACTGCGACTCCGGCGATTGCTGCTACGACTGCGAGTACGGCGATCTTTTTTATTTTTGCGTTTTGCATGATGTCCTCCAGTGAGACTCGTGTTCTCGATTAATTACTGGCCGCGATAGCTTCGACCTGCTGAAGTTTGTGACCGTCAGTGATTACCGACACATTCCGGTAATGAAGTGTGTTTCCCATGGCTCGTTGTAACTCCGCGATTGCTTTGTTGAGATCGGTCTGTGTTTGCAGTTCGCGTCCGCGGGCTGAGACGAGATCCGTCTGGCGCTGCAACACGAGAAACACGGTCGACATCCCCGACTGAAACTTTCGCTTCTCGCTCGTGTATTGCTGTTCGGCCGCGATGCGTGAAGCGCCGGCGGCAGCCATTCGCGACTGCACCGAATGGAGCGCCTGCATCGCGTTGCGCACGTCAGCTTCAATCATCTGCTCGGTCTTGGACTTCACGACGCCAAGCCGGCGCTCTTCAGCGGACGCATGGGCCAACTGGGCCTTCGCCGTTCGATTTCTCAGCGGCAGCGAGATGGTCACGCCAAAGCTCACCGTCGGGTTGTCCTGGCTCAGCAGGTTCTTGATTGACGAGCCGTAACCACCGCGCAAATCGCCGGGAACGGCCGTGAAATTCGTAGCCGGCAAAGCAGGCAGACCGGCGAGGTTCGAAAGCTCGGCAACCCGTCTTTCGAGTGACGAGATACCGGTCAAAACCGGATTGTCGTCGCGATTGTTGAGCGTGCCGGCGAGACCGTTGCTGCTGTAACCAACAGTCACGTCGACCTGCGGTTTCGTTTGGTCGCGGAAGTAAGCTTTGTTGATATCGTTGATGTCGCGGCTCGTGCGCAGTTCGGCGAGTTCGAGTCGATTTGCCAACGCTGTAGTGATGGCTTCGTCGAGTGGCAGACGCGGCGCTTCGAGATCTACCGCCGTCACCGGCAACAACGCGCGAGACCAAAGATCGGCGCCGCGATCCGGCAGCAGCAACGTCTTCAGCGCGTTCTCGGCGCGCGTCACGTCTTCCTGCGCGGCGTAAACGTTCTGTTCGAAGATCTTCACCTGCGCTTCGGCTTCGACCACGTCGATCGGCGCGAGTATTCCCTGCGTCACCTGGCGGCGATTGCTCTCGACCTGTGCTGTGGTCTGGTTGACGGCCTCGCTTTGCACCTGGAGATTTCTGAGTGAATAGACGAGCTGCCAGTAAGCTTCTTCAACACGCGTGATCACGTCCGTTGCACGTTGACGAAACTGGATGTCGGTCAGCGAGAGATTGCGTTTGG
>DATELZ010000162.1:0-12338 GCA_035276045.1 Pyrinomonadaceae bacterium | reverse complement strand
GTCGCCGCTTATAGCCACGAGTTATTCACGCGCCGTTATTCGGCGTTTGATTATCAACCGTCCACCTTAGTTTCTGCTCTTGTAGTCGCATTTCCTTCCGATCGCGCGCCACCTTTGACTGCTTAGCGCGTTTCCAAAATTTCACTAAGTAGCAGCTCGAAGAACACTCCGGGGCCAGTTCCGAAACAGAACTGTTTCCCGACGATGTGCTTTGCGCAGGTGTAATTCTGTTTTCTTAAGACAAATCGGAGTAAATGATGGCTCAAACAATCGCCAATCGGCGTCGCTCGTGGCGGCGCGGCACAAAGCTTACGTTATTAATCGCAGTGATTGCCGTCTCGGCTCTTGTCTATTGGGAGCAATCGGCCGCGCTGTATGTTTTATCCACGCTGGCCATCTGCGTGGTTTTGTCCCTGGTCGCAGTCGCAGATCTCGAAGGTAAAGACAGGGAACTCTCGCGCGCCAACTCGCAGGAAGCGCCGGAGAGTAGAGGTGGCAAGCGATGAGCAAAGGAATGCGGGTTTTGATTGGTTATGACGGATCGACGTATGCCGACGCGGCCATCGAAGACTTACGCCGCGCCGGTTTGCCGGAGAAGGCGCAGGCGTTAGTCGTGTCCGTTGGAGAAGACCCGATAGTTCCTCCATTCGCCGGCGACGGCGTCGACAAAACCTTCATCAGCGACAGAACAATCGCGATTGCGAACCACGCCGGGGCTCATATTTCTGAAACCCTCGCCAGTGCGAAAGAACATTCTGAGGCCGCCGCCAGGCTGCTCGAATCATACTTTCCGCAATGGCACGTGCACCCATTGGTACTCGGCGGCAGTCCGGCAATTGAGTTGATTCAGAAGGCTCGCGAGTGGGCGGCGCACCTGGTTGTGGTTGGATCTCAAGGGCGCACGGCCATGGGGCGTTTGCTCTTCGGCAGTGTTTCGCTCGAGGTTGCGAGCGATGCTTTTTGCTCGGTGCGCATTGGCCGCGCGCCCGAGCAGAAAGCCCACGATCCGTGTCGCATCATCGTGGGGCTGGACGGTTTGGCCGGCTCTGAACACGCAATCAAACAGGTTTTGAAGCGCCGCTGGCCCGAGGGGACCGAATTGCGGATGATCGGGATCGAAAATGGAACGTCGCTGATCAAAACCGCTGAAATGATGTCGGCTTCAAGTGAGCCAATCGAGTTGACTGATGCGCCGGGACTGAAAGTGTTCGCGGAGGTCAAGCGGGGCGATCCGGCGTCGATTCTCCTTGGCGAGGCCCGCGAATGGGAGGCTGATTGCATTTTTGTCGACGCGCAGGGTTTCGGCAGCAGCAACAACGGGTCGTCGGCAAGCAACGTTTCGACCCGTCTTGCGACAAAGGCCGGCTGTTCAGTGGAGATCGTGAGGTGAGATCGTCGATTTGACACCTCCGTAACCCACTTGTAAACTCGCGCTCTTTTAAACCCTACATCTTAACTCAAAGGAATAAAGCGAAATGGGCGCGCGAAAGAAGATTACTGTGGTCGGCGCAGGCAACGTCGGCGCGACAGCGGCACATTGGTTAGCCGCGAAGGAACTCGGCGACGTGGTGCTCGTCGATATCGTCGAGGGAGTGCCGCAAGGCAAAGCATTGGACCTCGCGCAGGCGGCGCCGGTAGAAGGTTTTGACGTGCGGCTGACTGGCGCGAACACCTACGACGAAACGGAAGGCTCCGACGTCGTCATCATCACTGCCGGACTCGCGCGCAAACCCGGAATGAGCCGCGACGATCTGTTGAAGACGAACGCGGGCATCGTTTCCCAGGTCGTCGACGAATGCGTCAGACGATCACCGAATTCAATCCTGATCATCGTTTCGAATCCGCTCGACGCGATGTGCCAGGTCGCTTTAAAGCGATCCGGTTTTCCGAAGCATCGCGTGATCGGAATGGCTGGCGTGCTTGATTCGGCGCGTATGCGTTGTTTCCTCGCCGAGGCGCTTGATGTGTCGGTCGAGAACGTGACGGCATTCGTGCTCGGTGGACATGGCGACACGATGGTCCCACTGCCGCGTTTTTCGACGTGCGCGGGTATTCCCATCACTGAGTTGTTGCCGAAAGATCAGATCGACGCGATCGTTAAACGAACCGCAAGCGGTGGCGCTGAGATCGTCAGCTTGTTGAAGACGGGTTCGGCTTACTACGCGCCGTCAGCGGCGGCGGTGGAGATGACCGAGTCGATTCTCAAGGACAAGAAAAAGATCCTGCCGTGCGCTGCTTATCTCGAAGGTGAGTACGGGATCAACGGATTGTACGTCGGCGTGCCTTGCAAACTCGGCGCTCGCGGCCTGGAACAGATCGTCGAGATCAACCTGACTGCGGAAGAGAGAATTGCGTTGCACAAGAGCGCATCGGCGGTGCAGGAACTGGTTGACGTGCTCGGTATTTAGAGCCACAAAAGGCACAAGACAGAGCCACAAAAGGCACAAAGAAGAAGGTTAATTCTTATTCCTGTTTAGCCTTCTTTCTTGTGCCTTTTGTGTGGCTGCTTTTGTGCCTCTTTGTGCTAACCTTTAAGCCAACCAAATAATCCGTGAACAACCGTCTCGCGGTTCTCTTCGTAGATCGCGCGGGTTAGCGGGATGTTCATCGGGCATGCTTTCACGCAGTTCTGCGCGTTGCCGCAGTTGGTGATGCCGTCCTCACCCATGATGCCTTCGAGTCGCTCGTCGCGCGTCATCTTGCCGGTCGGGTGCATATTGAACAGACGCACCTGCGCGATCGCCTGTGGCCCGATGTAGCTATCGCCCTCGTACTGCGGACATGCCTCCAGACAACAACCACACGTCATGCAGCGCGAGTAAGCGTAACGTTCCTGCACGTCCTCCTGGTCCATGCGTGGTCCAGGCCCCTGATCGTGAGTCCCATCCAGTTCGACCCACGCGTGCACGCGGCGCAGGTGATCGAACATCTGCGAACGATCGACAACCAGATCCCGGACATTCGGAAACTTCGACATCGGTTCCAGCTTGATCGGCTGGTCCAACTTGTCGATCAACGCGGAACACGATTGCCGTGCGCGTCCGTTGATGATCATCGTGCAGATGCCGCACACCTGTTCCAGGCAGTTCATCTGCCAAACGGGCGGCGTGGTCTTTTCGCCGGCCTTGTTGACCGGGTTCTTCTGAATCTCCATCAGGCACGAGATGACGTTGAGATTCGGCCGGTACGGAATTACAAACTGTTCCCAGTAAGGCGTCGCGTCGGGATTGGCGCGGCGGCGAATGTGTATCTCGACTGTTCTGGTTGGATTTGCCACAGGTGATTAAGCCTTTGCCGTTTCTTTCTTGCCTTTGCTGTAGTCGCGTTTACGCGGCTGGATCAACGAGACGTCGACGGCTTCCCAGGAGAACACCGGGCCCTCGCCCGAATACTCCGCGATCGTAGTCTTCAGGAAGTTTTCGTCGTCGCGATCGGGAAACTCCGGTTTGTAATGCGCGCCGCGCGACTCGTTGCGATTCAGCGCGCCAATGGTGATCACGCGCGCGAGTTCGAGCATGTTGGCGAGATGCCGCGCGTGCGGCAGCGCCATCGTGGCCCACAGGTTTGAATCGTTGATCGAGATGCGCTTGTAGCGATCCATGAGTTCGAGCAGCTTGTTGTCCGTTTCTTTCAGCTTGTCGTTGTAACGGACCACGGTCACGTTGTCAGTCATCCACTTGCCCATCTCGTTGTGCAACTGGTACTGGTTCTCGTCGCCGCTCTGCTTGACCAAACGATCGTTGATCTCGGTCTGAAGTTTTAACTCCTGATCGTAAATGCGCGAACCATCGGCGCCATTTCGTTCGACGTTCTTCGCGTACTCAATCGCGGCCGGCGCAGCGACAAAACCGCCGTAAACACAACTCACGAGCGAATTCGCGCCTAAACGATTCGCGCCGTGAATCGAATAATCGCATTCGCCAGCGGCTAACAGGCCGGGCACGTTCGTGCGCTGGTTGTAGTCGACCCAAAGCCCGCCCATTGAATAGTGAACACCCGGGAAGATGCGCATCGGCACGTGACGCGGATCGTCGCCGACAAACATCTCGTAGATTTCGAGAATCGCGCCGAGTTTTCGATCGAGCACCTCGGCCGGAATGTGCGTCAGATCGAGATAGACCTGGTTCTCACCGCCGATGCCCATGCCGCTGATGCAGACCTGGAAGATCTCGCGCGTCGCGATGTCGCGGGGCACGAGATTGCCGTAAGCCGGATACTTCTCTTCGAGGAAATACAACCGCTCGTTTTCCGGAATCGACGACGGCGGCCGCGTGTCGCCCTTCTGGCGCGGCACCCAAACACGTCCGCCTTCGCCACGCGCCGATTCAGACATGAGACGCAACTTGTCTTCACCGGGAATCGAAGTCGGATGCACCTGGATAAACTCGCCGTTTGCGTATTTCGCGCCCTGCTGGTAAGCGGCAGAGACAGCGCTGCCGGTGCAGACCATCGAGTTGGTCGACTTGCCGAAGATCAAACCTGGACCACCAGTCGCGACGATCACGGCGTCGGCCGGAAACGCTTTGAGTTCGAGTGTCTGCAAGTTCATCGCGATGAGCCCGCGACACACCTGGTGATCGTCGAGCACGAGCGAAAGCATCTCCCAGTGCTCAAACTTTCTCACCTTGCCGCTGACTTCGTAACGGCGCACCTGCTCGTCGAGCGCGTAGAGCAACTGTTGTCCGGTAGAAGCGCCGGCAAAAGCGGTGCGATGGTGTTTCGTGCCGCCGAAGCGGCGAAAGTCGAGCAGTCCTTCGTTCGTGCGCGAGAAGGGAACGCCCATGCGGTCGAACAGGTAGATGATCGACGGCGCCATTTCACACATCGCTTTGGCGGGCGGCTGGTTCGTGAGGAAGTCGCCGCCGTAGACGGTGTCGTCAAAGTGTTCCCACGTCGAATCGCCTTCGCCCTTCGTGTTGACTGCGCCGTTGATGCCGCCCTGGGCACAAACCGAATGAGATCGTTTGACGGGCACTACCGAGAAAAGATCGACGGCGTGACCTTTCTCTGCGATCTTCATGGCGGCAGCCAGACCAGCGAGCCCGCCGCCGACAATCGCGATCTTCAAGCCGTTACTCGCCATCAGTTAATAAGTCCTCCTAACAGTCCGCCCGGACGTATGAAAGCAACCGCGGCGTTGATGCCAACCAGCAGCAGCACCGCGCCAAACGCGATGCACGCGTATCCGGTCAATCGTTGCGCGCGTTCTCCGATCGTGATACCCCAGTCGACTAAGAACAGCCAGATGCCGTTGGCGAGGTGCCAAACGGTGGCTGTGATGCCGACCATGTAGATGGCAAATATCCACCACATGCTGAACTCGGCGGAGACGATTTCGAATGCTCGATTCGGGGCGTGCGCAACAGAAACGTCGTTCAACCCCGGAATCATGCCGAAGCGGAAGTTGAGCACGTGGAAGAAGATGAAGAAGAACAAGATCACACCGGTGATTCGTTGCACCAGGTAGAACCAGTTGCGCGGATACGGATAGGCGAGGTTGTTGGGCCGCGATTCCATCGTGATCACTAAACCGTAGACGGCGTGATAGATGAGCGGTATAAAGATGCCGCCGATCTCGATGAAAAGGATGTAAGGGATCGACTGTAGATCTGCGACAGCTTTATTGAAGTCGCCCGCGCCGCCCAGCGCCTTTGAGTTGGTGTAAAAATGTTCTAAAAGAAAAATACCGAGTGGAAAAATACCGGACAGTTGGTGGAGCTTGCGCAGGATGAATGTCCTGCTCAAACGGATAGCCAAGAACGCTCTCCTTTGCCAATAGGCTTTGACATCATCGAACGTAAGTATAGCCCAACTAACCACGAATCGAAGAATGAGGATTGATTGATCGAGTTAGCTGAACGGATTAAGCGACGAAAGATCTCGCCGGTTGAAGCAGCCGCAGAGTATTTGCGACGAATTTCAGAATTGAATCCGGCGTTGAATGCGATCGTCACGGTTGCGCCGGATGTGCTGGAACGCGCGCGCGCAGCGGAAGCCGCGGTGATGCGTGGCGATGAACTTGGCGCTTTGCATGGCGTGCCTTTGACGATCAAAGACACGATCGAAACTGCTGGTCTGCGCACGACGAGCGGGTCGATGATTCGCGCCGAATACATTCCAACTACTGATGCGACAGCAGTTGCGCGTTTGAAGGCCGCGGGTGCGATCGTTCTTGCGAAGTCGAATGCAGCGGAGATGGCGATGGATTACAACGCCGACAACCCGGTCTTCGGGCGCACAAATCATCCGCAAGATCCGGCGCTTACGCCGGGGGGATCGAGTGGCGGTGAGGCGGCGGCGATTGCGACCGGAATGTCTCCGGGCGGGCTCGGCAGCGATCTCGCCGGATCGGTTCGTATTCCGGCCCACTTTTGCGGGATCGCCGCGTTGAAGGCGACCACAGGACGGGTTCCTGGCGACGGACAGTTTCCGCCGAGCACTGGTCCATACGCGCTCGGGGCGGTGATTGGACCAATGGCGCGTAAGGTTGGCGACCTGAGATTGTTGTTTGGAGCGCTGGCTGAGGAAGTCGTTTCAGACACGGATTTGAAGGGTTGTCGGTTTGCCTGGTATCGCGACGATGGCGTCGTGCCGGTAACCGATGAAACTGCGAGTGCCGTTGCGAATGCGGCGTCGGCGTTGACGGATGCGGGACTGATTGGCGAAGAACGGCTGCCGCCACACGTCGAACGCGGCAATGAGTTGTGGTTGAAGTTGTTTTCGCGCGCGTCGGTGGTCCAATTGCGGCAGGTGTATGCCGGACGCGAGCGTGAAGGCGGTCCGTTTGTAAGTTGGCGACTGCAAACCGCCGGCGATGTGCCGCCGCCGTCGCTGGACCAGTACATCGCCGATTGGATGGAGCGCGATCGTCTGCGTGAAGAATTGCTGCGCTGGCTGGAGACGACGCCGATCGTCGTCGCGCCCGTTGGCGCCACGCCTGCTTTGAAACACGACACGTTGAAAGTCACCGTTCGCGGGCAAGCGATGGGAACGTTTCGCGCCTTTAGTTACGCGCAAACGTTCAACGTTTTCGATTTGCCGGTGGTGACTGTCCCGGCCGGACGCTCGCCGGAAGGTTTGCCGATCGGGGTACAGATCGTGGGCCGTCCGAATGCCGAAGCGATGGTTTTAACAGCCGCGGAGATTGTCGAACAGGCGCTTTCCGCGTAATCTTTCGCTTATGGAACCACTAACATCCGCCCTTGCTTTCCTGTTCTTCGGTTTCATCGCGATAGTGCTCCTGGTGATTGCGGTGAAGACGATTCGCATCGTGCCCCAGGCCACCGTGATGCTCGTCGAGCGTCTGGGCAAGTTTGACAAGGTTGCGACCAGCGGCCTGAATATACTCGTGCCGTTTCTGGACAAGCCGCGCGCGGTTTATTGGACCAACGTGCGTCCCGGTTTGACGTCGATCGATCTGCGCGAGCAGTACATCGATCTCCCGCCGCAGCCTGTGATCACACGCGACAACGTGACGATCCACGTCGACTCCGTGGTCTATTGGCAGATCACCGATCCGATCAAAGCGGTGTACGAGATCAACGATCTGGTCGGCGGCATCGTGCAGTTGACGATCACCGGCATGCGCGCGGTGATGGGCGAGATGGATTTGGACCATACCCTCTCGCAACGCGATCAAATCAATGCAAAGCTGCGTGTGATTCTTGACGAAGCGACGGACAAGTGGGGCGTGAAAGTCACGCGCGTCGACGTGAAGAACATCAACCCGCCGGAAGACGTCCGCATCACGATGGAGAAACAGATGACGGCGGAACGCAACCGTCGCGCGCTTGTGTTGCAGGCGGAAGGCGACCGGCAGGCGGCGATCACGCGTGCGGAAGGCGAGAAGCAGGCGCAGGTTACGCGCGCGGAAGGCGAAAAGCAGTCGGCGATTCTGGCGGCTGAAGGCGCGGCGCAGGCGCGTTTGAAAAATGCGGAAGCGGAGTCAGAAGCGCTCAATCGAATCGCACAGGCGATACCCGGTGGCGATCCGGGTCATTATCTGATCACGGTGCGCTACATCGAGAGTTTGCGCGACATGACGCGGACGAACAATTCGAAGGTGATCTTCATGCCGGTGGAGACGTCGGCGATGTTGTCGAGCATTGGCACGATCAAGGAAGTGCTTTCGCAGACTGGAGAGACTGATAAAGATACGCCGCCATTGCCGCCAGGACGTCCGCGCGAATTACCGCGATAGTTCGTGTTTCGAGATCGGCGTGTAAATTGAACCCTTTGGGCTCAATTGACTGCGAAACACAACAAACTCATTTACGCTAATCTCCGTAAACGCAAACTTGATTTGCAGATGAGCGCCGGCAAGTTTGCGAGCGCCTTCTGGCCGGCGTAAACGCGCGAGCGTGAGGTGTGGTTTATAGGCGCGATCTTCTTTAGCGAATCCTTCGCGAGCGCATTCCTCGTCAAATCTTCGTTGCAGTGCCGTTAATTGACCGGAAGGATCTTCAACGCCGATCCAAAGCACTTGTGCGCGAAACGCTCCCGTGCCGCCGATTCGGATCGAAAATGAAGTCAACTCCCGTGCGGTTCGCTCCGCCGCCTCTGAAATCCGCGGTAACTTTTCTTTCGACACGTTGCCAAAAAACTTCAACGTGAGATGGACATTCTCCGGCCGGCTCCAACTCGCGCTCGCGTCCGGAACAGCTTCCCGCAAGCGCCTCACATGATCCTGCAACTGCGCGCGCACCTGTTCCGGCAGTTCGATAGCACAGAACGTGCGCCATGTTGGCGAGACGGGGGAGCCGGGGATGGGGAGACGCGGGGACGGGGGGACGGGGGGACGCGGAGACAGGAGGAGATCCCTCGCCCCGTCTCCGTTTCTCCGCTTCACTCCCATCCCGTTTCTCCATTTCACCGCGTCCCCCTGTCTCCCCATCCCCCCGTCTCACTTCACCGGGTCCAGCACCAACGTGTCTTTCGTCGCTTTCGTAACCGCCGCTGCCGTGAAGGGGAACTCACGCGGCGTGACCGCGCGCCAGTCCGCCAGTTGATCGGACCAATGCGGGCTCTTTGGCAAACCCGATTCGCCGAGTGCGATTCCTTGTTGTGTCTTGTCCCAATCACCCGGATCGGCGATCAGTCTCATCGAAACGGAAACGCCGACGTTGACTGTCGCGCCGACCAATCCGCCTGTTCCGTTTTGCGGAAAAGCCGGGACTGTAAACATCGCGCCGATTAACGGCGCTGGCGTCAGCGCGTGCGGGAACTGTGCTTTCGCAAACTCACCCCACACCCATTTCGACTGGTCCGCGCCGAGACGGCGCGTGAGATTCGCGACCGCTTCGTCATAAGACGCACGCATCAGATCCGCGTAGCTCGAAAACTCTTTCGGCAGCCAGCCGGCCGGTTGGTCCTTGATGATGCGATCGAGCGTCGTATCGAAGTTGCTCCACTGAAAATTTCTTACCAGGTCAGGACCAAGCGCGCCCGCGAGTATCTTCGAACGAAACGCGAGACGCATTTGACCGACGAGAAGCGCCTCACTCGATTCCGCGTTCACTCGCCCGTCCCATTTTTCAAAAGCATCGAGTGTCGCGCGCAGCTTTTCATCCGCCGGCGTCAACTTCGGCCGCAACTGTTTCACGGCTTCTTTCGCGAAAAGCACGCCGGCGATCGAGTAAACGTCGCCGAGAATGCGACGAAAGTCTTCCGCGGTGTGTTTGGATTTCTCGCTCAGCAGATCGAAGATGCGGCGCGCGCGATACGGTTGCGCCCATGAATAAGTGAGATGGTAAGGATAGTCGGTGCCGACGATACGTTGATTCGCGGTCACGATCATGCCGGACGGCGGATCGAAAAGATTCGGCAGTTTGGCGATCGGAATATAGTCGACCCAATCGCCGGCGTCTGTCGAGCCGTCATAAGGCACGCTGCCGTCGCCGGAACGCCGAATCGGGACCACTCCAGCCACGTGATAACCAATGTGCCCCTGAACGTCAGCGTAGACGATGTTTTGCGTGGGCGCGGTGAACGACTGTAGCGCTGTTTTAAACTCGTTCCAGTTGCGCGCGCGATTCAGCGCGTAATTGGCGTCGGTAGTGATCCTTTTGGTATCGAAAGCGGTCCAGCGCAGCGCGTACCGTTTGCCGTCGCCTTCGAAGATGATCGGACCATTGCGCGTGACGGTCACGTCGTGAGTGACGACGTCAAACTCCGCGCTGGCCAGTCCTTTTCTGACTTTGATCTCTTCACGACGGACAACAGCATCCTGCCAGCCTGACGGCGTCTGATACTTTTTCGGATTGTTCGGATCAAACTTCTCGACGTAGAGATCCTGCACGTCTGGTCCAACGTTCGTGAAACCCCACGCGATCTGTTCGTTGTGACCGATTATGACACCGGGTATTCCGCCGGCAGTAACCCCGGCAACCCGATAACCCGGCGCGCTCAGATGGACCATGTACCAGATCGACGGCGCTGTCGGCCGCAGGTGCGGATCGTTTGCGAGCAACGGTTTGCCGGAAACTGTTCGCGCGCCGCTAATCACCCAGTTGTTACTCGCCGCCAGGTCGTCGGCATAAAGACCGACACGAGCCAGGGCGTCCGCGGCGACGGACGCATTGTGAGCGAGCGCTTTTAGTGAACCAGGCGAAAGCGGCGTCTTGATAACGGCGCCCGTCGATCGCGCCGGTGCGGCCTTCGCCGGAACATCTTTTCCGACCACGAGCACGTCGATCGGCGAGATCACCGGCATCAATGCCGCGCGCTTCTCTGCCGGCAACGAAGCAAGTCCCTGGCGCATGAGATCGAGCCGCCACGTGTCAGAGAGTGCTTCGAAGAAAAGTTTGATTACGCAGAAGGTATCCTGCGGCGTCCAGGGCCGGAACTCGTACTTGAGCAGTTGAAACTCCGGCGGCAGAGATTTCGCATCGAGCGAAGAGACGTAAGCATTCACGCCGCGAGCGTAAGCTTCGAGCAGTGCCTTCGATTTCGGAGACGCATTTGCGTATTCGGCATCCGCTGCCTGGATAAAACCGTAGGTGCGATGCAGTTTGTCCTGGTCCAACGCGACGTTGCCGAAAACTTCGGCCAGTTCGCCACGCGCGGTGCGGCGGGCGAGATCCATTTGCGAGAGTCGATCGGCGGCGGTGGCGTAACCCTGACCGAAGTAAAGATCCTCGTCGTTCTGCGCTTCGACGTAGGGAATGCTGCGGTCGTCGCGCCGGATCGTGACTCGATCTTTGATGCCTTTTAGTTGAACCGTCCGGGAATCCGAAGTGGACTGCGCAAGCTGGCCCACCGGCAACAGTGTCAAGACAAAAATAGCGATTAAGAGGACAATTGGAAGGCGTCGCATAGTCCGCGAATACTAACACATGGCTTTGCACAAAAAGTCTCCCGCAAAGGCGCAAAGGCGCAAGCGCTGCCGCGTTACTAAGGGTTTCTTTGCGTCTTTGCGCCTTTGCGAGAGACTTCTTCCTCCCGATAAAGCACTTTTTGTGCAAAGCTCTAACACATTGACGCTTTACGACGCCGGGACTTAGAATCCCGTACCGATGATTCGCGCAGCCGTCATATTTGTCCTGCTCGTCCTGTGCACAGCCGTCCACGCGCAGCAGCGGCCGCTGATCACGGAAGACGTCGACATCATTCCGCCGGGAACCGTTCGCATCGAAGCGGGCATCGATTTCATGCAGCGCGCGAAATACCCGGTTTCCGGAATCAATGGCGATCTGACGCGCGTTGGCGTCATTGGCGTCAGCTTCGGAATGGGGCCGAACGTCGAGTTTCAGATCGAAGGCGTGGCGCAGAATTACGTCAGCATCAACTCGCGCGGTCCTTCGGCGATTCCGCTCGATCTCGCGCCGGGAGCTAATTCGACCAACGACACCGGCGATTTCACACTAGCCGCCAAGTTCAAACTGCGCAACGAAACGCGTCGTGGTCCATCGCTCGGCTTTCGCTTCGGCGTTACGCTTCCCAACTCGAGCCAGGGCACGGGCGTCGGTCTGAATCAAACCAACGCCTTCGGATCGATCCTCGTCGGCAAGAAGTTTGGCCAGGATGGCCGCTTCAACACGTTCGCCAACCTTGGACTCGCGATCCTGACCGCGCCGACCGAACTCTTCTCGCAGAACGACGTGGTCACTTACGGTTTGGCGGGAATTTTCCGCCTCAACAAACAATTCAGCATCGCGGGCGAGGTCAACGGCCGCGCCAACACGCGTCCCGGCGGTGGTCCACTCGGCACCGAGTCGATGGGCGAAGCGCGGCTCGGCATGCAGATTCGCGCTTCGGGTTTGCGTTTCGACTTCGCAGGCATCAAAGGTCTCACCAGCTTTAGTCCCAATTCAGGATTTACAGTTGGAGTCACTTACGAC
>DATELZ010000161.1:0-19316 GCA_035276045.1 Pyrinomonadaceae bacterium | reverse complement strand
GGAACTTTGCACTTGTACACCGGACCAATTCTCCTGTAGTATCACCGCTGAACCGAGTGCGCCGAAAGACCCCATGGTGCTTGCCCTCTGAGCCTCCTGCTTGTCAGTTCTTATCGATTAATTACTCTGATGGCTACTGCTACTGACAGACAGAAAACCGCCAAAGATGGTTTCCCTGTGCCCGACTCAAGCGAACGTAAAGTATCGCTGCTCGTCGTCGAGGATGACGAAAACATTTCAACCGCAATCAGCGAGTACTTTTCGCGCGCCGGCTACAACGTCAGGACTGTCGAAGACGGTCTCAATGGCGTGAAGGCAGCCTTGGACGATCCGCCCGATGCGGTCGTGCTCGACTTGATGCTGCCCAAGATGGACGGCCTCGCTGTTTGTAAAGAACTCCGCGAGAAGGTCGGCTACCTGCCGATCCTGATGCTGACAGCCAAGGACGACGTCGTAGACAAAGTTCTTGGGCTGGAGATGGGCGCGGACGATTACATCACCAAACCTTTCAGCCTGCGCGAACTCGAAGCGCGCATCAAGTCGGTGTTGCGCCGCACGCGCAACGGTCCAAGTACCGACGGCATGCGCGACGAAGCTCCGATTATTCGCGGGCGGCTGCGTATCGATTCTGCCAAGCGTGAAGTCACGATCGGCGATCGCCAGGTTGAACTGACGCCGAAAGAATTCGATCTGCTGCGGCTCTTCGCGTCAAACCCGGGCCGCGTGTTTCCGCGCAAGTACCTGCTGGAAAAGATCTGGGACTACTCGTACGAAGGTTACGACCGCACGATCGATTCACACATCAATCGTCTGCGAGCCAAGATCGAGGAGAACCCGGAGAACCCGCAGATGGTGCTCACCGTCTGGGGTATCGGTTACAAGTTTAGCGACGAACAGTAGGACAAGTAGTTGTGCTTGGAGCTTTGAACTTTGTTCTTTGTTAATACAGCAAAGTACAAAGCTCCAAGAACAAAGCACACCGACAATTCTCTATTAATTTCCAACCACTTATAGTATTCTCCGCGACAGTTGCTACAAGATGTGGACTCACCGGCCCCTCCCTAGCTAGTTTCCAGGAGTCGGAGAGAAATGAATTGGAAAGTTAAGCGGACTCGGTCAGCCGCTCTGATGGCGATGTCCGTGTTGATAGTCGGCGTGTCGGCTGTTCGCGCGCAGCATAGCGTAGGGGCCGCCAATCGACCCGCTATCAGTGTCCTTGACAGCACGAAAGAGCAGGACGGCCTCGTCGGCTCTGTGCGCCGCGTCAAAACCGAAACGGCGAAGATCGACTTCAAGGACGGACGCGCAGTAGAGGGACCGGCGCAGCTAGTTGAAGTTACGACCTACGGGATCAAGGGAAACCGGGTCGAGAATACCTCCTACCCTATTGGCAGCTCGCTGGTAGGCAAAGAAGAATACAAATACGACGAACGCGGCAACATCACCGAGATGACGCTGCGTGACGATCGCGGCGCGATCCTGAGCCGCGAAGCGTATTCGTATGAGTTCGACAAGTTTGGTAACTGGACGAAGATGGTTACCAGTCTCGTCGTCTTCGAAAACGGGGAATTGAAACGCGAGCCCACCGAGGTTACCTACCGGACTGTTACTTATTACTTTGACGACACCGTAGCGAAGGTTATCGAGGCGCCGGTTCCAGCGCCGGTTCTTGCACCATCAGTTCCTGAAACAGCAACGCAGATTCAGGAAATTGGTTTCTTGGAAATTGTTTTTAATGAAGCCCCACGTTCCATCGACGTTGGCGAACCGCCACCAGCCTTATTAGAAAAGATCGACGGTGTTGAATCAGCTTTCACTGCTCGTAAAGAAAATGAGATTGTTCTCGTGGCGGCGGGCTCCGATCGGAACCTCGCAAATCACTTCTACCTAAATGGACGAAGCCAATTTGACGCCGGCGACGTGCACGGAGCGATCGACTCTTTCCTGCAATCGATCAAACTCGAATCTGCTTCGGCGGAAGTCTTCCTCAATCTCGGTCACGCCTATCTCACGATCAAGAAGGATGGCGAGGCGGTCAAGGCATTCCACGAATCCCTAAAACTGAACCCTGATAACGCAGAGACGCAATACGGCTTGGGCTTCGCAAACTTCCGCCTGCGCCGTTTCAAAGACGCTGCCGACGCTTTCAAGAAAGCCACAACCTTGAACCCGCAAATGGCCAAGGCCCATTACGGTCTCAGCCTCGCGTACCAGGAGATGGGAAACACCAGTGGTCTGCTGCAAGAGCACCGGATTCTCGAGCGGCTCGACCGCAGCCTGGCGCACAAGCTGGAACAGACATTTCCCCAGTACAACTTTTCCTGCCGGCTCGCGGTGGGTTGCCCTTAAGTTCTGATCTGTAGGAGTAGCAATGAATGATCGGTTTGTCGTCCTGACAGGACACCTTAGTAATTATCCCCTTTCCGATCTGGTCGGGATTCTTCGTCACCAACGCAAGTCGGGACGTTTACTTATCGAATATCCAAAAGGCCCGGCGACGTTCTTCTTTCAGAACGGCGAGTTGATCGACGCGCGCTTGAACGAGTTGAGCGGTTTGCAGGCGATCGTCGTCGCGATGGCCCAACCGGAGGCGGCGTTCAACTTCAATCCGTTGATTCAGAGTTCGCGGCGTTCGATCGAACCGTCGGTGCAGCGAGTTGTTTCTGAGTTGCTCGGATGTTGGGATGAGAGTGCGTTGCAGATCGAAACCACGCCCATAGCAATCCCCGCACGCCCGGAACCTCTGGCACTTCCACCGGCACCGTTGAAGCAACAGCGGTCGGTGTTTCTCGTGGCCTCGGTGTTGATTGGCGTAGGACTGTCGACGGTGATTGCAGTTACTGGCGGCTTCAAAGGAGAACCGCCTGCGCCAATCACGGCTGCGTCACAACCCAATCCAGTTCAACCAATCCCGCAGCCACAGCCAGAACCCACTGCAAAACCAATTCGTGTTCCATCCGTGTCCAAGAAAAAGACTACGGATAAAACCGAACCAATCAAAGTCGTAATGCAGGTAGAAAACGGCCGTGTGTTGAAAGCGTCGATCGCCAATCCAAAGCCCGGAATGGAAAGCTACGAAGCCATGGCGCTCCGCATTGCCCGCCAACGTCGCTATGCACCGACAGTCAACGGCGGCGAGACGGTCACCATCACGGTTCGCCCACAATAACCAGAAAGGTCTCCCGATGTTGTTTCTCGAAAGTAAAACCCTCAACCACGCAGTAGACGGCGACGCCCGCACGGGGCTCCTGCAACAACTCCAGGAACAGGCGTTGACGCCGCTGATTCGCACCACGCGCCTGCGTTGCTTTGAAGAAGTGTTGCTGAACGTGGACCAGGCCGGCGAAGTGGAGTCGTCGCTCGCGTCATCGTCCCAGGCGACGTCTCAAACGACGATCGACGAACCTTACGTTCGCGGCGATCTGTTTTGCTTTCACGACTACGTCCTGTTCCTGATCTTCGAAGAAGCGTCGTTTTTGCGTGCCGGCATCGTCTACGAGGCGCGCACCGCCGAACCTTATCGCAAGCTGGATGCGTTCTGCGAACAGATCCGAAGTCCGTTGTTGGACCAACACCGCGACATGAACGGCGACTTCCCGCAATGGCAACTCGGCAAAGCCGCCATGCCACAGGGCTTTCGCACGTTCGTCGAACGGCAGGACGCCGACTCGCTGTACACCAGCATGCGCAAAGAGACGATGAGCCGCCGCATCCTTGCGGCCTCGAAGCTCGAAGACGAACGCGCGCGCATCTTTCTCCGCACCGCGCGCAACGCGCACCAGGAAGGCTACGCAGCAAAGCTGCTCACTGGCGCTTCTGAGAACATTCCGATCCAACGCCTCGAAGACGCCGGTCTCGTCGAACGCGAAGTGCAGATCAGTTGCCGCAAGACTGGACACGCGCTGTTTCGGTTGCCAAATCCACATGCGCTCGCAGTTGTAACAGTCAGCGACGCGACGTGCAGCGAGTGTGGCGCGCCGGTCGCCGACGAGAACGTCGAAGAAGTGATCGCGCCGACAAAGCTGGCTTCGTCGTTGCTTGAAGACGGTTCGTGGCTCGTGAGCCGGATTCACTTTTTACTGCGCGAGATGGGCGTGCCCGAACGTGAGATCGCGGTTGGACCGTCTGAAGGGAATGGTTACGGGCAGTTGATGGCGAACATCTGCGGCGAATCGTTTTTGATCGTGACGCGTGACGGCGATCTGACGCCGGCTTTTGCGCGTTGGGCCGTCGATCTCGAGATCGAGACCGAGGCGTCGCACCTCGTGATCATCGCCACCGGACGAATTCATCGTGAAGCAGGTGTGTTGTTGCAGAACCATTCGCGCCGGCGCGTGAGTGGCGGGCAGGATTTTGAGATGATCCTGGCGGATGATGCAGCGACGGCGGGTCGTGAGTTGGAAGCGGCGTTGGAGCGAGTGTCGCAGCGCGTGGTAGCCGAACAGTTGTGTGTGTTGGATAACAACATGGGGTTGTCGGTAAGCCGTCTCGTCTTGACGAAGTTCAACCTGTTGCGAGCGCCAGCAGTCGAGACGAGCCCCGAGGTTGTTACCGAGGATGAATTTCCGGTGCCGGCGGCGCCGTTGACCCTCGCGGCACGCGCGGGCGAAGACGTATGACCGATGAGCGCTGGAGTCACGACATTGCAACTCTGCGACGAGCCGCGGAAGAGTTAGCGCGCAGGCGCAAAGATCTTCAGCGCCAGCGTGCGGTCCGCGAACTATACGCACTCGATCCGGATCAGGCCGCGATGCTTGTGAACGAAGCTCTGCGTGACGGTTCGCCGGAAGAACGCCGTCGCATCGGCGCCGCGCTCGCCGACTCGGGTTTGCTTTACGAAGCGATCGACGATCTCAAAGCCGAGAACCATGAAAGCTGTTATGGCGCGTTTTCGTTGTTGTTCCTGGTAGCGAAGGCCGGTGTTGTAGAACCGCTGATTTCTGTAATTGAAAGCAATCCGAGTTCTGATCTGAGTCTCGCCTTGATCAGACTGCTCGCGTCAAGTGGCGAACCGGACGTCACATCCGCATTTCGCCGTCTGGCTGCAAATAGCTCACTCCCGCCCGAAGTTCGGCGCGTTGTCGCCGAGTCCACTTCATCCGCCGCGTAATCCGTGTTATCTGTGTTACGTGCAGTTCAAACTACATTCGGAATACAAACCCAAGGGTGATCAACCCGCCGCGATCGACGCGCTCGTGCGCGGTTTGAACGACGGCGCGAAAGATCAGGTGCTGCTCGGGATTACCGGCAGCGGTAAAACATTTAGCATCGCGAGCGTCATCCAGCACATGCAGCGCTCGACGCTTGTGCTCGCCCACAACAAAACGCTCGCGGCGCAGCTTTTTCAGGAGTTTCGTTCGCTCTTTCCTGAGAACGCGGTCGAATACTTTGTCTCTTACTACGACTACTACCAACCGGAAGCGTACGTTCCGGCCGCTGACGTCTATATAGAAAAGGAAGCAATCGTCAACGAAGAGATCGATCGGCTGCGAATGTCGGCGACGCGCGCGTTGTTCGAACGGCGCGACGTGATCGTGGTGGCGAGTGTGTCATGTATCTATGGTCTCGGCGATCCGGATGCGTATTACGGATTGTTGTTCTTCGTCGAGCCGGGTGGCCGCATGTCGCGCGATGTGTTGTTGCAACGCCTGGTTGAGCTGCAATACGAGCGTTCGGACGCCACCTTTCAGCGCGGCACGTTTCGCGTGCGTGGCGACGTGGTCGAGATCTATCCCAGTTACCAGGATCAGGCGTATCGCATCGAGTTGTGGGGTGACGAGATCGATTCGATTTCGACGATCGATCCGCTGCTCGGCGAAGTGATCCAGAAGCACACGTCGCGCGTGCCGATCTATCCGAAGACGCACTACGTGATGTCGCGGCCGACGATCAAACGGGCAATCAAGACGATTCGCGAAGAGCTTGAATGGTGGGAGCCGAAGTTGATCGCGGAAGGGAAGCTGGTCGAAGCGCAGCGGCTGCATCAACGGACGATGTTCGATCTCGAAATGATCAAGGAGATGGGATTCTGTCGCGGGATCGAGAACTACTCGCGCCACCTGACGGGCAAAAATCCCGGGGAGCCGCCGCCGACGCTGATCGATTACTTGCCGCGCGACACGTTGATTGTGATCGACGAGTCGCACCAGTCGATCCCTCAGGTGCGCGGCATGTTTGAAGGCGACCAGTCGCGCAAGCGAACGTTGGTTGAATATGGGTTCCGTTTGCCTTCTGCGTTGGATAACCGGCCGTTGAACTTTCACGAGTTTGAATCGCGCATTGGGCAGACGATCTATGTTTCGGCGACGCCTGGGCCGTATGAGTTGACGAAGGCGAGCGGTGAAGTCGTCGAGCAGATCATTCGTCCGACCGGACTGATGGATCCGGAAGTGGAAGTGCATCCGGTGAAGGGACAGATCGATCATTTGCTCGAAGAGTGCCGCCAGCGAGCGGAGCGGCGCGAGCGTGTCCTTGTGACGACGTTGACGAAGCGCATGGCGGAGGACTTGACGGAGTATTTCACCGAAGTTGGCGTGCGTGTTCGGTATCTGCATTCGGATATCGAGACGTTGGAGCGAATCAAGATCCTGCGCGATCTGCGGCGTGGAGAATTTGACGTGCTCGTCGGGATCAACTTGTTGCGCGAAGGGCTCGATTTGCCGGAAGTGTCGCTGGTCGCGGTGCTGGACGCGGACAAGGAAGGTTTTCTGCGTTCCGAGCAGTCGTTGATTCAGACGATCGGGCGGGCGGCGCGAAATTCGCGAGGCAAAGCGATCCTTTACGCCGATCGGATTACCGATTCGATGAAACGAGCGCTTGACGAAACTGAGCGGCGGCGGGTGATACAGGAGAAATACAATCGCGACAACGGGATCGTGCCGCAGACGATCGTGAAGCCGATCGAGGCGACGCTGATCACTGCGTCGGAAGCTGATTATTTCAAGGTGCCGTCAGAGGTCGACGAGATCGACGACTACTCGCCGGAGAATCTCGAAGCGACGATTGCGCGGTTGGGAGTTGAGATGCGCGCTGCGGCGAAGCGGTTTGAGTTTGAACGGGCGGCGGAGTTGCGCGATCGGATCAAGGTGCTGCGCGAACGCGAACTGCAATTGAGTTGAGATCCGTGTTAGTCAGGTCAGACGACATACAAACTTATCTTACCGACGCCAGCTTTATACCCGGCGGATACGCGGATCGAGTTGTGTTGCCGGAAAGTGTCGACGAGGTGGCTGAAGTTCTCGCGGCGGCTTCGCGCGATCGGGTTCCGGTGACGGTTTCCGGCGCGGGTACGGGGACGGTTGGCGGACGCGTCGCTTTTGGCGGGATCGTTCTCGCAACGGACAGATTGAATCGCATCAAGAGCATTGTTCGCGGGCGCGGTGTTGCCGAAGCAGGGGTGATCCTCGCCGATTATCAACGCGCGGTAGAAAGTGAAGGCCAACTTTATCCGCCCGATCCGACTGAACGCGGCTGCTTTCTCGGCGGAACGGCAGCGACTAATGCTTCCGGCGCGCGCACGTTCAAGTATGGACCAACGCGGAATTACATCTCGAGATTGAAAGTCGTTCTTGCTTCCGGTGAAGTGCTCGATCTCAAACGCGGAGACGTGCGCGCCGATTTAGATGGACGAATGCGGATTGGCAGTGTTGACGTTCACCTGCCTGAGCTAACACGCCCGGCGACGCGAAAGAACGCGACTGGTTATTTCGTCGCGCCCGAAATGGACGCAGTCGATCTCTTTATCGGCAGCGAAGGCACGCTCGGCGTCATTTGCGAAATCGAAACGAGGTTGTTGCCAAAACCGGAAGGACTTCTAAGCGGCGTTGTGTTCTTTACCGGCGAAGCAGACGTGCTTGCGCTCGTCGCGCAGGTAAGAGGACACGTGGACGCGCGTGCGCTGGAGTTTTTCGATGCGGAGTCGTTGAACTTTCTACGCCAGAAGTATCCCGCGATCCCGGCCGACGCCGTGGCCGCTCTGTTTTTCGAACAGGAAACCACCGCCGCAAACGAAGAATCGGTCATCGAACAGTGGCTGACACTGTTAGACCAACATCACGCCCTCGCCGATTCCTGGTTCGCCACCAACGCCACGGATCAAGCAAAGCTGCGCGAGTTTCGTCATCAACTGCCGGTGCTGATGAACGAGTGGTTTGCCCGCTATCGTCAGCGAAAAGTCTCAACCGACATGGCCGTCCCGGACGACGCCTTTCCCGGACTCTTTCATCTTTACCAGGAGACACTGCGCGCCAGCGGCCTGCGCTATACGATCTTCGGACACATTGGAGACAACCACGTCCACGTCAACATACTGCCGCGCGACGACAACGAAGGCGCTCACGCACGCGAACTCTACGTGCAGTTTCTCAAACACGCCGCTGCCGCCGGTGGCACACTTTCCGCCGAACACGGTGTAGGAAAACTGAAACGCGACTATCTGCGCCTGTTCTACAGCGACCCCGAACTCCGCGCCCTGGCCGCGCTCAAACGCACCTTCGATCCGCACGGCATCCTCGGCCGCGGGAATATCTTTTCCGAAAGCCTCTTGTCTGAAGTGAGGTAGACTGGCGCAAGTACGTGAAAGGAAACCTCACATGGCCATTCATGTTAACGACCTCACCAAGGAGGTTATTGGCGCTGCGATCGAAGTGCACCGGAATCTCGGGCCTGGTTTGTTGGAATCGGCTTATCAGCAATGTCTTGCAAGAGAACTGGCGTTAAGAGAGATTGCGTATAAGCGTGAGTGGCCCTTGCCACTCGAATACAAGGGCTTACGATTGAAGTGCGCATATCGTGTTGATTTTTTAGTTAACGATGCAGTTGTCGTGGAAATTAAGTCTGTAGAGTGCCTTGCACCGGTGCACCAGGCGCAATTGCTTACGTACATGCGACTTGGTGGTTGGAAAGTTGGATTGCTTATTAACTTTAATGTCTTGCTGCTAAAGACTGGCATTTGTCGCAGGGTATTGGCGCTTGAGGAATAACTTAATCTCTGCGTTCCTCTGCGGTTCTCCGCGTGAACACAGAGATACGCAGAGAGCCGCAAAGAAACGCAGAGGGCCGCCGAGTTGGTAACCAATGCTTAAGTTCACAACAGCGGGTGAATCACATGGACGCGCGCTCGTCGCGATCGTCGAAGGTTTGCCTGCGGGGGTGCCGGTTAGTCAGGAGTTTATCGACAACGAATTGCGCCGCCGCCAACTCGGATACGGCCGCGGCGGGCGCATGAAGATCGAGCGCGACCACGCCGAGATCCTCACCGGCGTCAGGCACGGGCTCACACTCGGCTCGCCACTCACGCTCCAAATAGACAACAAAGACTGGCCCAACTGGACCGACGTGATGGCCGCCGAAGCGCGCGAGATCGATCCCGAGAAGTCGCGCCGCTTGAAGCGTCCACGTCCCGGTCACGCCGATCTACCGGGCGGCCTGAAGTACGACGCGCGCGATCTGCGCAACATTCTCGAACGCGCGTCAGCTCGTGAAACCACGGCACGTGTCGCGTGTGGCGCGCTCGCGAAACAATTACTGAAGGCGTTTGGCATCGAGATCCGCAGCCACGTGATCCAACTCGGCGGGATTCCCGCCGTGCCGCTCGAATTGACCTGGAACCAGATCGCCGCCATCTCCGACGACGCTCCATTGCACTGCGCCGACGACGAAGCGCAACAACAAATGATCGCGTTGATTGACGATGCCCGTCACCAGGGCGACACGCTTGGCGGTGTATTTGAAGTGGTCGCCCGCAGCGTCGTTCCCGGTCTCGGATCGCACACGGCATGGGATCTGAAACTCGACGGCCTGCTCGCGCAGGCAGTCATGTCGATACCCGCTGTCAAAGCAGTGGCCATCGGCGCCGGCGCTGAAGCGAGCAGTTTGCCGGGTTCGGAAGTACACGACGAGATCGCTTACAACGCCGAGACCCGCGAGTTCATCCGCGAAACAAACCGCGCCGGTGGTCTCGAAGGCGGCATCACGAACGGCGAAGAGATCCGCGTTCGCGGACATCTCAAACCACTCTCGACTTTGCGCCGCGCGCTGCGTTCAGTCGACATCGACACTAAAGAAGAGGAGCCCGCGGGGTTCGAACGCACAGACACCACCGCGGTTCCCGCAGCAGGCGTGATCGGCGAGTCGATGGTTGCACTCGTGCTCGCGCGCGCGATGCGCGAGAAGTTTGGCGGCGACAGTCTGGGCGAGATGAAGCGCAACTTCGAAGGCTATCGCGAGCAGTTGCGAGGTTATTAGAACCGCGGATTATCAGGTAGAATGACGCCATGGCAGTACTGGAAATCGTAAAATGGCCGGCTCCGGTGCTCGACACCCCCGCCGATCCGGTGACGGAGTTTGACGCGGATCTGGCGAAACTGGTCAGCAACATGTTTGAGACGATGTACGCCGCGCCGGGCGTCGGCCTCGCGGCGGTGCAGATCGGCGTCCCGAAACGTCTCTTCGTGATGGATTGTTCTGCCGGCAAAGATCCGCAGCAGCGAGTTGTGCTTATCAATCCGGAAGTCTTGCGCGTCGAGGGACATCAGAATGGCGACGAAGGCTGTTTGTCGTTTCCCGGCATCTTCACGCCCGTCGAACGCAGTTTGCGCGCGGTGGTCCGGGCGCAGGATCTGAAAGGCGAGTGGTTCGAAATCGACGGCATGGAACTGACCGCCCGCTGCATGCTCCACGAAACCGACCACTGCGACGGCATCGTCTTTCTCGACAAGATGAGCACGCTCAAACGCGAGATCGTCAAACGCAAAATCAAGAAACTTCAAAAAGCCGGCAAGTGGAGTTGAACTAAGGCTCACGAGCGAGGCACGTGACGCGGTCGAACTAAAGGTTCGCCGCGTTTTGCTTTTTGCCCGCGTTTTGTTTTTTGCGGGCGCGGCGATAGTATCTGACAAACCTTAATCCGGAGCAGATGATGACTACAGAATTCCGTAATGAACCGTTTACTGATTTCACTAAAGAGGAGAACGCGCAGGCCATGCGCGACGCGCTCGAGAAGGTGCGCGCGCAACTGGGACGCGAGTATCCCCTCGTGATCGGCGGCGAACGTATCGCCACCGACGGTAAGCTCGACAGCCTGAATCCTGCCAATCGCACTCAAATAGTCGGACGTTTCAACAAAGCTACCAAAGAGCTCGCCGGCCAGGCTGTCGAAGCAGCAGCCGAAGCTTTCAAGACGTGGAGTCACGCGCCCGCCGAGGATCGCGCCGCTTTGCTCTTCCGCGTCGCCGAAATCATGCGCGAACGCAAACACGAGCTCTCCGCGTGGATGATCCACGAAGTGGCGAAGACGTGGGCCGAGGCCGACGGCGACACCGCCGAAGCGATCGACTTCTGCGACTTCTACGCCCGCGAAATGCTGCGTTACGCGGGCAAACAACCGTTGGTCAACGTGAGCGGTGAAGAGAACGAGTTGCAATACATTCCGCTTGGCGTTGGCGCCGTGATTCCGCCGTGGAACTTCCCGCTCGCGATTATGGCCGGCATGACTGTCGCATCGGTCGTCACCGGAAATACTGTTGTCTTGAAGCCCTCTTCTGACGCGCCGACGATCGCGTTCAAGTTTTTCGAGATACTCGAAGAAGCCGGTTTGCCGCCGGGAGTGGTGAACTTCATGACCGGATCGGGCGCGGAAGTTGGCGACGTGATCGTCGATCATCCGAAGACGCGCTACGTCGCATTCACCGGATCGATGGAAGTCGGACTGCGGATCAACGAGCGGGCGGCGAAGGTCAACGAAGGACAGATTTGGATCAAGCGCGTAGTGGCCGAAATGGGCGGCAAGGACGCGATCGTAGTCGCCGGCGATGCGAATCTCGACGATGCGGCAACGGGCGTGGTCCAGTCGGCGTTTGGTTTCCAGGGACAGAAGTGTTCCGCGTGTTCGCGCGCGATCATCGACGCGAGTGTTTACGACACGATGCTCGACATGATCGTCGAACGCACAGCGAAGCTCAAGTTGGCTGACCCGTCCGAGCCGGGGACAAACATGAGCGCCGTCATCAACGAGAAGGCGTTCAAGACCATCAACTCTTACATTGAAAAAGGGAAGAGTGAAGGCGGCCGCGTGTTGATTGGCGGCGGTTCCGACGGCGAGCAGGGATTCTTCATCGAGCCGACGGTCATTGCCGACGTGAAACCGGGCGACACGATCGAGCAGGAAGAGATCTTTGGCCCGGTGCTGGCGGTGATCAAGGCCGAGAATTACGACGATGCGTTGCGCATCGCGAACGATACGAAGTTTGGTCTCACCGGCGCGGTTTACAGCGCCGACGAAGCGAAGCTTCATCGCGCGCGCAAAGAGTTTCACGTCGGCAACTTGTATTTGAATCGCAAGTGCACCGGCGCGCTCGTGGGCGTGCATCCGTTTGGCGGGTTCAACATGTCGGGCACTGATTCGAAAGCCGGCGGACGCGATTACCTGCTGCTGTTTTTGCAGGCGAAGGTTTCGGCCGAGCGCGTGGGCGCGACGACGCGGCGCGTCGCCGAAGCAACCGCGACGGATTAACGCAGATTTGAATGCGCATAGTTTTCATGGGTACACCTCGGGCGGCAGTGCCAACGTTGCAGAGGTGTGTCGCCGATGGCCACGAGGTCGTCGCGGTGTGGACCCAGCCAGATAGACCAGCAGGCCGTGGACATCGCATGGCATTCTCTCCGGTGAAGGAGTTTGCGGTGTCGCACGGCCTCAGTGTTTTTCAGCCTGTAAGACTCAAGAACGACGACGCTCTCAATTTGTTTGCTTCACATGACGCGGACTTAGCGGTCGTCGTCGCCTACGGCCGAATCCTGCCGGAACGTTTTCTACAAACTCCGCGACGCGGTTGCATCAACGTGCACTTTTCATTGTTGCCGTTGTATCGCGGTGCGGCGCCGGCAAACTGGGCCATCGTGAACGGCGAAACTGAGACGGGCGTCACGACGATGTTCATCGAACCGGCGCTCGACACCGGTCCGATCCTGCTGCAACGAAAGAGTCCGATTGGCGACACGGAAACCGCTCCTGAGTTGATGGACCGGCTTTCTGAAACTGGCGCTGAATTGCTTGGCGAAACGTTGTCGCAGTTGGACCATCTCACGCCTCGTCCGCAACACGATCGCGACGCCACGTTTGCCCCGATACTCAAAAAAGAAGATGGATCGATCGATTGGTCGCGCAATGCGATCGAGATCGAGCGTTGCGTGCGTGGGTTTCAACCCTGGCCCAACGCGTACACCAGTTTCAATGGCAAGGGCCTGACGATCTGGCGCGCCCAATCCGTGTCATCTGTGTCAGGCATTAATCCGGGAGAGGTGCTCGCAGCTCACGGTGATGACCTGCTCGTCCAATGTGGCGAACAGACTGCGTTGCGATTGATCGAGGTGCAGCCCGAAGCACGCAAGCGGATCGGCGTGCGCGACTTCATCAACGGCATGCACGTAAAGGTTGGCGATCGTCTTGGCCGCGAAGCGTAAAGACGTCACACCAGCCCGGCGCGCGGCCTTCGAGATCCTTCGCCGCGTCGGCGGCGGCGCGTTCTCCTCAGTGCTCCTCGCTACGGAAGAACCTAATCTAAAACCTGCGGACCGCGCCTTATGCCATGAACTCGTCCTCGGCGTACTTCGCTGGCAACTGTTCCTCGACAAGATCGTCGAGCACTCCGCGAAGCGCAAAGTCGAGAGTCTGGACCTGCCGGTGCGTATCGCGCTGCGCCTGGGTCTTTATCAACTGCGTTTTCTCAGTCGCATACCCGCAGCGGCTGCCGTAAATGAATCGGTAACACTCGTTCGCAGCGCGAAGTTAAGCTCAGCCGCCGCGTTTGTGAATGCCGTGCTCAGACGCGCCATCCGTGAAGCAGATTACAATCCGGCCACGGAAATACACGATCCGCTAGAAAAGATCTCCATCGCTACTTCGCATCCTCTGTGGCTGATCGATCGCTGGGCCAACTCATTCGGACTCGCGGAAGCGGAATCATTCGCCCGCGCGAACAACGACATTCCGCCAACTGCCTTTCGCGTCGTCCACACACGTGCTTCTCAAGAAGCAGTTCTCTCAAAGCTGACTGGTGCTGGCGCTTCTATCGATCCATCACACATCGCCGAAAATGCCTTTCGCGTCTTAGGTGCATCGGCGATTCTCCGTGAGCTATCTGCGGAAGGCCAAATCTACCTGCAAGACGAAGCTTCGCAACTCGTCCCGCAACTGTTAAATCTTCAACCCGGCCAACGCGCCCTCGATCTCTGCGCCGCGCCCGGTGGCAAGACCACACTGCTCGCGGATCGTGCCGACGACGAGGCTTTCATCGTCGCTGCGGATCGTTCAGCAACACGACTGACCACCGTCACTACAACCACCTCATCGCATCAACTTCACAACATCAAACCACTGTTGCTGGACGCCAATCACAAACTCCCCTTCGCGCCCGCAACATTCGATCGCGTCCTCGTCGACGCACCTTGTTCCGGCACTGGCACTCTGCGGCGTAACCCCGAGATCCGCTGGCGTCTCACAAACGACGACATCCAAAACTTCGCTCTCGCTCAAACACAATTTCTCCGCCATGCTGCCGAAGTTCTAAAACCCGGTGGCCATCTTGTCTATTCAACCTGCTCCGTCGAACGCGAAGAAAACGAACAAGTCGTCGAAAGCTTCCTCCAAACCACTCCCGGTTTCACGCTGCTGAAAACCCTTCGCACCTGGCCCCACCGCGAAGGCAGCGACGGCTTTTTCATGGCGCTTTTCGAACAGGCATAAGTTCTCTGCGCCGAGAGACGCGGAGGACCGCAGACTTCGAGCATAATGCTTTGATTCTACCCCGCCCCTGATGCTAGACTTCGAGGCTTGAGTTTAGCGAGCCGAGTCGTATCCATATTCCGCAGCATCACCATCGTGATTCTGATTGCTGTGGTTTTCCTTTTCGGCGTTGCGACGACCGTTTACCTTTCGCTCAGAAGCCCGGAGGTGAAGGTCCCGGATGTCGTCGGCAAGAACCGGTTCGATGCGGAGAAGATACTCGAGGAAGCGGATCTCAAGTTTCGCGTGCGTGCGTCACGCCCCAGCAATCAAGCACCATCCGACACAGTGCTGTTTCAATTGCCCCGGCCAGGAGAGGTTGTGAAGGTGGGTCAAACTGTGGCCATCGATATCAGCCGCCCGACCAAGGAAGGCGAGACGCCTGAAACAGTCAAACCCGAAGAACCGAGCGAGAATCGCAACGCCAACAGCTCTGCGAACGCGAACGAAAACAAACCGCGTAAACCGAGGAACAAGAACGCCAACGAAAACGCAAACGGCAACGTCAATAGCAATGCCAACAGCAATGCGAACCGGAACGCGAACCGCCCGGCGAACGTGAACCGGCCAAACACAAACGCAAACGTTGACAACACAAACACAGCTCCCCGAAATGTGAATCGCAGCGGACAAACAAATACGAATTCACGAACAAACAGCAATTCGAACGAGAACAGACGACCGGCAGCTCCTCGGCCAACGCCGGCCACAACCCCGAAGAGAAACCCGTAGTTCGCTTTTTAACTTCGGGCTGGATGCATGCTCAATAACAGAAATATCGAAATTGCCCCTTCGATTCTTTCGGCCAATTTCTCCTGTCTTGGAGACGAGATCCGCGCCGTCGAACGAGGTGGCGCCGGGGTCCTGCACGTCGACGTTATGGACGGCCATTTCGTTCCTAACATCACCGTCGGATTGCCGGTGGTGAAGTCACTTGCCGGTTTTACCCGTTTGCCGATCGACGCGCATTTGATGATCACCGATCCGGGCGTTTATGCGCCGCAGTTTGTCGACGCCGGCGCGCAGATGGTTTCGGTCCACGTCGAGGCCGATCCGAACTTGCACCGGACGTTAATGGCGATCAAAGCGGGTGGGGCTCAGGCGGGAGTGGTCTTGAATCCGGCGACGCCGGTTTCGGCCATCGAGGAAGCCCTGCAGTATGTGGATTACGTTCTCGTGATGTCAGTGAACCCCGGTTTTGGGGGACAGAAGTTTATCTCGCAGTCACTCGACAAGGTGAGACGGCTGCGACAGTTGATTACCGAGCGACAGCTAAACGTGCGGATCGAGATCGATGGCGGCGTCGATCGCACGAATATTGAGTCAGTAGTTGCCGCCGGCGCGGAGATTATCGTGGCCGGTTCGGCTATTTTTGCAACGCCCGATGCCGAAGCGGCGGTCAGGGAACTCCGGAACGCGACCGTCCAATGGGTCTAAAATCACACGGTTGCAGCAACCGGGGCGACGAAAAGTGAATCCGATAGCCGGAATCTCTTACTCGCACAGACAAGTTTTTTTGGAGGTTTAATTTTATGAAGTCTCGCTTTCTTATCCTGGCGGCTTTCTGCGCCCTGGTTTTTGGGCTGCCCGCGGCAGGATTTGGCCAACAGCGCCAGGGCCAGACTGAGCTGTCGACAGTCCAACGCCTGGACGTGATGAGTTCGAAACTCGACCACATGCGCCGATCGTTGAACAGTGCTCTCTCGTCGATGTCCGAGGATAAAAGTAAGACACCCAATGCCGACGATCCGGCGGTGCGGCTGAAAAGTCTCGAAAAAGAGGTTTCGTCGCTGATGTCGGAAGTCTCCGATATTCGGGCAAAGAACGACAAGGCCGAGAAGTTTGACGCCACGCAAATCGATCGCCTCGAAGCCGCCGTCACCGAGTTGACCCCGCGAGTTGAGACCGGATTGCAGCAAACAGCCAGCGCCCGCGGAGTCGCCACTACGAATACAGAAGAGAAAAAGAAGAAGAAAAAGGGCAAGTTGTTCGGACTGTTTGGCGGTGGTGAAGATAAATATGCCGAACTGACCGGCGCTCCGGTTGCCGGCCGTGACCGGGTCCTTTTTGAAGAGGCCGCCAAAGAGGTTCGCAAGAACAACTACGACACCGGCCGCCTGCTCTTCGCGACCATCATCAATACGTATCCCGATTCGCCGTTTCTGCCGCTGGCGAAACTCGCCATCGCCGACTCGTTTTTTCTCGAAGGCACGACCAGTTCGCTGATTCAGGCGGCCCAGGCTTACCAGGATTGGCTAACGTTCTTCCCGACCGATCCGCTCGCCGACGATGCGAGTCTTAAGGTGGCGGAAGCGGAGATGAGACAGATGGGTCTCTCCGACCGCGACATTTCGCACGCGCGCAAGGCCGAGCAAAGATTGAAGGTGTTGTTGCAGCAGTATCCGAAGAGCACACTGCGCGATACCGTCGAGGCGCGTTTGCGCGAGGTGCAGGAAAACCTCGCGCTGCACAATCTCCAGATCGCCCGGTTCTATTACGACGTCAAGTATTCGACCGGCAAAGGTGGATTGAAAGGTTCGCAATCGCGGTTGAAAGAGATTGTCGACAAGTATCCTTGTTTCTCATTCAACGACGAGGTTTTCTATCGCCTGGCGACGACTTATCAGGCTGAAGAAGAGCCGGACGAAGCGGCCCGCTACTATCAGAAGCTGATCCAGGACTTTCCGGAAAGTGAGTTCAACGAGAAAGCGCGCGAACAGTTGAATATTATCGGCGCGCCGATTCCTGAAAAGGGAACGCCGAACCCGTGTTCGAAGCGAGTGCCGGTGAGCTTCATGGGGAACCTGATGACCCAGATTTCGGGTAAGGCCAACGTCACGATCAACAAAAACGGCATTCTGATCAGCAAGGACAGTAAAGAGGGCGCCGACCTGATCGACGAAGCGATTAAGTACAACGGACAACTGCCGGTTAAACTGACGCCCGACGCGCCGCAAACCGCGCCGCGAACGACGCCAGCCGCGCCGGTCGATTCGAAAACGCGGAATGGCGCCAGCGGCGGAGCGCCGTCAGCCTCGGCAACCCCCGCACCGAGTCCCGCGGTCGTCAAACCGTAGGGACTTTAGGGGACTGACACAATTTCAACTCTGCGTGCTCAGCGTCCTCTGTGTTCTCTGCGTTAATGTATGCTTGGCAATTTATCTAACGCAGAGAACACAGAGGACGCTGAGCACGCAGAGAAATAAGAAACGGGTAACGCTTGGATCCCAACTCCCCAGAAGCGCAAGCCGAAGTAACCCGTAGGCACAAAGCTGCGGCGACGACTGTCCTCGGACTGATCGTCGCCACGGTCCTTCTCTCAATCGTCGCTTATCTCGGCAAACCTTACTTCCGCCAACAAGTAAATCCACCACTCGACATCGCCGTTCGCATCGTGATCCTGGTGCTTGGTTTGGGCGCGGTTGTCTGGCGCCGGACGAAGTTCCAACCGGCGCGTCTCAAGGACATCGCAGGTCTTGGCGGTGCATCCGGCCTCGTTCGAACGCTCGAGAAAGTGACACTCCAGCTCGCGCTTCTGGCCGCTGCCATCGCGATAACCGGTTTTGTCGCGACATTGATGACCGGTAACGAGCTGTACACATTCTGGGCAGGAGCGATCGCGATCGTCGTTTTGATCTACGGTTATCCCACAAAATCCTCATGGCTCCGCACTGTCTATCGCTACACCGATCCTCAATCCGACGTCCCTCCTCCACCAGATCCCGAATCTGTGTAAATATTTGTTGATCAATGTTGGCTGCATTTGTTAGCCTGCATTCGATGAACTCGCGATTTCTTTATTCACTACTCGCGCTCACCATCATTGTTTGTGGTGTTTCTCACAGTGTTTCGGCTCAGGAGTCTAAATCAGCGCCGGTAGCGCGGCTCATAGGCGCCGGACCGATCAACACGGCGCCAAAACTGATCAACCCTTCCATTTCTATTGCAGCATCTCCAACCCTGGCCGAAGCCACGGCGATCGAGCGTCGCGCCTTCGATCAGACCAACCTCATTCGCGCCCAAAGTGGCCTCCCGGCCTTGAAGTGGGACGCCGACGTTTGCCGCATGGCCCGCGATCACTCGGAACGCATGTCGCGCCAGGGCTTCTTCGCACACACGACTCCGGACGGAAAGCGGCTCCGCGACAGAGCGCGTCTAGTCGGAATTCTGACGTTTTCTGTCGTCGCCGAGAACATCGCCTATAATCAGGGCTACGAAGATCCGGGAGCGTTTGCGGTTGAGAGATGGATGTTGTCTGAGAAGCACCGCGCGAACATCCTGTCTTCGGAATTTCGGGCGATGGCGATTGGTTCGTACGTCGCGCCTGACGGATCGGTTTATCTGACGCAGACATTCATAACGCGCTGAGTTTGCTGAAGCTTCCTTCGTTCGCCAAGATCAACTGGACTTTGCAGATTCTCGGTAAACGGCCTGATGGTTATCACGAGGTCGCTACCGTGCTGCAAAGTATTTCCCTGTGCGACGAGATCGCGTTCGAACTGCGTGAAGAACCAGGCATCTCACTCACCTGCGACGA
>DATELZ010000160.1:0-5615 GCA_035276045.1 Pyrinomonadaceae bacterium | reverse complement strand
ACGCGCGAACGCGATCGCGGCGCGGACACACGAGTTGAGTGCATTCCTGGTGCGTGTGCTGGGGCGCGAAGATGTGGGCGCGAGTTGGAATGGCCGGTTGACGTGGCATGACGCGTGTCATGGTTTGCGCGATCTGAATCTGCGCAGCGAGCCGCGCAAGTTGATTCGCAACGTGCGTGGCGCTGAGTTTGTCGAACTGGAAAACTGCGATGCGTGTTGCGGGTTTGGCGGCACGTTCTCGGTCAAGTATCCGGAGATCTCGGTCGCGATTGTCGATCAGAAGATCGAAGCGATCGAGCGTTCAGGCGTGCAGGCTGTTGTGTCGGGTGATGCGAGTTGTTTGATGCAGATTGGCGGTCGATTGTCGCGCAAAGGATCGAACGTGCGCGTGCTGCATTTGGCTGAGTTGCTGGCGTCGCGAGCGGGTTAGATGAACCATTTAAGCAGCGAAACGTTTGGCGAGAATGCGAAAGCCGCGCTGGCGGATGCGCAGTTGCGCGGCGCGCTGCGTCATGCGACGTCGTTGTTTGGCAAACGCCGTCTCGAAGCGGCGCGCAGTCTCGAGAATTGGGAAGATCTGCGCACGCAGGCCCGCGCGATCAAAGACGAGGTGTTGTTGCATCTCGATCGCTATCTCGAAACGTTTGCCGCGAATGCGGAGCAACGCGGCGCGGTGGTCCATTGGGCGCAGGACGCCGCGGAGGCAAATCGCGTCATCTGCGATCTCGCGCGCGAGCGTAACGCGCGCACGATCGTCAAAAGCAAGAGTATGACGACGGAAGAGACGCACCTGAACGACGCGCTCGAAGCAGCGGGCATGCAGGTGGTCGAAACCGATCTCGGCGAGTACATCATTCAACTCGCGCACGAAACACCGTCGCACATCATCGCGCCCGCGATTCACAAAACAAAGGGACAGGTCGCGGAGTTGTTTACCGCGAAGCTCGGGACGCCGCCGACGGATGACATCGCGCAACTGACAAGCATCGCGCGCGCCACTTTGCGCGATCGTTTTGCTGCCGCCGACGTGGGCATCAGTGGCGTCAACTTCGGCATTGCGGAAACCGGAACGATCGTCATCATCGAAAACGAAGGCAACATTCGTTTGACGACGAGCCTGCCGCGACTGCACATCGCCGTCATGGGGATCGAAAAAGTGATCCCGCGGTTCGCGGATCTCGATCTGTTTCTCAAGCTGCTGCCGCGGTCGGGCACGGGACAAAGATTGACGACTTACCAGTCGTTCATCACGGGGACGAAGCGCCGCGCGGACGATGAAGGACCGGAAGAGTTGCACATCGTCATACTCGACAACGGGCGCTCGCGCATGTTGGCCCATCCGGTGACGCGGCAGTCGCTGGCGTGCATTCGTTGCGGCGCGTGTTTGAATGCGTGTCCGGTGTATCAACAGATCGGCGGACATGCGTATGGTTCGGTGTATCCCGGCCCGATCGGTTCGGTGATCACGCCGCAGTTGATCGGTCTCGAAAAAGCGGCGCAGCTTCCGTATGCGTCGAGTTTGTGTGGCGCTTGCCGGGAAGTTTGTCCGGTGAAGATCGACATTCCGCAGTTGCTGTTGCATTTGCGTGGCGAGATTTCCGAGAGTCGCAGCACCAGGGAACACCTGGCATTCAAATTGTGGGCGCGGGTGATGCTGAGTCCGGCGTTGTACAAGATGGGTTCGCTGGCGGCACGCATGATTCAGAAAGTTCTGCCGCTGCCCCGGGCATGGACCAACGAGCGCGATCTGCGTTCGATCGAGCGGCAGAGTTTTCGCGAGTGGTGGAAAACTAATGGATAGCCGAGCATTAATCCTCAATTCAATTCGGTCGCACCTTGGCGCAAGCGGGCCGTATGATCCACCTAAATCCGTGTTCCCACCCGTCACTCCAAAACCGGTTGTCGAGCTATTCAAACAAAACGTCGAAGCCGTAGATGGGCATTGTATCGTCGTCCACACCGAGGAAGAGTTAACACGGATTTTGAATGATTTTGGCGGACGTATTGCACTCTCGGATGCGCCGTTATTGAGCCGCTTGATCACGGGAACCATTGCGCCTGACGACATATTTGAATTCGACGTCGGTATCACGACTGCGCAGGCAGCGATCGCGGAAACCGGCACGCTCGTGCTCGACTCAGCCCGCGAACATCATCGGTTGGTTTCTCTTGTCCCTCCGGTTCACGTCGCCATAGTCGATGCCGCCACAATCTTTCAAACCCTCGGCGCAGCGCTCGCTTTCATTCATCAAAACGGCAATATCAGTCCGGCAGTGACCTTCATCACCGGTCCATCACGCACCGCCGACATCGAATTGACCTTGACGATCGGCGTTCATGGTCCACAAGAGCTTTACGTGATCGTCAACGAAGGTCCACCCTTAACATCCTGAACATGCACATCATCTCCTTCGCCACCGCGGATTCAAACTGGCGCTCGCCGCGCATGGGCATCATCCTGCACGCCGGCGATCGCGACACCGGCTATCGCCTCGACTGTGAAAAACTCTTCGCCGCCGCCGATCGTCCTGCCAATACATTGCATTGGTTCGACATGGACCAGCAGTGGTTTCAACAAGCACGCGCCACGGCTGAAACACTCGTCCAGGACGATGACGCATTCGCACAGGCAAAAGAAAAAGGCTGGCTCGTCCCCAGCAGCGACGCCTACTGGTTTGCGCCCGTTCCGCGTCCGGGAAAACTGATCGGCATCGGCCTGAACTATCGCGACCACGCCGCCGAAGCCAAAATGGCGCTTCCGGAAAACCCGGCCGTCTTTTCAAAATTCTCCAGCGCCGTGATCGCGCCCGGCGAACCCGTGGTCCTGCCGCGCGCAAGCAAAAAGGTCGACTACGAAGCAGAACTGGCTGTTGTGATCGGACGCCGTGCAAAGAACGTCTCCGCCGATCGTGCCTACGATTACGTCCTTGGCTACACGGCCCTCAACGATGTCACCGCGCGCGACTTTCAATTCGGCGACGCCCAGTGGCAACGCGGAAAGTCATGCGATACATTCGCGCCGATGGGCCAAACGATCGTGACCACGGATCAGATTCCAGATCCGCATAGACTGTCGATCAAATTAGTCCTGAACGGTCAGACCATGCAGGACTCAAACACCGATCAAATGATCTTCGGCGTGCCTCGCCTGATCGAGTTTCTCTCGCAGACGATCACGCTGGAGCCGGGCGACGTGATCGCGACCGGCACGCCCGCCGGCGTGGGCTTCGCGCGCAATCCGCCGGTGTTTCTGAAAGCGGGCGATGAGATGGAAGTTTTGATTGAAGGCATGAGTGGTTTGGGTAATCCCGTAGTCGAGGAAAAAACCGAGGAGAAATATGCATAGAATCCTGTTTTTGATCGTGCTGTCCGCGTTTCTAGTCGGTTGCACCGCAGCGCCGAACGGCGGCAAGAAGAAACTCACGATCGCTGTCATTCCAAAAGGCACCACCCACGAGTTTTGGAAGAGCATTCATGCCGGCAGCAACAAAGCCGCCGGCGAACTGACTGCGCAAGGCACCGAAGTGGAAGTGATCTGGAAAGGCCCGTTGCGCGAAGACGATCGCGAACAGCAGATCCAGGTCGTCGAAGGGTTCGCGGCGCAGGGCGTCAGCGGCATCGTGCTCGCGCCACTCGACGATCGCGCGCTCGTTCGTCCGGTTGCCGATGCGCGACGGGCAGGCGTGCCGACGGTGATCATCGACTCGGGATTACAGTCAGACGAGTTCGTCAGCTTCGTCGCTACCGACAATCGCAAAGGCGGATCGCTCGCGGCGGATCGCATGGGCCAACTGCTGAACGGCAAAGGCAAAGTGCTCGTGTTGCGTTACGCGGAAGGATCGGCGAGCACCAGCGAGCGTGAGGCTGGTTTCCTGGACCAGATCAAAGCTAAGTATCCCGAGATCGAACTCGTTTCGACGGATCAATACGCTGGCGCAACGCGCGACACGGCGAAGCGCGCTTCGGAAAACCTGTTGAATCGTTTTGGCGACCAGGTGCAAGGCATCTTCACGCCGAATGAATCGTCGACCGCGGGCATGTTGCTCGCGCTTCAGGACATCGGCAAAGCAGGCAAAGTTTCGTTTGTCGGTTTCGACGTCAGCCAAACGTTCATCGACGCGATGAACGCGGGCCAGTTGCACGGCATCGTGGTCCAAAACCCATTCAACATGGGCTACCTCGGCGTGCGCGCGATGGTCGACAACCTGCTCGGCCGCACCGTCGAGAAGAAGATCGACACCGGCGTGATGCTGGTGACGAAAGAGAACATGGAATCGCCCGAAGTCAAGACGCTCTTACATCCCCCACTCGATCAATATCTGAAGTGAAATCCGCGGTCCCTAAAAACACGGATATTAGAAACACGGATATTCAGAATTTGCTGAATCGCATCGGACCGGCGTTCGGTTTGCTGCTCGTCATCGGCATTTTCACGCTGCTGATGGACACGCCCTCACGCTTTCTCTCGCCCAACAACCTGCGCATCGTGCTTTCGCAAACGGTGATCGTCGCCGTCGGCGCGATCGGCATGACGATGATCATCATCAGCGGCGGCATCGATCTCGCCGTCGGTTCGACGATCGCGTTGACGGGCGTGGTGACGGCGCTGGGCATCAACGCCGGCATGCCGCCAGCGCTTGCTTTAGCGTTGGGCATCGCGGTTGGCGGACTTGTCGGCGTCATCAACGGGTTTGTCGTGACGCGATTGAAAGTCGTCCCATTTATCGCGACGCTCGGGATGTTGGGCATCGGACGCGGCGTCGCGAAGTGGCTGGCGAACCAGCAGACGGTAAACATGCCGGGCACGTGGTTGAACGAGCTGTTGGTGATGTTTCCGAATCCGTCGTGGTTGCTGGTTGCGCCGGGAGTTTGGATCACGATCGTGCTCGCCGTGCTCGCGGCGATCATGTTGCGACAGACAGTCTTCGGGCGGCGCATCTTCGCGCTCGGATCGAACGAAGCAGCAACACGCGCCTGTGGCATCGCCACGGATCGTTTGAAGATCTGGATCTACGGTCTCGCCGGATTGCTCTTCGGCCTTGCAGGCGTGATGCAGATGTCGCGTTTGCGACAGGGCGATCCAACGGTCGCCGCCGGTTCGGAGTTGGACATCATCGCCGCTGTTGTGATCGGTGGCGGCAGTTTGAACGGCGGTGAGGGAAGCATTCTCGGCTCGATGATCGGCGCGTTGATCATGGCCTTTTTGCGCAACGGTTGCCAGCAGGTTGGCTGGCCCAACTACGTGCAGGAGATCATTATCGGCGCCATCATCGTGATCGCCGTAGCTCTCGATCGCTGGCGTAGAACTTAGCCGCAAAGAGGCACAAAGACAGAACAGAAGAGGCACAAAAAAGGATCTGGCAGCCTTTTTGTGCCTTTTGTGGTTAAAAAACTCTTGACAGTTCTCGGGTGCCAGGAGTATATGTTCCGCGTTTAGACAAATTCCGTCTTAAATCTGTGTTCAGTTCATTTTACTGAAGTAAGTAGGAGTTTGTCAGGGTGTGCCTAATAAGTCCTAATAACGAACAAATTTCAAAGTATGCGTAAGATCAATCCACACGATTTCACCGTAGCCCGGCGCGGCACCAGCCGCGAAATCAATCGCCAGATCGTTC
>DATELZ010000159.1:0-19981 GCA_035276045.1 Pyrinomonadaceae bacterium | reverse complement strand
GTAGTGGTAGGGCCGAACGGCACGATCACGATTACGTTGCACCCGGACGTCGATGTCTGCCCGGACCGTGTTTACGATCCGGAAACAACGCTGGTGTTTGTCGGAAACAGCTTGCAGGTGGTAGGCGCGGGAACGGAATCGTTCCTGGTGGTGAACTCGCCGCTGGCGCTTGCGAATGGAACTGACATCGACGCCAACAACGATCAGGTGATCGATCCATCGCGGCAGATCAATGTGGTGGACGGCATCGCGGTGACGATTAACGATGCGCAGCAGGCAGCCTATGCGCCAGTCGTCTTCGATGCGGCTACGGATAATCCGGAGGTCAGCACGGATCTGCCGGACGGAGTTTCACGTTGCCCCGAGGATCAGGATCCGCTGGATGAGTTCGCATGGGTCTACGGCGAGCTAGTACCGCCGCCAGCCGGGGACGATGCGAGAACCTACGGCGGGGTCACTAATGCGTCCCCAGGCTACGCGGTAACTCCCGGCGCGCTGAACATGTCTTGCGTGACGCCGGCTCCAACACCAGCGCCAACACTGGCCGCCTATGGACCATTCGCGCTGCCAACTCGTCCAGCCGAGCATTTCCCTACGCCCAGTACAGTGAACGATGCGTGCTCATAGCTCCGGGTGAAAGACTTCGCGGTGCGTCTCCGCGAGAGACGCGCCGCCATCCGGACGATGGGCTTCACATTCAACTCATGAGGGTTTTTGGGCGTGAAAAACTCAAAGCCTTCCGGTTCAAAGCAATCAATGATCGAGAGGAAAAACATGATGAAAAGGATGAAAGTTTTAACCTGTCTGCTGGCGATTCTCAGTCTGCAAGTGCCTGCATTGGCCCAGACTGCGTACTCCATCGTGGACAATAATCAGGATGTGACGCTGCGCAGACAGCAGCTCTACAGAATTAACGTTCTCAGTGGCGATACCCAGTACATTGGGGACCTCGTCAGCCCCACCGGACAAAGGATAATCAGGGAGTATGAAGGACTTGCCTCGGTTGGATCGGCCCTCTACGGCGTAGCCGAGTTTGCGGGCCTGGGCGGCACTGGAACGGACTGCAACACCAGCGATGATCCGTGGACCGGCCTGTCAAGCGACGTTCGCCAGTTCCGCGTGTTCCCGGAGGGAGAGGCCGACCCAGTGACTCCTTCAGGGGCTCAGCAAACAGTTCCCACCCCTGGTACGCCAACGCCGGCGCAGATTGCTCTTCGCAACGGTCAGAACACCAACGCAGGACCGCAAATCGGCGAAACCTGCATCAACACTACCGACGGCGGCACCGAAGCCGCGGCGAGCTATAACCAGCAGGACGGTTTCATCTGGAACATCTCCAGCGACGACAATTTCAACCCCAATAACACTCGCAGCCGGCTATATCGGACCAGCCCGACCACGGGGCTGTCGCAGTTGATGTGCAGAATCGTTAACGCCGACTGGGAGACGGATGGCGGTGACGCGTTCCCATATCTCGACGGCATGACCACCTTCTCGACTGGTGAAACGTATGCCACGGAAGCACGGTTTAGTGTCGACCCGAATCCGGGCGATGTCGACACTCGTGATTTTGGCGGGCTCTATGAAATCACATTGCCAGGGTCTCCAGTTTCAGAGGGCGCTGGTGATTGTGAGGTTGAATTCATCAAGCATCTGTTCCCGGTTGACGTCAATCAGGATACCGGTCTGGCCCACGAGAATCAGACTCTCTACATCCTGCTCGAGCAGGGAATGATCTACTCGACGGGCACTGGAGCGGGTAGTGGAGTTGTCCACGTATCCTCGCTGAGCACGCATAGCGGCCCGGCGACCGGCGCCGGCGGTGGTGACTCCAACGGCGTTGTGGCCGGCGGTGTTGTTGCCGGACGAATCGAAGGTTGCCGTGGCGCTAACCCCGGCGATCCGGAATTCCAGAACAACATCGCACCTACCATCGGCGCGTGCCGCGACTTTGAAGGCTTCGACATTCCAGTGCCTGCTGGCAGGTAAGCGATCACAACTTGTCCAGTAGGGTTCAATTCCAAATTTCTTTTCGCGTCAGAGTGGGGCGAAGCCCTGCTCTGACGCCTTTTTGCGCGATTCAAAAACACGGGTGATGACTTCGACTACTCGTCGCGATTACTTAATTGGAGAGAAGTTCAGATGAGGCGTTTTTTACCATTCGCAATAATCATTCTCGTGCTCGGTGTGGCTGTTACGTTCGCGCTATATCTCTCGCGTTCAGTTGAAACTGAAACTGCCGCATCGTCTCCACCTTCAGCTCCATCCCGGGACGACGAAATTGGACCGCAACCAGGAGCGCAGCCTCCGCATGAAAAGGGTCCGCAGGGTGCAGTTGTGACCCTGGAAGAGTTCGGCGATTTCGAATGCCCGGCCTGTGCCAGGTTTCATCCGATCTGGAAATCGCTCGAGCCGAAGTATGGTCAACGCATTCGCGTTACCTTTCGCCATTTTCCGATTCCGTTGAAACACAAGCGCGCGCTCGTAGCCGCCTATGCTGCCGAAGCTGCCGGTCTTCAAGGCAAGTTTTGGGAAATGCACGACAAGCTTTTCGAGAATCGAGAAGCATGGGCCAAGGCAAACGATCCGGAATCAGTTTTCCTGACCTACGCTCAAGAGTTGGGATTGGACCTCGCTCGCTTCAAGGAAGACAACGCCGGCGACTCCGTGCGGCTAAGAGTCAATCTGGATTTTCAGCGAGGACGCTCTCTGAAAATTAAGGGCACGCCAACACTTTATCTAAACGGCGTTGAGATCCCCTACAGCGATCTGAAGACAATCGAAAACTTTGAAAAGTTATTGGACGAAGCAATAAAAAGACACGTGGATTTAAGTTCTCGATGATTTACTCAGCGCGTCCACAAAACAACATTCATGCAAGTGCGGAGAAGCGGATGATTCCCGTTTATAAGATCCTTACCGTCCTATTAAAGAGCCTGGTCATTAGTGTGTTGCTCGCAACTACAACGATTGCGCAACAGACTGACAATGGATCCCTCAGCGGATCAATAACTGACCAAAATGCCGCAGTCATTCCGGGAGCGACTGTGACTGCCACCAGCATCGACACCGGTCTAAAACGAATAGCAACTACTGGCGATGACGGACGATGGACTATTGCCGCGCTAAAGCCAGGCAATTATCTCGTGTCTGCTGTTGCGCCTAATTTCACCGAAACAAAACAACAGGCAATCGTGACTGCGAGCGCCACTGCCACAGTTGATTTGATACTGGGAATCAGTGTGACAGAGCAGGTCATCATTGAGAGTGGAGGTGATTCAGCCATTACAGCGGGCGCCACCGGCACTCCGAGTTCCACCTTCAATGCCAAGACACTCGAGTCGTTGCCGATACCGGTGCGCAATTCGCTGACAGTTATACAAACGAATACTGCGGTCTCTGGAGATATAGCCGATCCTTTGACGGCAGGCACTGGAAACCCGGAAGTATCTATCTCGGGAGGACGGACCACGAGCGTCGGCTTGTTGGTCGACGGTATCGACGCCACCAACCTGGTTGGCACTGGTTCTCTTACCGAGAACATCGCGCCGTCGCCCGAGATGGTGAAAGAGGTCAAGTTGTTAACCGGCAACTATGACGCTTCATTGGGCAGGACTGGTGGCGGCAACGTGCAAGTAGTGACCAGGAGCGGAGGGCAAAGGTTCTCAGGCTCGGCATTCATTTATGTACAGAATGAATTCTTCAACGCCAATGATTTTTTCTTTAATCGTGATGGCATCGATCGACAGAAGGCCAGCAGGTTCGAGGGTGGCTTTACGGTCGGTGGTCCAATTATTAAAGAGCGTCTGTTCTTCTTCGGTGGCTATCAAAGGACAAATGCAACCACCGCTTATGTGCCTACCGCACAGAGCTTCGTGGTGCTGCCTGAAGCGTTGGCGTTAGCAGGGAACCGCGCTCCCGAGAGCATTGCCCGGGCGTTTGGTCTCGCTAGACGCGACAATCAGCCGGGATTTCCGAATCCGAATTCGCCAGGCACCGGCTTTTTTCAAGCCGGGTGCATCATCAACCGTCCCTACACGGTAAATGAAATAAGCACTGGTCCGAATCAAATAAGAAACTCCATCAACTCATTGGGAATCTGCCTGAATGCTCAGAGTCCATTCTTTCGCTTGTTGACGCTTATCAATCCCGTGACCGGCGATTTCGCGATTCCTACTTTGCGACCGGGGTACCAGCGATTGCTTGCCGATCCCGTGAACACCACTTTCGCGACTGACGTGAGCCGGTTCTTTCCGAATGGGGTCCCGCTTACTGACAGTGGCCGCGAGAACGCATTCGGAGGTCTCAATCCGTTGGTCAGGCAACGCAATGCGTTCCCGGCGCTGTTCGAGCAGGACCAGTTCACCACGCGTCTCGATTACGTGTTGAGCAAAGGCAACAGCGAAGGAAAGAACCTCAACGAAATAAACGGCACTTTCTTTTTCGCCAACTTCCCGATCACCGAACCTTTTTCAGAGTCGACGCTCGCTTCGCCTTTTCCGTTGCTGAAGAACGACCGGAATCGCACTCTGGCGATTACCGATAGACACTACTTCAATGCAAACCTGATCAACGAGTTTCGCTTCGGCTACTACACGCTGACCAATTCGCGTGAGCTCGATCCGAGATTGCTCGCGCAGCAGTTTACAAACCAGTCTTTTGGCATTCCTAACCCCGCTGAGTTTTTTGTGCCGGGACCAGAGAGTCAGCGCTGCGCTCACCAGGCTGGTAGAGGCAACCTTCAGGACTTCAGTGCTTGCGGACCAAACGACGTTTTCAATCGTCGCGAACAACTCACGCTCACGTTCGCAAACAACATGACCTACATTGCGGGTGATCATTCACTGCGCTTCGGAGTTGAACACAAGCGAAATCTCTTTGATACCAGCCTGCCGGAAGAACAAGGCGGTGAGTTTGAGAAGTATGACAACTTCGGACTCGCGCTGGTCGGCTACGCAACCGAGGCTGACACTGCCTTTGGCGTGACTGACAAAGAGTTTCGCTTTAACGATCTGTCGTTCTACATCACGGACGAATGGCGCGTGACGAAGCGCCTAATGCTGAGTCTTGGGGTGCGGTGGGATTGGTTCGGCCGTCCCTTCGAGAAGAATGGGCGATTCACTAATTTCGATCCCAGCCTGCTGACGAATCCCGATGACCCGCGGCCCGGTTTTATTCTTCCAGCTAACGCAACCGAGGTCGGGTTTAATGCCATCGACGCGAGTTTGCCAACCATCACGAGGTCCGATAACAACCACACGCTGAATGGCGAGGACCTGAATAATTTCGCGCCGCGATTTGGTTTCCGCATCAATCCTTTCAAGAACGACCGGACGGTCCTGAGCGGGGGTTATGGAATCTTTTACGATCGGCCATCGGCCTCGTTTATCAACACGGTCTATAGCAATTATCCCTACCTGAGAGAGATCGAACAGAGGGTTGAGCAGATTCCTTACTCAACACCTTTCAACCTCGTGTTCCGGAATGAATCTCCGACCCGGCCAATTAGTGATTACTTGCCTTTTCGTGTTGGTCTGAACGCCAATACGCCAGGCAACGGAACGCAACTCGCGCTGTACGACAACACTCAAGTGATCGGTGCGGGCAGGTTCGCCGAGCCGCTGGAGTTTCGCGCGGTCGAACGAGATCTAAAAACACCACTCATTCAGCAGTGGAACTTCGGCATCGAACATCAGTTTGGTCGTGACTGGGTAGTCGAGGCGCGGTATGTCGGCACCCGCGGACAGAACCTGCTGCTCGCGGTTGGCTTCAATCAGGCTTATGACCTGAATGACCCTAATACGCCGGAGTACATCTTCCGTCGCTTGAACGACGCTTATCAAAGTGCGGGTAGTCCACAGGGGCCGCTGCGAACGGGCGTGACCAGTGAACGTCAACGTGGTTGCGGTATTGCATACGGCAACATCATCGTCGTAAATCCGATTGCGGGTTTTGCCTTTCCCGGAGGGCCGGCGTGCGCTGATATAGCAAGCCCAAGAGGTTTTGATTACAACCTCGATCGCGGCCCGGCGATCGGAGATGCTCGCGATATCATCAATGCTGAACTGCGTGTGCCCTACCTCGGTTTCGATCCGACGGACGCGATCATGCTGCAATCGCGCGGGTACTCGACTTACCATGCCGGCCAGGTAAATCTAGCCAAGAGACTATCGCGCAGCTATTCCCTGAACTTTTCCTATACCTACTCAAAATCGATCGATATTGGTTCGACAGATCCAGGCAGCACCACGGCCTCGGGTCGTCCCGACACTCCGAATCTCGGCCTGGTGGTCCAGGGCGATCAGCGGAACATCGAGAACAATCGCGCGGTCTCCGATTTCGATCGCACACACCGAATGGCGGGCAGTTTCACCTGGGAGTTGCCGTTCTATGGCTCGCCGAACAAATGGCTGAGCGGCTGGCAACTTTCCGGTTTTAGCCAATGGCAGTCAGGGTCGCCGTTTACGATTTTCGGAACGGATGTCGAACCGGTTGCGCTCAGCGATGGTTCGGCGACTCAGCTAGCTGTGTTCCTGGGACAGTTCCTGCTGCCGGGCGTCGTCCTAACTCACCCGGTGACAGGCGAGAGAATAGTCACGACTCGTACAGTGACGAATGCCGGCCGCGCCAGCGGGCTTTTGTTTGACGCTGCTTTTGGACGGCCGAACGTCACCAGCATCGAGTTGCTAATGCAGCGAAACTGCAACGACTTCACCCGCTGCTTCTTCAACATCAGGCAGCGTGGGAGCGACGCAGCATTGGTCGCGCCTTATGGACGCTTCGGCAACCTGGGACGGAATGTGTTGCGTGGTCCATCGCAGAAGCGAATCGATCTCAGCTTACAAAAACGCACCAAGATCACCGAGACCGTCGAGTTGGAGTTCAAGTGGGACGTCTTCAACGTTTTCAATTTCGTCAACTTCGCTAATCCCAACGCTGACCTGACCGATGAAACGGACTTTGGTCAAATCACGCGCACTGTCGGCGCCCCTCGCGTGATGCAGTTCGGATTGAAGGTGAGATTTTAGCCAGGCAGGAGTTTAAGGATGTTAAGGAGAAACGCATTAATCATCGTCGCGCTGATAGCAATCGTGGCGGCCGCAGCGGTGTTCTGGAAGATGCGACAGCGAACGGTCGAGGCCGCGAGGCATACGGCTGGACCGCTCACGACTCTCACGGAAGCGGAGATCGTGGCGATGCTTCAACACCAGACGTTGATGGAGCCCGATCGGGTCCACGCAATTGTAGCGAACGCCGCCACGCGAAAGATTTTCTTGAACGGGTTGCGCGACTATCTCGGCCTCGCGGCAAAGGCCCGCAGCGTTGGCCTGGCGGACGACCCAAACATCAAATTGAATGTGGAGTACAAGAAAAATTTGTTGTTGGCCGGTATGTACCAGAACAAACTCGACAACGACAATAAACGCTTCTACGAAATACCCAAAGAAGCGACCGCGGCCTTTTGGTCCAACCCGCAAAACGAAAAGCAGTTTCAGGCAGAAATAAACGGGTTGCGAGCGGTCCAGCAGTCCGTCAAGCAAAATTCGGGGAATCCACTGGCAGTGCCTGACCTTCAAGGCGAAGCCTGGGAGAAGAATCGGAACCAATGGGCCAAGACCAGGATTCTTTCGAACATGGCCAAGGCCGACGCGGGATTCATGAACCAGCAGGCCATTCAGCTAAGGCTGCGAGTGGTCGAGGCGGGGGTCCTGGCCTTTAACTACCTCAATAAATATTGGCTAAAGGATGGAATGCCGGCTGAGGATGAGATTGATCAGTATCTCGCCGCGCACCCGGAATACGACGTCACGAAAAAACGAGAGAAAGCAGTGTCGCTTTTGCAGCGAGCAAAGGGCGGTGAGGACTTTGAAAAACTGGCCGAGGAATTCAGCGAGGACGACGTCAGCAAGAGTGAGGGCGGACTTTATGAAAACGTCGGCATAGGGTTCTTGTGGCAGGAAGTTGAAGACGTCGCCCTCGGTTTAAGTAAAGGTCAGATCGCAGACCGGTTAGTTGAAACGAAGTACGGCTATCACGTTGTTCAACTCGTGGACTCTCGAGTGGCAAAAGACCAAAACGGAGATGACGCCACAAAGCTCAGTGTGCGGCACATTCTGCTGCGAAAGACTTTCGCAGAACCGGGGACTCCTCTCGATTCAAGCGTTCCGCCGTCGTTTATGGAGGCAAGAGATATTGCCGTGATCGTCCTGAAGAATGAAAAGCGGAGACGGTTTATAGACGAAATCGTCAAGGCTGAGAGTATCTCGCTCCCCGATGACTTTGCGTTTGAGGTCACTGAGGAATTGAAGACCGCGTCCAGATCGGTATCCGAACAGATGCGAGAGCTGATAAGCAAAGACAAAGCGAAGAAGGATAAGAAAGGGAAGTGACCGGTTGGGAGTGGGTGCCTAGTTGAGAGTGTCAGGCGCCATCTGGTGAAGACGATCGTGCGGCGAAAGTCCGCAGAAGATCGTTTCAAAATTAAGAATGATCGATTCTCTTAAGAGGGTTTTCTTGCGTTGATAACATCAAGGTAACTTGATTGATGTAGAGTTCGTTTTTCTAGAATCGATCACAACTCAACTTACGAAGTGCAGGTGGTCCAATGGCTCTGCGCTCACATTTGGAAATGCCGTCAAGGCATCGACAGCGGTGAGGACTGTCAACAAGCTCCTATAGATCGCGTCGGGAAAGATACGCCATGAAAACTATTATGACAAAAAAGAAGGCCTTGTTAATTAGCTTTGTTTGTCTGATGGCCGGACTCCTGCTCATCGGCGAAGCGTTCTCCCGGTTTTGGACTGCGGTTCATGCGCAGGGTGAGACGCCATTGCGGCTCAACGAAGTGGAGATAGATCCACCGGGCGATGATGCGTGCCAGTACGTCGAATTGCGCGGTACTCCCAGTAGCGTGGTGCCGGCAGGGACCTTCTTTATTTCCGTGAACGGCGATGCCGGAGGCTTTGGAGCAATATCGAGGGCCGTTAACTTGAGCGGGGTGACGGTAGGCACGAATGGGTTGATCGTCATCATCCTCGACCCGGTGAATATCGGGGAGTGTGTGGGCCGGACCTACGGCGCGGGAGCAACGCAGGTTCTGATCGACAATGCTTTTACGGTGGTTGGCGGAGGGGCAGAGTCTTACCTGCTGGTGAATACACCGCTGACACTTTCCAATGGAACCGACATCGACAGCAACAACGACGAGGTGATCGATCCGTCGCGACAGATCACGGTGCTCGATGGGTTTACATTATTAGTAAATGACAACGTGCAGGCGAAATACGGGCCTGTGCTCTACCACGCGTTGACGCAAGGTGGTGGTAACTCAGATTTGCCAGACGCGGCCTCGAGATGTTCGGAGCTTACAGGTGCGCTGGATGCTGGTGCGTGGGTGTACGGAGAGTTGCCGGGTTCACCGGATAACACGACTGGGCCATTCGCCGCGCCGACGAACAAAGCCGGTCACCTGTTGACGCCAGGCGCGACGAACGAAGCTTGTGGCGTGACACCAACGCCGACACCAACACCAACACCGACGCCAACGCCAACGCCAACGCCAACGCCGACACCGACACCAACGCCGACGCCGACGCCGACGCCAACCCCGACACCAACGCCATTCCCTGGAGTGCGACTGACGACTGCTTCCAACTTCTCGTGCGATGGCAGTGTCGTAATCGGTGCCATCACAGTCACCAATCGCGGAGACAGTGCAGCCACGTCCGTCCAGCTTACACAGGCAGCATTAGTAAGTCCGGCTCAGGATGGTTCGCCACTCCCGCAGAGTTACGGTGACATCGGGCCAGGCCAGTCCGTTTCACGCAACTTTAGTTTTGGCGTCTATCCGGCAGGTTCTCGCGTGTTGAGAACGCGGGGAACTTTCGGCGGTGGTTCGCAATTCGGAGGAACACAAGCCGTTTCAATTCCGGCATGCGGCGTCGCGGCGCTCTTCGGTCCAAACCTGTTCGAGAGCGCGCCTTTCTTTGCGCGCGGCCATTACGCGGATGCCGCAGAGGACAGCGGCCTTGTTCGAATTCTGTTCTGGCTCGGCATGGCAGATGGATTTAGCGCGTCCACTGAGTAGCAAAGACTGATTGTTTTATATCGCCCAGGAAGCTCGATGAATACTCAACTCTTCAAGAGGATAAGAATAATGATTACCAAGAGGCAGCTTGTGATCGCTACGCTGGCAATGTCCGTGATGCTTTTGATTTCCGGAAGGGCCGAGGCGGATCCATTAACCTTCACCATTACAAATCCGAATCAAGCCGGCACAGTAGGCAGCATCCTGACGTTTACCGGTAGCGTAACCAACGTCGCCGCTCCATCGGTGACGATTACCGGGAGCAACTTCACCTTCAGTGCGCCCGGTGCGTTGGCCTTTGACGACAGTCCCTTCATTGTGAATTTTCTCGGCCAGGTTGTGGCAGATGGCGCAACGCTGGGACCGCTGTCTGTTTTTTCTATAACCATCGGTAATGGAGTGGCGCCGGGTACTTACACCGGTGTGTTCTCAATCTTGTATGACTCGGATCTCGGCCTGGGCCTGGAAACCAGCCTGCAAAAGTTTTCCATAACCGTTCAGGATGCAGCGGCAGTACCCGAACCTGCGACATTGGTGTTGTTAGGTTTAGGGGTGGCGGGGATGGTTGGCGCACGGCGAAGACGTCGCTGCTAGTACGGGCGTCCAATTCTCTGCGCTCGCATTGTCGAATCATATCGGGGAAAAGTATGAAAACTATCATGGGTAAGAAGAAGGGCTTAGTGGTTGGCTTCGTTTGTCTGATGATCGGACTCCTGCTCATCGGCGAAGCGTTCTCCCAGTTTTGGGGGCCGGTTCATGCAGGTGAGACGCCGTTACGGCTCAACGAAGTGGAGATAGATCCACCGGGCGATGATGCGTGCCAGTACGTCGAATTGCGCGGTGCTCCCAGTAGTGTGGTGCCGGCAGGGACCTTCTTTATTTCCGTGAACGGCGATGCCGGAGGTTTTGGAGGGGTGTCGAGGGCGGTTAACCTGGGCGGGGTGACGGTAGGCACGAATGGGTTGATCGTCATCATCCTCGACCCGGTGAACATCGGGGAGTGTGTGGGCCGGACCTACGGCGCAGGAACAACGCAGGTTCTGATCGACAATGCTTTTACAGTGGTTGGCGGCCTGGCAGAGTCTTACTTGCTGGTGAATACGCCGCTGACACTCTCCAATGGAACCGACATCGACAGCAACAACGACGAGGTGATCGATCCGTCGCGACAGATCACGGTGCTGGATGGGTTCTCATTAATAGTGAATGACAACGTGCAGGCGAAATACGCGCCTGTGCTCTACCACGCGTTAACGGAAGGTGGTGGTAACTCAGATTTGCCAGACGCGGCCTCGAGATGTTCGGAGCTTACAGGTGCGCTGGATGCGGCTGCATGGGTGTACGGAGAGTTGCCGGGTTCACCGGATAACACGACTGGGCCATTCGCCGCGCCGACGAACAAAGCCGGTTACCTATTGACGCCGGGCGCGACGAACGAAGCTTGTGGCGTACAACCGCCACCAACACCAACACCGACGCCAACACCAACACCGACGCCGACGCCAACACCGACGCCGACACCAACACCGACGCCGACACCGACACCGACACCGACGCCGACACCGACGCCGACGCCGACGCCAACACCGACGCCAACGCCAACACCAACACCAACACCAACACCAACACCAACGCCGACACCAACGCCAACGCCAACACCGACACCAACGCCGACACCAACACCGACACCAACGCCGACACCGACGCCAACGCCAACGCCGACACCGACACCGACACCAACGCCGACACCAACACCGACACCAACGCCGACACCGACGCCAACGCCGGCTACGCTGCAATTCAATCAGGCGACTTACATGGTTTCCGAAAGCGGTGGAGTGGCGACTATAACCGTCACGCGTACAGGCAATACTGGACCAGTCTCAGTTGATTACATGACGACTGACAACAGCAATCCGGCAGATTTTGTTCTTTGTAGTAGTTCACCTGCCGGCGTCGCTTCATCGCGTTGCGACTTCAACACGGCGCTTGGCACACTGCGTTTTGCAAACAACGAATTATCCAAGTCGTTCGAGGTCCTGATCACACAAGATTCGTACGTCGAAGGTCCCGAGCAATTGCAACTGACTCTCAGCAATCCAAACGCCGGAGCTGTGCTGGGATCACAAAGCACCGCCACGCTGCAAATTCTCGACGACTCACCGAAAAGCGCCGGCAATCCAATCGACGACGCGCGCAACTTCGTGCGTCAGCAATACCACGACTTCCTGAATCGAGAGCCCGATGGACCAGGCTGGGATTTCTGGACCGATAACATTACGAAATGTCTCGACCCTGCACGTCGTCCACCGGGTCAAACTCAGGAAAGATGCCTCGCACTTCAAACTGAGACAACCAGTGCTGCGTTCTTTAAGGCGCCCGAGTTTCAGTACACCGGCTTCTTCATCTATTGCGTGTACAAAGGAAGTTTGGGCCGTATGCCGACCTTCCTCGAATTCATGCGCGACACGCAGCAGGTAGCCAACGGCATCATCGTCGCGAATCAGGTGTCTGGCGCCATTGTCGAGCAGAACCGCGCCCAATATCTGATCGAGTTCATGCAGCGCGCGGAGTTCGTAGCTCTCTATGGCTCACTCTCAAATCAGGAATACGTCAACAAGCTCTTCATGACTACGGGAATAGCAGTGAGCGATGCCGACAGGCAGGCATTGATCGCTGGTTTAAATAACGGAAGCGAGACGCGCGCCACGGTGCTTCACAAGATAGTCAACGGCACCCGCGTTATATCCGAAAGCGTGTTTGAGGTAATCGCTGCTTATGGCAAGGCTTTTTGCGATGCGCAGTTCAACCCGGCGTTCGTGCAGATGGAGTACTTCGGATATCTGCGCCGAAATCAGGACACGCCTGGCTTTGAGCACTGGCTCGCTAAGCTGAATCTGTTTGGTGATTTTCTTAGCGCTGAGATGGTCCGTGCCTTCATCATCTCTCCTGAGTATCGTCAGCGCTTTGGTCCTTGACGAATTATGAATTGCGTTTTGAACATACCAGGTGGAAACAAAATCCTCATCAGACATTTACGACGACTCGTGTTTGCACTTAGAACATAAACGGTTTTACGTGAGCGTTAAGGGGAAACCCCTGGCGCTCACCAGAACCGAGTTCCGGGTTCTTTCAAGATTGGTCAAAGGCATCAACTGCATCGTCCAGTTTGAAGACTTGTGGGCGCATGCCTGGGGACCAGGCAAACCTTTCAACCTAAAGAGCATTCATGTTTTTGTGAGCCGCGTGCGCCGCAAACTGGTGCTGTTTGGCGTGAGGGTCGACAGCGTAGTCGGAGTGGGATATATCCTCTCTCACGGTTCTTGCTGCAAGACGGATTTACAGCAAGCCAACGTTCAAATCAATGCCAACCAGGCGTAGATACGATCTGATCTGTGTCAGGATTTTCCGAGTTTCAACTGCTTAATTAGCCACTCATCACGGTCGTTCTTGATCTCATTCAACTCCATCTTGTGCGAGGCTTCGTACAGCTTGCGTTGCTTCGGTTCAGTGGCGGCGGCGAAGAGGACCGCCGCGTCGGCTTGCGAAACGTAGAAATCGCCTTTGCCAAACTGAAAGAACTTGCTCGCATTCCTGACCTGTCGCAAGTAATCAGTCAGCTCCAGGTTTGAATTCTGTTTTAAGTAAGCGGCTTTTGATTTCGGCTGCGGACCGAGAAACGCCCAATCGTTGAGACTCTGCGTTGGTGCAATGAAGACAAACGTATTGATGCGCGGATCGACGCCGGCCATGATCATCCCGTACATCGCGCCGAAATCATGACCAACAAATCCGACGCGTGCCTTGTCGACGTTCGATTGTGACAGCAGCAGATCGAGAGCGCGTCTGATGTCGATAACCTGGCGGATTGAGTTCTCGTAATCTTTCTCGGGAATTCGACTGCCGAACCACCGCGGCGCCGACCACATCGCATCAACCAAAAGCGACACCGTCCCCTTGGGCGCAAGTTCGACGGCTTCGTCGAGGAACTGGGTCCGGTTCGACTTCTCTTCGCCAAGCCAATGCACCCACAAGACACCGGCGAATGGTCCATTGCCACTGGGAACAACCAAATACGCCTTTATCTCTCGCCCCGGCGCAGGCGCAAACGTTATGTCCCGCACGGTCACATCGCCACGCTGCTCGGCCGACACTTCTTTGACAGTGACGGCAGCGCGATCGTTATAGCGAAACAGCACCGCGCGGGATGAAGCTTCGTCCGCAGACTGTGCGTGAGCCGTTAACGAAATTGCCAGCAGGAGAAAGAAACTGAGTGCCTTCATCAATGCCTCTTCGTGTTTACAATATTTGAAAGTCCAAGGTCTCTCTGAAAGAAGCAATTCTACACACGAGTATAAAGGTCGCAGGGGGCGGACTGCGTGCCTTTATTTAGTTGGTCCATACCGGAGCTACGGACTGGTCTTGTTGCTTCGTAGCCGTCTCCGTACTTTCATGGCAATACCCGCCAGGCCTGTGCCTAAAAGGAACAGCGTCGCCGGCTCAGGGACTGCACCGTCAAATTCCGCGCTGTTCGGTAAGAAGACCGAAGCGTTGCCGGTAATTGTTATTTCCAGTCTGGAAATGGCCGCATTGGCAATAGCCTGATTTCCCATTGCGGTTATTGAGAAGTTGGTGGTGGCGTTGAAAGTCTGGTCGATTACCAGTGCTGGACCTCCGAGTGTGCCTGTCAAAACAATGCGCACCATTGCTCCAGGGTCGTTAATTGTCGCCGTCCCAACTAATCTCAGAAACGTGGGGACAGGTCCTGCGACTGTCCAGACGGGGTTTGACTGAACCTGCATTACGAAGTTGGTAACCTGGCCGGCCACTCCAGTAACCGTCACCGGTGAATGGATGTTGCGGAAATTATTCACGCCTGCAACAACTACCTGCGCGCCGTACTGAGCGGTTCCCCCGCCTGGCAGCACGCAAGTGAACATTGCACCTCCGTTTACTGGAAAGGTGGCCGAGCCGCACGGGCCGGTCACCATCCCGTCGGCGAATGCAGCCGCGGGCAAGTACAACAGGCAGAAGCCTGCCAGGGCAAGTTTTCTCAGCGAGTTTTTCATTTAATTCCCCCTTTGATTGTTGGCGGGAGTGGACTTCTTACGGTAAGGAGCGAGACTCTCGTCAACGTGAAGTGTGAGTTAACGATTTAGGGGCTGTGTGGGTAGATACGGCGCAAACAAAATAGCAAATTAGAAGCCATCGAACAGCGAGGTCGCGTTTGAGACAGAATGGGCTGTTTTCAAATAACGACATTGTTGGGCATGATCAACGCCCATTCAAATTTTGGATCTAGTCCTGGAATTTGGATGGGCTTGCGAGATCAAAGCAGTTAGTCGTGTAACAAACTATCGGTTACTGTTAAGGGAGCTATGAAGCAGGCTTTGATAGTTGTCTTAGTGTTAGGCATCACGCTGGTCGCCGGAGTTTTTTTGTGGTTCCGGGATGAAGAGGCTGTGGCGGCGTCGGCCGCTCGGTCGTGGCCAAGTGGGATGGGATCACTCCACGACGCTGGCGATCGGTGGCCGTCGCTACAGGCCAATGATGCGTCTGTGAAGTTCACGGCGTTAGCCAAAGCATTGCCGGAGAACAAAGTCGTCGACGATTTCGTGGAGCGCGAGATCGCGCGTGGTGAACTCACGATCGGCGATCCACCGGCGCTCGCCGATGTCTCCGCGATCCGCGATCTATTGCTGCGCGAGCCGATTGTATGGGAGCGCCGGGAACAGTTTGACGATACCGTTGTCGCGGAAATGCGCGGAGTGCAGATGCGGGCGGCGAGAGCGCTTGTGGCGAGTGCGCTGACGAAAGCGCGCGGAAACGATCAGTCGGCGTGGGAAGACCTGCACGCAGCGTGGAAACTTGCCCGCTCATTGGATCAGCATCCGCAGATGATGGCGCAGACGGCCGCATTGACTATGGCGCGGATGATCAATGCGCTCGCCTGGAAAATGCCGCTGCCCGCGCCGTCGTGGCTGAGCGAGTTGCAGGAGCGCGACAAGGTTCGGCCGTTGCTCGAAGCGTTTCAGTATCAGGCGGCGTGGTATGCGAAGGACGGCGCGTGGTTTCCGACGAAGTGGCTCGCAGCCTCTGTCGATCGCGACCGCGGGATCGCTGAATCGTTGTTCAAAGAGACACGGTGTGATGTGAACACGCCAATGAATGATCTGGGCACCGATCTTTCGTCGGTTTGGCGACGCGCGTTCCGCGCCCGCGCCGAGCGTGAGGCCACGGCGAACGCGTTGCGCGTGCGTGAAGGAAAGTCGATCGAAACCAGTTCGCGCTGTAGTGACGGCGGATGGACGTTCGACGGGACAACTCTGCGCTTCAGCCGCGAGATCGCGACCGCCGCGCCGGACAGTCCGATGCCGTTGGTGCTGCGAGTCAAGCCGTAGTGAAACTAATTTGCTAACAAGTTCTCTCTCCCTCACGTCTTAAATGCGCGGAGATGATGTATGAAAAGATTCGCTACGATCAGCACACTCACATTCTTGCTCGCGCTTACTTGCATCGCTCAACCATCAATCGAAGGCGAGTGGGTCGGAGGCTCTAACCTCTTCGGCGATCAAGTCTTCATCCAGGTCAGCTTCGAGCGGACGGGAACAACCATTGCCGGAAACTTCAACTGCCTTGCATGGCGAGCAGCGCGCCGTCCCTTTAGCGAAGTTCGTTTTGAGTCTTCCCAGTTGCATTTTGAATTTCCGTCGACCACCGGTGTTCCGTTTGTCGGCGACGCGCGACTTGAAAACGGTGTCATTCGCGGAACAATAAAACGTGGCAACGAGCAGGGCGCGTTTCATTTAGTTCCTGTGGCCCGCGTCAATCCCAGACTTTCCGATAGCTATGTCGGCACTTATCAAGTAGAGCCAAACAAGTTTCGCTTAATCACCTGGGGAGCGTCCGGTCATCTGCGTCTTGTCGACCCGGACTCAGGCGGGAGCGTTGCCCTCTTTCCGTCATCTGAAACGACATACTTCTTCGGCGCGAACGTCATCGGCTCTACTACCGCTCAACAAACAGTCAGCTTCACAAGGAACGATTCGGGTTCGGTGACATCCTTAATTTTTCGTCAACCGAACAGTCCCGACCTGACGCTAGCTAAAGTTGAGCGTTACCGGCAGGAGCAGGTCAGATTTCATAACGGCAAAGTAACTCTCACAGGAACGCTGCTGTTGCCTTCGAACAGTGGCCGGCATCCGGCAATCATTTTCCATGAAGGTTCCGGTGATTGGACGCGGGATGATACGTGGTTTTCACGACCTGTTGACCTGTTCCTGAAACACGGAATTGCCGTTTTGCTTTACGACAAACGCGGTGTCGGCAACTCAACAGGCGATTGGCACACTTCGTCTTACACGGATTTAGCCGGCGACTTGTTGGCTGGCGTCCGCCTGCTTAAGAGTCGCCGGGACATCAACTCCCGACAGATCGGAGTCCGTGGCTTCAGCCAGGGCGGGTGGATTGCTTCGCTTGCGGCAGCAAGATCGAGAGACGTAGCTTTCATCGTCTACATTTCCGCTTCGGGTGCAGGGACAATCGAGGAACAAGATACAGAGACTTTGCTGGCCGGGATGAGCGCCGACGCCTTTTCCGAAGTTGAAATCGAAGCGGCCAGAGAATTTGTAAAGCTTACTTATGAAGCCCCGCATAGTCGTGAAGCGTGGCAGAGGCTACAAACCGCGTTGCCGAATGCACGAAATCAAAAATGGTTCAGTCGCACAATCGGCGGGTTGCCGAAAGATAGTTGGGTGTGGGAACAAAGGCGGCTGAACGCAGGCTATGATCCCGCGCTGACTTTCCGGCGTGTGAGATGTCCGGTGCTGATCGTCTACGGCGAGCGCGACAATCCGGCAAAAGGCATCGCTCGAATCGAGCAGGCTCTAACAGAAGCGGGAAACAAAGATTACACAGTGCGGGTTTTTCCCGGCGCGGACCACGACCTGGATACAGGTCAGCCAGGAGACGGAAAGATGGTTTGGGCAGAAGGTTTCCTCGAGCTTCTGACGAGCTGGACTCTACAGAGAGTAACAGCCCGAGGCGTGGAGTTAACCACGGCCTCGGGCGGAGTCGATCGTTAGTGACCCGCGGGTCTGAACGAGTTTTCAAAAACGTAATCCGCGATCCGGTTGCCCTGCTTTATTCCTTCGGTCTTGTCGAATCTCCAGTGGATTCCAAGATAGATTCGGCTTTGACCGTTCTCTTCTTCGGCCTCCGAGAGCCTGTTGAAAGTGCGCGGCAGGAAGGGTCGGACTACTCCATCATTGCCCACCGTCACGCCGTTAAACTCATCTGACACGAAGGTGAAGCGAATACGATCGGTGCCGTAGAAGTTACGCAGGGTTTCAAACAACGCGCCTCCAAAGGTCGCATGGCCTGACGGATATGACGGGAAAGGAGGCGTGAAATTCGGTCCCTGGAGATTGCTGGCCGGCGCGCCGAGCGGCGAGAAGGTCACATCTCCACGCGTATCGGGATTGCCATCGCCCCGGCCAAGTGGACCAGTCCCCGGATCGGCTTCGCGAACGCCAGTTACCGGACGCCAGAAGTCATAGAAATACTTTGATTCCCAGGACGCTATTCCTGCATCAGCCATCGCGACATTAACCAACGCCATCAGCCGTGCCAGCTTCAAGACGCCGGTTGTATTCCTGGTGTCGGCGATCTTCATGGCGATCTGGTTATACAGTCGGGGTGGCGCGCATAAGCTCGGCGTTCCATCGTAGGCCCAGAAGATACCGATATGGGTCTGATCGGCGGTGCGTTCGGTCGGCGTTACAATGCCGTCGCCGCCGAGACGCTTCACCTCGCGAAACGCGCTTGTATATGCCTGACTGTTCATCGCCGGAGGCGGCGGGATTCGAAACTGATTGGCCCGCCGCATCACAAACGGTTCTACGTCGCCCCAGTGTCCGCCAAGAGCAAGCGGAATGAGACTAATGGGATCCTGTCGCCATCTTCCTGGCCTATTGCTCGTAACCCAATCGCCTCCATTTTGAACCAGCACAGGCTCAGGATGCGCCGAACCATCGTTGCTTCGCTGCGCCAGAATTGCTGCCGCCGCTCGACGGCCCAAAGCGATGCCGCGCGTCTTGGCCAGGCTGTTAGGAATATCGCCGAGATCTTCCGCTAGTTCCTGGTCGAAAGCCGCTCTTTGCGAAGGAAACATAGCAACGAGCGTATCGTGAGCTGCCTGAGCGATTGCGCCGTCAACCGAAGTGTTGTCGTTTACGCGAGGAATGCCGGTATAGCTGCGATAACCTCCCTCGATCGCGTTAATCGCGTCGAATATCGCAATGTGAACTATTGCAACCGCGCGTGCCGATCTGCCGGGTCCCAGTTGCTCGCCGAAAATCCGTGGGTCTCCGGGTGGAACGGGCGTATGGTCCAGCCCACTGGCGTCAATTGCAACCGAATTCCAGTGAGTGAAACGACGCAATGCGCTTCCGTTGTTATTGAGATTGAACAGTTCTTGTGATTGTGACTGTGTCCGTGTTCTTGATTGCGTTTGTGGGGCGGGTTTGTAGCGTTCACCCCACACTTTGTTGAAGTCCCGGGTTCCTTCCTGCGCAAATGCCGTAAAAGCTACGACTAAAGCAATCATTGCGAACGCCGGCACAAACAGTCTTCGGCTGGTTCGCATAAATCTACGTCGGTTGTGAGAGGTTGCGGGCGTGTGTTGGACGTACTTTACTTTCATTAGGGAATTCTCCTCACCTTGTTTGCGGGTTGAGTCGGGTTCCAAACGGCTCTGGTTTACCGTGCGCCGAGTGCTGCGAATGACTGTTTACAGTTTAGCGAAGTGAAGTCGGGGGAAATTGCTCGAAACTCAGCGTAAAGGACTGCCCCACGTTTAGCAGTTAGGGGGTGACTGTTAGCAGTTGGGTGTTT
>DATELZ010000158.1:0-22591 GCA_035276045.1 Pyrinomonadaceae bacterium | reverse complement strand
CTGCACTCGCAGTCGCAACTGCTCGGCGCGGCAGATCGATCCGGCCTGCGCATCCTCGAAGCCACCGACGTTCGCGGACTGCGCTTTCGCGCGATCTTTATGGCCGGGCTGATCGAAGGCGGATTCCCGTTGCGCCACTCGCGCGACTGGATCTATCCGCACGAAGAACGCGAGCGGCTCAAAGAGTATGGTTTGACTCTCGAAGACATCTCGCCCGCGACGTTGCTGAAAGAGGAGCACTACTTCTACCAGGTCGCCTGCCGCGCTACCGAACGTCTTTTTATCACCCGTCCGCTGTTGCTTGAAGACGACTCCGAAACAGTCGCTTCTTATTACGTTGACGAACTGCGGCGCGCGGTCGCGCCTTTCGCAGTCGAAACCGAGATCGTCCGGCGTGATTACGAAGGCCGCGAACTCGAAGACATCTCGAACCTCACCGAAATGAGCATCGCCCTCGTGCGGCAGCAGGAACGCCATCGCCATCAGAAAATTCGCGAGAAGCTGGTGCCGCTGCCGCGCGTCACGCGTCTGCTCACGCTCGCGCGTAATGACGGTTACATCAGCGAGGCCGCGTTGCGTCGCATCAAGATCGAGCGCGAGCGCTGCGGTTTGAAGTTTGGTCCATACGACGGCGAGATCACCGATCCGCGTTTGCTCGAACTGCTGAAAGACAAATTCGGTCCCGGTTTTATTCACAGCGCCAGCAGTCTCAGCGTCTACGGAAACTGTCCGTATCGCTTCTTCGCGCAACGCGTGTTACGGCTCGAACCACGCGGCGAAGCTGCTCTCGATTTGCAGGCGATCGACGCCGGCAAGTTGTTGCACGACGTGCTGCGGCGTTTCTTTGAAAAGCATCGCCGGCAGCCGTTATACAAATTGGAGAAGAAGACTCTGCGCGCCGAGTTGGCCCAGATTGCGGACGCGGTTTTCGACGAACACGAACGCGTCGTGCCGCCACTCAACCGGCAGATCTGGAAGATCGATCGCGAGATTCGCAAGATCCTGTTGGACCAGGTGCTGTTGTACGAATTGGAAGTGCAGGAAGAGTCGGCGAAGCGTGATGTGTTGCCGGCATATTTCGAAGTCGCATTTGGCGGCGCGCGATCGTCGGCCAAGGATCCCAACTCGACTGACGAACCGCTCGAACTCAGCCGCAAGACGCTGATCGGCGACGAGACGATCAAGATCAGCGGCCAGATCGATCGCGTCGACGTCGCGCGTGACGATACGGTTGTCGCGTACGACTACAAGCTGTCGACCGGCGCGAGCAAGTGGGACATCACTTCAGGCCGCAGTCTTCAGCTTCCGATCTATCTCGAAGCGCTCGAAAGATTGATCCTTCCCGATCATCCGATCGCCGGCGGCGGTTACTACGTGATCCGCGGCGCGAATGAACGCCGGAACAAAGGTCTCTACCGCGCGACGCAGCTCGATTACCTCAACCTGCGCGCGAAGAACTCGATCTTTACAGACGAGGATTGGCAGCAGGTGCGCGAGGAAGTGATCAAGAAGATCTGGGACTTTCTCGACGGCATGCGCGCGGGCAATTTCGTCGTCGATCCTTCCGAGCGTCAGAAGACGTGCCGCTTCTGCGACTACCCGGCCGTCTGCCGCTACAACCGCGATCGCATCGAGAGGAAGAAGTAGGCGATGAGGTCTTTAGAGCTTAGTGCTTTGTGCTTAGTGCTTTGGTGCGCCTTTGCGGGAAACTCCTAAACCGAAAATGCAAGCTTCGCAGAAAACACGAGAACTTCGTCCGGAACAAGCCGACGCCGCTTACGAGATTAAGAAACATATCTCGGTGACGGCCGGGCCGGGCTCCGGCAAGACGACGGTCCTCGTCGAACGCTATCTTCACATCCTGCGCGAACAGAGTCTCTCGATCGATCAGATAGTGGCGATCACGTTTACCAATCGCGCCGCCAACGAGATGCGCGAGCGTTTGCGTCGCGAACTCAATCTCCTCCTCGCCACTGCGACTGGCGACGAACGCCGCCGCTGGCTCAACTACAAGCGCACGCTCGACGGCGCGGTCATCACCACGATTCACGGTTTTTGCGCGCGGTTGTTGCGCGAGTTTCCGCTTGAAGCGCGCGTCGATCCGCAGTTCATGTTGCTTGACGAACACCAGGCGGCGTTGATGCTGGAGTGGATCGTCGAGGAAGTGCTTTCGGAATTTATCAGCGCGGGTCATCCGGAGATTTCGCGTTTGACGCTCGGCGTCGGCCGCAGCCGGTTGGCAGCGGCATTGGCCCAGGTCTATCGCGACGCGCGTGGACAGGGTTTGGAACTCGAAGAGCTAGCGCTTGCGACCGCGCGTATTCACGCCACCGCCGAAGATCACGCGCGCGCGCTCGAAGATCTCGATCGCCTGATGGCCGAGTTTCTCGCGGTGCGACGCACGACGCCCGCGGCCCGTGCGAATCAAAATCTTCTTCTCGACACCTGGCCTGAAATCAAGCGGTTACTGGAAACGATTCCCTCGCACGAAACGCTCGCCGATTACTGTCGCCGCGTTTCCGATTTTCGCGAACTGCGTCCGCAAGCACGCTCGCCAATCGCGGATCACGTCAAAGCGATCGACACGCTCGTTTGGGAAAAAGAGCTACAGGGACGCATCCCGCAGGTTTGTCTCGATCTGTTCGCGCAACAGTACGCCCTCGAAATGGTCAACATCCTCACGGCCATCGATCGCCGTCTCAACGAAGAGAAACACAAACTCGCGGCGCTCGACTTCGACGATCTCGAATCGCGCACGATGGTGCTCTTGCAACGGCCGGAAGTGATCGCGCGCACCGAAGATCGCTATCGCTTCTTCCTCGTCGACGAATTCCAGGACACGAACGGCGTGCAACAAGCACTGCTCGAACGGCTCGCACTGCCTGCCGGACGGCGGCCCGCAAATCTATTCGTCGTCGGCGATCGCAAGCAGTCGATCTACAGCTTTCGCGGCGCGGACGTCGACGTGTTTCGCGCGATGACGTCGGTCCTTGTTGGCGCTGGTGGTGAAACAAAGCCGCTGTTGTTGAACTTTCGCAGTCAGCCGCCGCTGATCGCGTTCTTCAATCATCTATTCGAGCGCCTGTTTCAACTCCCGGAGGAGATGCCGTCCGAGCAGCGCAAGACGCTTGACGAACTCGGCTACGTCGAGCACGAGGACAGCGAACCGAAACGCGATTTGCGTGACGAAGGACCATTGGTCGAGTTGATGATCACGACCAAGGCGCCGCTCGAAGAAGATCCGAAAGCCGAACAGGACACGCGCGTGCTCGACGCGAAGCAGATCGCGCGTCGCATCAACGCCCTCGTCAAGTCCAATTCGCCAGAGGTGAATTACGGTGACATCGCGTTGCTCTTTCGCGCGATGACACACGTGCAGATCTACGAGTCGGCGTTTCGTCACGCGAACATTCCGTATCAGACCGTGTTGGGCCGCGGGTTTTACGAACGCGAAGAGATCACCGATCTGATCCAACTGCTGCGCTTTCTCGACAACACGACCGACGAACTCGCGCTCGCCGCGGTGTTGCGTTCGCCGTTGTGCGGCATCTCGGACAATGCGTTGTTCGCCCTCCGAAATCCCGCCACGCGAAAACTCGACGTCGCGCTGCGCAATCATCAAGAGATCGAACACATCGCCGACGAAGAACACGAGCTGCTCGATCGCGCCGCGAAGCTCATCAGTCGTCTGGTTGGCAGACGGCATCATTACTCGATTCACGATCTGCTTCGTTTTGCTGTCGCCGAGTCGGAATACATGACGGTCGCAGCCGCTAATTTCGACGGCGCGCAACGGCTCGCGAATATCCAGCGGTTGTTTACGCTCGCGGCTCGTTTCGAGAACTCAGGCACGCACCTCGTTCGAGATTTTGTGCGTTACGTCGAAGAGTTTGAGGCGATTGGCAGTCGCGAAAGCGAGGGACAGATCGATCAGTCGTCAAATGCGGTGCGGTTGATGACGATTCACCAGGCGAAAGGTCTCGAGTTTCCGGTTGTGATCATTCCTGACTTGCAACGTCTCTCGCGCGTCGCAACAGATCATTGGGTAATGCTCGATCGCCATCAGGGATTGACGTTGAAAGTGCCGGACGGGCGTGGGAACCTCGTCGCCGGTTGCACGTTCAGCCATTTCGAAAGACGGCATGCGTATCGCGAGTTGTTCGAAAGCATGCGCCTCTTGTACGTCGCGGCGACGCGCGCGGAAGATCGTCTGATTCTTTCGGGCGCGATAGAAGAGATGGCGTCGTTGAATCGTTCGAATGATTCGTGGCTCAAGTGGATCTGGCAGGCGCTGGAGCTTGGTGAAAGAACGCAAAGTGGCGTCGTCGATTTAACGCCGGACGTCCAACTTCAGCTCACGCTGAATCTTGGCGACGAAGTATTGCCGCCGATCGAGCCGGAACCGGAAGAAGAGTTGGAGCCGGGACCGCCGGGTGAGTCGTTGCGCGAGGTGTTTCCGTTGTTGCGCCCCGTGAATGCAACTCTCGGCAGTTCGATTCATCGCTTCAGCGTCACGCAACTGATCAACTATCAACGTTGCCCGCGGCAGTATTACTTCGAACGCGTGTTGCGCTTGCCTTCGAACGACGAGCTGGCCGTTTGGAACAACGCCGAAGCGCCCGAGCCGCCTGCGAACATAAACGCGACGTTGAAAGGCGCGGTGATTCACCGTTTTTGTGAACGCTACACGCCGGGTCAGGACAGCGAAGAGTTGTTGCGGCAGAGTTTTGCCGACGTGTTGCGGTTGCGGCAGGCGCAACTCGCCGATCGCCTCGTCGAGATCAATCCCGAAGCGGCTGTCAGATCGCTGTTGCCGCTGGCGCGAAACTATCTGACCAGCGTTGTCTTCGAACGCATCGAGCGGGCCCGCAAAGTTTCTACTGTGCGGCCGGTTGATGAACCCGGGCTGTGGAGTGAGTTGAGCTTTCGTTTGCGGCGTCCGTTGGGAATGCTCATCGGGATTATCGACAAGCTATTGATCACGGAAGATGTCGATGGCTCGTTGGCTGCCGAGATCATCGACTTCAAAACGAATCGCATTCGCGTTGACCTGCCGCCGATCCTCTATCAAGAGCCGGCAAAAAGGAAACGCTCAAAGACTCCACAGTTTGCCTTTGACTTCGATCCCGAGCCAGAGCCGCCCCGGATCGATCCCGAGACCACAAACATCATCGAGATCACCGCGCGTGACTACGAACTGCAAATGCAAGCTTATGCGCACGCCGTTCGCGAGTTGATTCCAGCCATCAAGAAAATCCGAGTCACGCTTCACTTCCTCGAACCGAACGTCGAAGCTCATCTTTCAGACGAACTGCTCGAACCGTCGCGCTGCGAACAGGCGATTGATAACGCGATGCATAACATCGTCACGTCAGCCGATCCGGCGGAATTCCCGGTCAAGACCGCGCCGCACTGCCGCATGTGCAACTTCCTCCGCGTCTGCAATCCCGGCAAAGAATATTTGCGCTAACTTCACTGCGCGGATAACATCCCCGGCTTATGGTCACAATCAAATCTTTTGATGGCGGCGAGTTCGACGCTTACCTCGCGCTGCCGGCCGGCGGTTATGGCCCAGGCATCGTCGTGCTCCAGGAGATCTTTGGTATCAACGCGGTCGTTCGCGATGTTGCCGATTGGTATGCGGCGCACGGTTTCGTCGCGCTTGCTCCCGATCTGTTCTGGCGCATGGAACGCAACGTCGAACTCACCGACAAAGGCGACGACTGGAACAAAGCGCTCGCTTTCTATCAACGACTCGACGAAGCGAAAGCGGTTGAAGACTCGGCAGCGGCGCTCGAGTTTCTGCGTCATCACACGGCGTGCAGTGGACGCGCCGGCGCGGTCGGTTTCTGTCTCGGTGGCAATCTTGCGTACTTATTGTCCGTTCGTTTCAAGCCTGATTGCGCGGTTGGATATTACGGCGTCAGTATCGAGAAATCGTTGAACGAAGCGCAGAACCTGGCGAGTCCGTTGATGCTGCACATCGCGGGCGACGACAAGTTTTGTCCGCCTGAAGCGCAGGCCGCGATTCATGAAGCGCTTGATTCGAATCCGCTTGTGACGATTCACGATTATCCCGGCGAGGATCATGCGTTTGGCCGACCGGGCGGCGAGCACTACAACGCCGCCGCCGCTGAGCTAGCGGACCTCCGGAGTCTCGAGTTTTTTGTCAATCATCTCGCCGGCGCGGGTTGTGCGAGCGCGCAACAGACGCTTTCGGCGCGTTGGGACGATCACGTCAAGTTTGAATTTGCGACGCGTAACACGGACGACACGTTGGAGACGATGGTCGCCGATGCTTACGTGAATCATGTTCCGGTGATGACGGGTGGTGTTGGGCACGACGAGCTGCGCGAGTTTTATTCGCAACGTTTCATCCCGCAGATGCCGCCTGACACGGCGATGACGCCGGTGTCGCGCACGATTGGTGTCGATCGCGTCGTGGACGAAATGGTGTTTGAGTTTACGCACACGATCGAGATGGATTGGATGTTGCCCGGCGTTGCGCCAACCGGAAAACACGTGCGTGTAGCGCTCGTGGTGATCGTTCACTTCCGCGACGGCAAACTCGCGCACGAGCACATCTACTGGGACCAGGCCACGGTCCTGGCCCAACTCGGCTTGTTCGACGCCGCCACGCTCCCCGTCGCCGGCGTCGAAAGCGCAGAAAAAGTCTTGAACCCGAAACTGCCGTCGAACGAATTAATGAGTCGGTGATCATTTTCCGTTTTTCGTTTCTCATTTGTCATTTTTGACGAGCGGCTGGTTTTGAGTGAAGCGGTGAAGATTTTGCACAAGCTCGTGGTTTCTTCAATTATGTTGGCAAGTGATTCTTCAGTCAGAAGCTGGCTTCGTTTGATTATCCGTAGCCAAATCGAAGTCTCGTTTAGTTCTTTCAGCACGATACGCAGCTTGTGGATGAAATCGGCCAGACTCTCCGCGCCTCTCGCTTCTCCGTAATTTGGAGCAGGTGAAGTGCCTGCACGAAGAATCTGACCTGCGATGTGATTGCCTGCAGCCGTCTTCGGCAAGCTGGCAGAAAGCTTGATAATCCGCACGGCAAAATCGACAAGGCGTTCTTCCAGTTGATCGGCCATGAACTGTGAGGTTGGTTTGACCACTGTGAGGTTTCTCCGAAAAGCTATTTTGAGAAATGATGCGGTGGGTTTTCCAAAATGACAAACGGAAAACGACAAACGGAAAATGGAAAATAACAACGTTTCTCGTCTGCGGCGCGACCTCGGCACGCTCGAGTCGTATGCAACGATCATCGGGATACTGATCGGCGCGGGTATATTTCAGGTGACGAGCCGGGCGTGGGCGCTGACCGGGCCAAGCGTGATTCTCGGCTACCTCGCACTCACTCCGGCAATACTCGCCACGTCGATCCCTTACGCTGCGTATCTTTCGACACCACTCGGACGCGAACCCGGTGGCGAATACCTTCATCTCTCACGCACATTAAACGGTTATCGACTCGCCTACGTCGGCGCGTGGCTCAAGATCATTTCGTACATCGGCGCCGGCGCGTATCTCGCCGACGCGATGGCCGGTTACCTGATCGCGCTGAGCGGCGGCCGCATCGACGCGCAACGATTTCAACTGCCGATCGCGCTCGCCGCATTGATAATTTTCTGGTTGATCCATGTGGTTGGAATCAGGTGGTTCGGCCGCGTGCAAGTCGCAATGTCAGCTCTGAAATGCCTCGCGTTGCTGATGCTGATCGTCCCCGGACTGTTCGTCATCGACTTCTCAAACTACACGCCATTCTTCACGCATGGCCCCGGCGGTTTCGGCGCAAGTCTGTTGCCGCTGTTCTTCGCGTACGCAGGTTTCGAATCGATCGCGCAAACGGCCGGCGAAGTAAAAGACAGCACACGCCGCCTGCCGAAGATATTGCTGAGAGGCATCACGATCACCGCGCTCATTTACGTCTTCACGTCGATCGTTTCGTTTGGCGTGTTGCCGGGCGGACGCTTGCAGGCGAGCAGCGCGCCGATGGCGGAAGTCGCGGGAATCTATCTGCCTAGCGGTGCAGCGCTGTTTGTAACCATCGGCGCAATCGCCGCGATCATGACCGCGCTCAACGGCACGATCCTCGTTCCATCGCGTCTCGCGATCATGTTTGTCGAAGACGCCCTCGCGCCGCGCTGGCTCGGACTCGTCAATCCAAAGACCGCCACACCCATTCGCGGATTGACGTTGACGCTCCTCTGTTGCGCGCTGTTGTTGATCAGCGGACAACTTTCGCTCGCGCTAAACGTTGCAGTCTTTGCGCTCGTCGTGCTTTATTTCATTCATAGCCTGGTATTTTTGCTGCTGCCTCGCCTGAACCCGACCCTTGCGAGCCAGATTGAGATCAACTTGCCGCGCCCGATGCAGCAGGTTGCGGCCGCCGTCTCAGTGCTCGCGATGGGATTGATGATTGTGATCCAGTTAGGCCAGGACGCGGAAGTGTTGAGCACCCAAACGCTGAGTCAACGCATCAGCGGACAGTCGTTGACGAGCATTGAACTGATCTTCGTCTGGGGGCTCATCGGCGTTGGACTTTATCAACTCGCGCGATCGCAGCGGCAGCAACGATTGGCGGCAAAGGCAGACGTACATGGAGATTGAGAACAAGCGGGTGTTGGTGAGTGGCGCGGGACGCGGTCTTGGCCGCGCGCTCGTGACCGTGTTGGCCGAAACCGGCGTGAACGAGATCATCGCCGGAACGCGTAACCCGGAAGCGCGCGAAGAGCTACAGGCGCTTTCGCCGCGCGTCACCGCCGTGCAACTGGACGTGACGAACGATGCGGACGTCGCCGCCGTCGCGGAGCTGGGACCGATCGATCTCCTCATCAACAACGCCGGCTTCGCAGGTTTCGGCAACCCGCTGACGATGAGTTTCGAAGACATCGAACGCGAGAACGCGGTCAACTATCTCGGCGTGTTGCGGCTGACGCGCGCGATCGTCCCCGGCATGATCGCGCAGAACGACGGCCTGATCGTCAACATCGCGACCGCGTTTGCGAAAGTGAATCTGCCGTTGGTTGGCACCTATTGCGCGACGAAGTCGGCGTTGTTATCGCTGGGCCAGGCGTTGCGCGCGCATCTCGCCGAATCCGGCGTGCGCGTGATCACAGTGATGCCGACGACGATCGATACCGACATGAGCAGCGGCGCTGACGTGCCGAAGATGACGAAGGAATTCGTCGCCGCCGAGATACTCGCCGCGATCAGCGCAGAGACGCACGATCCGCCGATTGGCGACGAAGCGAAACGTATTCTCGACGAATTCTCAAAAGATCCGGTTGGCTTGGAAATTATTCTGATGAAATATAAATGAGCACCATCGACCGCCGACGTGAAGAGTTCCCAACCCTGGCTTCGGGCATTCATCTGCTCAGTCACAGCCTCGGCCCGGTCCCACGTGCCGTGCGCGAGTCGATGATTGCTTACTGCGACGCGTGGGAACATCACACCAGCGAGGACGCGTGGGCCACAACGTGGTGGCAACTCTCGCGTCACGTCGGCGATCGCATCGCGCGCATCCTCGGCGGCGAACCCGCTTCGGTCCAGATTCAGCCCAACGCTTCGATCGGTCTCGCCACCGTCGCTTCGTGCTTCGACTTCCACTCAGGCCGCAGAAACAAAGTCGTCACGACCGCGCTCGACTTTCCGTCAATGGAATACATCTGGAACGCGCAGCGGCAAGTCGGCGCTGACGTTCACGTCGTCCCTTCCGATGACGGCATCTCGACGCCGCTTGAACAGATCCTCGACGCGATTGACGAGAAGACGTGTCTCGTCGCTTTGTCTCACACGTCGTATCGCAGCTCTTACCGCATCGACGCGCGCGCGATCGTCGAACGCGCGCATGCGAAAGGCGCGCTCGTGCTGTTGGACGTGTATCAATCGGCAGGCGTCCTGCCGTTGCACGCGGCCGATTGGCGAGTCGATTTTCTGATCGGCGGCACGATCAAATGGCTCTGCGGTGGTCCATCATGCGGTTATCTATACGTGCGGCCGGATCTGCAACGCGATCTGACGCCGCGACTGACGGGTTGGGTCGCTCACGACTCACCGTTTGAATTTGCCCCCGCGCCGATGCGCTACGCTCGCTCGGTGCGACGCTTTGCGCAAGGCACGCCGAGTATTCCCGCGCTTTACTCCGCGATACCCGGGCTCGACATTCTCGAATCGGTCGGCCTGTCGCAGATCGCGGGCGAGTCGCGGCGCAGAACGCAACGAATGATCGACTTTGCTTTAAATCGTGGTTGGACCATCAATACGCCGCTCGATCCAAACAAACGCGGCGGCTCGGTGATGATCGCCGTCGACGACGCGCCGGCAGTCGTCGAACAACTGGCCGAACGGCGCGTGTTTATCGACAGCCGTCCGAGCGCTGGATTGCGTATCTCACCGCATTTCTTCAACACCGATGAAGAGATTGACGAAGCACTGAACATCCTCGCGTCATTAATCGAAAAATGAACATCAACGAGCCTGCCCCCGATTTTTCTTTGCCCGACGGAGACGGCGCGCACTGGCGCTTGTCGGACCATCGCGGAAAAGTTGTCGTACTGCTTTTTTATCCCGGCGACGAAACGCCGGTTTGCACGCGCCAGATGTGTTCGGTGCGCGATCGTTGGGAGGATTACCAGGCGACCGGCGCGGAAGTTGTCGGCATCTCGTCTGACTCAGTTGAATCGCATCGCAAGTTTTCCGAGCATCACGATCTGCCGTTGCGCTTGTTGTCTGACGCGGAAGGCACGGCGGCGAAACTCTATGACGCGCGGTCGTTGATTCCCGGGCGAGTGGCGCGCTCTGTTTTCGTGATCGACGCCGCGGGAATACTGCGTTACAGCGACATTCGCCGTATCGGTTTATTGAAACCGAAAGACGATGCGATAATTGCGGCCATTAAAGCAGCGCAGCAGTGATCATTTTTCGTTTATCATTTTCCGTTTGTCATTTGTCATTAAAATGGCAAATGGAAGATGATAAATGGAAAATGAGAAATGAGGGTTTCCCTAATGGCTGACACAATCAAATGCACCCACTGTGGCGAGAAGCGCCCCGCGCTTGGATACGCCCCGTTCCCGAACGCACTCGGCCAGAAAATCGGCGCCGAGATCTGCCAGCAGTGCTGGAGTGGGTGGCTGCAAAAACAGACGCAGATCATCAATCACTACGGTCTCGATCTCACCAATCCCGACGCGCAAAATTTCCTCTTCGACAACATCAAAGGATTTCTCTTCGGCGAAGCCCCGCCACAGTCTGCCGAAATCGACACTTCGAAAGAAGGAACCGTCAAGTGGTAGAACACAGATCGCAGTGATCTGTGGCTCAGTCCTTGCAACCTCAGACCAAGACCCCCGGACAATGTATGTTTTCCGAACTTGGTCTTTTTCTGTCTATTCAAGGAGGGTTTCAGGGAATGAGCAACAGAATCACTGGACTGATCGCTACCGCCGCTATTGCAATGTTGGTTGCAGCGTGCGATGGCGGCACTGCGAATCGAAACATGAACAACAATGCCAACATGAATGCCAACATGGCGGCGTCTCCGAGTCCGACGGCTGTATCTAACACCAACACAAACACGGGAAGAGCGCCAACGCGCGAAGAGTACGAACGCGACCGCGCGCGCTACGATCGCGAGGCGCGTGAATCCGGCCGCACGATCGGCACTGGCGCAAGCGATGGCTGGCTATGGGTAAAGACGCGATTTGACCTCGCGACGGCCGACGATCTGCGCGATTCGACGATCAACGTCGACGTGGACAACGCTGTTGTGACTTTAACAGGCACAGTTGCCAGCGCGGCCCAGAAAACGCGCGCCGAACAAGTCGCGAAAGGCGTGGAAGATGTCCGGTCGGTGCGGAATCAGTTGCGCGTTGTAAGTGACAACGGAAACGGGAACGGTAACAGCAACACGCGACGCGGGAATTCGAATAGGTAAGAGGGGCTTGGGTCTTGGGTCTTTGAACTTTGAACTTTGAACTTTGTGCTTTGTACTTTGTGCTTTGTTTGAAGACCCAAGGCCAAAGGCCAAAGACTCAAGACCCAAGACCAAAAACCCAAGACCAAAAACCCAAGACCCAAACCAAGATCAAAGCACAAAGTACCAAGCACAAAACTCCCTCTTCCCCTCCCACCGCTTTTAAGTTAAGCTTTCGTTCACTTTCCTAAACGAAGTTGCTGGTTGCTTCTTAACCAGCGTTCGCAAATCAAACTGATGGGGATTTGGTTACCTATGCCAAAAGTCCACCCGCGCCGTATTGTCGCGCTTTGTACGCTTTCGCTCATCGGGCTCTGCGTCTTTCGTGTTGCAAATGCGCAACGCAGCGCCATTGACACCTACGCTATAACCAACGCTCGCATCGTCACCGTCTCCGGACCGGTTGTCGAACGCGGCACAATCGTGATTCGCAACGGACTGATCGCCGCCGCCGGCGCGAACGTGAGCACGCCGCCCGATGCGCGCATCATCGACGGCGCCGGGCTCACCGTTTATCCGGGATTGATCGACGCCTACACGAACCTTGCGCTGCCGGACGCTGCGCCGGGACCGCAACCCGGCGGTGGTCCTGCCGCATTTCTCGTCACCGCGCCGGCGCGTCCGAGTGGTGGTCCAAACTCGACGCAGCCGGTCGGACTGCAACCTGAAGTGATGGTTGAAGACGTGATTCGGTCGAGCGGCGCGGAACTTGAATCGTCGCGAAGCATCGGCATCACGACTGCCTTGACTGTTCCGCGCAGTGGCATCTGGATGGGCCAGTCGGCGTTGATCAATCTTTCCGGTGAAACACCGCAACAGATGATCATTCGCTCGCCGGTCGCGATGCACGTCGGATTCACGCCGCTGCGGGGCACGTATCCCGGTTCGTTGATGGGCGTGTTCGCGACGTTGCGACAGATGATGCTCGACGCGCAGCGTTATCGCGATTCGATGCAGGTCTACGAACGCAACCCGCGTGGCATTCGCCGCCCGGATACGGATCGTTCGCTGGCGGCGCTCGTGCCGGTGGTCGACGGCCGCATGCCGGTCGTGATGCTGGCAAACAGCGAACGCGAGATCAGCCGCGCGCTGGATCTCGCCGCCGAGTTCAAACTGAAACTGATCGTCGCGGGTGGACGCGAGGCAGACCGCGTTGCCGATCGTCTGGCGAAGCAGAACGTTCCCGTGTTGTTGTCGCTCAACCTGCCACGCCGCACCACGGCCGCGTTGCCGGAAGCTGATCCCGAACCGCTGCGCGTTTTGCGCGAGCGTGTCGCGGCGCAGCAAACAGCAGGGAAACTCGTGCGAGCCGGAGTGCGATTCGCGTTTCAGTCGGGTTCGTTGTCGAACATGTCGGACCTGATGCTGAACGCGAGCCGCGCGATCGAGAACGGGCTCACGCCGGCTGACGCGGTGCGTGCGTTCACTGTCTGGCCCGCGGAGATTCTCGGCGTCTCGAATCAACTCGGCACGATCGAGGCCGGCAAGATCGCGAACCTGACGGTGACGCGCGGCGACATATTCGATCGCAACAGTCGCGTGGCCCATGTCTTTATCGACGGCCGTCCGATCGATCTGCGTAGCGCGGCGCCGGAGCGGCCTGCCGGTGCGGCGCGCACGAGCCTCGCCGGCTCATGGACCCTGGCGATCAACCTGGGCCAGGGCGAACGCGGCGCGACGCTGACGTTGCAACAGGAAGGCGATCGCCTCACGGGCTCGATCGCCGGCGTTCTTGGCAGCGGTGAAATATCGAACGCTTCGGCGACTCCCAGTGGCGGGCTGCGTTTCACTGTTCCGCTGAATATCGAAGGCCAGACGAAAGAAGCGACCTTCGCAGGCATACTTTCCGGCGACGAGATTCGCGGCGAGGTGACTGTTGTCGGCATGACTTCTGGCTCGTTTACCGCCACTCGTGCGCGTCCAAACTAAGGAAACACAGATGATGAAAAAATTACTTCTTCTATTCGTGGTCTTATCCGTGGGATCTGTGGCCCAGGCGCAAAGCGTCGCGCCGCCGGAAACGCTGATCAAAAACGCGACCGTGATAACCGTCACGCGCGGCACGCTCACGAACACGGACGTGCTGCTGCGTAACGGCAAGATCGCCGCGGTCGGCAGGAACCTGAGCGCTTCGGCAAACGCGCGTGTCATCGATGCGACCGGCAAGTTTGTGATGCCCGGCATCATCGACGCCCACTCGCACTCGATGCTCGACACGATCAACGAAGGCACGCTCGCCGTCACGTCGATGGTGCGCACGGAAGACGTGTTGAATCCGACCGACGTCGATCTCTATCGCGGTCTCGCGGGTGGCGTGACGACGTTGAACCTGTTGCACGGTTCCGCGAACCCGATCGGCGGTTTGAATTCAGTCGTGAAGATCAAATACGGCCGTCCGGCGAGCGAGTTTTTGTTTCCGGGCGCGTTGCCGGGGATCAAGTTTGCGCTCGGCGAGAACGTGAAACGCTCGAGCAGTCCGAACACGCCCGGCGTGCAGCGTCGTTATCCAAACACGCGCATGGGTGTTGAAGAGACGATTCGCGATGCGTTCACGCGCGCGCGTGATTACAAGCGGACGTGGGACGAATATCGCGCCGCGTCTGCGAAAGACAAGAACCTGATCCCGCCGCGCCGCGACTTGCAGCTTGAACCGCTCGTCGAGATTCTCGAAGGCCGTCGCCTCGTCCACGCGCATTGCTACATCGCGAGCGAGATCCTGATGCTGATCAATCTCGCAGACGAGTTTGGTTTCAAGATCAAGACGTTCCAGCACGTGCTCGAAGGTTACAAGGTCGCGAAAGAGATCGCCGCGCACGGCGGCGGCGCTTCGATCTTCGCCGACTCGTGGGGCTACAAGATCGAAGCCTACGACGCGATTCCCTACAACGCCGCGATCATGACGCGCGCCGGTGTTGTCGTTTCCATGAACTCCGACTCCGACGAACGCGCGCGCCGCTTGAACATCGAAGCCGCGAAAGCGATGCACTGGGGCGACCTGACTGAAGAACAGGCGCTCAAGCTCATCACGCTCAATCCGGCGATCCAACTTGGTATTCAGGATCGCGTCGGCTCGATCGAAGTTGGCAAAGACGCGGACGTCGCGATTTGGAACGCACATCCATTCAGCGTCTATTCACGCGTCGACACGACGTTTGTCGACGGCACGATCTTTTTCGATCGGCAACAGGATCTCTCGCGTCGCGCCGAGCTTGCGAAAGAACGCGCGACGTTGGAACAGGCGGATCCAAACAAACCTCCCGCCCGAGGTCAGTCTCCGCAGACGCCTGGCCGACGGCGTCCGCCAACTCACGAAGGCGGTGAATTCATCGAGGAGGAGCGCCCATGAAGATCCTGCTTGTAATCTGTCTAATCTGTGTTTCCGCTTTCGGCCAGCAGATCGGAAACCCGACCACTCAACAAGGCGTGATTCCGCCGCGTGGCGTCTACGCGATTCGTAACGCGCGCATCGTCACGGTCACTGGCGCCGACATCGAAAACGGCACTGTCGTCATTCGCGACGGAAAGATCGAAGCCGTTGGCGCTAACGTCAACGTGCCCGCCGGCGCACACTCGATCGACGGTCGCGGTCTGTCTGTTTATCCGGGAATGATCGACGCGGGCACGAACATGGGCCTCGTCGAAGTTCCGCAAGGCGCGAGTGGCACGGTTGATACTTCCGAAGTTGGAGAGTTGAATCCAAACGCCAAAGCGATCACGGCCGTCAACCCGCACAGCGCGCACATCGCCGTCACGCGTGTTGAAGGCATCACGAACACTTTGACCGCACCGACCGGTGGACTGATCTCGGGTCAGGCGTCGCTCATCAACCTGCTCGGCACTGCGCCGAAAGAGATGGCGGTTGTTCCGCAACTCGCGCTCGTCATCAACTATCCGCGCATCGGCGGCGGCGGTGGTGGGTTTGGCGGGTTTCAAGCGCCGGCAAACCTTACGGAAACGCTCGCGAATAACGAACGGCAAGTCGAACAGATCCGCAAGATGTTGCGCGACGCGGAAGCTTACGGCCGCACGCAGGACGCTTACGCGAAAGACAAGACCTTGCCGCGTCCGGATCGAAACGTTGTGCTCGAACCGCTCGTACCGTACGTGCGTGGCGAGCAGCCGGTGATCTTCCGCGCCGATCGCGAAGCCGAAATTCGCGGCGCGCTCAGGTTTGCCGAAGAGATGAAACTCAAACCCATCATCCTCGGCGGCAACGACGCGTGGAAGGTTGCGAGTCTCCTGAAAGAGAAGAACGTGCCCGTGATCCTGACCGGTGTGTTCTCGTTGCCGAGTCGTGAAGACGACTATTACGACGCGCTTTACGAAAACCCGGCCAAATTGCAGCAGGCGGGCGTGCGGTTCTGCATTTCGACTGGCGATGCCGGCGCTGAAGTTCGCAATCTCGCGCAGTATGCGGGCATGGCGGCGGCTTACGGATTGTCGAAAGCGGACGCCGTGAAATCGGTCACGCTTTATCCGGCGCAGATCATGAACGTTGCGGACCGTTTGGGCTCGATCGAGCCGGGTAAGATGGCGAACCTGGTGGTTACGGACGGCGATCTTCTCGAAATTCGTAGCCGCATACGATATTTGTTTATAGATGGGCGTCCGGTGGTGTTAACCAGTAGACACACCGAATTAAACGACGCGTTCAAGAACCGCAAATAATTGGCATTTAGGAGGTTTACCCCTTGATTAAGACTTTCCCTCTGATCCGTATCGCCGCCCTGCTCACGCTGGCGGTCATCGCCTCATCAACCGCTTACTCCCAGACAAAACTGCTGCGATTTCCCGATATTCGGGGCGATCGCGTTGTTTTCACTTACGGAGGCGACCTTTGGACAGCGCCTTCGGCAGGCGGCATAGCGACCCGCGTGACGTCGCATCCCGGCGTCGAGCTGTTCGGCAAATTCTCACCAGACGGAAAGTGGATCGCGTTTACGGGCCAGTATGACGGCGACGAACAGGTCTACGTCGTGCCGACGACGGGCGGCGAACCGCGGCAGCTCACGTTCTATCCCGCGCGCGGACCGTTGCCACCGCGTTGGGGTTGGGAGAACCAGATTCACGGCTGGAGCAAAGACGGAAAGCACATCTACTTCCGCTCGTCCAGAGAGTCGTGGTCGGTCGGCATGTCGCGTCTTTACTCAGTTTCGATTGACGGCGGTGCCGCTGAGCCGTTGCCGATGCCGAGCGCCGGTTCCGGCGATTATTCGCCGAGCGGTAACGAGATGGTCTACTCGCCGCAGGCGCGCGATTTCCGTTCGGAGAAGCGTTACGGCGGCGGCCAGGCAAACCAGCTTTACATCTTCGACTTGAAGAGTCGCAGCGCGAAGAAGATCACTGACGGGCCGCGCGCGACCCGCGATCCGATGTGGGTTGGCGAGACGATCTTCTTCAACTCCGATCGCGACGGTCACTTCAATCTTTACGCTTACAACGTCTCGTCAGGACGAGCCACGCAAGTCACGACCAACCGGCAGTACGACATTCGCTGGCCCAGTTCGGATAACGAGAATCAGATCGTCTACGAGTTGAATGGCGAGTTGCAGGTGTTCGATACGCGCAGCCGGAAGGCCACGCCGATCTCGATCAGCGTTCCTGACGAAGGCATTGCGCGCCGGCCTAATCGGGTGCAGGCGGGCAACTTGATTCAGAGTGTCGGTTTGAGTCCAAAAGCGGAGCGCGTGCTATTCGCTGCGCGCGGCGACATTTTTACCGCGCCGATCGAGAAAGGCCCGACGCGTAATCTGACGCATTCGTCGGGAGCGATGGACAAATGGCCGTCGTGGTCGCCAGACGGATCGCAGATCGCGTTTGTGTCTGACCTGAGCGGCGAGGAAGAGCTGTATCTCATTCCGCAGGATGGATCGAAACCTGCCGAACAGATCACGCGCGGCGGCGCCGCGATGCGTTACCAGCCGGAGTGGGCGCCTGATGGCAAGCGTTTGGCGTTCAGTGATAAAGACGGGAAGGTTTTCATCCTCACGCTCGCGGATCGCAAAGTTACCGAGATTGCCGATGCGCGTCGCGGGCAGGTGCGTGATTACATTTGGTCGCCGCGCGGAAATTTCCTCGCGTTTACGATGCCTAATGAGAACCAGTTTTCGTCGATCTACGTTTGGAGTGCTAACGATGGGCAAATGCGTCGCGTTACGGAAGACACCGTGAACTCCTACAGCCCGACGTGGGATCCGCAGGGGAACTACTTGTATTTCTTGAGCGACCGCGAATTCCTGCCGCAGCTTTCGAGTGTTGAGTTCAACTATGCGACGAACCGCATGACGTACATCTACGCGATGGCGTTGCGGAAGGACGTGAAGCATCCGTTCCCGCCGGAGAGTGACGAGGTCACGATCGCGAAATCGGCGGAAGAAGGACCGAAACCAACGGGTGCGCCTGCTGATGCGGCCGCACCGGCGCCGGAAGCGGCCAAGCCTGCTGAGGCCGCGCCGAAGCCGCCTGCGACTTTGACGATCGATTTCGACGGTATTTCGCATCGCGTCGCGCGCGCGCCAATCGGGGCTGACAATTACTTTGGTCTATCGACCAAGCCGGGTTTCCTGCTTTACGTTGTTGGTGGCGCGGGTTACTACGGCCGCCAGGGCGATCGCACGAGCCAGTTGAAACTCTATTCGCTCAAGGATCGCAAAGAGACGACGCTCGCCGAAGACATTCGCGGTTACATCATCGCCGACGATGGCGCGAAAGTGCTCGTGGCCCAAGGTCCTGCCGCGACGACCTACAACCTTTACGACGCGACGCCGACCGGCGACCGTTCGCGCAAGGCGGTTTCGACTGCGGGACTTTACGTCGATCGTGTTCCGGCGGAAGAGTGGGAACAGATCTTCAACGAGGTGTGGCGTCGTTATCGCGACTGGTTCTACGTCTCGAACATGCACGGCTACGATTGGGAGGCTTTGCGCCAACAGTACAAGCCGTTGCTCAAGTACGTCGCGCATCGTTCGGATCTGAATTACGTGATCCACGAGATGATCTCCGAGTTGACGGTCCAGCATGCGTACATCGACGGCGGCGATTTTCAGATTCCGCCGCGGCCGCGTTTCGGGTTGGCGGGCGCGCGTTTCGAGTTGGACCGGCAAGCCGGACGTTATCGCATCGCGAAGATCTTTAACGGCGACAACGAAGAAGATCTTTATCGATCGCCGTTGACGGAAGTTGGTGTCAACGCGAGCGTCGGCGACTACGTGCTCGCCATCGATGGTCAAGAATTGAAGGCGACTGATGATCCGTATCGCTTGTTGAAAAACAAAGCGGACAATCCGGTGCAGTTGACGCTGAATAAGACGCCGGCGATGCAGGGCGCGCGCACTGTTTCATACCGGCCGATCACGGATGAATCAAACCTGGTCTATCTCGACTGGATCACGACGAATCGCGAGAAGGTCTCGAAGGCGACTAACGGCCGTGTCGGTTATTTGCACTTGCCGGACATGGGTGCGAATGGCATTCGCGAATTCATCAAGTGGTACTACCCGCAGTTGAACAAAGAAGGTTTGATCGTCGACGTTCGCGCGAATGGCGGCGGCAACGTGTCGCGCATGATCATCGAGCGTTTGCGCCGCAAAGTGCTGGCGCTTGGTTATGCGCGCACGAATGACGATGCGACGACGTATCCCGATGCGGTGTTTATTGGACCAATGGTGTCGATCCTCGACGAGAATTCCGGATCGGACGGCGACATCTTCCCGGCGATGTTTCGTGAAGCAGGGCTGGGGCCGTTGATTGGCAAACGTTCGTGGGGTGGTGTTGTCGGTATCACCAACCGCGGCGGATTGATCGATGGTGGCGTCGTGAACGTGCCGGAGTTTGGGTTCGCGAGTAAGAATGGCGAATGGATTATCGAGGGTTACGGCGTTGATCCGGACATCGAGGTCGACAACGATCCGGTGTCAGTGCTGGCCGGCAAGGATCCGCAACTCGAACGCGCCATTACCGAGGTGATGTCGAAACTGAAGTCGCCGGTAAAACTCCCCGGCAAACCAGCGCCACCTGTGAAGACGATCAAGGACGCGACGACATCACGCGCGCAGCAGTAAATCGAGTTATTCGTATCTCGCTTGCTCGCCACGTGGGAAGATACAAACTTCCCACGTCGGCATCTCTGCCTCGTCACTCTTTGATCAACAGTTTGTCTGCCGGCAACATCGCAGGCATGCCCTTGTGTTGCCAGCAGCGAATCGGACCAGGCACGCGGCGGGAGCAGGGTTTGCCTTTCTTTGTGCGCGCGCCGCAGATTGAGACTTGTTCGCTGGGAACTGGTGGTTGAGTTGTGGGCGTTTGTGGAGTTGGTTGAACGGGACGTTCAATCACCAGGGGCGGCGGTTCGTGTCGACAGCCACGACCGAATAGAAGCCCGGCCAACAAGATCGCCGCGACAATGACGGCCCGTTGCAGCCAGTAATCCTTCCACGATTGCCGAAAACAGTTGTCGCAGAACTTGCGGCTGGTCCATAAACGCCAGCGCAGCCGCACGATCTTCTCGCCGCATTCGCAACAGAAATTGGGCCGGTAACTTGTGAGGAGCAACGGGTGAGGTCCTTTCGCTTCTACAAATGCCGGCATTATATCCCGTTTGCCGAAAAGCAACCCCTCGCACCTCGCACGCGTCGGAAATCAGCGCGTTTGAAAATTGACCGATGGGCGGGCATACTTTCCTGACCTGATTTCCATGAAATACAAACTCGTTTTTTTAATGCTCTTCACGCTTTTTGCCGCGGGTATGGGCAAAGCGCAGGAAGTCGACGACGTCGTGCGCACGGAGACGTCGCTGGTGCAGTTGAATATCGGCGTGGTCGATAAACAGGGGCGCCCGATCACTTCGCTGACGAAAAACGATTTCGCGATCTACGAAGATGGAGTCAAACAGTCGATCCAGCATTTTGCGCCAGTCGAAGCCCCGTTCAGCCTCGTGCTGATGCTCGACATGTCGGGATCGACCGTCACTTTTCGCCAGCAGTTGAAACTCGCAAGCCAGCGCTTTCTCGACGCGCTCGGACCAGACGATCGTGTTGCCGTGATCCAGTTTAATGCGAAAGTGAAGTCGTTGGCCGGCTTCTCAACCGATCGCGTGAAGACTTCATACGCGATCGAGATCGCCGAGGGCGCGGGCGAAACGCATTTTTACGAAGCATTGAAATACGCGTTGAAGGAACTCGAAAAGGAAGGACCGCGACGCAAGGCCATCGTCGTGTTGACCGACGGTCTCGACTCGCATTTGCGCAAAGCGGACCGCGCCACTGTTTCAACCGCGCAAACTGACGATGAAGCCCTCGCGGCGATCAAACCGGATGTGAGTAGCGACTTGAATCTCGTCCTTGCTTCCGCTGATCGGCAAGGCGTGACGATCTACCCGCTCGCGCTGCCGTCGGGCGATCCGAAACGTCTGCCATTGCCGACACCAGGCATCACCGGAATCTACGCCGCTGCGCGCGCGCGTTTACAATCCCTCGCCGATCGCACTGGCGGACGTTTGAACGAGATCAACCGGCTGGAATACATGCCGCAACTTTATCGGGACGTGGCCGCGAGTCTGCGCACTTTGTACACCGTCGCCTACCAGGCAAAAAGCGATCGCCCGCGCGGCAAGTGGCACGAGATCCGTGTCGAAGTCACGAATTCCGATCTAACCGCCCGCACCAAACCCGGCTATTTCGCACGTTGAGAGCGGATTACTTCAGGCGTTAGAGGCGGGCATTTTACATATTCGCCCGTAACCTTTAGTATTACCCACTTCGCACCCGTAGCTCAGTTGGATAGAGTACCTGACTACGAATCAGGGGGTCGCATGTTCGAATCATGCCGGGTGCACCAGTAGGATCAACGACTTGCGGCAGAATGTAGGTTCTGCCGCTTTTCGTTTGTGACAAACTTGCGACGATGCTTTTTCCTGTACTCAGACAGGACAATAATCGCTCCACGTTTCCCTTGATCGGTCGCGTGGATGTACCGCATCGTTGTCACAATCGAAGCGTGACCCATCAACTCTTTAATCTTCACGACATCAACGCCAGCGTCAGCCAGACGAGTGCCGAACGTATGGCGTAGGTCATGAAACCTAAAATCGGTGATACAGGCGTCACGGCAGGCTGCGGCAAAGGATTTCTTAACGTCAGTGTACCGCGATCCAGTGTCAGGATTTACAAAGACATACTCGCGATCGCCTGAAGTTTCGTGTAGTTCCGAAAGCGCTGTCCGCACGATCGGTTCCATCGGAACAGAACGATCTTTGTTAGTCTTTGTCTCCTTGAAGGTGATGGTGTTGAGACCGAAATCCACAGTTGACCAGCGGAGCCGCAACAACTCCCCACGCCGTGGTCCAGCGTAGAGTGCCACCGTGACGACAGGTCGAAGGTATTCACGCTCTCCGGTCAGCTTCGCAAACAATCGATCTTCCTCTTCGAAAGACAAATGCCTGGTTCGCTGATTGTTTTCCGGCAGCGAGTCTACCTTCGCGCACGGATTTGCTGTTATTTCCTCATAGTCAACTGCCATCCTGAAAACGCCAGATAGAATCGCCAGCTCCCGGTTCACCGATGCCGGTTTTCGCGGTCTACCATAGCGTGTGATTGATTTCATTCGTTC
>DATELZ010000157.1:0-25422 GCA_035276045.1 Pyrinomonadaceae bacterium | reverse complement strand
TTCGCCTTGTCCTGTTCCAGCAGCGAGTTGGCCATGTTAAAGGCCTTTTCGGCCTGGGCCTCTTTCTCTCCTTGTGATGGCGTTTGATTGGAAGGTGGCGGGTTCTGAGCGAAGACTCCGGCGAACGATGCCGCCGTAGCGATGGTCAGCATCAGTAGCATACGAGTGATTGTTTTCATAAATTCTCCAACAGTTGCGAGAAAGTTGGTTGAATAGACGCCCGACCCCGTGAGAATGTTCCCAATCTATCAGCCCCTGGTGGTTGCTTGTGGAGCGTCTTGACCCGTTTCCTGGTGACGAACTACTTTGTAGCCCATGAAGTATGCACTAACTCTTATCGCCTTTCTTCTTCTCGTTCAATCGCCGCCGGCATTGGCTCAAACGAGCAAGCGGGACGGTCAACGCGACTTTGATTTCCACATCGGCACGTGGAAGACGCACCTGAAACGCCTCGCGCGCCCGTTATCGGGATCGACGACGTGGGTTGAGTATGAAGGGACCACGGTTGTACGAAAGGTCTGGGACGGTCGGGCTAATTTGGTGGAACTGAAAGTAACTGGTCCGGCTGGGCCATTCGAAGGATTGAGCCTGCGTCTCTACAATCCCGAGGCCGGGCAATGGACCCTAAACTACGCTAATGTGAAAGATGGCAAGCTCACCGTGCCGGCAATCGGTGAGTTCAAAAATGGCCGCGGCGAATTCTACAACCAGGAAACCTACAACAACCGCACAATACTCGTTAAGTTTGTGATCACGAAGATCACGGATGATTCATATCGCTTCGAGCAATCGTTTTCCGACGACGGCGGCAAGACTTGGGAAGTAAACTGGATCGCAGTCGACACGCGCGTGAAGTAAGTGAAACTAACTGCTGGAGTTTGAACCGCTCCTTTGCACCTTCCAAACACCGGCATGTTAAACTCCCTCCGTCTCACAATGTGCCCCTGTAGCTCAACGGTTAGAGCAGCAGACTCATAATCTGTTGGTTCGGGGTTCGAATCCCTGCGGGGGCACCAGGTTCACGAGTTCTCAAATCCACGATGGCGCATCCTCCCTGAGCGCGCGACCCTGTCGCTGACGTTGCAGTTGCCACCGCGTCCAAAAAAACTTTTGGTAGTCAGAACTACGCATTCGAGACTTACTTCAACCAGCAAATCGCTCGGTGAGCAAGTCTCCCGTGATACGTTGATCCTGGGTGCAGATCAGTGACTAACAATGTAGACTGTTGCAATGATCCAACCTGAAGAACTTGTTGGTGAGGAATGGGCGGCATGGTATCGACTTTCCCCGTCCGAGCGCTGGACTGAATCCGAGCAGCTCTGGCAAATTTACTTCCATCTTGGTGGTTCTCTTGAAACCGAACCCGATACTCAAAGTCCTTTCTTCGATCCGCGCAAACCGAGTGCGCGCATTGCTAATGGGCGGCCAGGCATGCGTGTTCTACGGCGCAGCCGAGTTTAGTCGCGACACTGATCTCGCCATTCTTGCCAGTTCGGACAATTTCGCCAGACTCAACAAAACCTTAACAGACCTGGAGGCCCAGGTTATTGCCGTGCCGCCATTTGAGGCCAAGTATCTCCGCAAGGGTCACGCGGTCCTTTTTAGGTGCCAACACGCAGAGGCGAGAGGTATGAGGGTTGACGTCATGACGAAGATGCGCGGTGTCGACTCTTTTCCGAAGCTATGGACCCGTCGCACAACAGTGTCGGTGCATGACTCCACTATAGAACTCATGTCGCTTCCCGACTTGGTACAGGCGAAAAAAACACAGCGAGATAAGGACTGGCCGATGGTGCGCCGGCTCGTCGAGGTAACTATTTTGCGAATCGCGAAAATCCGACACGTGAGCAAGTCCGTTTCTGGTTTCTGGAACTGCGAACGCCGGAGTTACTAATTGAGTTGGTACTGGAGCGAGGAGGATTGCCATCACAGTTGTTCCGCAAGCGGCCGCTTCTACGACTGGCCCAAGCCAAGAACGAATCACTGCTGGTGGACGCACTTTTGGAGGAGGAAAAGAGAGAACGCGCGGTCGACCGGCAATACTGGACACCGCTGAAGAAAGAACTCGAAATGCTACGTCATGAACGAGTGCGCAGTTGAAGCGCTAAGCAAATGGATCTCGATTGATGACGTGCGATGTCCGACAAGAGGTCGCGATCCTTGGCAATCCTCATTCGCAGACAGATGTTATAGAACACAAAGAATCCGGACGAATCGATACTCAGGCGAACGGAGAATAACTTGCCCTGCGAGACTCATAACCTGTTGGTTCGGGGTTCGAATCCCTGCGGGGGCACTAATAGCTGTAGAACTTCCCTTTCCTTCCAGAACACCTTGGTTGACTCCCCGAAATGCGGTTAAATGTTGGTCGTATGCCGAAGGAAGAACTCGAACACGGCGATGCGGTCGTAGAGAAGACTGAGGAAAAGACTAAGCTGGAGCGGCCGCCGCTCTATAAGGTCCTGCTGCACAATGACGATTTCACTACGATGGAGTTTGTCGTCTTCATATTGCAAACTGTGTTCAGTCACGGAGAAACCGAAGCGCTTCAGATCATGCTGAACGTGCACCGGCAGGGGATTGGTCTCGCTGGAGTCTATACTTATGAAGTTGCCGAGATGAAGGTGGACAAAGTCATGAGCCTCGCCCAGGCGAATGAGTTCCCGCTCATGTGCACGATCGAAGAGGACGGACGTCCCGGTTGAGTCAAATGATCACCAAGGAACTTGAAAACACACTAAACCTGGCCGTTGCGGAGGCGACTACGCGGCAGCACGAGTACGTAACACTCGAACACCTGCTTTTCGCGTTGCTCGACGATCCCACTGCGCGTGACGTCATCTATCACTGCGGCGGCAACCTCGACAACTTGAAGACCGACATCGAGGAATTCTTTGCCGAACACAGTGAAATGGCTAACGCAGATCCGGAAACATTCCCGGAACAGACGATCGCTTTTCAACGTGTGTTGCAGTACGCGCTACTCCAGGCGCAGTCGAGCGAACAACGGGAAGTGAACGGTGGTGGCGTGCTGGCGGCGCTGTTCCACGCGAAGCATTCTCACGCCGTGTTTCTTTTGAATAAGCATGGAATCACGCGTTTTGCCGTAGTCAATTACATCTCGCATGGAATCTCCACAATCGGTGAAGAGCCGGCTGCAGGCAACGTCGACTCTGAGGAAGACGAAGCAGAAGCACGGCCATCAAGAGATCCGTTGAAGGCTTTCACAGTCAACCTGATCGAGCGCGCAGCGGCGGGACAGATCGATCCGCTCATCGGCCGCAGCGAAGAGTTGCAACGAACGATTCAGATATTGTGCCGGCGTCGTAAAAACAATCCCGTTTACGTCGGCGAGCCAGGCGTGGGCAAAACAGCAATCGCCGAAGGTCTCGCACTAAAGATTCAATTGGGCGAAGTTCCGGAGGTGCTGCGCTCGGCAACCGTGTATGCGTTGGACATGGGCGCCGTTCTGGCCGGCACGAAGTATCGTGGTGAGTTTGAGAAAAGGTTCAAAGGCGTAATCACCGCGCTGAAAAAGATTCCCGGGTCAATACTTTTCATCGACGAGATTCACACGATAGTCGGGGCCGGCGCCGTCAGCGGTGGCTCGATGGACGCCTCGAATATTCTCAAGCCTGCGCTCGCGTCCGGAGAATTGCGTTGCATCGGCTCGACGACCTACAACGAGTACAAGGCCTCATTCGAAAGAGACCGCGCGCTCGCCCGCCGGTTTCAAAAGATCGAAGTCTCAGAAACGTCTGTCGAAGAGACAGTGGGAATACTGCACGGACTAAAGACCTACTACGAAGAGTTTCACGGCGTAAAGTACAGTCCTGACGCGATCAGAGTAGCTGCTGAAATGGCCGCGAAATACATGCACGATCGCTTCTTACCGGACAAGGCGATCGACGTAATCGACGAAGCAGGCGCGGCGTTGAAGCTGAAGCCAACCTCGGGGAAGAAGTTGGTTCGCACGCGTGACATCGAGACTGTAGTCGCGCGCATGGCGAAAGTTCCTGCAAAGACAGTAGTGAGTTCAGAGAAAGTTCGTCTCGGAGAACTGCAAAGTAAACTTCAGGGCGTCATCTATGGCCAGGACCATGCGATCGAGCAGGTTGTTCGGGCCATCAAGTTGTCTCGCTCCGGTTTGGGCCAACCTGAGAAACCCGTCGGATGTTTTCTCTTTTCCGGTCCAACAGGTGTCGGCAAAACTGAGTTAGCCAAACAGATCGCGGTGATTCTGGGTGTCGAGTTTATTCGTTTCGACATGAGCGAATACGCCGAGAGTCACACCGTGTCGCGGTTGATCGGCGCGCCGCCGGGTTATGTGGGCTTCGATCAGGGCGGCCTGCTGACAGACGCGATCAACAGAACTCCATACGCAGTGTTAGTGCTCGACGAAATCGAAAAAGCGCATCCGAATCTCTTCAACATCCTGCTGCAGGTGATGGACCATGCGACCCTCACCGACAACAACGGCAAGAAGGCTGATTTCCGAAACGTCATTCTGATCATGACGACCAACGCCGGAGGAAGAGAGATTAGCGAGAGCGGAATCGGCTTTCAGAAAGATAAAGGCAAAGGTCAGGGACGAGGCGCAATCGAGCGAACGTTTAGTCCCGAGTTTCGCAATCGCCTGGACGCGTGGATCGCGTTCAAGCCGTTAGACGCCGGCGTCATCGAACAAATTGTCGATAAATTTATCGACGAATTGAACAAGCAACTGCGCGAAAAGAAAGTTGTAGTCAAACTTTCGCCTGAAGCGCGCTCGTGGTTGGCCCAACGTGGTTTCGATCGACTGCTGGGCGCACGACCGATGGCTCGTTTGATCCAGGCGAAGATCAAGGAACCACTGGCCGAGAAGATCCTGTTTGGCAGTCACCCGATTACCGGCGAAGTTTTGGTAGAAGTGGACCAGGCAGAACTTTTCTTGAAGTACCCGGAAGCAGTAAACAAATCTGCACCTGACGATGCCCCGTGACCGTGACCTGATCTATTTCCTGGATCCCGAAAACGCCATTGATGGCATTGTTGCTATCGGTGGACCACTCACGACCACAAACCTTTTGCGCGCTTACTGTCGAGGGATCTTCCCGTGGCCGATCAGGGACGACATCCTGCCGTGGTGTTGTCCCGAGGAACGCGGCATTCTCGACTTTAACGATTTGCATATTCCCCGGCGGCTCGCGCAAACCCGGCGGCAATCAACCTTTCACTTCACGATCGATCGCGCGTTTCCGCAGGTAATCACTAACTGCGCCACGGTCCGTCGTAATCACGAATCAGGCACGTGGATCACGCGGCAAATGATCCGCGCCTATTGCGAGCTTCACAAACAAGGCCGGGCACACAGCGTCGAGGTCTGGGATGGAACTGAGCTTGTCGGTGGCGTTTACGGAGTGGAAGCCTGTGGAAGTTTTTCCGGCGAAAGCATGTTTTCCCTGCGATCGAATGCATCGAAGCTGGCGCTTTTGTTTCTGATCGAGCATCTAAGGGCGCGTGGCCTCGACTGGATCGATATCCAGATGGTCACACCTCATCTTGAAGCACTTGGCGCAAAAGCCGTCTCGCGGGCGGACTTTCTCGAGAAGCTGACGGCGACACAAAAACGCAAACTGGTCCTGTTCCCCGCGGACGCGAACGAGAGCGCGATATGAACAAATATAGAAAATTGGCACTGGCCGTTTTTATGCTTCCCGTATTTGCTTCCGCCGCAGTCGCCTGCTCATGCATGTCGGTATCGCCGTGTGAAGCCTACGGCAACGCTTCGGTCGCCTTTGTGGGCCAGGTGACAAAGACATCCATCGAGCCGGCGAATGGCCAGGCTCCGTCCAACGCAATATCGACCACGTTTACCAACAGCAGACCTGTCACACTCTTCAAAGTCGAAAAGACGTTCGGACGGGCTCTTTCTGAAACAGTTCAAATCTACGGCGAGAGCACTACCTGCGATCTTCCGTTCAAAACCGGTGAACGCTACCTGGTCTATGCTTATCAGGACGCGAAGACTAAGAATCTCTCCACGAATATCTGTAGTGGGACGGCGCTCGTTGCCGATGCACAAACTCATCTGACGTATCTCGCGGGCGCCGTGAATTCATCGGGAGGCACTGTTTCTGGTCAGATTTGGCGGGAAATGAACGGCAAATCCCAGGCGATAGCCGGCGCCGAGATCGTGTTCGTCAATGGCGCTCGCACATTCCGCGGGAAAAGCGATGCGGTGGGAGAATTTACTGTGACGGGCCTGCCGCAAGGACGTTACAAGGTTCACACTAATCCGCGAACAAACCAGAGTCGACTTGACGTGATGGCGGAAGAGCAGCGCAGTGAATGGGAAATCGACATACCGGGCCATGGCTGTGTGACCACCTGGTTTGCCGCGGGACCGGAAGGCGAGATTGGCGGAACTGTTACTGATGAAGCCGGTATCCTGCCGGCAGATCTTGAACTACAACTGATCCCGGTAGATGCGCAGGCTGGAGAAGGTGCTGGTAAATCAGTGATGCTGAAAAAGTCTGCCCGTTTCAATTTCTCGTTCCTGTCGCCGGGTCGTTATTATCTTGGATTCAATCTGAAGAATGGGCCAAGCCTGCTTTCGCCCTATCAGGAGTTTTATTATCCAGGCGTCGCAGAGCGGGCTAAAGCCAGGATCATCACTCTCGCGGAAGGTCAGAAGATAACCAATCTCTTCATGCCGCGGCCGTTGCGATTAGGCGAGTGGATGGTGGAAGGCAATGCTGTTTGGCCCGACGGCAAGCCCTACGTCGAACATTGCATTCAACTCGCCAATCCCAGGTCTGGTTATCGCGAAGGTAATTGCGTTTCGCCTGATGCGAGAGGTCATTTCAGGATTAAGGCCATCGAAGGACAAACTTACCATCTCTCAGCCATGATGCAGCCTGGCTCATTCGCGTTGATAGGATCCAAGCCGCTCACGGTTACAGCAGGCAAAGATTCAACAGCCGTTCGGTTGGTTGTGACTATGCCTTGAAGGAGGGCCTTGAAGGAGCGCCTTGAGGGCGCCTTGAAGCTTTGAGGAGCCTTATGAGAACAACACTGAAACTCTTCTTGTTCATCCCCGTGGTCGCGATGATAGGTTGCGCTGTAGCCACTAAATCGTCTCCCATCGTTCCGGATGATGACCTGGCAACACTGGCGAAGTATCGACAGTGGACCCTGGTGAACCCGACGCCGCAATTGATGGAGCCGATTTCGGCATTCATGTGCGGCAGGGTTTTGGGCCGAGAGGAGCCGAGCCCGCACTTGAATAAGTACATCTCTGTGTTTGTGAACCCGGTGGGACGCGAGCAGATGATGACCAGGCGGAAGCCTAAGTTTCCAGTGGGTACGATGATTGTTAAGGAGAAGCATGGCAGCGCCGACAGCACCAAGCCCGAGCTTTTGACGGCCATGATCAAACGCCAACCTGGCTACAACCCGGAGAGTGGCGACTGGGAGTATCTCTTGCTGGACGGCGCGGCGTCGAAGATTGTCGAACAGGGCAAGCTAACGCAATGCAGCGGATGCCATCGTCCTTATGAGTATAGTGACTTCGTCACCAGGACTTATCTGCCTGAGACAGTAAGACGCGAATTGAAGCCATAATCCTTATTCATCGTTTAGCTATCGGATCAAATAGAACGCAGTCTGGCGCGGACGAAACCACTTCATTCCATCTTTAGTCAGATAAGCGTCGTCTTCCATCATGATCGTCACTTTCTGACCATTCCACTCGGGAACAGAAGTCGAGGTGTTCAACTCGATCGACGTGTACGAACCTTCGCGAAACGGTGGCTCCAACGTCGGACCGGAAGGCGCGCGACGAAAGTCGATGCCGGCGCCGAGTGCGTGTCCCTGGTTGCCGACCGAGTGAGAATAGATCATCGCCTCGATGCCGAACTTCTTCATGTCAGCCATCGTGGCATCGTAGACTTCGTAGCCCTTCGCTCCGGGTTTGATGTGCGTGAACAGCGCATCCTGAAGCCGATTGGTATTCGTCAGCGCCTTCTTTAATCCCTCGGGAGCATCCGTTTCACCATCGCGCAACACGTATCCCATCTTTTGCCAGTCAGTGCTCAAGCCCATGTAATTCAAGCCACAATCGATGTGAATAACATCGCCGCGCTGAATGACGGTCGACTCTTCGGTGACGCTCAGAAACTGTTGCGTCTGTGTGGCGGCCTTGTTGTGTCGTTGGACACGCAGATCCGGTTGAAACCAAACACCTAACCCGAGGTTGTTCACTTGCTGCAAAAACCACCAGCGAACGTCGCCGGCCGTGGTCTTGCCCGGTGTAATCACTTCATTGGAAAACGCGCGCTGCGTCAGGATCTCGGTGAGCTCAACCGCAGTGCGATAGTGTTCGAGTTCTTCCGGCAAACGCGTGTCCATGTATTCGACGACGAGCGGAGCAGCCGAGACAAAACGTGAAGCATAGGTTGGTCCAAGAGACTCGGTCAAAAACTTGTGCGCCTCGAAGGTAAGACCGTCGGTCGCGCCGCGCATCCCGCCGAAGTTGAGCGCGATCGTCCTGGGATCACGCTCTTCCACGACCTTGCGCAGTGTGGCTGCGATGTCGCGGCCCGGAGGATTCAGGATCTCGTAGAAATACTTCAAGTGCTCTTCGGGATAACGGACGAGGGCGATTCGATCGAGTTTGTCTCCACCGCGATCGGCGAAGATGAAGAAGTCGCGCCGGCCGACGTAAGGAAGCGGAGGCGCAATGTACTCGGTTACCGGATCGGCATGAAACTCTTCATTCGTTACGATCCACATCGAGATCTTCTGCCGGCGCATCATCGGCAGCAGCATCGTGTCGAGCCGTTTCTTCAGCCAACCCTCGCGCACGGACTGTTGCTCGCGCAGCGACAGCAATTTCGGAAGCGGCTTAACGTCGTTTGGCTTTTGCGCATAGATCGGGAACGATAGCGCAAAGCCCAGGAGTACGATGACAAGTACAACTCTCTTCACGTTCATACTCCCGTAGTTTAGCGGGTCTGCGAAGAGTTTGGCCATGCCATGCTCAGTAAGGAATCACGACGATGTCATTCAATCCCCACTGCCGCGAATCCTTGCGAGATGGCGTTTAGTCTTTCCACTCTTTGCGGATCAGTCTGGAGTAGTCGCGTAGCGGCGATTTCCACGGCCCGGCGACTGTCTGAAAAAAGAGAAGTTGGCTTCAGATGGTTCAACGCGGAATAGAACAACTGCGCGATGAAGCGCGGTGCAAACAAAAAGCGATGCTGCGCGTCGCGAGCGTTCATGATGTTAAAAGCAGCCTTGTTGTGGATTCCGGAGTTGACGTGGACACCGCCAAAATCAACATTCGGTGGCAGGCGGCGAAAGTCACGCATATGGGCCGGTTGTCTGGAATTGACCGGATTACTCATGTCACGCAGGGCGCCGCCCGTATCCACACCGATTTGCCAGCGCCAGGCATCCCAGTTTGGATTCAGTCCGTTGCCGACGAGGACGCCAAAGATATCTGAATAGGATTCATTCAGTGCGCCAGGTTCATTCTGGTAAATCAGGCGCAGCGGAGGAGACTGAGTGACACCGTGAAAGAATTCATGGGCGACCATGTCCAACGCGGCGGCAAACGATCGAAATTGTCCGCCATTCTGTCGCTGGCCATAAACGACCTGTTGATTTATCCAGAAGCTGTTCAGCCACTCGCGGCCAACACTGCCCAGGTGGGCAGCCAAACAATTAATACTCGACACAAATGGTCCACCTCTTCCGTCAGGACCACGACGGCCCAGCACCTGAAGAAAGAACCGCGCCACTTCTTCAGCATTTGCGTGCGCGCTGACAGCCGCTGGATTCCAGGGGAGAGGCGGGGCCACTACGTTAGCGCCGGGCAGGTTTACAGTGCTGCGCCCGATATCCTGAAACGAAAAATCTCTGGTAATGATATTCAGAGTGGCATTCCGTAGTTCCTGGCCCGACGTCACAACATCAAAGCTCGTTTCAAACTGTCGCTGCCGGTTCAGAGAATCAACTCCGTTGGCGGCGCACATTCGCGCGAGCACCGCGATTATTTGGCTCGTGTGCGCATCAACCAGGTAGTCCGCGAGCAGCGGAGGCCAATCGGCGTCGCTCGCTGAACTGGTGACATCCGGGAGTAAAAAAGCCAGATGCCACAGTTCTGTTTCCATTTCGTAGAAATAGACCAGTTCCGGTTTCGGCAGTTCAAAATCGGCCGGTGGATTGGCATATTGGCGCACCAACTCTTGCGCGATTGCCGGAGAAATACTGGGCATGGAGCTAATCCCGTGAGGCTCGCCAAGTGCTGAACTAACAGCCACCAGATCGTTGGCCTGATCCAGTTCGACAATGATCGCCGCCCCGTAAATCGGTATGCCGCTCAGCGTCTGGCTAAACCGAAAGGTCGTCGAGTCGCTGATTGCCGAGTAGTCTTTCGATACCAACTCGAAGTTGCTTGACTGTCCGTCGACGTCCAGATTGGTAATGTCTGGCAACGCGTCGTCAGCAAGAACTTTGTCCAGGTAATTTCTGGCAATACTTTCGACTTCTGGCGGTAAGCCAGCAACTTCCTCCGCTTCCGCTGCTCGTGCCGCCGAACGGACGGACGCAACTGCGTCCGGCCGCTGGCCGGCGTGAAAACCATATGATCTTAGTCCGTTGCGCGGCATGTTTTCTCCTTATGCAAGACTATTCAGGCAATGGCGTCGGCGTCGGAGATGGTGACGGTTCGGCTGCCTCTTGAGCCTCGCGCAGCGCCTTCTCCGCGTCCAGCTTTTCTTTCCTTGCTTTCAGAATTTCCGTTTCGCGTTTCAGGCGCGCTGACTCAGCGTCACGCAGGGTTGTTGCCGCATCGGTGAGATCGGTAACGTTCGATTTTTGGATCAAGGCGTCGGACGACATGTCAAAGACCTTGATTGCGCCGGTGGAATCGTAATAGGTGATCTTGTAGGAAGTTCTTCGAGTGCCAAGTGCGGCGGGTAGAGTTTGAACGGAACCCAATTGGGCAACTCTGACATCACTGCGGCCGCGTTCGGCGCCGTTGTCGATCAGGCGGGCGATAGTCAGCGCGGGCACGCGGTAAGGAAAGCCGCGCTTACCGGGTTGAGTGAGTTGAGTGTCCTTTACCGTTTGAGCGAATCCAGGAGGAGGATCATCAACCTTTAGAGTTACCTGAAGCGGTGACCATGCCGCCGGTTTAAAGATCTCTTTGGCGAAAGCGTCTTCGATAAGCAGGCGGTTCAGTGCCGCAGGTGTTGGGCCGGGAGTATTTATCAGCTTGATCGTCGCCGCGGACAACTGAACCCCGCTAAAACGGTTGGCGTCGTAAATTGAAGCGCCGCTATTTACTACCGCATTCAGGTCTATTATCAGCGCCCTGAGCAGCGCGTCTCTTTGCTGCGGAGTGCCAGTTTGTTTTAACAAATTAGCAGCATTATTAAGACGTGCATAAAGGTAAGTTGAAACGGGATCTCCGCCTGCGCCTGAGCCGGAGTCAAGTTTCGTCGCCAGCCCTTTTAAGTCACGAATGTCGCTGTCCTGGAAGTTTGGTGAAGCGGCATAGCAATCACCCTGAAGACTCTTCGGCCACAATGCTTTGAACACGCCGGGTGCTTCGGTTGCCACCGAACAAATCCCAGGCTTGGGGCCACCGGCTGAATACTTAAATAGATCCTGGTCCATGGTGGCGTCGGTTGGCTTGAATTCAAATTTTGCGGTGGCCGATGTCTCTGAAGAGCTGCCGAGGAAGTAAGTCTGTTCCAGCGTTTTGATTTCATCGTTCAGTTGCTTCAAGCGGAATTCGAGATGCGTGCTGTTTGCCACCTGGGGCGGCGTGTTCTCGTCAAGATAAACCTGGCGCTTTGACTTAAGTTGCTGAATTCTGCTGTAGACTTTGAGCGCACGCGCTAGATCTACTAACGTTTCGCTCTTAAGACAGTTAATCGGAGGAGCAGGAGCAGCGGGAGCAGCGGGAGCAGCGGGAGCAGCAGGAGCCGCAGGAGCAGGAGGAAGCGCTGAACAAGGACCGTTCGAGTGAGGTATGTTCTCGATGATCTTCCATTGCTTTTCGTTAAGAGTGAAGAAAAACTCGATCCCGACCGAATGGTTTTCAGGAGTGGCTTCGATTACATACACCAGAAATGGATAACCGAAGTGGTAACGAAGCTTGTCGCGAGTCGCCTGGTCCAGGCTGGTGTAAAGGAAGAGAGCCCTCAGCGTTAGTTTAGACTTGAAGAACTCCTCGTCGTCGGGGAGGGTCACCGGTCGCCCGGAGCCGTCCGATCCTACCGCAGCGCCGCCGGCGCCAAACGGAAGCAATGGCGCCACGATTGACGCGGCCGTTTTAACTCCGGAAGTAATGACGTCAATCGTTTCATCTTTTGACGACGCTTCCGTTCTGGCAACGATGCCGTCATCGTTGAATTCCAGTAACAGCGTCTTCGTCTCAAACTTTCGCGACTTGATGTGAGCCATGTAGACGTGATCCGGATCGGTCTGGCCTCGGGTAGTAAACGTCGGCGCTCCCAGCTTGAACTTCATCCCTTCTTCGGTGACGTAATTACCGCTGGAAAGCTCCGGATAGAAAAACTCAGTCCACTGGGGAAACATCCCGGGACTGGAAGAGGTTCTCGACACCGGAACTTCGGCGACCACTAGTGTTTCTGGTAATGAGAACAAAACGCCGTTGCCGGCCTGTTTACCTACGTCTTCCGGGTTTACTTTTGTTACCAACGTTTGGCTTCCACAAGCGCTGAAAAGGACGAGCAGACTGCAGACCAGGGCGATTCTTGTTACAAACATCGGGTTCTCCTTGAGCCACGGACTTGGTTGTTAAGCGAATTTTGAGTCGACTCTCAGCATTCGTGGCTAAAACGGTGAAAACATTTCATATCAATCGACTCGGGTGGTGGGAAATTGGGTAGTATCTGATTTTGCTCTGCGTTTAAATACGCCTAAAGTGAAGTTTACGCACAGGCCCCAAAGGAACGCAGAGAACGAAGAGTTGAACTAAGACACCACCGGCAATTGACATAGCTTGCGGAAACTATTTACTCTGCGCCTGCTCTCGTCAGTCGGTTTTGCTTCACGGCCACATTAGAACTGCTTTTTTCCACCCGAAATCGGGTTTCGCGGCGTTTTCGTTGCCAGTCAGTCGATCAGCCCGGATGAGTCACAGTCCAACCAAGGAAAGTTTTGAAAAGCTGCTAAGCTGGCTCGATCCTGACCGGGATAGGGCAGGGGAGAAATACGAGAAAATCCGGACCAGGTTGATCAAAATCTTTTCGGCGCGAGGCTGTTGGGTCGCCGAGGATCTCGCCGACCGGACGATCAATGTGGTAGCCGGGAAAATCGATTGGCTTTTGGCAAACTACCAGGGCGATCCGGCGCTGTATTTTTACGCTGTTGGCCGCAATGTCTTTCTTGAATGGCGGAAAAAGAACCCGCCGCCTAAGATTCCTCCGCCTCATCCTGACAAATCCGAGACAGAGCAGCTATTGTGTCATCTGGATCAGTGTTTGCTGGAACTGCCTGACGACGATCGTGACCTGGTGCTGAAATATCACGAGGGCGAAAAACAGGTCCGGATCAACAATCGAAAGCGATTGGCGGAAGAAAGGGGAATCTCCCCCAACGCTCTGAGAATAAAGGTCTGCCACATCCATTCACGGTTGCGGAAAATTATGGAGCCTTTTTGGCCTTCAGACGAGTGAGAAACGGTTTAGGCGGGGGGGCCATATCAATTAGAAGGTCTCCCATGGCCGGAAAGTAGGTTGCTAATGGCGCTTAGCACCAATGACCAAGGACTGATCAAAGAGTATCTGCTGGGGCAACTCGACGACGACGAGCAACAGAAGATCGAAGAGCGTCTGATGGTCGAAGACGACTTTTTTGATGAGTTTGAAGCCTCGAAAGGGGAATTGGTCGAACAATACTGTGCCGGCGAATTAGGTGAAACTGAGCGGGACTGGCTCGAAAGTCATTACCTGGTCTCCGAAGAAGGAAAACAGAGATACCTGCTCGCGGTCGCGTTGGATTGCGGAAAAAACCCGCCTCGCCCTCAACCAATCCCTGAACCGATCCCTGAATCGATAGAGATAAAACCTGCACCTCCGTCATGGTTCGAGCGTGCCTCCATGGTTTTCAAACGCCCGCAGTGGATGGTGGCTTCCGCAACTGCGGTCGTGTTGGTGATGGTTTTTGGTGTATGGATGATTCGTCCGGAGGGATCAACATACGTTGGCCCGACACTTGTCAGTGAGGCCATCGATCGCGGGAGCAGCGAGAATGGACGGAAAACCTTCAAGCTACCCGACGGCACCGGCAAACTGCAGCTTCGCCTCACACTTCCTCAACCCTCTACGCCCGCCGCCAGTTATCGAGCAGAACTAGACAACAGAATTGAAGGAAAGCCGGTAACGGTGGTCGCATCCGATGCCCAAACGGTAACGGTCGAAGTCCCCGCATCTCTGATACCTCCCGGAGCATATGCTTTGATATTAACGGCGCTTAAGTCTGATGGGACGGACGAGAAGATTCCAGGCCAGTATTACTTCAATACCTATTAACTGCTTACAGCGTTCAATACTCTCCGCCGGCTTCGTAGAAACCACACAACAACAAGCACCAGAACCAACGCTCCAGCGCCGGCCAGCACGATATGTTTCAGCGTGAACGCGGTGTGCGTGGCTTTGATATTCAGATCGTAATCACCCTGGAACGTGAAGCCGGCCCAGTAATACGGAGAACTCCATTCTTTTTGCGACCTGATATAGTTCTGCGCCTTACGCAAGGCCGCCGCCGGGCGCATGCCGTCCTGCAACAGGTTTGTGTAGAACTGTTTCATCAGCTCAGCGGTAGCGCGATCGTCTACCTTCCACAAACTCGCGACCACTCCCGACGCACCGGCATACATGAATCCGCGAGTAAGACCCACCAGTCCTTCACCACGAATTTCCTTTCCCACCGCGGTTTGGCACGCACTCAGTACCACTAAATCGACCGGCGCGCGGAGGTTATATATCTCGGGGAGACTTACGAAACCGTTAAGCGATTGTCGATCGGAGTCGACCATCGAGAACGCAAGTCCCGACAACTCCGGCTGGTCGGTATCCAAAACTCCGTGTGTCGCGACGTGCAAGATCCGGTAGTCGCCGAGATTTGCCTTTAGCAGATTGTCGCGCGTGGCGTTGTATTCAACAAAGAACGCGGAGTCGCTGCTGACGAGTTCTTCGATCGAGCGCAGTTCGCGTTTGGCATTGAACAGTTGCGGCAGTTTTCCGAGCTTGGAGGAACCTTCTCGCGTTTGGTTTCTGCCGGAGTTTGTGTTGTCTCCCGCTCGCGTGGAGGAAGCGGAGAATACCGGATCGCCAAATCCGATCAAAAGCTTCGTGCCTGGCTGGCGGTTGTTGCGTTCACGTTTAGCCATCGCGAGCACCGAAGCAGAGGGAGCGTTAACAACTTCGAATCGTGAGATCAACGGTTCGCCTGCGCTGTTCGGTTTGAGGATCTGAAAGGGAACGTATTGCAGGACGTCGTCGGCTACGACGATCAAGCGCGAGGTGCGCAGGTTTGTCGCAACTGGTTCGAGTACGAGCCTGCTGACGTCATCGATGGCTGTCTGCAATTTAACTTGAGCGGCGGCATTGGCGCCCGAAACGCTGAGGAGCTCGATGAGTTGTTGGGCTGCGATTTTAATGCTGGTCTTGTCAGCCAACTCGTAGGGTTCGATGCCGTCCTTCGTTATCAGCCACGCGAAACTTTTGCGATCGCCGAGAGAGTAGGAAAGCACTGACGTTTCGTCGTCGATTAACTGGCTTCTTGTTTGTTCGTAGTTTATCGGCTTCAGCAGAGTGTTGAAGTTGGTGTTACTGAGACGGGCCTGGACCGTTTCGGACTGTGCCTTGATGTCAGTCAGTTGTTTATCAATCTTGTTTTTCTCTTTCTCAACTCCGGTCAAACCGATCAGTTCGGCTCTTTGGTCGACGAGTTTTTGCTCTTCTTTTTGTAGCTCTCTTTCCCTGAGTATGAGCATTGGATCGTCCGGTTTGCGAAGTTCATTGGGATACTCGTGAAGAGAGTCGAGCAAGGCGCGGGCACGGCCGGATTCGCTGACTTCGAAGGCCTTGATGGCAAGCGCTTCAGTCTTCTCCAGGGAATAACGAGTCATCAACGTCTCCACGTACGTTTCATAACGGCCATGAACTGACGCGAGAAACGAACTGCGGAGGTCTTTGCTCGAAGCATTCACTCGAAGTCGTTCGGTCAACTCGATCGAACGCTCCAAATGCTCTTCGGTTTTCTTGAGATCTCCCTGTCTGAATGCCAGCTTACCCAGGCCAAAGCGAAGCGCTGCCTCGGAGGTGTAATCAGTCGTGTCGCGAAAGGATATCAACGCTTTTTCGTAAGCGGTTGCGGCGGCGGTAAGATTTCCGATCAGAAATTCAGTCTGGCCCAGGTACGTTCGAACGCGCGCCAGTTCGCGTTGACTCTTACTCAGGGTGAGATAGTTGATCGCCTCTAAAAACTCGGTTCTTGCCAGTCCGTATGAGGTGGCCTCCAACGAGACAATGCCGAGCGCTTCATGACACAGTCCGATATTCAGATTGTTCTTGATTTCCAAAGCCGCCGTGAGGGCGTTATTGATTTGGTCGCGGGCTGCGCCGTAGTCACCGAGACGGGCCTGAAGCCGGCCAACCTGGTTGCTGGTTTCGATGACGGCTCGCTTGTCATGGGCCATGTCTCGATAAAAGTAGAGAGCGTCCTTGAAATAATTCAGCGATGTTTCCCACTGGCCGTAAGCTTCGTAGACTTCACCGAAAGTCGTCGCGATTTTTCCGGCGATGTAAGGTTCGGCTTCGGGTTCGGGAACTAAGCCTTGCGCTTCGTTGAGCAAGACTAAAGCTGCATGCCACTGTCCCTGCCTGATCGAGAGGAAGCACTGATCGATTAAGGTGTTTGCAAGTTCGTCGTTGTCACCCACGGCACGCCAGATCGACTCAGCCTGCTCGAGGACTGCCGCGGATTCTGCGACGCGATCCCGAACCATGTAGATTTCACCCTGGGTCGTGAGCGTTCGCGCTTCGAGGGGCTTGTTTGCATATTGCTGAAGAATTTGCAGCGCCAGGTTGTTCTTTTCTTCAGCTTGCTCGTGTTCTCCGAGTTCAAAGTAGGCAACTGCGATTTGCGCGAGACTTTGAGCTTCGCCATCTTTGTAATTCAGTTGATTGCTCAACTCCAGCGCTTCTTCGAGCGGACTCATTGCAGCGCGACTGTCATGGCGGCGAATGGCTGACCGGCCGGAAAGAATGAGAGTGTCGGCCAGTAACGTGGCGTGCTCGGCGCCGGCGAATTTTCTTGCGATCGCGAGCGATTCATTGGCCGCGTCCTGGGCGAAGTCCATCTCGCACAACTTGAGATGTAACTCCGCCTTTCGGTTACCCGCTTTTACGAACGCGACGTCATTGCCGTTATTACGCCATTGCTCTCGCTCTGCGGTTGCATGGTCCAACGCGGTCCGGAGAGACTGGACCGTGAGGAGGCCCTCAATCGGTTGGTCCTGGACCTGCGCCGGAACCGCAGAACGAGAGAAACAGGAAAACAAGATCAACAGACAACCAAAGATTAAACGGAGGAAGTTCTTCATCTTCGTCAGTCACTGATCTTTTGGAGGCAGACCTGAAGGTGAAACCGTAGCTGTGCGCGTAACCGTAGCAGCAACGGGCTCTGTTACAGGTTTGGGTTCGATTGCTCCATTTCCGCCGCCGTTTGAGCAGGGCAGGGGTTTCTTCGTAATCACTTCAGCCACAAGCCCTGAGATATTCCAGCCCAGATACGAGACTGGCGGTGACGTTTCCTGCCTAAACTCTTTCCGAGTCCCGACTTTTTGGCAACCCGGCTCGAGGATTTTGATCTCGCAGTCTGTCGGAGCGAGATAGTTTCGCCGCGGATAGTTCTTCACGTAAGACCACACTTCGTGATCGGTAATCCCGGTGGTGGAGCTCGACTTCTGCAAGTCGCTCGTGAGCACCTCGGTGACCTGGCTGAATGTTTCCTGAATCATCCCCAGGTTGAGACTGTCACTCCGGTCACGCAGCACGATCCTGCGATCGGCGCGGCGTACTTTCCGCAGCGTGGCTTTGTAGAAATTCTTGAGGAAAACTCCCCAGCCGGATTCCTTCACAAAGCTGTACTCGCTATAACTTTCGAACGCCGTTTTCAGAATGTACTCACTTCCCTTTTGCTCGAAGAAGTAAGGCTCGCCGGGCATCGTCCACGGGAAAAAGATGGAAAGACCGTGCGAGTACTGGAGGTCGGGTCCGATGTAATAAGAATAAGGAACCATGTCCCTGACTCTTTCCATAACCTCGATGGAGCAGCGAATTATTTCTCTGAACCGCTCGACGAGATCAGTGCTCTTTAGACGATACTGAAGTTCGCCGTTATATCCGCATTGCTCAACTACGCCGTGAAGCGTGCGCACGGCTGTATTGCACCGCTTGAGGAGACGTTCGCAGAAATCATACAGATCGACGAAGGTCTCGCCCCAGTAGCTTTGTGCTTCCAGCCGCGCCAGCCTCAGCACATCGGCAATCGCGGGATACTGAAGTTTTTTATCCTCGTCGAATACCAGGCCCTTATTCAACTCCTCGACCAGGTCGCGGATCGCCTCGATTACGTTTTCCGGGTAAGCCAGCCTGCGAACGTCGCAAACAGACTGCTCGGAAGAACGATCCATGATCGAGAAATCGATCAGATGACGCGCGCAAGCCTTGAGCAGATCGCGCGAGATCAGGTCGAGCGGCGCAGCAGGCCGCTTCACAATCGCCTTGATGAGTTTTTGGTAAGGCCAACCGGCTGCGAGCACCAGTCCCTGAGATCCGATTATGACATCAACCTGATCCCTGACCTCGTAGGCGGTCTCGATACCATTCATCACGCAATTTTGGAAAGCCAGGATGTCCAGCTTGCGGTGCGGGCCAAAGTAGTTGTCGCCCAATACTGCCTGAAGATCCTTGAATAGCAAAGAACTCTTCGGGTTCTCCCGGGCGAGAAATGTCTGGCCGGCGACGAGCGGACCGTGGCCGTAGAAAATGAGCATATAGCGCTCTGTTTGTTCATGTTGATTCACGGCCCAATCGAGAAACCGCCTGAGTCCCTGGGCAACGTCGTCCCTCACAGAAGGAGGAGGAGGAGTTGTCGGACCGTGGTTAATCTCTTCGCAAAAGCTGGGTGGAATGAACATGTGATTTCGATCCTCTGGCGGAACGAGATCGTTGTGGATTTCCCAGTCGATGCCGGTATCGACGCGCCGTCGCCGGGCATTGATCTCCAGATAGCGCGAGCCTCGGGGCCAGGGAGTATTGGAGTCAAAGCAGGCTAAGACGCACACTTCGTCGGTGTACTCAACCTCCTCTAACTGTTGCAAGACGCTGATGCAGTTAGCAGTTAGATTGCTGTCACCAGCCAGGTAAACCAGAATGGTCCAGATGGGTTTCTGGCACCTGGGTAAAAGGTTTCCGTTTGTCTCACTGTTGCCGTTGGAGCGATTGCTCTGGGCTGTCCCATTGCTTTTGGGGGTTCCAGTGCTTGATTGCTTTTCAGCCATGGGAGTTCTCCTGCCTAACTTAGTTTGGACAAATAAGATGGTGAGAAAGCGAAAATCATTTCGTGTTCAAAGACGTTGGCGCGGATAAACGAAGACACCTTGCACAGAGAGTTCCCGCAAAGGCGCAAAGGCGCGAAGAAATCCCTCATTAACGCGGCAGCGCTTTGCGTCTTTTGCGGGAAAGATTGTGGTGAGTTTTAGTCTGGAACGAATTCGAGAGTTGTCAGGACTCGCGCCGGTTCGGCGAATCCTTCCACCCACTTTCTCGATCCTTTGGTGTGGTACTTCTCGGCGAATGCTGCGGTCACTGCGTCTCGGACGCGCGTGCTGCGAACTACTTTGCCGCGAACAGGCAGTTCGTCAACGCCTGCGGCTTGAATCGTCCCTCGTGGCTCTTTCTTGAAGCTCTGAAACCAGCCAGTCGGTTTGTCGTTCCACGAGCGCACGAAGACGCGATTGTCGACGACGACAACCCAGACGCCGGTGTAGCGATGTTCCGTGCCGGCACGGACGCCGAGAATCTTCGCCTTTCGCATCACTTCGACGATTTCGTCAGCGAATGTGGCGTCTTTCGGCATCCGTGTTATCTAGCTCAAAACGCTAATCAATTGCGACGATCGTATCCGGGCTCACCATCGTGAACGTGCAGGCGCCGGGTTTCGACGCGCACCGCAACGTTCCGCGTCGCACGACCTTCGTCGGCGAAGCGTCGGGAAAGACGAGCTGATACTTGATCGACTTCAATTGCGACGCGAGCGGTTTGAGACTTTCGTCTCCTTTGATGAACTTCACGTCGACCACTTGCGCGTTGCGAGTCGCATCCGGTCCGAAGAGCAGATAGAACTCGGCTTCAACCGGGCTCTTCGGAGAGACGGCAAGTGGACCAGGATCATAAGCACTGGATTGCGCCAACTGCTCTTTCGCGTCTTGCAGTGACTTTTGCAGCGAATCGGCTGGCACGAGTCGCGCGAGGCTTTCTCGATTCTCCGGCGCCACAGTCGGAAAAACACTTCCTTGCGCGTAGAAACGAATCGCCTCGTCTTTGTTGCCGCGCTTCTCCGCGATCATTCCGAGGTGATGAGCGACCTCACTCGCCGGATACACCATCCAGGCGGCCCTGATGTATTTCTCGGCGACGTCGATATTGCCCTTTTGAAAATGGACCCAGCCAAGCGTGTCCCAGTAGGCGCCTAATGACGTGACGCTGTAGAGATCGTTCAGTTCGAGACCAGCTAGCTGGACGTTGCGCAGTTCGGTCGCCACTGAGCTGACGGCTGACTCTGCATACTCCATCGCCTTGTCGAGTTGGGTTGCCTTTTCGGCGAGGGCATAAGCAATGTTGTTCAGGACCGCACGGTCACGATCGATTTTTAACGCTTCTTCAAAAGCCGTGATCGCCTTCTCAGTTTGGCCGAGATTCAAATATGCCTGGCCGAGACCGACGCGGAGCGACTCGTCGTCAGCCGCCAACGAGATGGCGCGCTCCAGTTCCGGAATTGCTTCTTTGAACTTACGCCCGTCGACGAGCATCAGGCCCAGGTTCGAGTAGGCCGTTTGGTCCAACGGGGTTATTTCGAGTTGCTTGCGGAACGACTGTTCGGCATTCGTGTAGTCCTGCAGGTGCCAATAGGCCCGGCCGAGAAGGTTGTAGGCATAGTCTTCGAACGGATTGATCTTCGTTTGCTCGCGTAAGACCTCGATGGCCTCATCGTACTTTTGTTGCTGGAACAGCACGAAACCGAGATTGCGCCGGACGGTTTTGTGTTTCGCCTCTTTCACCACCACGCGTTTGAGCAGTTGTTCGGCGACGGGCAGGTTGTTGTTGTTGAGCGCCACTTCCGCGGCCTGGAGCAGATCTTCCGTTTTAACTGTTTCGGGCAGCGCGGGCGCGCCGGCAATCTCTGTTTCGAGTGCGAGTGTTTGGGCGCTGTCAGAACGCACCGCGGCGGCGAATGCCTGGTAATCCTGCAAACGTTCCGCGGGAAGTTCGCTTTGCCGGACGCGCAAGGTTCGTTGGCCCAGCAGTGTTTGTCCTTCGAGCTTGTAGCTGGCGGTGTACTCGCCGTAGTCGCGCGTGACTTTCAACGGCAGCGGCAGGCGCGCCTGGTACTTGCTCGGCAGCGTTAGTTTCAAGCTGTAAGAGATGTCGATCGGTGGTCCAATCTCGAGCGGTTTCTTGCTGGTCGGCTTGCGGCCGTAAAACTCCGCCAGGTTGAACGGCGGAAACGGGAGGGGCAGTTTCAGCTTCTTGGTGGACCAGTCGAGAAAGTCTTTGCGAGTGACGTTGAATTCGATTTCAAACGGTTTTTCGAGATCGGCGGGATCGGTCGTCTTGATGTCGGCAACGTCGCCGGGCATACCGCTGGCCATGCCGAGATAGAAGCCGAGTCGTTTCCAATCACTCTTTGGCGTGCGGCGAAACATGAAACGCATGTAAGTCTCGGCGTCGCCGTGCAAAACCAACTTGCCGCGCGCGGTGACCTTGCCAAAATCGTCGACTGTGCCTTCCAGCGTAACGTGTTCGGAAGAGAGAAACGGCGGTTCCGCGGGTGTCGTTTCGAGTCGTGCGGGACCGGCAGTCGGAACCATCAACGCCTGTTTGTTACGCAGACGAGGTGACAACAAACCGGCGGGCGCCACTTCCGAGGTCGTATCGGCCCAAAGCGTTTCGCTGCCGATCGGTATCGCGCTGATGACGTGATCAAACTGGCCGGGCGAAGGAATGTCGGCGTCGATTTTGCGCGCGGAGTTGATCAACACGGGATACGCGCGCAGGCCGGTCGCGGCCAACATCGAAGCGAGCAGTGTATGTTTGTCTTTGCAATCGCCGTATTGATTGCTCATCACGTCGGCGGCAGCTTGCGGTTGATAGCGGCCCTGGCCCAGCGAGAGACTGACGTAACGAAAATTCTTGGCGACGTATTCGTAGAGCGCGGTGACTTTCTCTTTCTCGGTCGCGCGTCCTTTGATGATCTCTTCGGCTTTGAGTTTGATCTTCTCGTCGGGAACGACGCGGTCACGTTGCAAACCGGCGTACCATTGACCCACTTCGTCCCAACTCTGAAAGGTCGTCAGTTGCACGTGCGGGCGCACTTCTTCCGGATCTTTCTCTTCGATCTCTTCTTCGGCTTTCTCCTCTTTTTCCTTTTCCTCGTCTTCGTCGGCGTCGCGCTTCAGTTTCGCGGTTTTCCACGAGTAGACGCGACGGTCGCTTTGTTCCTTGATCGACGGTTCGTAACCGGGCTCGGTTTTGAGTTTGACTTTGCTGGCGGCGGGAATGTTTACGGTCAACTCGTCGTTGAGAACAATCGGTCCACGCGTAACAAAATCGTGTTCGACCCAGAAGTGATTTTTGGCGAGCGCGCTGAAAATGTTCCAGACGAAGCGATATTCGAGTGTGTCGCCGGGACGGAGACCGGGAACCGTGATGTGCTTCTGGCGCAGGTCGGTGTAGATCGGCGCTTCACGCGCGAGCGGCGCGGACAAGTCCTGGATGTCGGAAGCAGTGGCGCTGACGACGCTGCCGTCGGCTTTGCGCACGCGCACGAAATCCATGTCGAGCTTTTCGTTAGCCGAGCTGTACGGGAAGACCAGTTGTCCAAACCGTTCGACGCCGGCATCACTTTGGACCTTCACGCGCATCGCCAGCTCGCGCTGACCGGTGCCGTCGGGCTCAAAGCGATAGGCCATCGTCAACTGTTCGACGACGACGGCTTCCCCGGAATAATCGGGTTTTTGCTGAGCGGCGGATTTTTGTGTGGCAGTTTGGGCCAGTGCCGTTTGACTAGTTGCTCCGAACAAAAATGAAGAAGCTACGACGAGAGCAATGATCTGGGCATTGCGGGGGGAAAACATGTTGGTTAACTCTCCTGCTATCTTGAGGATTCGACGCTGGAGCGTCAGTCTACAGAAACCTCTGGGCCGTGTAAACGTTTGTCATTTTCCATTTGTCATTTCTCATTTCTCATTTAATGACAAATGACAAATGGAAAATGACTCGTGGCCAAGTGTGTTAGTCTAAGTGCCGAACCTCGCCAATTCTTCTCTCGTTTAGAGGCAGAAGTTATGCAGACGCCCCCGTCCCCTGAAGTCACGCAACTGCTGCTGGACTGGAGCAAAGGCGACCGCGCCGCGCTCGATCATCTCATGCCGGTGGTCTACGATGAACTGTACAAGATCGCCGCTGCTTATCTGCGTGGCGAACGCGCCGAACACACACTCCAACCGACAGCGCTCATCAACGAAGCTTACCTGCGTTTGACGAATCAAGACTTCCCGGAATGGGAAGGCCGCAGACATTTCTACGGCGTTGCCGCCCAGTTGATGCGCCAAATCCTGGTCGAACATGCTCGCAGCCACGGCGCCGCAAAGCGCGGCGGCGGTGCGGCGAAACTCTCGCTCGACGAAGCTCTTGACTGTTCCCGTGACCAGGCTGCCGCCCTCGTGGAACTCGACGACGCGCTTACAGCTCTGGCGGCTTTCGACGAACGCAAAGCGCGCGTGATCGAGTTGCGCTATTTCGGTGGTCTAAGTGTGGAAGAGACTGCCGGCTTACTTGGTCTTTCCGTGGCTACTGTCGGACGCGAGCAACGATTGGCCCAAGCCTGGTTGCATCGCGAACTCGCAAAATAAGAGATCCTCGCCATGACCCCCGAACGATGGCGCAGAATTGAAGAGATTTTTCAGGCTGTCGTCGAACAGCCAAACGACCAGCGCGAGACGTTTCTGGCCCGGGCGTGTGGCGGCGACGACGAGTTGCGCCGGGAAGTGGCTTCGCTGCTGGCGCACGAAGGTGCAGATGGTTTTATTCAGTCGCTGATCGCGGGTGGAAGTCATCTGCTCGAACGTCATGGCGACGAGACGATCATCGGCAGTCACATCGGCGTTTATCGCGTCACTGGTCTGATCGGACACGGCGGAATGGGCACTGTTTACGCCGCGGTGCGCGATGACGATGTGTATCGCCAACAAGTCGCTCTCAAAGTCGTCAAGCGTGGGATGGATACACAATCTATCGTCCATCGCTTTCGCCACGAGCGTCAGATTCTGGCGTCACTCGAACATCCAAACATCGCGCGCTTACTTGACGGCGGCACGACGCATGACGGATTGCCTTACTTCGTCATGGAACACATCACCGGCCAAACGATCACGCGCTATTGCGAGAATCATAAAATCTCCCTCGCTGAAAAGCTGCGGCTCTTTCGCCAGGTTTGCGCTGCCGTTCAGTACGCGCACCAGAAGTTAATCATTCACCGCGACCTCAAACCTTCGAACATTCTGGTCACTGACAACGGCCAAAGTAAGCTGCTCGACTTCGGCATCGCTAAATTGCTGACTGCCGAAGACGGCGCGGAAGCGTTAACCGGAACGGGAGTTCGGTTGATGACGCCCGACTACGCGAGCCCGGAACAGGTGTACGGTCAAAGTGTCACGACCGCGACCGACATCTACGGTTTGGGATTGGTGCTTTATGAATTGCTTACCGCTCAGAAGTTACATCGCTTCAAGAGCCGTTCCGCCGTGGAGATCGAACGCGTGGTTTGCGAGACGGAGATTACCAAACCAAGCATCCTCGTGAACTCGGCCAAACTGCGCCGGCAATTGTCCGGCGATCTCGACAACATCGCGCTCATGGCGTTGCGACGCGAACCGGAGCGGCGCTATCAGTCAGCGGAGCAGTTTTCCGATGACGTGCGACGTTACCTGGCGGGACTCCCCGTGCGAGCGCGACAGGATACGGTCGGCTATCGCGCCGGAAAATTTGCGCGCCGTCACAAGCTCGTGCTTGCGGCGGCGATGTTGGTGGTGTTGAGCCTGATCGGCGGCAT
>DATELZ010000156.1:0-8069 GCA_035276045.1 Pyrinomonadaceae bacterium | reverse complement strand
AATGTGATTTTTCGCAGGCTGAAAATCTAAAGGTGATTCAATTTCGTGAAAGTCGAGCTACGGCATCAAGTAAGTTTTTCGTTCGTCTTGAAGCGCGGAGAGTTGGTCGAAATACTTGAGGACCAGGGCGTAGTCATGGTGATGCAGTGGTCCTGCGCCGGTGCGCTTAACGGTCTCGATGTCCCAGATGACGGCGCTGTCTTTCACTAAATCGTGTTGCACGCAGTAGTCGTACAAGGCAGTTCCCGGAAGCGGGTTGAACAGGTTTGGATTCGGATAGGCTGCCGGAAACTCGTGAAAGAATTTCAAAGTTTCCCGGTAGTCTTCTTCAGTTTCGCCGGGTATTCCCAGCAACACATTGAAAGCACTGCGCGTTCCGTACTCACTACAGATCCGCGCCGCTTGATACGCGCGCTCGACTTTCGTTCCTTTCTTCATGAAATCGAGCAGCCGTTGCGAACCGGTTTCAAAGCCGAACCACACAGTGCACGGCACGCGGCGACAGGCTTCGGCGCGCTCGGTGTCCCAACAGTCGACCGTCGAGTTGAACTGGATCGTCAAACCGGGAAGATCGTTGACCGCAGAAACGAAGTCCAGGAAATGTTTTTTCGAGAGCGTGGCGATTGAGTCGGTCAGCAAAATGTAGTTGGCATCCTGCTGCGCGACTGCTTGCTTGATCGAGTCGATTGCCGTTTCGATCGGTATCAGTCGATAAGGCGAGGCCGCTGCGCCACTGTCGCGCGCGATCTCGCAGAACGTGCAACGCTTCACACAACCTCGCGACGTTTCGACGTAAATTCCCCGCTGCGACGTTCGATATTGATCGAAGATCGGCGCATACAATGAAAAGTCGCTAACTGCCGGCACGATGCTGAGGTCGTGAATTACTGGCGCGCGTTTGACCACGGGCGCGGCTGGAAAGCGTGGCAAGTCACCCTGCGCCAACGCTTCCAACAACCGCGGCAGTTCCTCTTCGGCTTCACCTTGAATGAGATAATCGAAGTTGCCGGAACGGAGGAAATCGTCGACGGCAACGGACGTGTGCAAGCCACCCGCGACGACTGTCTTCCCTTGTCGCCTGCAAATCTCGGCGACGCGCAATCCTTGCGTGACGGCTGTCGAAAGGAAACTGATGCCGGCGACTTCGGCGTTTGATTCGGCGATTCGTTTTTCTAGCGCGTCGTAGTTGATGACCCACTTCGTCTCGCCGCGCTCCATGAACAGCCGCGTGTCGATAAGATCTACGTCGTGTTTGGCCTGCTTGCAGATCGCGTTGAGGAGAAGGATCGTCAAAGGCGGACTCATGATCGGATACGCGAAGGGTTGGTCCACCCTGAACTCGGGTATTGCAGCTAGTATGAGTAGAACTCTCACTCAGTCGAGCACCTCGGCAAACATTCTAATTGATTGCTTGCCGAGGCGCGCAACAGAGGAGTGGATCGTTTATTCGGTGGCCGTGTAGCCGCTGGTGTCGAAGACGATGAAAACGAAATCGCGATTGCCGTTTGTAACGCGAGTGATGCCTTCGGGTTTGAGACGGCGATCGAACGTATTCATCTCGCGCAGCGCGGGCGCTTCGTTTCCGCTCCATTCATAGAGTTTGAAATCCATCTTCTCCGAGTTTGGACCAGCGCCTGTGATCAGGAAGAACGTCTTACGAGCTTCGTCGTACTCGATGCTTCTGATACCCGCGCCATTGAGCGGCACCCGGATCGCCTTGCGCCCTTCCACTTCGAGATTGTCGAACGAGAACGCCGCGTTTGCATCGCGCAGCTTCAACGGCACGACGAGCGCCTGACCGTCTACGACAGGGGATCGCAACCCCAGCAGCAAACGCTTGTTCCGCGGATCCCACGCAATACCTTCGACGTTGATGCCGCCGTCTTTGTACTTCGTGTTTTCCATGCCTTTAAGCTCGGCGACATTGTCGGCCAGAAACTTCCTGAGCCCGGAAGCAGACTGGGTGCCTGTCGCTCGCTGGCTCCCCGCGTCAAAAGTAAACCGTGCCAGGCCGGCTTGATCGAAGCCTGTTGCCTTCGACTGTGAACCGACGACATAGAAATGCGTGCCGTCCGTTGTGATGCCTTCGAGATCGACGATACTCGTCGCCAGATCGATCGACTTGATCGCGCCCGCCTGTTTGCGATCTTCGCCGAGTTGCATCAAGAAGACTTCGTTATTGCGGCCATCGTCGACGAAGAGCACGGCGTCTGTGCCGGGCACATGCGCCACACCCGATGCTTCGAACGTGCCACCTGAGAACGCCGTCATCGCCGCCGACGAGGCGGGACTGCTTAACCACGTGCCAACGGAAGCGCCGACCAACAGCGCGATCATTACTACAGCCAATAGATAAAACTTCATGTTCACAGGTTACCAACATACAGGTAAACGCACGGTAAACACGTCCTCGTATTCTTTAGAATTTGGTGTTTTCTCAATGTCGATTGAGTTACCGGCCGTTGCTGTGAGGAAGACGAATGATGAACTTTGTGCCAACGCTGCCGGAATCATGCAATTCGATGTCGCCGTCGTGCGCGCGGGCGATCCAGCGGGCGATCGCCAATCCCAGGCCGGCGCCTCCGTCTTCCGATCGCGTTCGCGTTCTATCTGCGCGATAGAAACGTTCAAAGATGTGTTGCCGCGCTTCCGGCGGAATGCCCGCGCCAGTGTCGGCAACTGAAACGAGGTAGTCATCAGCGCGACGCTCGAGACTGAGCCGCACGTGTCCATCCGCTGGCGTAAACTTCACCGCGTTGTCGACAAGATTCAGCAGCATCTGGCGCAGCAAGTCTTCATCGCCGTGAAAGACCGCCTCCGGAAGGTTCGTCAGTTCGACCGCAGCGTTCTTGTTTGAAGCCAGGACGACACCTGCGCGCGCGACTTCGTCGAGCAGATCGTTCAAGTACAACGGTCGCTTGCGCAACGGATAGCGACCGGAATCTGCTCGCGCCAGCATAAACATATCGTTCACGATGCGTGACAATCGCCGTGTGTGCTCCGCGATCATCTGAAGCGCTTCGCGATACTCCTCTTCGGCGCGATGCTCCTTCTTCAGCGTTACGCTCGCGGCCGTGCTCATGACCGAAAGTGGATTGCGTAACTCGTGCGAAGCGTCAGCCATGAACCGGCGTTGTTCTTCGAAGGCTGCGTTCAGACGCGCCAGCAATTCGTTGAATGTCGTCGCGAGTTGGCCCAACTCGTCGCGCGGGTTCGCGACCGGCAATTGCCGATCGAGACTGCCTGCTCCAATCTCTCGCGCACTGCGCGCCATCGCCGTTACCGGCGCGAGACCTTTACGCGCGAGAAACCAGCCGCCAAAACCGGCCAGCAACAACACGATTGGCGCTGCGAAATAGAGGATCTCGCGCAGCGATTCGAGCTCGTCTTCGACAGGCTCCAGCGGTTGGCTGGCAAGGATGATGTAGCGCGTGCCGGCCGGCGGTATCGTCACGCGACGAACCGCGATCCGATGGTTCTCGTTTCGGTTCACCTGGTTCGCCACCGTGTAGAGATAAACATCGGCGTCCGGTATCGTCGCTCGATCCGGAAGTTGCATTTGCAGGTCTTCTTCGCCGGGATGCGTTGCGAGTAAGTTGCCGCCGTCGTCAAAGATCATCATCGCTTGTTGTGGATGCGAGAGTTCGGCGGCCGTGCTTTGCGCGGCGCTTTGTGGCGACTGGCCTTCCTGCGTGTCGTGATTGAGCGAGGTGATCGAGATTTCGATCGTCGAGCGCAACGCGTGGTCCACCCGGCGGTGCAGCGCGCGCGAGAAGATAACGTAGACGGCGATGCCGAAGAGAATGAGTATTAGCGCGAGGGCGCTGACGTACCACAATGTGAGACGGCCTCTGACGGTGTTAATCATCGTCAGTCCCCTTTGTCGTCAGCATGTAGCCCTCGCCGCGCCGCGTGTGTATCAACTTCAGCGCGTGACCGTCGTCGACTTTGCGACGCAGCCGTTGAATGAAGACTTCGATGACCTTTGAAAACGGATCGTATGATTCGTCCCAGACGTGCTCGGCGATGTCGGCTCGATTGACTACTTCGCCGGCGCGGCGCGCGAGATACTCCAGCAAGGCATACTCTTTCGCGGTCAGATCGATGCTTTGTCCGGCGCGACTGATTTGGCGGGCGCGTGTGTCGACGGATAAGTCTCCGACGGTGATGATTTCCGGGTACAGCGCGGGCCGGCGACGGAGCAAGGCTCTAACGCGGGCTAGTAATTCATCGAAGTCGAATGGTTTCGGGAGATAGTCGTCGGCGCCGGAGTCGAGACCTTCGATGCGATCTTCGATTGCGTCGCGAGCGGTGAGCATCAGGACGGGAATGGCTAAACCGTTTGTGCGCAGTTCGCGGCAGACTCTGAAGCCGTTCTTGCCTGGGAGAACGACGTCGAGGATGACGAGGTCGTAATCGTTCACAAACGCCTGCGCCAGCGCCGTTTCGCCGTCCGCGGCGATGTCGACCGCATAAGTCTCCTCGCGCAATCCCTTGGCGAGCATCGTCGCCGCGCTCGGTTCGTCTTCGACCAAAAGTATCCTCACCCAGCCATACTAACCAACACTGGATAACAATCAAGTAAACGGATCGGCGAAAAAAGAATTCTCCGATTTGTGCTTGGCCATGCGCAGTTGTAGAATCACGGGACGAAAAGGGGAGTAGGTCACCTGCCTTTGTGGTCCGGTGCGGTCGTCAACACGGTATCCGCGTGGGGTACCCGGCGCATCGGGTAGGGCAAAACAGTCAGCTCCACGACCAAGACCTTTTGCGGCTGATCGGCGCGCGAAAGGTTTTTCTTTTTGCGCGGCGTTTATACGTCTACTCGGGACGCGCGAAAGGATCGAGGAATGTTCCGCTTTTCGAAGTCCGGTTGTATTAGTCCGGCTTCACCAGCTTTTCCCTCTCAGTGCGATGGTCCAGCCTCGCCTGCCGTCAGTCCCCCGCAAATTCAAGGTACAACTCCGAAACACAATGAAGAATATTGACTCTAAGTCCAGCACGCGCTGGCACACTCTGACGGTGGTAGATACTCTCGATCAACTGCATTCGAGCCCCGCCGGGCTCAGCGTTGACGAGGCGGCGAAACGGCTGGCGGAGTTTGGTCCAAACGAACTTCAGGTGAAAGGCCGCGTTTCTCCCTGGACCATTCTGCTCGAACAGTTCAAAAACATTCTGATCGTCATTCTGCTGCTCGCCACAGCGCTCTCCGCGTTCCTCGGCCATGGTGTCGAAGCGATCGCGATCACCGTGATCGTGCTATTCGCCGTCATCCTTGGTTTCATCCAGGAGTTTCGCGCCGAACGCGCAATCGAAGCGCTGCGTGAAATGGCCGCGCCACTTGCGACCGTGATACGCAGCGACCGGGAAGAACGCATTCCGGCTCGCGATCTCGTGCCCGGCGATCTGGTTCTCCTCGCGACCGGCGACAAAGTTCCCGCCGACGTGCGATTGATCGAAGCTGTCAATCTACAAACAGTCGAAGCAGCGTTGACCGGCGAATCTGCTCCCGTCGAGAAGCATTCAGATCGACTTGACGGAGAGACATTGCCGATTGCCGATCAAAAGAACATGGCGTTTGCCGGAACGGCGGTGACTTACGGCCGTGGCCGTGCACTTATCGTCGCGACCGGCATGGCGACCGAGTTTGGCAAGATCGCGCGCATGCTCGAAGAGGTCGACACCGTAAAGACGCCGCTGCAGAAGAACCTCGATCGGATCGGCAAATCACTGGCGCGGGCTGCGTTTGCAGTCGTGTTCGTCATCGTCGCGCTCGGCCTGTTTCGCGGTCAGCCTTTTGTCGAGATGTTGATCTTTGGCGTGGCGCTGGCGGTGGCGGTTGTTCCCGAAGCTTTGCCGGCTGTGGTCACGATCTCGCTCGCTTTGGGCGTCAAACGAATGGTCCGGCGTAACGCGCTGGTTCGCCGCCTTCCTGCGGTCGAGACGCTTGGCAGCACGTCGGTTATCTGTTCTGACAAGACAGGCACGTTGACGAAAGACGAGATGACTGTCCGCCGCCTTTACGTGGCTGGTCATACGATCGAAGTCTCGGGTACTGGCTACGAACCCAGTGGCGCGTTCTCGCAAAACGGTATCGCAACTTCTGATGCGCCGGTGTCGATGTTGCTGCGTGCTGCTGCGCTCGCGTCTGATGCGCGTGTTGAGCAAAGAAACGGTTCCGGCGCATGGGAAGTCAAAGGCGATCCGACTGAGGGCGCGTTGGTTGTCGTCGCTGCGAAAGCTGGTCTCAACAAACTTGAGCTCGACGCGCAGTTCGCGCGAGTTTCCGAGATCCCTTTCACGGCCGAGACGAAGCGCATGACCACGTTGCACAACACGCCGAGCGGGGTTGTCGCATACGCCAAGGGCGCGCCTGAAGTGATCGTGCAATCGTGCGCTTCGCAATTGACGCAAGCGGGCGTCGAGCCGCTGGATGACGCGCGCCGGGCGGAAGTGCTCGAACAAGCGCGAAAGATGGCGGGCGAAGCGTTGCGCGTTTTGGCAATCGCTTACAAGCCAAACGCCGTGATCGAACAGGCGGAAAGTGAAATGACGCTCCTGGGGCTGGTCGGCATGATCGATCCGCCGCGGCCGGAGGCGAAAGCTGCGGTCAGTATGTGTGAAGAAGCCGGGATCAAAGTGATCATGATCACCGGCGATCATCCGTTGACGGCGAAGGCTGTCGCCGAAGAGTTGGGGATTAGCAAAGGCGGTCGGATTGTCAATGGCGTCGAGCTCGAGGCGCTGGACGATAAGCAACTCGAGAAGGAAGTCGAGTCGATCGAGGTCTGTGCGCGCGTGTCGCCGGCGCACAAGTTGCGCGTGGTGAGTGCGCTTCAGAATCGCGGACAGGTCGTCGCGATGACTGGCGACGGCGTGAATGACGCGCCGGCTTTGAAGAAGGCCGACATTGGTATCGCGATGGGCATCACCGGCACTGACGTTTCGAAGGAAGCGGCGGCGATGACGCTTACCGACGACAACTTCGCGTCGATCGTCGCGGCGGTCGAAGAGGGTCGCGGTATTTTCAGTAACATCAAGAAGTATTTGATGTACCTGCTTTCGTCGAATATCGGCGAGATCGGTCTGATGGCCGGTGCGACTCTCGCGGGTTTGCCGCTGCCGTTAACCGCGGTCCAGATTCTCTACGTGAATCTGGCTACCGATGGACTGCCTGCTTTGGCGCTGGCGGTCGATCCGCCTGAGCGCGGATTGATGCAACAGCCGCCACGCAACTCGCGCAGGGGCATTTTCACGAGGCCGGTTGTGCTGCTCATGATCGCGGGCGGCGTGTGGTCGGCGCTCGTTAACCTCGGACTTTTCACATGGGCTTTGAATTCAGGGCGAAGTGTGGCAGAGGCGATGACGATGACGTTCGTCTCGCTCGTGCTGATTCAGTTCTTCAAAGCGTACAACTTCCGGTCCGACCGGCATTCAGTGTTGCGCCAGCCGTTTGCAAACAAGTGGTTGAACATTGCGATCCTGTGGGAGTTGGTCATGCTGGGGTTGATTCTGTACGTGCCGCTGTTGGAGCGGGTGTTTGGCACAATCGCGCTGTCCGCGCAGGATTGGCTGATCATCACCGCCGCGGCGTTTACTGTTTCGCCGGTGCTTGAACTGGTGAAGTGGGCCGAGCGGCGCTGGTTCGCCGAGCTGCACTGACCCGTTGGGCGGGCCGATTCATCATCGGCCCGCCCTATGATGGATGACTAATGTCTTTGACTCAAGGGGATGGTTGCGGTTGGTCGCGTCGAACTCGCATTTTGTTACAGCCACGTCTTGCCGGCAATGCAGAGCAAGGCGACGGGCGCAGATTGAACGTATGCTGTATGGCTGACAAAACCCTCTGACACGCTATGAACACACAAACAGAACGGGCAGCCATTAGCGGCTGCCCGTACTTATTGAATTCAATGGTGCACCCGGCATGATTCGAACATGCGACCCCCTGATTCGTAGTGCGTTCATGAGCACTCATCAGGTTTCGGCTCTTAGGATTTACTAACATTTGTTACAGGTTGCAGCCGCCAGCGAGTCCATCTGTTACCAACTATTCAGGCCTGTTTCGG
>DATELZ010000155.1:0-15404 GCA_035276045.1 Pyrinomonadaceae bacterium | reverse complement strand
ATAACGTCCGCGTCGGCGTAACGTACACCGCCGTTAGCGTGTAGTTCGCATCCATCGTTACGCTGGTTGTTCGATTAGTGGACCAATCAACTCCATTGCGCTGCCACTTCTGGAAGTTGTTCCCGCCTGCTATGGCCGGTGACGTCAGCGTGACGGTTGTGTTCAGGTTGTAAGTGCGATTGAACGGCGTTGCGCCATTACCCTGGCTGCTGTTGTCAGCCGGACTGACAGTGACACTCACGCCGCTGGCTGGATTCGACGAAGCTACATTTAACGTCCGTGTCGGCGTAACGTACACCGCCGTCAACGTCTGATCAGCGTCCATCGTGACATTGATCATTAAATCCGTGGAGAAATCAGCTCCGTTGCGCTGCCACTTCTGGAAGTTGTTTCCGCCTGCCGTGGCCGGTGCCGTCAGCGATACATTCGTGTTCAGGTTATAAGTACGGCTGAACGCAGTAGCGCCATTACCCTGACCGCTGTTGTCAGCCGGACTGACAGTAATACTCACGCCGCTGGCTGGATTCGACGAAGCTACATTTAACGTCCGTGTCGGCGTAACGTAAACCGCCGTCAGCGTGTAGTTGGCATCCAGCGTCACGCTGGTTGCTGGATTAGTGGAGAAATCAGCTCCATTGCGCTGCCACTTCTGGAAGTTGTTGCCACCTGCCGTTGCTGGCGCAGTCAGCGTTACATTCGTGTTCAGGTTGTAAGTACGATTGAACGGCGTTGCGCCATTACCCTGACTGCTGTTGTCAGCCGGACTGACACTGATGCTCACGCCGCTGGCTGGATTCGACGAAGCTACATTTAACGTCCGTGTCGGCGTAACGTACACCGCCGTCAACGTCTGATCGGCATCCATCGTGACGTTGATCATTAAATCCGTGGAGAAGTCACCTCCGTTGCGTTGCCACTTCTGGAAGTTGTTTCCGCCTGCCGTTGCTGGCGCAGTCAACGTAACATTCGTGTTCAGGTTGTAAGTACGATTGAACGGCGTTGCGCCATTACCCTGACCGCTGTTGTCAGCCGGACTGACAGTGACACTCACGCCGCTGGCTGGATTCGACGACGCTACGTTTAACGTCCGTGTCGGCGTGACGTACACCGCCGTCAACGTCTGATCGGCATCCATCGTGACGTTGATCATCAAATCCGTGGAGAAGTCAGTTCCGTTGCGCTGCCACTTCTGGAAGTTGTTGCCACCTGCCGTTGCTGGCGCAGTCAACGTAACATTCGTGTTCAGGTTGTAAGTACGGCTGAACGGTGTTGCCCCATTACCCTGACTGCTGTTGTCCACCGGACTGACAGTAATACTTACGCCGCTGGCTGGATTCGAAGAGTTTACAGTTAAGGTCTGTGTTGGCGGTGTGACATACACCGCCGTCATCGTGTGGTTGGCATCCATTACCACGTTGGTTGATAAGTTATTGGTCAAATCAACCCCGTCGCGCTGCCATTTCTGAAAATTGTTTCCGCCCGCTGTGGCCGGCGCCGTCACCGTAACGGTTGAGTTCAAACTGTAAGTGCGGCTGAACTGAGTTACGCCATCGCCCTGGTTGCTGTTGTCCACCGGACTGACACTAATACTCACGCCGCTGCCAGGATTGCTGGACGCAATTGTCAAAACGCGGTTCAGCGCATTTAACGCGGCGTCCACCCTGATACGCGGTTTAGTGAGGCCGTTTTTCGGATCCGTGACCGGTAACCCTGTTGAGGTCAGTGCCTGCAACACTTGATCGACCGTAGCGGAAGGCGCTTTGGTTCTAAGCACTGCCCAGGCGCCGGCAACGTGCGGAGCAGCCATTGACGTCCCGGAGAAGTCCTGGAAACTTGCGCCGGGAACTGAGGAATTGATCCATCTTCCGGGCGCCAGCAAGTGCAAGAATGAAGCACTATTAGAAAAGTTTGATACGGCATTAACGGTCGTTCCAAAACTGCCATCATCAGTTGAACCCACGCTTATCGCGGTCGAGATACAAGCGGGAAAGGAAAGAGCGTTCGGGAATCCATTCCCGTTCGCGTCTCCGTTTCCGGACGAAATTACTGTCGCTATGCGGATCGATCGCAGGTTATCGATGGCTGTTTTCATCGCGGGACTAGTGCCGTCGCAATTCGCGAAATTTTGTCCACCACCAATGCTCATGTTAACGGCGGCGATGTTAAAGCTGGTGCTAAGCTGTTGGACCCTTTCCAGACCGCTAATCATATTTGAGTCGAAGGCCCCAAGCCGTCCACCGGAAAGCGGATTGGAGAACACCTGAATGGAAATTATGTTTGCATCTCTTGCAACACCTGAGAAGCTGGTCCCCTTGCCAGCGGCGATCCCCGCCACGTGTGTGCCGTGCGCACAATCGACATTCAGGGATGTCGAACAGTTCACGCCGGATCCGGCATTCGTCGACTCAGTCACACCACCCGGACAAACTGATCTGTAGCTGCCAAAAACCGGCGAATCCACATTCGTCGAGTAACAAGCTTCTGAAACGACCTTTCCCGCCAGGAAGCTATGCGTCTTTTCAACACCACTATCCAAAATAGCGACAGTTTGTCCGGCCCCGGTGAAGCCACTGGCCCAGGCCGCGTTACCGCCAATCAGCGGAACGCTTTGTGCCAGCGTCATCGGCCTCGGCAAGTCCTCCTCAATGCTTGTTACTTCCGGAGAGTTCTTGAGGAATGCCAGACCAGCCGCGTCCAATTCCATTGCAATAAAAGGAATGAATGTGAACCTGGTAATCGAACGAGCATTAAAGCTCAGCAACTGAAAGATCAGGCTGTCCTGAGCCTGGGCAATTCCCTCGCGTTGAAATTCCACCAGTTGAGCATTCGGAAGCAATCCTTCCGGCCGGAAAGCAGTGTTCAGTCCGACGATGACCCGAACCGGACCTTCACTTTCAGCCCTGGTGATAAGCCTGGCAAACGTCTCGTCAGTTCCCGGCAAGCGTTTGGGCGTTTCGGTGGGAAACAACGGGTCCTGGGCAGGTGTGTCACTCTGCGTTGAGGGATTTTGTACCTGGGCGGTGGCCCTGGACGATTCGGACAGAGGATCCAAAGCAAAGGCCATGAGGATTGAAGCGGTCAGCAACAAAACAACCAAGCAAATTCGCATAGTAGGACTCCTGAGAGCTGTAGTTATGGGTGAGTGAGTTACTTAATGGTTGGAGGCAACGCGGCCTTGACCATCGTGAGTATTTTTTCGCTAGCTAAAACTTCGGCTTGAAGTTCGTTTATTCTGGCGCCGATGATTGAGACGGACCAGAAAGCGTTATTGCTGTAAGGAAGCAGCAGAACCTGGTGAGAAGTTTCATCTGTATTAAGACTCCGTTGGTTATTACCGTCTAACTACAAGAGGGACTGAGAAGACCAAATCGCACCCCCTACTTGGAAAAAATTTTAGGGTACTGATCTTTCAGTGCCTTTTACGCAAATCCCGCTTTATCCTCATCAATTGCTTCGAATGCCGGCTTCTAATCGCGTTACTTTGCATCCCGTCTCTTCTGGCAATCTCCTCAAACGAATAACCAAGAATAAGCAACTCCGTAATCCTTCGATTCACCGGATCCATTCGGCTCATCATCTCCTCGATCAGGATCTTGCGGTCGATATCGCTCTCAAACTGTGTCGCCCACTCTGAGACCGGATCGAGATCTACTAATCGATTGTGCTTGAGTTGAGCCAATACTTCGCGTTTAAAGGCTGTCTTGAGGTAAGGAAGCAGGCTTTCAATCTCGATACTTCCGGCAGCGCGCTTCTCAGTGATCTTGGCGCAAACTTTCAATAGCGATAGTTGGCCGCAAGCTTCATCGCCGAGAATAGCGGTAGAATACGCGGCCGCCCAGGGCCAGATCTTTCCGGCCGCGCCGTAGACGTCGCCGTCGATGCAGCCGAGTTCGTCGATGTAGGGAGCATTAAGAGGAGGCCAGGGAATTTGTGGGGAGTTGGCGAGGTACGCAGATTTCATAGAGTATGAGGAATATCCGATCGTGAAGTTGAGGAAAACCGGCATTATATTCCTGCCGGGTTTGAAGTCAACCTGGGCTTACCGTGAAATAAAATATTGCTTAATCTCATTAGATATACAGAAACTTGGAAGGAGCCCCAGATGCGTAAACCGATATTCGACATTATCCGTGCTGAGCGCGGCAAGGGTTTTACCGCGGAAGAAGTGGCAGCGATCGATGCTGTGTTAGAACGGCTTGGCATTGCCCCGGACAGTGGAGCGCCGGACAATGCGGCGCCGGTCCCAACTATGCCCGATTCAGCAGTCGAGGCGGCGATTGGCGCGGCGGGACTCAATAACCCGCAGGTCTTTTTCAGTTCAACTCGTGAGTCCGGCGTGTTCGGAGGTCCACTAAAGCCTGATCATGTGATGGGCCTCGAGGCTGTGCTTGGCGCCGCTAAGGCCGCGGGTTGGCCAATCGCTTTTACCGCGTATGCGCTGGCGACTGCGTTGCACGAGACCGCCTACACGATGCAGCCGGTGCGGGAAGCCTTCTGGCTCAACGAAAACTGGCGGCGCAATAATCTGCGCTACTTCCCTTTCTATGGCCGCGGCTACGTCCAACTCACCTGGAAGGCAAATTACGAGAAAGCGGATCAGGAGCTACAGCTTAGTGGACGCTTGACCAACAATCTCGATCTCGCCCTCGATCCTGATATCGCTGCGAGGATCATGATTAAAGGAATGACGGAAGGCTGGTTTGCCGGCGATAAAAAAGGCCGGCGCCACACGTTGGCGCGGCACCTGCCCGCGGACGGCAGTGGCAACGTGGTCCAGTTCGCTTCAGCCCGCCGGATCATCAACGGCACCGACAAGGCCGGAAAAATCGCAGGTGAAGCGATCAAATTCCAGACTGCGCTCCAGGCAGGCGGCTGGCAAGCGTGATGCTTCACAAGTGATCGCAGAATAGCCGTAGCACATGACGCCGGCGCTGATGCGCCGGCGTCAGCCTTTGTAAACGATCGTGGTTACTGGTTGTCGACTCGTCCCTCGATGACGGCTTGTATCCCAGAGGATACGTTGGAGAAGAAATCGAAGCCGGTAATCGCCTCGATCTGATCCACGCTCACCCGGTAAGTTCGCCAGTCACTGTTAATCGATCCTGAGTTTGGTACGACCACCGCGATCGTTCTTGTCGACGTCGACACTCGCGAAACGTCGTTACTTCCGTTGGGTAACACGATGATGACCTTCCACGTTTGGGCGGGCACTGCCACCCGGCCGTTCGCGATGAAGAACTGCAATCCCTGGCCACCCGAAATGATGTAAAGCTCGTTGCCTTGTGAAACGAGGGTTCGGCTGTAGGTTTCCAGGTTGGCCCACACGCCCTGATTGTTGGCTGGAAGCTGCGGAATCATGTTGGTCATCAGGAAAGTGGAGGAGTTGGCGGCGACGGTGCTCGTGCGATCTGCCGAGGGGCACATGTGGCCGCGATCGAAGCCTGAGCCGGAATAGTCCGTCGCTTGCACTCGATACCAACCGGACGGCAACGTCGTATCTGTGCGAAAGTCATCCTGGCGTGGCGTGCTTCCCAGCCACGAGGTGTCCAGGTGCCAGCTCACCCAGTTTGGCCCACCGTTATCACGACTGTAAGACAGCGAGTATTGCGGCTTCTCCATCAGGTAATTATTCGGCTGTCCCACGTTGGTTACCGCGTTGCTTGGGTTTCCCATCGTGAGATGTTCGCTGGTGGTTGGCGTGGGTGTCGGCGTCGGCGTCGGAGACGAGAAATCGCCGACCTGAACATTATCGATGTTGATGCGATTGGCGCCGCCGGAGACTTTTCTGATCTCGAAGCGAATGGCGTTGCCGTTGTTGACGGTGAAGTTTGCGGTTTGAAGCGACGTCGAACTGGTGGTCACGGTTGAACCGACTTGGGACCACGTGCTGCCGCTGTTCGTCGACGACCACAGTTGCCACGTGCTTGAACCATCAGAGCCGAACACTGCATGTTGAATAGAAACCGTTCCGGCGCCGGTCTTGTTGAAGTTCATGCGCATACGGCCGGTGTCTCGGATGCGGGCGGAAAAAGAGCCTGTCTTTCTATCAGTGGAGAGATTGCCGGTTAGCGCCTCGTCCATAAACCATGAGCCGGTGCCCAACGTTACGTTGGCGGCTGCGTAAGCGGTCTTGCCGCCTGCTTCGAAACCTTCGCTGATCGGCGTCATCGTCGCCGTCGTCATGGAGATAGCGAGGACGATCAGGCCGGCAGTAAATGCGAGCAGTATTTTGGTAACAATTCCAGACTTCGATTTCTTCATCCCATTGCCCCTTTCCTCTGGTGGAGGTTCGTCAGCACTCACACCCGTAGCTGGCGAACAGCGGTTTGAAACGGAGTACGCAGATCGAAACCAACTGCATACAGTTGTGGTTCTGGACTGGAGTCCCCAGCGGGTGCTAGGCCGATGGGGTGGGAGGGCGATTGGGAGTTGCTATCAGGTTATTGCTTCTAGCTAACTGGGCCAACGAGGATGGTGCGGCGTTTATATATCACGGCTGGGTGGGATGTGAATAGATAAGTCTTTGTTAACTAGTGTCTTATTTTGCTCGGCGTTCTCCGCGTGTCTCTGTGTGCTCTGCGTTTAAACACGCCTGAAGTGAAGTTTACGCAGAGGCCCCAAAGGAACGCAGAGAACGCAGACGCTTACCGGAATCGAAAAGCTCCGCCCGGGTTAAGGACAGAGCTTTCGCAATTTACTGATCAATCCTAGTAATATCGCGCCGAGTAGTGGGCCAAGGCGCCCGATTCGTGTTCGCCCGCGTATCTTGTATCAGCCTGAAAGGCAGACAGTAAAATGATCGATAAAGTACGTTGGGGAATTTTAAGTACGGCTAACATTGCGCTGAAGAAGGTCGCGCCGGCGATGCAGCGCAGCTCGTGGTGTGAGATCGTTGCGATTGCTTCGCGCGACCTGACGCGGGCGAAGGAGGCTGCCGGAGCGTTGAATATTCCGAACGCGTACGGCAGTTATGAAGAACTGCTTGCCGACGAGACGGTGGAAGCAGTTTACAACCCGCTGCCGAATCACCTGCACGTTCCCTGGACCATCAAAGCCGCCGCAGCCGGTAAGCACGTTCTTTGCGAAAAGCCCATCGCACTCGATGCCGCGGAGGCGAGAACGCTCGTCGTGGCGCGCGATCGCACTGGCGTACGGATCCAGGAAGCGTTCATGGTGAAGACGCATCCGCAATGGCTCGAAACACGCAAACTGATCCAATCAGGAAGAATCGGAACGTTGAGATCGATCACCGGCTCGTTCAGTTACTTCAACTCCGATCCGGCAAACATTCGCAACCAACTCGATCTCGGCGGCGGCGCTTTGATGGACATCGGGTGTTATCCAATCACGATCTCGCGCTTCATGTTCGACGCGGAACCACGCCGCGTGCTGGGATTGATCGAACGCGATCCGGTATCCGGGACCGATACTTTGACGACTGGCGTGCTCGATTTTCCGAATGGCCACGCAACGTTTACGTGCAGCACGCGTCTCGCGCCTTACCAGCGCATGATCTTCTTCGGCGCCGAAGGACGCATCGAAGTTTTGATTCCCTTCAACGCGCCCAACGACACTCCGACACGAATCCTTTTGAACGAACAAGTTATCGACTTACCGATCTGCGATCAGTACGAGATTCAAGGCTCGCTGTTTTCACAGGCAATCCGCGAGAACCGCGAACAACCAATCCCGCTCGAAGACGCTGTCGCGAATATGATCGTGATCGATGCGGTATTCAGATCTGCAAAGTTGGGCCAGTGGGAAGAGATCCGCAGTTAGTTCTTCGCGACCGTGATGGTCCACTTCACTCTGCCCGCTCCCGGATCGTCTGCCAAAGCGAAAGTGCGTCCTCGTGGAACGAGAGACAGCGTTTGTAAATCACCGCCCGGCGTAGTGAAGAGTCCCTTAACCGCCGCATTGTCGGTGCTGAAGACGCGCAATTCGACGTTGGTCCAATCCATATCTTTCGTGCTTTGCGCGACCTTGATATGCGGCAACACCGAATGATTCCTAACGAGCAACACGACCGGCGACTTACTCACCGGAATCTCGTGCCAGCTTCCACCCGGATAAACCTGGTTGCTTTGATAATCGATCCACGCGCCCGGCGGCAGATAAACCTTGCGCTTGTCGCCATTGTCGAACATCGGCGCCACCAGCAGATCTGATCCAAAAAGAAACTGATCCTCGATGGTCCATGACGTTGGATCGTTGGGATACTCGAAGAACAGCGGCCGCAGCATCGGAAACCCACGCGCGGAAGAGTCCTTCGCCTGCGCGTAGATGTACGGCATCAACGAATAGCGCAACTCCAAAGCGCGGCGAAAGTCTTCGACCAAAGCGGCGTCGTATTCCCACGGCTCCCGCGGCGGAATACCATGCGCTCGCGTGTGCGACGACAAGACTCCCCACGCCATCCAGCGTCGATAAAGATCGCGCGGCGGCTTCTGCACGAAGCCGCCGACGTCATGACTCCAGTAAGTAAAACCCGACAGCCCAAACGACAAACCGCCGCGCAACGACGCCGCCATCGCCGAGTCAGTGTTCTCCGCGTCGCCGCCCCAATGTATCGGATAACGCTGGCTGCCGGCCCACGCGCTGCGCGCCCAGATCACATCCTCGCCGGTAGTTTCTTTCGTCACTTCCGCAACGATCTTGTTGTAGCGCAACGGATAAAGATTGTGTTCGTACCAACCACTCAATCCCGAATGGTATTGACCAGTCAGCGGCGCTTGCTCGCCAAAATCAACTTTGATCGCGCCCACGCCAACCTTCAACAGCTCGCGAAGAGCGTCCTGGTACCACTTCACCGCTTCCGGATTACTCAGATCGAGCGTCGCGTCTTCATCAGGCAGTTGGCCGCCTGCGTTCCTGACGTGATAGCCCTTCGACACGATCTCTTTCCACAGCGCGTTCTTCGTAGTTAAGTACGGGTATTGCCAAAGACTGACGCGAAAGCCCTGTTGCTTCAGGTCGCTCATCAGCTTCGCCGGATTCGGAAAACGCGTCGGCGAAAAGCGATGATCGCTGCGCCACTCTGTCTCGAACCAACCGGTATCGATATGGATCACGTCGGAAGGCAGGCGATGCGTTCTCAACTGTTGGGCCACCTGGCGCACCTGCTCGTCTGAGTTGTACGTGGCGCGGCTCATCCAGAAGCCAAACGTCCATAGCGGCGGCACGGGGCTGCGGCCTGTCAAAGACGTGTACTCCGAAAGCACGTCTTTCGGGTCGCCAAGGAAGATGAAGAGATCGAGGTTTTCGTCACCGGAATAGATCACGTTGTGCGCGTCGTAATTCTTGCCGAAGTCGAACGTGAGCGGCGCGCTGGTGTGCACAAACATGCCGTAGCCACGGTCGCTCAGGAAAAACGGTATCGGTTTGTACATCCACTCGTTTTGCGTTCCCATGCCGTCGCGGGTCGAAACAAGCACGCGTTGTCCGCGTTTGTTCAGCCGCGTGAACGATTCGCCAGTGCCGAAGATCTTCTCGTCGTGCTGTAGTTCGAAAGTGGCGGCGAAGCGGCGCGCCAGATCGCTCGAACGACGCACAAACGAAAACGGAACGGGAATGAAGAAGGTCGCCGGGTCGCCGACATTTTGCGTGCGCGTCAGAAGGCGGCCACGTTGATCGTAGATCTCGATGTGCCACGGATCTTTGACGATGCGCACGCGGCCATGAGCGCCGGTATAGACGATCTCTTTATCGTTCTGCTCGACGCGCCACGAATTGTCCTTCGCAACAGGCCCGGCGAGCATCAGCGTCTGCGCGTCAGTCAACGGCACTGCACGCGTCGACATGCGCAAACGAATCGTGCGTGGAGTCACGAAAGTGACGGCGAATGGCAACGAGGGATTCTGATCGTATTCAGTCGTCGGAAACTCGCCGCTGCCGGTGGCACGCGCGAAGCCGACGTCGATCTTATTGAACGACAACGTCGTGTTACGCGTGTAGCGATCCCATTGCAACGCGCCCTGGCCAGTCGACGTGTCGAATGACGTGACTTTGCTGCCGATGAAGTAGACGTTCTCCAGCCGCTGAAAATCCTGGCCGACGTCTACCGGATCGCCGAGCGCCTGCGCGTGAACAACCGCCGGCGCTGACAAAAGAACAATCAACAGAAAAAGCTGTCGTTGCATTTCACTTTTTGAACAGGTTCGCAAATGCCTGGCGCGCATCTTTCGGACCGCCCGAGCTAGCGCCGGAGGGCGCGCTTGATGAAGACGTTTCGCGTTCGACCACGGTGCGGGGGGCGTAGAGTTCGCAGGTGTTGCGCGTGGTTTTGTTGACGATGCGGATCGTGATCTTACGGCTGCATTCGAAGTGCGCGCCCGGATCGAAGTAGTTGCATTGCCGGCAAGTGTGAAGATCGGCGTTGCACTTCGCACAGGCGGTGTCGACGACGATACTGTTCGGCGCCTTCGTTCCGCACGTAGAGCACTTCACCACCTCGCCAAACGCCATCATCTTCGGCGAACGAGGACCTTCGCGATCGCGCGGCGACTGGCGAGGGCCTTGTGGTGATTGAGGTTTTGGTCGTTGCGGCTCGCGATCCTGGTCCATGTAACCGCGCTGACGGTATTTACGGTCGCTCATTGTTTACGCTCTCCTAACTGCATTCTCATAAAGGTGAGTGCAGCTTCTATGATTTCACGAGATCTTTCGTCGTCGTTCTGAATATCAAAAGCATGAAGTCCGCGTGGGTGGTTGGCAACGATGATCGAAGCATTTTTGGCCATCGCTTCTCGAACGAAACGATCGATCGAGTCGTTCAGTGTTGGCACTCCGTCGAGACCGGCGCGCGCGATGAATAACGGCGCAGTTTCAGAAGCCAGGTAGGCGATGGGTGAGAAACTCTTCAACGTCTCCGCTGATTCATTCGCCCGGTGCGGTTCCGACTGTTGAATATCGAGGAAGGCGTAGAACGCAACCAGGCAGCGCACATACGCAGGCTTATCGCGCATCGCAACGCTCAACAGTGGCCCACCACCGGAAAAGACAACCACACAAATTCGATCTTTGTCGATATTCAAGTCGTCGGCATTGGCGCGAAGGTAACTGATCGCAGCGTTTAAATCGCCAGCCGCTTCGTTGAGCATCGGCTTCGGAAAGCTAAGCCGGTGCGTGAAGGTAATGCCAATCATGTTCGAGACGGCGGCCAGCCGTCCCCACGATTGAAACACGCCCATATCTTTTGCAGGGCTCCCCGGCGGCACGCTGCCATGGATGAACAGAACTGCCGGACGGCGTTCGCTCTTCGCGAGGCCGGGCGGAACATAAACGTCCATCAACTGGTGAGGCTCGCCGGTGGGGACGTATTTCAGATTCGATTTAACAACAACACGATCCATGCCCGGGAGACGGTACACAACCGGCATCCGCACCAACTCCTGCATGCTTCGGCGCGGAGGTTGTGACGGCTGTTGCGCGCTGACGGCCGTCACGCACAAGAAAACGAACAACAGATTGATTACTTTCTGTGCCATAAAGCCTGGTCGAATCAGACCGATCGTGATCAGTTTTCGGCGACCTTGTTCATCAGTTCGTAGAGCTTCTTCGTCGTGTTGAGGTTGCGAACGGTCGTGTCCTGGTACATTTTTCGCGCTGCGAACTTGGCCCACGTCGTCCGGTTTATGTCGCTTACCAGCGCCGACCACAAGAGCGCGCCCGGACGATACACGATCTCTTCGATGTCTTCCTTGGCAGGTAAATCAACGAGAAGATCTTCGGAGTCGATCGTGTGACGCAGAAAGATCACGTTGTAACGCCAATCGGAGCCGCCCTTCCAACTCCGCGGCAAATTCTTCACCAGAGCTTCCATTTCCGAGAGACTGCGTATCACGACCTTCGAATTGAGATCGTATTCCTTAGCGAGCATTCGTTCGATCTTTTTTTCCAACTTGCGCGCGTCGTTCTCTTTCGTCGTGAAGATGATGTTGCCGCTGTTGATATAAGTCGAGACCTGCGTAAATCCCATCTCCTCGAAACTCGCCTTGAGTTCGCGCATGCTGATCATGTTGTTGCCGCCGACGTTGACGCCGCGAAGAAGCGCAACAAACACAGTCGGACGCGAATTCGATTTTCGTGCCGTGGGCATAGGCTAAGTTTTCTAGAACGGAGGAGGTGGCGGGGACTATACCAGATTCGCGGATGAAGTCACATCAGCCGGTCGGTGTCGAACTCGGCGGTGTTGGGATCTTTGCGGCGGACGGGTTCGGGAGTGCGGCGATCGTTCGTCGATAAAAGGCCGGTTGTGGCTTCGGTGATGGAGGCGAGTGGGCGTGCCGGTGGCAGTGCGGTGGTAACCGATGCAGCACTAAGCATAGGTTGTGCTGCGTTGAGAGCGATGTTCTTTCCCGGTTTTGGATTCAACGTGCGATGAAGTTGAACTGTCGCCTGGATCAGCAGGAACAGACCATAACTCGCGAACGGTATCCCGACCCACAGCATCGGCCCCCAGATGCGGCCGCCATTGACGATAAACAACGGCAACGCAGTTAACAGCGCCAACAGAAAACTGCACAGGCCCACAAAAATGTTCTGATAACTCGCGCGCGTCCCTTTCGTCAGTCGCAAAATCTCGAGTTCCGGCAGGTCCAGGACCATCGGCACTCCGCACCGGCGGCAGAAATGCGATTCATCGGTTACCTGAGTGCCGCAGGCCCGGCACGTCGAATCAGCCAAACGCTCGGTCGCGAGAGCAACGATCGCTTCCGCTTCGCGGAGAAGGGTTTGCCGGTCGCCCTTCGTCATGTTCATGTAACTCTCGATCTCGTAATTGAACGCCGCCATCACGGCTACGTTATTTGTTTGCTTCAAAGAGATCGTCAACGTCGTCGAATAATCCATCACGTTGATCGAAAAGGACGAGCAAACGCCCTTAGCGCGGCGCTTGGCGTAGAGCGGCTGTTCGCCCAGCACCTTGTAACCCAGCTTCTGAACAGCGTCGACCAGACGTTGCCGCACGATTCCAATCTCACCCGGGATCGCGAGTGTTAGATCGTGTTCGGTTATGGTTACTCCGGTGCCGTAGTCAGTGCTCATTGATCAGAGACCCCTTGAAAAAGCAGTTTTGTCGGACGATTTGCGAGACAATACGATCCGAAATCATCCGTGGTTTCGATTAAAGCATTAACGAAGCGCCTGCTGGAAGCACATGCGGAACGGAGCAGTGTCTTTATTTGGCTCTGCGTTCTCTGCGTATCTCTGAGATCTCTGCGTTAAATATATTGGCACTCAGGTTTACGCAGAGATCTCAGAGATACGCAGAGAACGCGGAGTCTACTGCGTGAGGTTATTCAAAGCGTTGAGCACATCTTCCGGGGCGAAGACGCCGGATGCGCTGATCCACGCGCCCGTTTTAGTGTTGCCGATGAAGGTGGTCGGAAGGTGCATTCCTGCGCCCGCGGGGTTGCCGGTGAAGGGCAACAGGAGTTTATTCATTTCAGATACATCACCCGTCACCAGCGTCCAACCGGGTTGGATACCGTAACGTTTACCCCATGCTTTGAGTTGGGCGGGTGTGTCGTGGGCGGGATCGGTGCTGACCGAGATCAGAAAAACAGACTTTCCGAGCCGATCGCCAAGCAACGATTGCAGACCCGAGAAAGTCTGTCCCTGCGTCGTGCAAACGTAGATACAGCTCGTGTAGAAAAAACTCAGGACGACGACTTTGTCTTTGATCAAGTCGGAATAGAAGCGAACTTTGCGGCCCTCTTGATCGCGCACGACGAGGTCAGGAATCTGCACCTTCCCAACCCCTCCGATCTCGACTTCAACCACAGCCGGTTTCCGGTCCTGCCCGCCAGCCAAACTGCAAACCAGCAGCAGGACCATGACTCCGGCAATGATGTTACGACTACTACGCATCACATTCATTTAAACTTGACGTCAACAAAAGGATTGCTCGTCCTGACCGTCGTCGGGAACACACCAGCGGAACTCGAGTACCTCGCGCTCCAGGTGACCAATGGTCCCCTCGTAAGCGGATGGGGGAATGCGCTGGGCGTTTGCGAGACGATACTCTGTGCGTTGTAACTGACTCTGTACCTGGTATGCGCAGTGATCGACAGCGGCGCCGGCAAGATCACTTCCTGCCAACCTGAAGCGGTCTCACTGGTGAACGCGACCGAGACGAGCTGCGTACCGCTCGCCGACCAGATACGTCCCACGTGATTCGTCGACGGTTCACCCGCGGCTTTCCAAAAGCGGAGGTGCGTGATCTGTCCGCTCGCGGATGACGAGAACTCAATGCCATGTTCTCCGATATTCCCGCTTCCACTCGCTGTGGTTGTGGGCGCAGTGGCAGTCGGAAAGAGCGTGCTGTTCTGCACCCTGATTATCGCCGCCTCTGAAGGCACGCCGCCGTTAAGGACAAACACCATGTAATGCCCCGGCGGCAACTCGTGAGCCGACGCAGGCACGGTGACGTCAATTCCACCGGAGGTAACCACAGCCTGGGCAAAGACAATTCTCTGGTCCTGGTTGGTGCCGTGCGTCACCGACGGCAGCCGCACAAAACTCACTTTCGGTTCCGAACCTGCGCCCGATGTGCCGAGGAAGAACGTCTCGCCATAAGTGACGGCCGCGGGCGGGGTTGAAGTTATTGTTGGCCGTGCTGCCAGATTTCCATTCGCGTCAAACAAGTAAGGAGGTGAAAAGATCTCGACGTTGCTGTGGCCGAAGAGCCGGGCGTGGGGATCGTCGACGTTAGTGATCAGACCAGACGTAGTAGTTTCGCCGACGGCGCCCGGAAGTCCGCCACCGCCCACGAGCACACGCCCGTCAGGCAACAGCGCCGCAACCGAGTGATAAGCGCGAACCTCCGAGTGTTTGTTCATCGTGGTCCACTTACCGGTTTGCGGATCGAACAGTTCCGGTGACAACACTTTTCCATCGGAGCAGTCGGGAATACCGTCGTCGAAAGTCACAATATTGATACGGCCCTTACAACCGACGCCGCCAGTGACGAGCACTTTTCCATCCGGCAACAGCGTTGCGGTGTGATAAGCCCGCGGGATCTTCATTTGGTCTATGGCAGTGTTCCATTCGGGTGAAACCGCCAACGGATTCATTGTTTCGACGCCGTTCGAGGGAACACTACTGTTCGCAAATCCACCGATCATCATAACCACGTCGTTGGCAAGCAGGACTGAACTTCCTGTTGCGTGCGGAAATACAGTGCTCTGCAACGCCGACCACCCCGGAGCAAACGGATCAAACAACCGGCTTAGTTTGTCAACCGTGCCGCCGTTGAATCCCGATTGGGCTTGAAATACTTTGCCGTTTGAAAGCAGGTGCAGGAAGGGATACGGCGTGAGACGCGCGGGCGACGGCGTGGGCATCGGTCTCAACCCTCCACCCTGCGCCGGCGTATAAACCTCGGGAACGAGATTATCGAGAAA
>DATELZ010000154.1:0-33593 GCA_035276045.1 Pyrinomonadaceae bacterium | reverse complement strand
CTTGTTTTTCCACCCGCGCAGGGATTAATCTATGCGCGTATCCGCAGCGAACTCTCTCCGGTTGAATCACTACTAATTCCTGTCCGCGCTTAGGCACGGATTGCCCTCCCCCGCTAGCCGCCACGGCGGTAATTTGCTCGTCTATCATCTATGCTGCGAGCTAAGTACAATCTGAATGGTCATCCTTCTCTAAAGGGAGCTACGAACATGAGAGTATTCTGTCCTGAGCATAAAAGAGGTTTCTTCGCTCCGCGACAAAGCCCGATCAAGTGTGAAAATCGCGGCCATTTACTCGGCGAACTTGATTTCGAAGGCCAGGGCAGACAGCCGGTTGAGATTCGATGGCAATACTGTTGTAACTGCGAACATTTCTGTCCGATTGAGTTCGACGACTATGGCCTCGCGCGTTGCGCCGTCTGCACGCGACGCAGTTCGCTGCTGTACTTGTGCGATAAATGCCACGTGATCAGTTTTGAATCCAACACGCCGCTGGATATCAAGAACTTCACGCTCACAGCCGAAGGCGGGCCTCAACCTTCATGCCCGGGATGCCTGCGGGCGACCCCGGCCGATCTGCACGAACACGATTGTGACGAACTCGGCGCTTCATTTATCACCGGTCTGACCACCTGCCCGATCTGCGAAGAACGTCTCGATGATGCGCCGGCGTTTCCGTCAACCGTGGCTCACTATCTGAAACGAACCAAGTCGGCACACAAACTGAACGTTACCTTCGACTATGAAACTGAATCGTTCGTTCCGGTCGAAGACGGCGAGTTTGTTGTGATCAACAATAGCGATGCAAACACGCAGGCGATCGTGCTGCCGCGCGCGTCGCGATTCGCAACCAGTCGCGACTTCTACGAGTTTTACCAGGATTACTATCACTGCCCGAAACCTGACGCCGGCGAAGTCAACATTCTGCGGCCGGCGGCAGTTACTCGCGCCGGCGCCGGTTGGAGGTTACAGACAACCGGACTGCTGGAAGTGATCGGCGAGCAACCGAAAAAGAAACCGGTCGAGATTCCCGCTCCAGCGCCACGGCCAGAACCGATTGCGCAGAAACGGATCGAGGAATCACCCGCAGCGCCCGTCGTCTCTTCAGTCGCCGAAGTCCCACCAGCGATTCCTGCTCCGGTTCCCCCGAAGAAATCCGAACCGGCTGTGAAGACGTGCGAAGGCTGCGGCGCTTCGATCGAATCGAAGTATGCGTTCTGCTGGAAGTGTGGCAGCTCGCTCAACGCGCTCAGCAATGGACCGGTAGCGGTGCGCAGCAAACCGCTCCCGTTGCCGATGGACGACGATGACGACGAGTTCACAGTGCAAAGCGACATGCAGCGCGATGCGTCACCAGGCGGGAAATCGATGTTCTCGTGGACTATGCCGAAGCCGCCTGAGCGCAACAGCACGCCGCGCGGTTCGGTGCTCAAGTTATTGGGAATCGGCGTCGTGGCTTTTGTACTGCTCGGGCTTGGAGTGTTCGGTTTGACGCGCTCAGATTCACCGTCGGCATCGGCGGATTCAACACCGCCGCCAGTTGTCGAACAACCGGCCGCGACTCAACCCGAACCTGCCACAGAACCTGCTGCACAGCCTGCGGTTCAACCGACGGCGAGCGTCGCCACTGAAGAGAAAACAGTCACGCCGGAAGACGAACTCAAGAAACTGCGCGAACGGCGCGCGGGCGCAAGCGCTTCCGAACGCACGAAGATCTTTCAAGCAATCGCGAAAGTCGAGAAGCAATACCCGCGCGACTATCGCTTTCCCTACGAGCGTGCGAAGTTAGCGGTAAAAGGTCCGAAGGCAAGCTCACGCACCGCAGCATTCAAGGCGCTTTCAGTAGCAGCGGAAAGAGCCATCACTAATGGCAAAGCGAGCGAGATGCTCAACGGTCTCGAAGCCGACAAATCCGGCGACTTTCAAAGTCTCGCCCAGGGACGCCAGGAGTGGTCGAGATTACTGGCGGCCCTGAAACGCAAAGACACGAGTTTGCTCGGTCGCGAGCGCAGTTCGAACAACGACTAGCTAACTATTTGTTAGCGACGGCGGAAGATCTCAAACACCGATCCGGTATCGATAGAGACAACGAACAGATTGCCTGCCGGTCCGTTCTGAATATCCGTCACGGTGCCAAAGTTTCGCCCGATCAAAAGGCTTTCACTCTCCGTCAGATCAAACTTGCACACATTATCGGCAACACGATCCTCGAGTCGAGGATCGTCGATGCCGATCTTTCTCCTGTTTCCGGTTATGTTGAAGTGAAACAGGTGTCCGCCTTGTAAGATCGATCGTGCGCCGCCGACAAATAGATCGCCTTCATACTGTGGTCCAAGCGACCGGCCACGCACGAAACCGATCGCGCCCGGCGCCAGTTCAAATTTCCAGCTAAACTCCGGCGCGCTGTAATGCGAACCCGGCAACCTAAACAAACGCGCCAATGCTTGCGCGGGCGTGTTGGCGATGAGCGCCGGCGACCAGCGCAATTGTTGTAGGCCGAAGTAAGGAGTGCCAAGACACGGATCGATGTCAGGGCTGGTCTCGATCGACTTGTATTGCGCGAGACGTTCAGGCGGTCCCATGATCTGCACCCAACCCGAGTTGAAACCAGGCTCGACGCGATTCAGTTCCGAGAAACTGTCGTCGCCGTTTTCTTCTTCCCACAAGTCGCCGGAGATGGGATCGAAGTCCATGCCGAAAGTGTTGCGCAACCCATAGGCGTAGATCTTCTGAATGTTCCTGCCAACCTGCCCGGGTATAAACGCGCCAAGAATGAAGAATGGATTATCCCTGGGCGTAGTGCCATCGGCATTGAGCCGCAGAATCACACCCGAGAGGTGTGCATCGTCAGGCTTTGGACCACCAAATTGATCGTCAGGCTGTAACGGTCCCGGACAATTCGCGGTTGGACCACAGGGAAGGTTCTGTAACCAGCCGCGCCGGCCGTTGTCACCGAAGAGAACGTAGAGTTTTCCATCCGGGCCAAAGCGGAGCACACCGCCGTTGTGATTGCCGCGTGGCGGTTGTTCTTCGTCGCCCTGATTGGGCGGCACGGGAGCGCCATCGTTTTGAAAAGCGCGCAGCATGATCAGGTTGTGATCGTAAGTTAGTGTCGAGCCGTTCCACTCAAATCGATCGACGCGATTGCCGAGCAGCGGCACCTGGAGTATCTCTTCGGTGTCGGAGGCAAACATGTTTGAGTCGAGACATCTCTTCTCGTCGGGAAAGAACGGATCGGCGGGCAAGGCCGTGCTGCGGCAAGTCCAGAACAGGTAAACACCGGGATTTCTTGGAAACTTCGGATGCAGTGCGATGCCGAGCAAGCCGCGCTCGGAAGCAGCGTTGACGCCGAGATCGAGCACGGTGGCCCGCACTGCTCCGTTGGTCACACGTTTCACCTGCCCGGTGTTCTTTTCCACTACAAGAAAGTCGTTGTTACCGATAAACGCCATACTGATCGGCGTAATCAGGTTTTCTATGGTCGTTCTCACCCCGAGATTGCGGACGAGCATTTCGGGCTCCCCGGACTGCGCCCTTACTCCGCTGCTCAGTAGTAATGACAGACACACTAGTGACACGAAGATCAGACTGCGACCTTTGTTCATTATTCCTCCTGGTCCAAATTGTGGGTTTAGGGGTTGACCGACTTTACCGTTGGTGATGCGTGCGAGTGATGTTCAATCTGTGCCTTTTATGTTGCATTTACCCGAGTCGATCGATTCGTTGGTACGCGATCGCACACTGCGCGAGCCGGCCACATGCTTTGACAAGCGCGCCGAGTTGAGCGAAGCGTGGATCTTTGGTGAGACCTTTTTGATAACGAGCGTAGATCTGTTGGACGATGACTGCGATCTTGAGCAGACCGTAAGCGTAATAGAAAACGGGATCGGGAATTTCGCGGCCAGTCCGTTGAGTGTAGTAATCGAGCACTTCGTTGCGCGTGAAATTTCCCGGGAGTTTAGTCAAAACAAAACCGTATTGCTGCCACTCTTCAGGATCGGTTGCTTCAACCCAGTAACCGAGCGTCGTTCCGAAATCCATCAGGGGATCGCCGATCGTCGCCATTTCCCAATCGAGCACTGCAACAACGCGCGTGAGATCGTCAGGCGAAAGCACAAGGTTGTCGTACTTGTAATCGTTGTGAATCAGCGAGCTGCGCGCGGAGTCAGGCGGAAGATGTTCGTGTAGCCACGTGGCTAGTTGTTCGACTTCAGGCACATCGTCTGTGCGCGCGTTGTAGTAGCGTTTGGTCCAACCGGTGACCTGGCGACTGACGTAACCCTGTGGCGAACCGAGTTCCGCTAATCCAGCGGCTTCGTAATCGAGGCCGTGTATCTCGGCGAGATTATCGACGAAGACTTCGGAGAGACGGCGCAACGTGGCGGGTGTGAGATCGAGGCCACGTGGGGGTTGCGCACGCAGGATAATTCCCTTGACGCGCTCCATCACGTAAAAAGGCGCGCCGAGCAAGGTCTCGTCTTCGCAAAACAGCAAAGGACGCGGGACTTTTGGATAAACCGGATGCAGGTGGGCCAGAATGCGATACTCGCGGCCCATGTCGTGCGCGGTTTTGATCTTCGCGCCGATTGGCGGACGGCGCAATACGAGTTCGCGATCGCCGATACGGAGGAGATAGGTGAGATTGGAAAACCCCGACGGGAATTGTTCGACCTTTAGTGGGCCATCGAGATAGGGAAGATGTTGCTTGAGATAGTCCAGCAGCTTTTGCTCCGGCAACTCCTCGCCAACACGGATGGCAACGGATTTATCGATCTGTGTTGACGCCATACTTCCGCAGCACGCTTCTCGCTACCACAGTTTTGTGCACTTCATCTGGTCCGTCGTAAATCCGCGCGGCGCGTTCGTGCCGGTACCAGTACGACAACAACGTCGCATCGGTTAATCCAAGCGCGCCGTGTACCTGGATCGCGCGGTCGAGGACTTTCTGAAGTATTCCCGCGACAAAGAACTTGATCATCGAGATCTCTTCGCGCGCCGACGCTGCGCCTTTGCGATCGATCGTGCACGCCGTCTGCAACACCAGCAGGCGTGCGGCGTTGATCTCGGCCCGGCTTTCGGCGATCCACTCCTGCACGTTCTGCCGGCTGCCGAGGATCTTCCCCGGCGACAACTGGCGTCGTGCGGCATAGCTGCACATCAGATCAAACGCACGTTCACAGATCCCGATCCAGCGCATGCAGTGATGAATCCGACCCGGGCCGAGTCGCTCCTGCGCGATCGTGAATCCCTCGCCTTCGCGGCCTAGCAAATTGGTTTGCGGCACGCGGCAGTTTTCGTATCTCACTTCAGCGTGACTCGCATAATCGCTGCCCTCGTCGCCCATCACGTTGATGTTTCGCACGAGAGTGAAACCCGGCGCCGGTAGGGGCACGATGATCTGACTCGCGCGCTTGTGCTGGTTCGTCGCTTCCGGATTAGTGATCGCCATCACGATTGCGAAACTTGCGCCGTCAGCGGAAGACGTGAACCACTTGTGACCGTTGATGACGTAATCGTCGCCATCTTTCACCGCGGCGGTGCTCATCCAGGTTGGGTTCGATCCGGGATGTTCGGGCTCCGTCATCGAGAAACAACTGCGCACTTCGCCGCGTGCTAACGGCGTGAAGTACTTCTCTTTCTGTTCGGGCGTGCCATGCGACAGGAGGATCTCCATGTTACCGATGTCTGGCGCCTGGCAGTTGAACAGGTAATGACCGATGGGCGTGCGGCCCAACTCTTCGCTGACATGCGCAAACTCTGACAGGCTGAGGCCCAGGCCGCCTTGTTCCTCGGGCAAGTGCGGCGCCCACAATCCAAGCGCTTTGACTTCTTCGCGTTTGGCGTTGAGGTTTGCGGTCAGTTCGCGAAAGGGACGGCGAAGAAAATCAGGTTCGAGGGGATAAACTTCGGTGCGCAGAAATTCCTTGATACGGTCGAGCAGGCCGGCGAGTTTTTCGTGATGGTGATCAGTCATTGTTTTCCGAGTTGGCCCAACACTCCGCGTGCTTCACGATAACGAAACTGGACCAGTTCGGCTGTCGAGGCTTCGAGTGTTTTGTCGCGCATCAACGAGTCGAAGATATGCACCAGTTCTTTCTCTTCTGCCTGGGCAGTGGCGCCGGTCGCGTCTTTTGCCTTGCGCAGCGTCACGATTTGCGAAGCGAGCGCATCGGCCATCTGCAACTTGAAAAGATAGTTGCGCGGGTATCTCTCTGACAACATACGAGCGGCCCCAACCGCATCCTTCCAGCGCTTCTCGCGCTTGTACAAATCTACGAGCAAAACACGCGCGAGATCGCGCGCCCACCGGCCTTCAAGCGAAACGCGTTCGAGCGTCTCCAAACCACGTTTCTTCGAACCGCGCACGCCCATTGTTCCTGCGATTATCTTCAATGGCAATGGCAGCGAGCCCACGATGTAGTTTTGCAGTCCGATCGTAAGTTCCGCATCGCGAAAATCCGGCGCAAGCTTGAGCAGTTCTTTGTGCCGATCGACGGCATCGGATCCTTTTTTCAAAGCCGAGCGGTACTTTCTTTCGACTGCGGCAGCATAAGCCGCGTCGAGTCCTTCGGCAGCACCAAGAAAATACAGTGCTTCGAGGTCGCGTGGATTCTGCTTCAGTTTCGCTTCCGAGAGCATCTTCGTCTGGCGAATCCATTTGCGAAACTCGGCAGTGCGGGCCGGATCAGCTTTCTGCTTTCCTTCCGTATAAGCCTTCGTGCTGTACAGCGTCGCTTTCAGCTCCCACGACTGGTTCAACTGTTCCACCCACAAGCTTGCGGCAAAGCACTGTGGACCGGAAGGATGATCCGGCGCGAGTTGGACCATCTCGCGAAAGCGTTTGCGCGCGCCTTCGTAATCGAGATTGTACAGCGCTTCGTAGCCTTCGGCGCGCAACGTGTCGAGCCTCGCGCGGGTGTCAATTGCGCGGGTGTCAATTGTCTGTCCCGCGGCCGGCACAAGTGGGGCCAGCAGTAGCAGCATCAATAGTAATCGCATGATGCCATGCTTTACGCCCGTCCACTGCGCATATTCCCATCATCGGTGGACACTTATTTAACTGCCACATCCGAAACCCCGGTCACTCGACGAGTGAGCGAATTATAAACCATGAAGAGATCCCGAGTTTACCGTCTCAGCCGAACCCTCATCTGTGTCGTGGTGTTACTGTCGCTCGGCACGCTCTTCATTCCCACCCCGAACATCCTCTACATGACGGTGGACATCCTGCTGCGAACATATCTCGTGTTCGTAGGAACGGTGTTGGCGCACGAAGGCGTCCACAGTCATCTCGGCCGCACGCGCGCGGCGAACTTCTGGTGGGGACGCATCGCACTCCTGCCGAGCATGGTCCCCTTCACTAACTTTCGCCGCACGCATCAACTGCATCACGCTTACACCAACTTGCCGGAACACGATCCGGATCACTTCATGAAGTCGCGCAACTTCGTCGAACTCTTTCTGCGTGCGCTCGCGATGCCGCACCAGTGGTTCTTCTGGCTGCGGCGGCATGGACGGCTAAAGCGAGGCGACGTGATCGAGTTGTTCCTGAACTACCTCGGGATCGCCGTTGTTTACGCAATCGTGTTGTGGTTCGTTGGTCCGGCGCGATTGTTTTGGGGCATGACGCCGGCGCTGATGTTGGTGTCGCTGTTGCTGTGGTATCCGTTTGCGGTACAGACGCACGAGGGATTCTCAACTGGAGCGGCAGTCACACGTTCGCATAATTATTATGGCCGCTTCATGTACTGGTTCTCGCTCGGTCTATCGATGCATCGCGAGCATCACTTGCAACCGAAGCTGTCGTGGATCGAGTTGCGGCCGTTTGTGGAACCTGTGCCGCCAGGTTCGTCGAAATGGCGTCCGCAACGGGACATCCGGCTCGAATCGGTATGAAGCCCACGCTACTCGACCGCGCATTTACGTTACTCGACGACGTTCGCTCGCCTCAGGATTTTACGATCGTCCTGCACTTCCGCGATCCGCCTGATATAGATCGTTTGCGGGCCGGTGCGCAGAGTGCTAGAGAACGTTACAAGACGAACACGGATCGAGAAATCGAGATCGGTTCCGATATTCACAAGTTCGTCAACCTTCCGTTCGATCTGCGCCGCGAATATCCAGTCAAACAGTTATTCATCTCAAATGGCAGTACGCTGGCGACGCGTTTTCATCATGCCGCCGCTGATGGAATGAGCGCAGCGATGTGGTTGGGCCATCAGCTAAGTGTCGCTTACGGGCTGACGCCTATGACAGGCTCGTCTCAAGTCGTGCTGCGCAATGCTGAGACATCCGTGCGCCGCAGCATATTCGCTTACGAAGGCGCTTGCGATCCGCTTCTCGGTACCAACTCCACACGCTCCGGAACCCGCCGGTGGATAACACGCTGCTTTGCCAGTGAAGACTTGCAACGCGCCTGCCGCCGAGCAGGTGGTTTCACTTACAGCGATCTGCTCGCCACGTGCACACTCGAAATCTTCAGTGCGTGGAACCACAAACACACGACAAATGGTCGCCCGCGAGTGGGGCTTTGGCTGCCGATGAACATCCGCCGGAGATCGAACGAAGGTTTCGGAAACGGCACAAGCCGCATTCGTCTTTACGCACGATATTCACCTTCGGCATCGCTCATCGATAAAGCGCGTGAAGTGCGTCGCCAGGTTGCGTGGTCGACGGAACACGGCGAATGGGCCGTGCCCAATCTTCCGCTGTTGACCCGTTTGCCTCATTGGATCGCGCGGCCTGCGCTGCGTAGCTATCTCAATCGACCTTCGATCGATATGGCGACGGGAGTTTTCTCACACGCCGATCGTTGGGGTGGCGCTAGTGAGGCTTTCAAGCATGTCGAACGAATCGAGTGCGTTGGGTTGCTGCATCAGCGCCAGAGCCTGGCAGTCAACGGCGCGACACATCGCGGCTACACATGGTTGACGTTCACCTACGATACAGGATTGATGCGCGCCGCCGATACTGAGGAATTGGCGCGAATGTACGAGCATCAGATCGAACTGGCGCGGGCAGAGCTGTTATGAGAGCACTGATTAACGACGCCATCCGGTTCATCATCGGGCGCACGATTCTCCTGTTTGCTCCTGTATTGAATGGCCGGCAAAGTATTCGAATATTTAGTTTCAATGCGAATCAACGCCGATTGAAACTGAAATACCGTCACGCCGCCGCGCGATGTAACACTGACGCGCGATTTGCGATGACCTCTGGTTCGACGGGCGAGCCAAAGAAGATTCTCTATACGCGTCGCCGATTACGATCTTTCAAGTTTATCTTCTCCGCTATGTTCATTCGTGCGTGCGGGGCGTACCGGTTGCGGCGCACGAGTCTTTATGTCTTCAGTTCGTTTCAACAAGACGCGTCGCTAACTTCGCTCCTGCTCGACGAGCACAAGCTTCCGCCGTATTTCTCGACGCTACAGGCGCCATATCGTGTTCAGCAACATCCTGCAATTCGCAAACTCGCGGCAGAGTATGGAGCGGCCGCGGTGCGCCTGTGGCTCCTCGCGCTTGCGAATCCGGGCGTGCTTTACGCAACCAATCCTTCGACGATTTCGGCGTTTCTAGACGAGCTTGAGATCGATTGGCTCAAGTGTTCGCGATTAGTTAAGACCTGGTGCGACGCTCCCCAGCGCTTCGACCCCGCGATTCAAAGGATTGCCAGTCGCTTGGACTCACGCGGCAGCACGCAACGTTTGCGATCGATCGCCTCAAGCAACGCCCCAGTTCCGCTGCAACAGTTCGCGCCGTCTGTTAGCGCGTACATCTGTTGGACCGGTGGTTACGTGCAACCGTTTCTCGATCGACTCGCAGTTCACTTGCCCGCGACACGATACCGATCGATCCCGATGTATTCGATGTCGACTGAAACAATCGAAACAGAAACAGTTTTTCGTGACGGCGAAACGTTCTTCCTGCCGCTGGCACGTGGTGTCGTTTACGAGTTCGTCGACGATGACGAGAACCTGCTAACTCCGGATCGACTAACACCCGGAAAGAGTTACGCCCTCGTAGTCAGCGATCAATACGGCCTGCGACGTTACCAAACAGAAGATCTCTTCCACTGCCGGCGAACACTCAACGGTCTGCCCGATCTCATCTTCCTGCGACGACGCGGTCTCGAATACTCTTTCACTGGTGAAAAAGTCACTGCCGAACAACTCACGATAGTGTTTGGCCAATTACGAAGTCTCTTATCTGATGGATTTCTCACCTGCGTTCCGTCATCGTCGCCGATTCCCCACTACAAATTCGTCGTTATCCGTGAAACGCCAATCACCTCACCTCAGTTGCTGGCCACGCTGTCTGACAACCTTCTCGCCGACCTGAACCACGAATACAAAAGCAAGCGAGTCAACGGAACACTCGGCCCGATCATGTTCGTCCAAACAACCGCCGCCGACTTCGCCAACCGCTTCGCCGATAACTGGGAAACACAGTTCAAGTTTCTCCCTCTCTACCGGCGCACCTGGGAGTCAACAATGTCTTCATTTAAATCTTCTCCTGTCTCATAAAAATACGGCTGCATCCGCATAAACGCAGGAACTCAAGTGCAAAACACTATGGCCTGCATCTTGCTGCGCAGATTGTCGAAGCCTGTTCTAACGAACACTCTCAAGGAGGGGCCATGAAAGACGAACAAGTGCGGGAACTCTTGTATCAGATGCTTGAAACCGAAATGGGCGGCGTGCAGGTTTATACCAACGCCCTGCGGTGCGCTGAGAACGAGGACCTGAAAGAAGAATGGGAAGAGTATTTGGAGCAGACGCAAAACCACGTCACGGTTGTTCAAGAGTGCATGCGAAAGTTGGGACTGGATCCGAATGAAGAAACGCCGGGCCGCCAGGTCGTGCGCCACATCGGTGAGTCGCTTGTCAAAGCGATGGAGTTGGCGCTTGAAGCTGGCGAACCGGGTGCGGCGCAACTGGTCGCGGCCGAATGTGTTGTTCATGCTGAGACCAAGGACCATTTGAATTGGCACTTGCTCGGGGAGGTTGCGAAGAAAGCCAAGGGCGATGTTGCCAAGGCGCTCAAGGAAGCGCATGAAGAAGTCGAACACGAAGAGGACGAGCATCTTTATCACACGATGGGTTGGACCAGGGAACTCTGGATCGAGTCGTTGGGCATGAAGGCGGTGCTGCCGCCACCCGAAGAGGTAAAGAACGTGGAAACAGCAATCGGCGCAGCGCGTGCGGAACAGGCGCGCACGGACATGTTGTAAGTTCTGTTGGTGGGTCGGATCGAAGCTTGGTGTGGCTTTGATTTGGGGGCAACGAATGGAGGCGAGTGAAGCTGAATCACTCGCCTCTTTTCGTTTTTTGATCCGGGAACGTGATATTTTTGGAACCCACGGTAGGCTCGACAGTGTTAGGCCGTAACTCTCTCCCAAGAGATCCCTTAAGGAGACAAACAAATGTTCCCCACGCGCGTGATCCTGTTGTCAGCCCTGATACTGTTCTGTGGCGTCACAGCCCTGGCCCAACGACCCGGTCCCGAATTCTGGCGCAAAGTCGGTTGCGAACCACTCGAACCACGAACCAAACTCGAAGCACTCGAAGATCGACATGGCACCGTGCTCATCAAAGGTTTCACCCGAATTACGACGGTGGAGGTCCGCGGCGTGCGGATCGATGCGGTCGAGATGCGTGAGATGGGGAATGTTTCTCGCGCGAAGGGGATCGTCGTGAGGGTGCTGGACGAAAGGCCGCCCGGCGAAAACCGCAATCAACGGCCTAACGAGAACCGCGCCTTTATCGATTACGAAGAGATCGACTCGCTGCTTAACGCGATCGATGCAATAGGTCGCGTCGACGAAACGATAACGAAGCTTGCCGGCTTTGAAGCGAGATACCGCACGCAGGGCGATCTCGAACTGAGCGTCTTTCGTCAAACCCGCACCGGCACCGCGGTGATCATGAGGACCGGCATCTGCGATCACGCGACCCAAACGCTAACTCTCGACGATCTCGCCAAAGTAAAGGCAATGCTCCAGGAAGCAAAGAGCCGGTTGGACGAGATCCGGTAACACGGATCTCAATCCACCACTCGCACTCTTGTTTCCGCGCCGTTTGTGCGAATCTCCGGGACGTACATCGCGTGGCCCAATACCGGCAACGCGTGAAACGCTCCCGGAGCTTCCGCTCTCATCTCGTAACTGATCTGCCATACGCCTTCCGGCAAACGATCGATGAACAGCGCCACTTTCCGGTCGCGCAACTCCTGGTACACCCAGCGCGAGCGCCCGGTGTAATCACTCGCCGAGTTGAAATTCATCTGCGCCGCGTTCTTGCTGTTCAATGCTCCTGATTTCAGTTCGCGAATGTAAAGACTCTCACCACTGCGAACCTGCACCGCTTCGAGTCCCGCCGGTTTCAGATCTTCAAACAGCAGGTATTCATAATTGTTCTTGGCCTCGACCGTGAGCACTACCTCAACACGCTCGCCGCTCTTCACCGTCTCGCCATCATTCAACGGCACGCGCTCAGAAACAATGCCTTTGAGCAACGTGGGATGGTTCACAAGCTTGAAATACTGCCGCCGCACGAAGATCTCGTTGCCTACCGGTTTCAACGGCTCTTCGAGACTGAAGAACTCCGCCGCCGCCGCGAAGTAAAGTGGACCACTGCCACTCTTGCGCACGATCGTCACTTCATTCTGCCCGTCGCGAATCAACTCACGTGGAACGGCAAACCGCGTCGGAGCACTGAGCGCTTCGTCCGCAGTGATCTGCCGGGTCGCGACCGGAGATCCGTTGACCAGCAACTGATAACCAACCACTGGTTGCAACTCACCACTCGTGCGCAGGTAATCGTTGAGTGTCAACACGACAATCGCCGTATCGCGCGTGTTGCTCCACTGCGCGCCGCGCCGGTTCTTGATCAGCCAGTTCGTCACCGGCTCGATCAACTTGTTCTGCGGATCGATCGCCAGCAACGCGCGCAAAGCAAACGAAGTCGCTTCGACTCCACCATCAGACCAACGCCAATAAACTCCATCTTCACCCCAATGCGCCGTCCCGATCACAGACGGATCGGACGATTGCGCGCCACGCTGCACGATCGACGTATCAGGTTGCGAGTCAATCTTGACTCCGTTCTGCAGGTTCTCGACGAGTGTCTTCGCCTGCGCGGTGTATCCATAACCATGCGCCGACAAAGCGAGCAACGCGCGAGTGTAGGCATTCAACTTCTCGCGGTTGTTCCAAAGGTTGGTAAACGCAGTCGCCTGAAACTTGCTCACTTCCGATCGCTTCTGCGCCGCGTGATTAACGGCAAGCGCGTGCAGCATCCACGCTTGTCCGTCAACGCTGTTCTCTTCCTCGACCAGCTCTTTGTCGAGAAACACGACTGCACGTTGCAGCGAATCAGAATTCACTTCAACGCCGGCCTGTCGCGCGAGCGTCATGCCCCAAACGACGTAAGCGGTCATGAAGTGATCGCTGTCACCTTCTTTCCACCAACCCCAGCCGCCGTCCGAGTGTTGAAAATCGTAGAGACGATCGAGTCCCGCTTTAGTGATCTTTTCGAGTTCCTTGAGATCGCGGCTGCCTTGCGGATGCGTTGCCGCCGCCGTCGACGTTTCGATGCCGCCGAAGATCTTGTTCATCGCCGTCTCGGGCTTTAATCCGAGATCGCGCAACGTCTTGGCGGTGATCACTGCCGGCAGGAACCGGCTCATCGTCTGTTCCGTGCAGCCATACGGATAGTCGATCAGGTACGGCAGCGCATCGAGCATCGTCGTCGCCATGCTCGGCGCTACCTGGACCGTCAACTCCGTCGAATCGGCGCGCCGTTCTTTCGGTATGTCGAGTTTGATCGCTACGCTGTCGCCGCGCATCTTGCCGGAACGCGATACAAACTTCTCGATGCCGTGTTCGAAGATCGTGAACGACTTCTCCATCGCGTCGGCGTATTGCGCGCCGCGCGCTTCAACTTTCAACTTCGCTTCACTCGCATGCGTGACGGCAACCTGCCAATCGACACGCGTCTCGCTGTTCGGCTTCACTTCGACCGGCGGCTGCGATCCGGCAGCGCCCTGAATCGCCACGCCCTCCGCACTCAACGCGGGTGAGACGCGCATCGATTTGTCTGTGTTGTTGTTGATGACCGCGGAGATCGTCACCGTATCCCCAACGACAAAGAAGCGTGGCGCTTGCAAGCGGACGATGAGCGGCTGTTTTGTTCGCGTCGACGAACTGCCGATGCCGAATTGGTTACCGGTGGTGGCGACGCGGGCAGTGGCGGACCAGGTCGTCAACGAGTCCGGATACTTCACCTTCACGGTAGCCATGCCATCGGCGTCAGTCTTGACATCGGGCACCCAAAGGATCGTCGAACGGAAATCGTTGCGCACCTGAACGGCTTCCTGCCCTGGCTCGGCGGCCTTTGGCATTTCAGCGGCGGACCTCTCGCTAATCGCGTCATTGGCAACCGCCGGCGCGGGCGCAGCTCCTGTACCCATCGCACTAAGACCTGACAGAAAACGTCCCTCAGCCCTGGCGCCCGCGAAAGTTAATCCATCCTGACGCAAATTTTGGATTGATTTCGCCTCGTCCTTGCCGGCGAGTTGTCGAAAATCGCGCAACTCTCCTTCATACTCCACGAACCGCGCATATCCCTTCTGATTGAGCGTGCTGCTGGTCTGAACGGAGTGCGATCGCTTGAAGCCGTAATAAAACTGGCGCGGGTCGCCGGCGTAATCCTGCTGAATATATTTCACTGACTCATCGACGAGTCCCAACGCGATCTCGGCAGACACCGGACGTCCCTCCGCGTCCTTAGCCGAGATCGAGAGTGTGCCTTCTTCGCGCGGCTGGTACTGCTCGCGATCGGCATTCACAGCCACGGTCAGAAAATGTTTGACCGGTGGAATGACGATCTGTTTCGTATCCATGAACCAGTTCGCATCCGCGGTCATCACCGCGTTGAGATAGACGTTCGGCACATGTTTTTCTTCGATCGGCAACTCGATCAGTTTCGCCATACCCGTGACGTGGACCAGTTGATAACTGAACAGGTCCTCGCCTTCGACACTGAACAGCACGTAACGATCGCTCACAGGAACCGAGATCATCACCGGCGCTGTTTGGCCCGCGCGAAACGTGTCTTTATCGACCACGATCTCGAGACCGCCGCGGCGATAGCCGAGATCAGTCGTCGCGTTGGTAGCGACGAAAACATAGGTTTCCGTTTTTATCGGCGGCAGAAAGCGATCGCGATTGAGATCGACGCCCTGCCGGCCCTGCCGGCTCTGCCAGGCGACGCGATAGTAACCTTCGCGCGGCGCAGTGAAGTTGAGTTGGCCCACGCCTTCGGCGTCAGTCTTCACCGTCGTGGTGAGAATGTCCTCATGTTGATAGCCACGAAACTTCAGTCTCCACTGTCCGGGTGTCATCTGCGGCGGGAACGCTCCCGATCGCTGCAAACGCCGGAGTTCCTCACCTTGCACTTCGCGGCCGCGCGGATCGATCCAAACCTCCCACCAGTAGTCACGCGTGACCTTCACCGTTCCTTCAGTTTGGACCGGTTGCTCGTTCGCATCGATCGCTTTGATGTCGACAGTGACTTTGTCCTGTGGCCGATAGATGTTTCGCTGGGGACGTGGATAGACGTAGTAGCGCTGTCGAGTAACACGCACGTTATCCGTGGCGAGAATCTCACGGCGTGATGCGTCTACGACGCGCGCTTCAATGCGAAACTCATAGTCCTGGTTGTAGTTCGAGTTTGGAGTGTCGAATGTAAGCCGCGCTTTACCGGTTGAATCGGTCTTGATCGTTTCACGTTTGATGACCTGGCTTCCGCCGCCGCGGCCGTAGTAACCACGACGCATTTCGTCAAAATCGTCGTAGTACCACGGATACTCACGACGCGGGAACCAGTAGTGATAGAACGGATTCTGATAAACGACGACCTCGACTGACGCGTTAGTGACCGGTCCACCGAAGTAGTAGTCAGCCTGAATGTCGACCTCTACTTTCTCTCCAACCCTGAACGCTTTCTTCCTGCCATCCTGTTCGGGCGTTTTAACCGCGACCTTGAACTCGGGCAGCTTGTACTCTTCGAGTCGAAACAGCGTGGCGTTGCCGATGTGATGCGCGCGCCGTTCGGTCCAAAACTGGATCTGGTATTGGCCCAGCGGCAATTGTTCGCCGAGATCTAGTGAGCCCCAGGCGCTGCCAAACGCATTGAGGGTCGCCTTGCCTTCGATCACTTTCGTGCCGCGTGGATCGTTGATCTGATATTCGACAACCTCGTTCGCGGGAGTGGTATATGGACCAGCAACATTCGCCTGACGCGCGATGACTTTCCACTGCATCGTTTCTTTCGGGCGGTAGGCGGGCCGGTCTGTAAACGCATAAACACGCCATGACGGGACACCGTCAGTCCGGTAACCCTGACCAGCCGCAAAGGCCTGTCGATCGTTGCTGGCGGCCGTCACAAACAAGTTGCGCGAACCAGCTTCGTTTCGCAGGACAAACTTCGACAGTCCATCGGCGTTGGTCGTTTGCTGCGTGCGCAGCCAGCGCCACGCGCCGTTGTGGTAATAACTCTCCCACAGCGCGACGTTCGCGTTGGCAATCGGCGCGCTCGTCAACGCATTCGAGAAAAATACCAACGCTTGCGTTCCTGAAGATTTCAAAACCAACGCCGCATCGGAAACAAGGATCAGATCACGCGCCGAATTCCCTGAATCAGCGATGGCTTCGAGCACGTAAGCACCGACAGGCAGCTTGCTATCAACACGCACTGCGTCGCTGTAGGGCTTGTAATCGGCGGTGTCGATGCTCTTGGTCCAGGTTTTGACAGACTGGCGGCCGTCGAGTGTTAACTGGTTAATCCAATTGTTCGGCAGACCCTGGCCTTCGTTTTTATCAACTGCATCGGCGGCGTATGGGATGTCGCGCGTCATGTCGACCTTGTAAAGCTTGAAATCGACGCGCTTCACGTTGCGCGAGGTCAGGGCAAACTGAAGCTCTGAATCGGGAAGAAAAATATTGGAGACACCTACGGAGAGAGACGCCGAGGTGATCTCGGCGATCCGCTGCGTGGCCTGTTGGCGATAACGGCTCTCGCCTTCGCTGAACTCGGCTGTGAAGCGGCGGTAGAGTTCAAGTGCCTTGACGTAATCGGGTTCGTTTTGCCATTGACCTTCGGCGACTTCGCGCATCGATCCGTTGCTGTTCATCCACTCGGCGTAATAGAAGAGCGCATCGTCGTACCACTGCGTTTGCTTGCCTCCTTTCAATGCTTCTTCAAACCGCTCGGGCACGCGTTGCCGCTTTTCGAAATCACCGGCGCCGGTGTAACGCATCGTCATCGCGATGAGAAAGTTCAGGTGCGAACGTTCGGTGGCGGAGACACTGATCTTGAGAGCGTTCTCGAGGACGTCGAGCGGGATGTAATTTCCGAAATAAGTGTAATCGTAGACTTCCCCCTGCGCCGGCGGTGTAGCGCCTCTGAAGACGATCGCGAGATAGCGAGTGCGGGCGCGCTCGATGTCGCGCTGGCCGGCCCACCAGTCGAGCGCTTGCTGATAGTGCGGCCAGGCGGCACTCCAGTTCATGTAATTGCGAAGCGTCCAGAACAGGTCGCCAAGAGACTCATGCGCTTCGGCCCAGACGAGATCGCGTTCGGTGTCTTTGTCGGCCACCCGGATCAGTTCTTCGAGTTGCTTCCGCGCCTCTTCGAATTTCGTGTTGTCGGAAGTGGCCGTGGCAGCCTGAGAGCGCCAGGAAGTGTCGGCGAGTCTGAATTCGACCCACCTCAACTCGGTTGCCGACAGTTTCGACTTGTCGACGCGGGCATAGATCTCATTCGCGCGTGCGTACGACTTGTTCGCATACTCATTCTCGGCGGCGGTTTTTAGTTGAGAGTAGTCGTTTTGCTGGGCGGCAGCGTTGAATAGCAGGAAGGCGAAGACAGCAACGGAGAAGATAATTGTTTTCATAGCCGGATCACACTCTTATCAGGTTTGGGCGACAGCCCTCGTAATTTCCGGTAACTGAACGATTGAAGCGGAGAGACTTGCGTGAGGAACTGCGTGAAACAGCAGATGTTTCGGGTAACCCGGCAGTTGCCTCAAGGTGGTGGTGTCTTAATTTCCACCCCGCGTTCTCTGCGTATCTTTGAGATCTCTGCGTAAACCTGACTTCCAAAATATTTAACGCAGAGATCTCAAAGATACGCAGAGAACGCGGAGTGGAAACAAGAGACTACTCTCAAGGGACCTCTGTTGACAGAAGATAGACGGCGAACGACGCGAGCCAGTGTTCACCGGCGTAGTCGCCGCTGGCGACGTGAGCCAGGGCGGCTGACGCGTGTTTCTCGGCGGCTGACTTGAGCGCAGTCCGCGCCGGATCGTTTACCGGCAAAGCCGCCGCGATGCTGCGCATGCACCAGGCACGGCTGAGATTCAAGCCATCGAGATGCACCAGTTTGGGATCGCTGCGATCGGTTACAGTCGCGGGGTTCAACAGCGCCGCCGGATTTCCCTTCGCCACTCCCGGCAGGAAACGATGAAACCACGTCGCGAACTCGCGCGGCGGCATCACGCGCCGCATCAGGTCGGCTTCCATCAGCGCGGCGGAAAAGAAGTCTTCGCCACCGGGCTCCCAACCGCCCGGATAGGCAGTGTCCTTCACGAAATAAGTGCGGCTTCGTTCGTTCAGAAGCGTTTCAAGTTCGCGATCGCCGGTGGTCTTCGCGTAGTCGAGTGCAAACGCCAAACCGAACGCTGTGTTGGGATGAACACCGGTACGAATCGGATAAGTTTGCTTTGGCAGAAAGGCGCGGTACGACTGGGAAAGCAACGCGGCGAGGGGCTGAAGACTGTTGGACCATCGCTTACCATCGGCGTCGTTCCAAGTGTGTAACTCTTCCGCCAACTTCAACGCCCACGCCCATCCGTAAGTCCGCTCGAACGACTGCCGGTTCGGCTGCTTCATGTAAGCGACTTCCGCCTGAATGTTGTCCGCTGTCAGGTTTGCATCAAGCGCACCGCGAACTTGTGCGGCTTCGGGAAGCTGGGGAAACGTTTTCAACAAGCGGATCATCATCCAATGACCGTGAACCGAGGAATGCCAGTCGTAACAACCGTAGAACGCCGGGTGCAGCGCCTTGGGACTTTTAACCTCGCCGCCGTTGTTGATGACGTGCTCGGGTTTGTTGGGATACTCGCGCGCCACACACTTCAACGCGAGCGCAGCGAAATGCGATGCCTGTTTCTCGTCTAAAGACTTCGCGCCGTTCATTTGCGATCCTGATGCCGTGATTGCCGGCACAAGAAGTAGCAGGAAGAGAGTGATTAGTTTCATCTGTGGTCAGTAACGATGCGAGGGCCGGCCGATATGAATGTGGGGACCGGTCGCAGTGCCTGGAATTGCAGATCGAAAAGCAAGATAAGGAATCCCGTTCTGTTGCAGAAATGCGAGTAGCGCCTGTCCTTCTGCGCTGTCGGGATGAAGCGAGATGTCCATCGCGTTGCGATGGTCCAACCGCCACCGATCGTGGATTGCGCCCTGTCCGAAGACGGCGATTGGCAGTTCCCTCTTGAAAGTGTCAGAGAAAAATCGCTGAATCTTCCAGGCTTCGCCGATGCCCCAGCCGGAACCAGCGCCGTTGTAGCGGATGAAAGCAGTCGTTCGCACGAGGCTTTGTCTGGCGAGTCGCAGGTTTTTGGCGATCGTCTTCTCGGCTTCAGTCTCGACGAGGATTCCGGCAACCTGCGCATCCACTTGGGTGATGTCCCGGCGAGTGTTTGCCACTTTTTCACGTGCCTCGGCCACAGCGCGTTCGTTTTCGGTAACCTGGGCTTTGGCGATCAATCCTTCGTCGTATAGTTTCTTTGACGACGCCAGTTTCTCTTCGGCCCTTGTGACCTCGGCTTCGTAGATCGGGATCAACCTGGTGAAGCCCGCCTTAGCTTCATTTGACGCCTTGACGAACTCTTCGCGCAGTTTCGTCAACTCGTCGACGGGCGCCGCCGCTGCCGGCTTCTTCTTGCTTTTACGTTGAGCCGAAGCAGACGGTGAGGCGACGGCGACGATGGCGATAAGAATCACGCATGCTAATAGCGCGTTTGAGAGTCGATTAACCACGGATTACTACTTCACCAGCGTGCCGGTGCGGCTCCAACGGGTGTTACGGAAGAAGTCGGCCAGTTTACCGAGACCGGTTGTCGGCGCTCCTTCGTCGTACGACCAGTAAACAAACATTGCGCGTCCAATCACAAGATCGCGAGGCACGTAACCCCAGTAACGACTGTCTTCGCTGTTATTGCGATTGTCGCCCATGACGAAATAATTACCCTGCGGCACAGTGATCTCTTCCTTACCTTCGAAGGCATCGCCGACCGTCATCCCTTCGTTCGGCTTGTAATAGACCGAGTAGTGCTCACCGTCCGTGGGCGGCTGTTCCTTGACGATCGTCAGCGGATCCTTGTCGGTGCCTCCGACCTCCGGACCTTCGAGCGCTTCAACCCTGTGTTCCGGAATTACCTGATCGTTGACGATGACGTTTTGTCCTTCGATGCGAATGCGATCGCCGGGCAGCCCGATCACTCGTTTGACGTAGTTTGTCAGTATCGGCCTGTTGTCCGGCCGATTGTCTCGCGCAGGGTTGTAGGGATTGCCGGGATATTTGAAGACGATGATATCGCCGCGCCGGATCTCTCTTTGCGGCAGAAACGGCAGCGATTCGCCGGGCGCGAAGATAAACTTGTTGACCAGCAGGTGATCGCCGATCTTGATCGTGTTCTGCATCGATCCGGTCGGGACTTTAACTGCCTGCACGATGAAGGTCATGCCAAACAGCGCCATGATCACCGTGACCACCGCCGACTCGAAATACTCGCGCATCCACGTCTTGGGCGGACCCTGCGGTTTCACCGCCGCCGGTTCCTGTTTTTCGTGACCGTTGCGATTGAAGAACCGGGAAAATGAGAAGGGTTTCGCCTCGGTTTTAGTTCCCGAATCGCCAGTGGTTACCTTGTCGGTGGTTGGGTTAGTAGCCATTAAAAAACATCCTAGATACGTTAGTGGCAGTGGTCAAGTTTCTCTCTGCGTTCTTTGCGGTAAAGAGCTATTTCGTCACAGAGAACGCCGAGACACGCTGAGGACCGCAAAGTAATCCTTAACTTAGGAAGCACGTGCCTCACTGCTCCGCTTCCTGACCGTCCGACTCCTGCGCCTTCATGCCTTCGAGCGCCGCACGCGCGGCGGCTGCTTCGGCAGCCTTGATCGAGTGGCCTTCTCCTTGGATGCTCCCGGAATCCCAGGAGACCTGGACGTGAAAGATACGTTGATGCGGCGGTCCGAGCGTTTCGATCACTGCATAACGAGGCGCGGGCCGGCGTTCGGCCTGAAGTTTCTCCTGCAACATCGTCTTGTAGTCCGCCTTCGCCGCGCTCAGCGGGTCGGCAGTTGCCAACTCGTCTTTCAATGCATGGCAAACGAAACGGGTTGCTTCTTCCAGCCCGCTATCCTGGAAGATTGCGCCGGTAATCGCTTCGAAAACATCCGCCAAAAGTGCATTTTTCTGCCGGCCGCCACTCTTCTCTTCACCGCGTCCGAAACGGAGAAACTGGCCGAGCGTCAATGCCTGCGAAGCCTTTGCGAGCGTCGGCGCACTGACGAGACGGTGCTTCATGCGCGACAACTCGCCTTCGGTGCCACCCGGATATGAACTGCACAGATAGTTTGCGACAACCAAACCGAGCACCGAATCGCCGAGGAACTCTAGCGACTCATTGTGCAGTTTGCGCGCCTCAAGGTCGTCGCCGGGAGCCACTTTCTCGTGCGCCCACGAACGATGAGTGATAGCTCGTTCGAGCAACGCGCGATTATTGAACTTGTACGCGAGGACCGTTTCGAGGAGATCTAGATCCGGAATCGTCTCGGGATGTTTCAAAACGCGCAGGATTATAACAAACAAACGCCGGAAGCTTGTCTAAGAATCAGACGGGCTTCCGGCGTGCTAAGGACGATGATCTGACTGGTTAGCGACGTGGTCTCGGTTTATCGGCCGGCTTGGTGTTGGCCGTAGCCGGCGTTGTTGTGGTTTTTGCGGGTGCAGCAGCCGCGCCGTTACCGGCCGGAGCGCCGTTACCTGCACCGACGCCCGGCGTCGCGCCACCGGAAGTTCCGGCAGGCGTCGCAGGCGGAGCCGCCGGCAGCACGGTGATCGGTGTCGGTTCGGGCGGCAGCGGTTTCGCCAGAATACCCGCGATCATTTCATTCAAACCGGCGTCTGATTCGTGGCGGTACTTGTACAAGTTGGTCAGGTTCTCCTGCCACGCAGCCTTCTCAGCCGACATCTCAGCGGTTGCCAGCTTAACTGCGCGTGCATAACCATCGATCATCCGATCGACCAACTGATTGATGTTCGCCAACGCGAGTTTGCTTTCGGGTGTTTCATCTTTGCCTGAATACCTCGCCTTGTAATCAGCAGACTGCTGAGCGTATGGGCCAGTTTCGTAGGCGCCGGCGATAAAGGCATAGGTGAAAGCCGAATCCTTGAGCGGCGTCTGGAACTGCGCCGACTTGATCAGGTGCTTCAACGCGCCGCCGGGATCCTTCGCTACTGTCAGAGTGCCGATCGTGTAGTTCAGGTAAGCAGTGGCGACGTCCTTGTTCTGGAGATGGCCCCAATCTTCAAGTGTCTTGCCGCTGTCCAGCAGTTGCAGTGCTTTGCGTGCATATGCGATGGCTTCGTTAGTTAGTTGATCGTTCTTAAGCGGCGCGACGAGATAGCCATTGGCGCCCAGGTCGACGATTCCCTTGATGTATTCCGGTTCAGCCGCGAGGATCTCGCGTCCGAGCGTGAATGCCTCTTCGTACTTCTTGTCGGTATAAAGGAGGGTCGTCAGTTTGATCTTTTTCGAGCCCTCCTCATAAAGCTTGGTCCAGCGTTTGAGGTACTCGACGATCTTGGTTTCGCCCTCGGTCGGAGTGGCTGAAGCAGGACACGCGAGATATTTCTTCGCGGCTTCGTTAGCCTTGGGCTGGTCGGTTTTTAAAGTCTCTCGAAATAGCTTGTAGTTCGCATCTTTGGCTTCCTGCGTACAGCCATCCTGAGGCGCGCTGGCGCTCGCTGGTGCGGCTGTGTTCTGGGCAGCAACCGGAATAGCGAGCATGGCGACTGTCGCCCCCATAGTTAAAAATGTCTTTATCTTGTTCATCAGTTTATCCAAACCTCCAAAAATCTTTTGAACAGTCGCGCAGAGGGCTCCAGTTCTTCGAACGCCGCAAAGGAACTTTAGGATGCGAACGGAACAGATACCGGTTGCCGATTTTTGCATCCGCGCGGGATGCGTTCTGTTGTGTTTTAGACACCTTGGGATAGAACGCCCGCAATATTCCTGCAACTTGGTAAGTGTGTCAAGGAGTTGCGTGCTTTGTATCGTAAAACCTTCAAAAAAATTTGCGCCGGAATTTAAGTTCCGGCGCAAGTGAATCGAGCGTTCTGAGTTTGACTATTGATTGGGGTGTGTACGGCGCGGACGTTGTTCAGTTTGAACTGACGGTGCGCCGGGGATTGGTTGCGTCGTGTTCTTTTGGGGCTCGGGTTTCTTTTCCAGCGGCATCAGCACGCGCTTGACAGGATTGCGTGTTTCCGGAACGACCGGGTTCACGCCTGGAGCATTCGTTTTTAGTCCGTTAGCAGCCGGAGCAGACGCGTTTCCGTTGGCTGGGGTCTTCGGCGTGGCCGAACTTGTTTCGGGAGTTTCTCCTGCCATCGAATCAGCAGTCTCTTCGGCGGCAGCTTCAGCATCCGCGACTTCCTTCTCTTCGTCGTCGAGTGTTGAGGCAACCTGAAGATTGATCGCCGTGCCGAAACGATGATTCAGTTGCCGGTAGATCTCGCCGGCCACTGCTGCCGGGAAGTGCCGGCGTGCGTCAGTTCCCTGCGCAATCACGACAACCGCGAGGCGCGGATTTGCGAGCGGAGCATACGACGTGAACAAACCAACCCAACCGCCATCGCCGATGCACGTTCCGGTCTTGCCGGCCACTGTTTGCGTCGGATCGTAAGCCTTGCGGCCCGAGCCGTAATTCACAGCGCCAACCATGCCAGGCACCATGCGCTGCCAAACTTCCGGCGTGATCGTCAACTGGCGTCGCACTTTCGGCGCCATCTTACTAATCTCTTTTTGCGAGTGCGCAATCTGCGGCACGAGCAAGCGGCCACCGTTGGCCATTGCGGAAACGAGCGTGCCTAGCTGCAACGGAGTAACCGAGAAACCATCGGCGTGAGAAAACATTCTCCGCTCGATACTGTCAGTCTTAATTTCCGGCAGCCGGCCGGCAAACTCAAACGGCACGTTGAGCCCGGTCTTTTCGCCCAGCCCAAGTTCGCGAGCGTAATTAACCATCTTCTCGGAACCGATCTTAGTGCCGACTTGCTGGAAGAACGGGTTGTCCGAATGGGCCAACGCCGAAGTCAAATCGATTCTGTATCCGTCGCCAACTGTGTCGACGGCCGGAATCACGTTTTCAGAGAGTCCGGCAACGCCGGTGACGAGCTTGATTGTCGAGCAGGGTTTAAATCCACGACGCAGCGCCCATTCCTGGTTAACAACGGAATAGACGCGGCCCGTCATCGGATCCATTACGACAACCGTGCCGGCGTGATGGCCCAACGCGTTGACCGCAACGCGCCGCACTTCCATGTCTTCACCGCTGATGTCGTCTTTAGCGATGAGCGCCTGCACCTCGTTGCGCAACGCATTGTCGATCGCTCGCTGGCGAGCGATAGCGGCGCGACGAGCAGCCTCAGCACGGCGGCGGGCAGCCAGTAAAGCTCTGCGACTACGCGCCGAACCGCCACGCAACGCAGCAGCGCGTTCGCGTCTGGTCAGCGGACGGCCAAGCCGCCGTTGCATCGCTTTCAACGAACTTGCTTGTTCCCGTGCGGAGTTCGCGCGTTGACGACGAACCTCACGCGCTGACAGACGACTGCCGCCGCGACGAGAGCTTTTCGCTACTTGCCTGGCGCCACGTTTGGCCGTGCGACTCTTGGCCGTGGCTTTCTTATTGGTTGCGCGGGCATTGCGGCCCGCGGAAGATTTCTTCTTTCCGTAAACTGTACCGGTAAAGACAAGAGAAAGTAGGATGAATGCAACAAAAACCAGCCGGGTTGGTTTAGGGGAATGGAAATGCAGAGTCATCAGGCCCAAGCACCTTTCTTAGGGATTACTTACTTACTACAGATGGTAAAAGGAGTAGTGATTCCGGTCGCCGACTCCGACAACCCTTCCTCAAATGGAACTTCTTTTGCAGTTCTGAGTTCTCTCAAAAACGCCTCTTTTTTCGTACCGCAAGTCAAACGTTCTACTGCAAACATTGTTGGTGGGAAGAGTTTCCCTAACGGCGGTCTCTGGGGACATTGATTTGAGACCGGCGCAAATATAACATCGCACGGCAGTTGTGAGCAATAAAAAAGTAATCGATTATACATATTTCAGTGGAACCCAGACGCGCCAACTGTCCGCGCGGGTTGCCTGCGTTCCAGTTTTTACAAACGCGCAACCTCTAAACGCGTTCCACTGCTCTTAGTTGATGATGAAATTTCCCGCTCTCGTAGAAAGCTTTCGCGCCCGGCTGCTGCTGCTGCTCGCCCTCATGCTCGGCCTCACGCTCGGCATTCAGTATTACTTCAACCTCAAAGCCGTGAAAGCCAACGCGCGCATGATCATCGAACAGGAACAAGCGATCATGACCGGCGTCGCCCTCGGCCTGCAAAGCCTTCAGAGCGATAAGTACCTCGACAAAATGGTCGGCAACATGCGCGAACCGCTGTTGAACAACAGGCGGGTCCGCGTCCTTAATATTCTCGTCATCGACGACGACGGGAACATTCGCGACAGTCTCAACCCTGAGTACACCCCCACGGAAAACGACGACAATACAACCACCTTCGTTCAGTTCAAGGACATTCAACTGCTGCCACTCCGCAGCGTTGTCCAGTTTGAAGACCAGCAACCACTGCCCTCGTGGATCCCGCCCTCAACCAACGCGGACTTCGGCGAAGCAGGCGCGTTCTATCTTCCCGTGCAAACTGATAAAGGCCGCCGCTTCATCATCGTCGTGCTCGATTCCGCCAACATCCTGACTAACATCTTTGAGCGGCAGGCATCACGTTCTGCCCTCTTGACCCTGGCGGTGTTGTTTGTCACCACGCTCGTGACCGGTTTCTTCGTTTGGCGCTTCACGCGTCCTATTAAAGAGCTCTCCGTAGCGGCACGAAACGTCGCCGCCGGAAACTTTAACGTGCAAGTACAAACTGAACGGCGTGACGAGATGGGCACACTCGCGTCCGCCTTCAACGAGATGACGGCCCAACTCGGCCGCGCGCGCGAGCTCGAGATGCAGTTACATCAAGCGGAGAAAGGCGCCGTCGTGGGCCGCCTCGCCGCCGCGATCGCCCACGAGATCCGCAATCCTTTGAATTACATCAACCTCACGCTCGATCATCTGCGCTCGTCGTTCTCGCCCGCCGATCCGGATAAAAAGGCGACGTTTGTTCAATTAACCAACCAGCTCAAAACGGAAGTCGCGCGTATCAATCGCCACATCACCGACTTTCTGAAATACTCGCGTCCTTCGAAGCTCGAATTGCAAGGCCTCGACCTCCGCGCCGAAGCTGAGGATGCGTTGCGATTGGTTGAGGTACGCGCAGAAGAGTGCGGCATTGAAACGAAGATCATTCAGGATGGACCACTGCCGCAGGTGTTGGGCGATCGCGAGTCGTTGCGTTCCGTGTTCACCAATCTCGTCATCAATGCAGTCGAAGCAATCGACGGCGAAGGCGGCAGCGTCTCGATCAAGTTGTCAAATACAGAGCCACACTCGGTTAAGGTTGAGATCACCGATAGTGGTTGCGGCATCTCACCGCAGGACATATCGAAAGTCTTCGAGCCGTACTTTTCGACTAAGGAAACCGGAACCGGTCTCGGACTGGCGATTGTAAAGAAGGCGGTTGACGATCACGGCGGCACGATCAGCGTCGCGTCCAAGGAAGGCAGCGGTACTACGTTCACGATAATTCTACCGGCTAAAGAGAACTGAAACATGTCACGAAAGAACATTCTGGTTGTCGACGACGAAAAATCACAGCGCGAAATACTCGAGATGATTCTCGCCGACGAAGGCTACGACATAACGACAGCGGCTTCCGGCGAAGCGGCGCTCAAGTTTGCCAAAGATCGGCGTTTCGATCTGGCGTTAACAGATCTGAAGATGACGGGCATGGACGGCATCGAGCTGCTGCAACACCTGCTCGCCTACGATTCGTCGATCATCGTCATCCTGCTGACGGCTCACGGATCGATCGAGTCGGCAAAAGAAGCGTTGCGGCGCGGCGCTTTTGACTATCTCGAAAAGCCGTACGACAAAGACGCGCTGTTGGCGACGATCAACCGCGCGCTCGATCGACTCGACGCGATCGACACCGAGATCATTTCCGCGTCGCCGAAGATGGAAACCGTCAAGAAGATGATCTTGAAAGTGGCGCGGTCCAATTCGACGGTGTTGATTCGCGGTGAGTCAGGGACGGGCAAGGAGTTGATCGCGCGTGCGGTCCACAATCAGTCGCCGCGTTCGGACGAGATGTTTCAGGCGGTGAACTGCGCGGCCATTAACGAGAACCTGCTCGAGTCGGAGTTGTTTGGACACGAGAAGGGATCGTTTACCGGCGCGCATGCCGAGAAGAAGGGACTGTTTGAGATCGCCGATCGCGGCACGTTGTTTCTCGACGAGATCGCCGAACTCGACGTCGGCATCCAGGCGAAACTCCTGCGCGCGCTTCAGGAACGAAAGATCCGCCGCGTCGGCGGCACGCATGAGATCGCCATCGACGTGCGTGTTATCGCCGCGACGAATCGCGATCTGCGTGCGATGGTCAGCGACGGGCGGTTCCGCGACGATCTTTATTACCGCATCAACGTTCTTTCGATCGACGTGCCGCCGTTGCGTGAGCGTCGTGAAGATATTCCGGTGCTGATTGAATACTTCCTCAAGAAGCACACGCGAAACACCTCGCGTCTTATCACGGGCCTGACGGCTGAAACGCGAAAGGTGATGATGGACTACGGTTGGCCCGGAAACGTGCGGCAACTGGAGTCGGCCATCGAACGGGCGATCCTGCTCGCGGAAGGCGATCAGATCACGTTGGAAGATCTGCCGACGGAAGTGCGCCAGGACGTTGGACCAGCAGCGGAAGGCGCGTTCAAGTTACCGGCCGAAGGCATCAATTTCGAGGACGTCGAGCGCAATCTCATCACTCAAGCGATGGAGCAAACCGACTACAACATCACCAAGGCCGCCAAACTCCTCGGCCTGACGTTTAGAACGCTTCAATATCGATTGGAGAAGTTCGGCATCAAGAAACCTGACGGCGACGACGAACCTTAACCAGTTCACGCTACAGCAGAAACATGACTCGGGATAAAGAACCACTGAGGCGAGGTAGTAGTATGGGGGCAACGTTGAAATACGCCCGTGAGCGCAATCATACGCACCTCATTTTGCGCGATTTCGGCCTCTCTGAAATCCCCGAAGAAGTCTTTGACCTCAAACAACTGGAAACAATCGATCTCACGAAGAATTACTTGACCACGCTACCGGAGCGACTTTGGGATCTGCCCAATCTCACACAAGTCAACGTGATCGGCAATCCCATTGCCTCACTGCCCGATCGGCCCGGATTAAGGATTGACTTGCCCACTTACCGTCGTTGCCATGGGAAGATCGCGGCACGAAACATCGACCATGTTGTTATTGAATCTGATACAACCGAAGTGGATACGGTGTTTTGGCGTACCAATCTGGAAGCTGCAAAGAGCCTGAAAGGCCTAACCATCGGTCGCGCTGCCGACGATGAGTTCGATGAACCGAGTCATTGGATTCGGGAGATCCTGGAAACCCTGTCTGAATTGGACCAATTAGAGATTTTGTCGCTCCACGGGCTCCGACTCGGCGCGGTCCCTGAGGTTATCCGTAACCTTACACAACTGAAATCACTCTCGCTAGTAAGTCTTTCACTCACGAGTTTGCCCGATTGGATCGCGGAGTTACCTTTAAGGTATCTATCAGCACTGAATAATAACCTGACGGATTTACCGGAATCTTTTCGCCATCTTGCACGTTTGAGAAGGCTGAATCTTGAACTCAACCCTCTCCCACAAATACCGGAAGTGGTCTTTCAGTTAGCGGAGCTTAAATCTCTCGAACTGTGGGAATGTGATGTCCGCAAAATTCCTAGTGATATTCTAAAACTCTCTCGGCTGACGACTCTTATTATTGATCACAACCAAATCGAATTGCCTCCCTCAGAGGTCGCTGCTAAGGGTCTGGATGCAATCCGCTACTACTGGCGTCAACGCGTAGATACCGGCGCGGACTATCTCTGTGAGGCCAAGCTGATCATCCTCGGCGAGGCCGGAGCTGGGAAAACATCTCTCACCCGCAAGATCAAAGATCCAAATTACAAGCTTAACCAGAGTGAGAAGTCTACCGAAGGGATCGACGTGGTCCACTATGAGTTCTCAACGGCTATTCGCGCACTTGAAGAAGGAAAAGAGAAGTTTCTCCAACGTCAGTTCCAGGTGAACATCTGGGACTTCGGCGGGCAGGAGATCTATCACGCAACCCATCAGTTCTTCCTCACGCGTAGATCGGTTTACGTTCTGATCTGCGACGATCGCAAAGAAGACACTGACTTTTCTTACTGGTTGCAGGTCGTCGAAATGTTGAGCGACGGCAGCCCGCTGCTAATCGTGCAGAACGAAAAGCAGGATCGAACACGCGACATCAACTTAAGCAGCCTGCGCGCACAATTCGGCAACCTGCGTGGCGCACTCGCAACCAATCTCGACACCAACCGCGGCCTCGACGACGTAATTAAAACGATTCGGAAGGAACTCGAGAGCTTACCGCACGTGGGCGTCGGCCTGCCCGCTACCTGGAAGCGAGTGCGCGAGGCGCTCGAGCGTGACGACCGGGATCACATCACCCTCGACGAATACCTCGACATTTGCCAGCAGCACGGTTTTACGCGACGCGAAGACAAATTGCAGTTAAGCGGATACCTCCACGATCTGGGCATCTGTCTTCACTTCCAGGACGATCCCTTACTGAAGAATACCGTCATTCTAAAACCGGCGTGGGGAACGGAAGCAGTTTATCGCGTCCTGGACGATCCGCAGATAGTTGCAGCGCGTGGTCTATTCAACAGAACAGACCTCAGCCGCATTTGGTTTGAGCCCAAGTATGCGGGGATGCAGGACGAACTGCTGCAGTTGATGATGAGGTTTCAACTCTGCTACGCCCTTGATGCCGCGCGTTACATTGCGCCGCAGCTACTGTCCTCAGAACAGCCGGCGTATCACTGGGAACCCACTGGCGGGTTAGTTGTTCGCTACAAGTATGAGTTTCTGCCGAAAGGGATCGTCACGCGTTTCATTGTAGCGATGCACCGGCTGATCGCGGGCTCGAAGCTCGTGTGGAAAACTGGTGTCGTACTCGAGCGAGACGGCACACGCGCAGAGATCATCGAAGAGTACTCACACCGCACGATTCGAGTTCGTGTGCATGGCGCGGATCGTCATGGTTTATTCGCGATCGTCGACGAGCATCTCGAACGCCTGCATACGTCGTTTCCTCGGTTGCAATATGAGCGCTACCTGCCGTGTCCCTGCGAGGAATGTGGAGCCAAGTCAGAGCCATATGGATTCGCGCTGGATAGCCTCATCAAGATGGCTGCAAAGGGCCAACAAATCCAGTGTCATAGCAGTGGCGAGATGATCGACCCTGAAGAGTTGGTCCAGGAAGTTCTGCCCGGCGCTCTCCAGCGTGAAGACGGTGATTCTCCTATCCCTGCGTTAGCGCCACCGGCGCCGGAAGTTTTTGTCTCATATGCCTGGACCGCCGAAAGCCGGAAGATTGTCGATCAACTCCAACAGGCGCTCGAAGGCAGCGGCATTCGGCTGCTGCGCGATACCGAAGAAGTTCGATACAAAGACTCGATCCGCGATTTCATGAAGCGTATCGGACAAGGCAAGGCTGTCGTCGTCGTGATCTCGGAGAAGTATCTGAAGTCTGAGAACTGCATGTTTGAGATGGTCGAGATCGTGAAAGCGCAAAGCTTACGCGAGCGAGTATTTCCGATCGTCCTTGCCGACGCAAACATCTACAAGGCGCCCGCTCGGGTCAAGTACGTGAGTTATTGGGAAAGCCAAATTCGCGAACTCGAGGAGGCTTTGAAAGAGGTGCAGGCCGACTACCTGACAAACCTGCACGAGGATCGCGATCTCTATTCAGAGATCCGCCGGCTCTTCGATGGAATAACGGGCTCATTGCGCGACATGAATGCGCTCACTCCTGACCAGCACGAAGGCTCGAATTTCGACGAGTTGATCCGCCGGATACGCGCGCAGCTCGGCGTCGCAAGTTAAAAAGCCAGCCAAAAAAATCGAACGAACCAGGGAAATGCAAGTGTAGGCCTCGCGAACGTTCATTAGTGTCGTTCCAATACTGAATGGAGGGCCATCATGAAATCTCCCACAGGGTTAGTGCTTGTTTTATTACTCACGTTGACCGCGTGCAACAATCAGGCCGAATTTTCCGCCACACAAAGTACCGATAACAGAGGAACATCCCAGGCTCAAAAGGGCAACGAGTTGCAGGGTTTTGTGGGCGACTCGACGACCAATTCAGCCCAACCGGCTGCACCCGAAACACAAAAGGTTTCGCTGACTGAAGCCGACACCGCCGCCTCAGCCGCCGAAGCAGCAGACCGCAAGATCATTCGCAACGCAAACCTAACGATGGAGGTCAACTCGACCACCGAAACACAACAGCGCATCACCTCCATCGCCGAAGGCAACGGCGGTTTCGTCGTAACGTCTGAATCGAAACAAAGAGAAGCTGCGGATCCCGCGCATCGCACGCTCGACATCAAGCTGGTCCTGCGCGTTCCGGCTGCTCGTTTCGGAGCCGTTCTCGATCAGGTTCGCGGTCTCGCCAACAACCTGCGCGAAGAGAACGTCGCCGGTCAGGACGTCACCGAAGAGTTCATCGATCTCGAGGCGCGCATCAAGTCGCAACGGGCGCTCGAAGGCCAGTTTCTCGAAATCATGAAGCAGGCGCGCACAGTCTCGGACGCGATGGAAGTGCAACGACAGCTCTCGGACGTCCGAACAGACATCGAGAAGCTCGAAGGCCGCAAACGCTTCCTCGAAAATCGTGCCAGCATGTCGACCATCACCATCAACCTCGAAACACCAGGACACATCGCGGTAAGCACGACCGGCTTCGGCCGCCACTTGCGCGACGCAGTTTCAGAAAGCGTCGAACTTGGTTCGGGCCTTTTACTCCTCATCGTGCGGTTCCTGATCATCATGGTCCCGGTCACCATCTTTATCCTTTTGCCGCTGGGCCTGGTATTTCGGTATTTTGTAAGGCGTGCAAAACGAATCCAACTGGCCCAAACGCTTTCATCGCCCGCAGGCGATTAGCATGCTGAGACTTTTAGTTATTCTGTGCTTGCTGGTGGCCGGATGTAACAAGTCCGAGCCGCCAGCAAACACAGAGGCAAACACGGATCAGAAAGCCGGCGTCACCTCAACCGGCGTCGTCAAGGCGACGCCAATCGAGACAAACATCACGAGAGGCGAATCAGGCGAGACGATCGTCCGGCTCAAGATCGACCACGGCTATCACGTCAACGCAAATCCGCCGAGCTTCTCTTACCTGATTCCGACGCAACTGGAACTCACCCCCGCGGAAGGTATCGCGGTCGAGTCCATCAGCTACCCGCCCGCACTGACGAAGAAATTCTCGTTCTCGGAAACAGCGCTCGCCGTGTACGAAGGCGAGGCGGACGTAAAGGTGCGGCTCAGCGCCGGGAAGTCGGCCACGGCGGGCGTACACAACCTTTCCGCGAAATTGCGCGTCCAGGCATGTGACGATCAGATTTGTTACGCCCCGGGCTCGATCGATTTGACGTTACCGGTAAGCATCAAGTGAAGACGTTCTGGTTGATCGCAGCGGCAGTTTGTGGCGTAGTGGCTGCGTACTTTGCGTTCAAGGGCAATTTCGAGAACGCTTTCGTGGCTGCGGCACTCGGCGCTGTCGCATGGTTTCTGAATTATCGAGCTCAAATAAAATCACGGATTGACGATGAAGAAGAAGACTCTTAGCTTTTTTGGATTAATCGCGTTGCTCTGGTTAACTCCCGCTGCTGCCTTTGGAAATCAGGCCGAGGTCCGCAGCACGGTGCAAAACGTTTTCGAACAACTGAAGTCGCACAACTACGGCGCGCTTTACGATCTACTGCCGGGTTCGTCGCGCAATCGACTGTCGCGCGAACGCTTCGTCAGCGCGCTCGAACGCGCCCAGGGTTTCTATCAACTCGATCGCATGGACATCGGCGCGATCAAAGTTTCCGGCAATCTCGCCGTCGTCGATACCGTGCTTTACGGACGCGTCGTCACACCGATTCAAGCTGAAGGAAAGATCGTCGCCCAGCAGTATCTCGTGCGTGAAGACGGCAAGTGGCGCGTGGCAACCGGCGATCAGTCGGCGGTGAAGAA
>DATELZ010000153.1:0-8524 GCA_035276045.1 Pyrinomonadaceae bacterium | reverse complement strand
ACGCACTTGCCGAGAAGGGAGCGGCCGCGGCGAGGGAAGATGCCGCAGCTTTGGACCTGGTGACAGGTGAGGCAGCGCGAGGAGAAGTCTTTGACGTCGCGTTGCGGTATGTGGACGTCGTGACAGGTCGAACAGGTCATGTCCGACTGTTGAAAACATTTGCTGCGTTCCAACAAAGCAACCTGGTTGCCGTGAACGTCGAGCGGTTCGTCAGGTTTGGGTGATTCGAGGCGTAGATGATCTTCAAGAGCGTTGCCGACGGCGAAAGAGAACACGGGAGTTTTTGCGACGCCTACGCCGCCGTGGCATAGAGAACAGAGTGCGAGTTGACGATCACGCGGAAGTTTTGCGGGATCGACGATTGCCTGATCCGCGGGTTTCACAGAAGGGTTGGCGTTGAGAGACGAGTGTTGCGCGCCTGGTCCATGACACTTTTCACACGTGACGCCAAGCACGTAACTCGTCTTGCGATACCGATTTGCCGCAGCCGCATCCACCACCGGTTCGAAATACGTAGCGTGGCACTCGAGACAACGCGGCAGCACGGGACGACTGAAGTCGATAACTCGATCGCCGTAACCCGGACTGTTCACCCAATCGCCGAGCGACGTCCAATACGAAACCGGGAGTTGGAACAGTTGATTGTTATTATCCCAGTAAAGATACGTCTGCCCTTTACGTCCTGAACCCACCACCAGATCGAAACGCTGCGAGAGGGAAACCGTGTCAGGCGGCGTGCCTAACACTCCGGTTTGAAAGAAACCGTCGCTCCGAGCTTCCATGCGGTATTGCAACTCAGGCTCGGGAGTCTTCAACACGTTCTTCCCAGGGGCGAAACTGCCGGCTATCGACTCGCGTGTCGCCGTTTGTGAAGTCAAATGATGTGCGGTGCGCGGAAACTCTTTCTGTTTAGGATGACACGAAAGACACTTCGCGTCGCCAACGTACCCGGGACGAACTTCATCCTGCGCCGGATAGAAACCAAACGCTAATGCAGCGGCCAAACAAATCAGCACCCTTGGGAACACGGATTAAAGGATAAAACAGATCAGGGTACTACCGAAGTCCGGCGCGGTTGGCCCAGTTCAGCCGCGGCAGTCACCAACTGCCTCAAGGCAGGAACGACTGTAAACTCCAACGCCGCGTAAGGCTTCGCAGCCTCGTCGAGTCGCAACCCACTCGCCTCGCGCCACTCGCGCACCGGCGGCGTGCCGAGTTTGAGATATGAAATCGCCTCCAGTCCAATCTCGCCAAGATCGATAAGACCTTTCGTCAGCGGTTTGATCTCCTTCAACGCCGGTGATCGATCGATCATCGGATCGAGCATCGCGCCAGACGCCTGCCAGTCGGTAAGCATCTGCGTCAACTCCGCGCGATACAACTGGTAGCGCGGCGCGTCGGCGAGAAACTCTTTCACCATCCACGAAAACTTGCGACCCCCTTCTGCATCGGGAGTCGCCGCATCGATGACACCGGTAAGCGGACTGAGCATCGTCTGCGGCCGCATCTGGTAGCGGCGATATTCTTTCACCGGTTCGACCACCGAGACAAGAGTCTTGAGTGGTCCAATATCGTCATGACGCACGAGGCGGCGAAGCATCATGTCCTGGTTCCGCTTGTGCGTCAGGCCCAACTCTTCCAACTGCAAACTGACGATCGCAAGCCGGCGGTACATGTCGTCGATATCGGTAACGTTTCGCGGCGACCACAGTCTTTCGGCGATCGCGGCAGTGCGCGGCCAGATGCGCGAGTCGATAGTCTCAGGCGTGACCCACTCGGCCCACATCGTCGCCTCGCCGCCGAGAACATGTTTTGCCTCTTCCGCGGTCAAGGTGCTGTCGGCGGGAAGCGGATCGGGAGTGTAGTGTGATGAAGCAGGATGGATCAGGTCGATGTAAAAACCGTTCGAGAGAATGCCGTCGTAACCCTTGCGCGCCGCTTCGGCAAGCGCCGCCGTGCCGCGCCAGGAATGGATCACGATATCTTTCGGCAGTCCGGGTTGGAGGATCTCATCCCAACCGATCATCTTCTTGTTGTTCTTTTGCAGGATCTTGAGCAGCCGCGTGTTGAAGTAGGCCTGTAACGCGTGGTTGTCCTTGATGCCTTTCTCTTTCATGTAGGCTTGAATGGCGGGATTTCGGTCCCACTGTTTGCCTTCATTCTCGTCACCGCCGATGTGCAGGTACTCATCGGGAAAGAGCGCGGCCATCTCGCTCAGGAAGACGTCGAGAAACTTGTAGACCTCCTCACGCGTCGGATCGAGCGCCGGTTCGAAGATACCCGGCCGTCGTTCGATCGCGTATGGACCAGGGGCACTGCCGAGTTCCGGATGACCGACAAGCCAGCTCGTGGCGTGACCGGGAATATCAAACTCCGGCACCACGCGAATACCACGCTCGCGCGCATAAGCGATGACCTCGCGGATCTGCTCGTGCGTGTAATAGTTGCCGTCCGATCCGAGCTGATGCAGCTTTGGATACTTCTTGCTCTCAACACGGAACCCTTGATCCTCCGTCAAGTGCCAGTGAAAGACGTTCATTTTCATTGCCGCCATCCCGTCGAGGTTCCGTTTCAAAACCTCAACCGGATGGAAATGACGCGCGACGTCGATCATCAAACCGCGCCACGGAAAACGAGGTTGGTCCTGAATCTGCACACCCGGCAGATAAAAACCGTTGCGATCGGCGCTCAACAATTGCAACAACGTTTCGAGACCACGAATCGCGCCTACCACAGTCGGCGCTTTCAAGATCGCCTGGCGGCTCGTGATGTCGATGTTGTAGCTCTCGTTTTCTCCCAGACCCGGAACGGTCTTGCCGGCGCTATCACAATGAACGATGAGTTGCGTTAGCTGATCGTCGACGGCGAGTCCCGGCGCAAGCGTGAATACCGTGCGTCCTTCGAGACGTTTCACAAAGCGCGCGACGGCGGCTTTGAGTCGATCGTCCGAATGGCCGCGCGTCGCGACTTTGAATGAAGCATCAACCGTCAAACGTTCTGGATGAAACTTCACCGACGCAGGAACAGGCATCAAGTTCAGCTTCGGCGCTGTTTCCTGCGCGCTAACGGAAAGAGCACACGTCAAGACGACAATTAGCAGGAGGTAAGTTTTCGTTGTCATGGGTTTCTCACTTCAGCGTGAATTTCTGGGTCAAGCCGCCGATAGTTACGACAAACTCTCCGGGTTCCACGGTTGGTTTGTTATCCGCTCCGATGAACGACAGATCTTCGTTCCTGATCTTGAACGTCAACGTGCGGTCCTGGCCCGGTTCGAGATTGATTTTCGCGAACCGGCGCAAGCGCTTGTTGGGAGGTGAAAGCGAAGCCACCAGATCGCTGACATAGACCAGCACCGATTCCTTGCCGGCGCGATTGCCGGTGTTTTTGACGGTGACTGTCGCAGTCAGTTCTTCATTACCCGAGATCGTTTGTTTGCTCAAACGCAGATCGCTGTAAGCGAACGTTGTGTAACTCAGCCCCTCGCCAAATGCAAACTGCGGCCGGAAGGCCAGGTTGCCAAACGAGGTGTTCTCGGTCTCGAATGGTTTGTGATCGTAAGTGATTAGGCCATTCGGCGTGCGCGGATAAGTGAAGGGAAGCTTGCCGCTCGGATTGACGTCGCCGAACAAGACGTCGGCGATCGCGGTGCCGCCTTCGTTGCTCGGGTTGTATGCCAGCAAGACAGCTTTCACGCCGTCGGCGATGCGATTGATGATGCGCGGCCGTCCTTCGACAAGCACGAGCACGACCGGTTTGCCTGTAGCCAGAATCGCTTCGGCAAGTTTCAACTGCGGCGCGCCGAGCGTGAGGTCCGTGATGTTTCCCGGAGTCTCGCAGTACGAACCTTCGCCGAGCGCGAGAATTACTACGTCGACATTTTGCGCGGCACGGACGGCGGCGGGAATATCGACCTCTTCTTCCTGATCGGTCGGGTTATTGTTGGACGTTGTATTGGGTTTGCGGAAGATCCTAGTGCCGGGAACATACGTGACGTTCGACGCGCCAATCTTCGCTTCGATTGCCTGTCGGACCGTGTGTCGATCCTTCGGATACAACGCTTCTTCCGAACCTTGCCAGACGTAGGTCCAGCCGTTGTTCAACGAGATGAGTGAATCAGCCGTTGGTCCAGTGACCAGCACTTTGCTTGTCTTCGAAAGCGGCAGGATGTTGTCGGTGTTCTTCAACAACGTCATCGACTCGCGTGCTGCTTCCAAGCTCACCTGTCGTGATTCCGGTGATGCGAATGTCGCTTTCAGCGACGGATCCGGGCGGGGTTTTTCAAACAGTCCGAGTTCAAACTTGACGCGCAGAATACGACGCACCGCTTCGTCGATGCGCGACTGCGGCACTGCGCCTTCTTTCGCGAGCGCGATCAGGTGATCGGCGAAACTGTAATCGAGCGGCACCATGCTCATGTCGATGCCGGCCATGACGGCCATCCGCGTCGCTTCTTTTTCAGTCGCCGCAATTCGCCACATCGAGACGAGTTTCTTGATGTCATCCCAGTCGGAGACGACGAAACCGTTGAACCCTAGCTCTTTGCGCAGGATGGTGGTCAGCAGATGATGATTGACGTGTCCGGGAACGCCATTGATCTCACCGGAGTTGATCATCACCGTGCGCGCGCCTGCTTTAAGCGCCGAGTCAAACGGAGTCAGGAAATACTCGCGCAGATAGTTTTCCGGAATCCACGCGGGCGTTCGATCTCTGCCTGTCAGCGGAAAGCTGTAACCCATGTAGTGCTTCAAACTCGACGCGACTGCCTGTTGCGATGAGACGTCCATGCCTTCGAGTCCGCGCACAAAAGCGACGCCCATTACTTTCGCCAGATAAGGATCTTCGCCAAACGTTTCCCAGAAACGCGGCCAGCGTGGATCGCGGCCGAGATCGAGCACCGGTGAGAAGCTCCAGGGGATTCCGGCGGCGCGTGTTTCGAAAGCGGTAATCTCGGCGGCGCGTTTCATCAATTCCGGATTGAACGTCGCGGCCATGCCGATCTCTTGCGGAAACAACGTCGCGCCTTGCACGTAGTTGGCGCCGTGGATCGAGTCGATGCCGTAGATCACGGGGATGCCGAGTCGCGTTTTCTTTGCGGCGTCCTGGATCTGATTGATGATCTCGTGCCAGCGATCGAGCGTCAGCGCCTGATCCGAAACGTTGAGAATCGAACCGACGCCGTATTTGACGATCGCCTTCTCGAGTTTTGCCGGATCGATTTTGACGGCCTGGTCGCGACCGCTGACGATCATCTCGATCGTGAGCTGTGTCATTTGTCCGACCTTCTCTTCGAGCGTCATGCGCTTGAGCAGGTCTTCGATTTTCTGTGAATGGTCGCGTTCCGGGCCGCGCTTCATCGTGCGTTGGTAAAACTCATCGCTATCGACGAGGCCGGATTGGGTTTGGGCCTGAATGGCCAGGGTTGTTTGGAGAACGAAGCACAGTGAAAGACTGACTGCCCATAGGGCACGTACGGAATTCCTCATCTATTTGCTGTCCTCAGGCAGGATTAATGGAAACGCCGCTTATTTTGATCTATTTGGCCGGACTTTTCAATGGTCATCAAACAAAGTTTTCTGCTCTGCGTTTCCCCGCGGGCTTCTGCGTCCTCTGCGTTAAGTTGTATTACGGTTGAATTTCAACGCAGAGTATTCGTTTAGACGAACTTTAGGCAGACCGGCGCGGGGATTTGCTCGGTCTGGCCCGACGGTTTGAGCCGGCCGGTTTTGGCGTCGATACGGAAAACGACGACGTTGTCGCTGCGTTGATTGGCGACGAGCAGAAATTTTCCGGCCGGATCGATCACGAAGTTTCGCGGCCAGTTGCCTTCGGTCGATACGTGTTCGACCAGTGTCGGTTTGCCGGTGCGTTGATCGATGGCGAACACGACGATGCTGTTGTGCCCGCGGTTTGAGCCGTAGAGAAAGCGTCCGGAGGGAGAGACGTGGACGTCGGCGCAGTAACTTGCGCCTGAAAAATCTGCCGGCAGCGTCGAGGTCGTGTCGATCGTGGTGAGTGTTCCAGCCGCGGCGTTGTATTTCATCGTGGTCATCGTCGAATCGAGTTCGTTGATCACGTATGCGTAACGGCCGTTTGGATGAAGCGTCAGGTGACGTGGACCAGCGCCGGCTGGTAACGACTCTGACGCTTGTTTGGCTGGATGAAGTTTACGAGTCGCTGGATCGAAGCGGTAGATCATGATCTTGTCGATACCGAGATCCGCGGCGAGCGCGTGCCGTTCGGATGGATCGAGAATGATGCAATGCGCGTGTGGTCCTTTCTGTTGCTCTTTTGGACCTGAGCCTTCGTGTTGCTTCCGATCGGCGACCGGGCCGAGAGTACCGTCACGGTGAATCGGTAACAGTGCGAGGTTTCCCCCCGTATAATTTGCGACGAGTAAATTCCTTCTGTTGCGATCGACCGTGAGATGACACGGATCGGCGCCTAACGAAGCTTGTTGATTCAGAAACTTCAACTTCCCGCCAGGCTCGATCGCGTAGGCGCTGACAGCGCCGCTGAGCTTGCCTTCAAAATCCTGCACTTCGTTGACTGCGTACAGAAATCGCCGGCCGCGATCGAGTGCGAGAAATGAAGGGTTCACCGACATGATCGAGCTGAACTTCTGCAACTCACCCGTGTTGCTGTTCAGACGATAGGTGTAGATGCCTTCGCTTGCTGTCTCTAATGTATAAGTGCCGATGAAGAGAGTCATTGAACGAGCCTGATTGGACCACGCGGCGCCGCGCAGGATCGTCGCACCCATTGCGGCCAGTCCACCGGTCTGCAGAAATCGGCGGCGGGAAAGTTTGTTGTTAATCAAACTGAAGGAACTCCTCGGATGGGCTGAAGTTTCCCGCAAAGGCGCAAAGACGCAAAGTAAATTTTGTTTGTCGATTCTTGCTTTGCCTTTGCGTCTTTACGCCTTTGCGGGAAACTTCTTCTAGTCGACTTCGATCCAAAAAGCAAGGCCCCGGCGAATCACGCGCCGGGGCCTCGGTCCCTTGCTTCAGTGTGTGGAAGGCTTACTTACCGCGTCCGGTGAGAATGATCTCTTCGCGTTGGGCAAGCAGTTTCTGATCGAGATTCCGTTCGCGATCCGACTGCTGTAGTTCGCGTCCGGTATTGTCACCCCTGGTCCAAAAAGCCGTCAGAAAGTAATAGTTCTCGTAGCGATGGAACACGAGCTTGGTTTCCTTCTGCGGGTCGAGAGCATAACTCGGAACTGTCAGGAACACTTTCCGCGACATGCCTGTGTCTTTGGTGCTGATGGTCCAGACCATGTCTGATTCGCGCTTGTTACGCTGGATGATGTACTGGCCGGCGGGCAACGACTTGTCGCCGACGATGAAATTGAACGGGATGTTGACCACTGTTTGGCGGTCAGACTGACCAAATACGGATACGGATGAGACCGTCAAAAGTAAGAAAAGTATCGGCAGGGCAAACGCCCGACGTCGGATATTCATGGTGCTCTCCTTAAGGCACTTTCAAAAAATGTCCGGTCAGCATAATTGCTGCCGGTTCACTTTGATAACGCGCAGAAAGTGCCTCGAAGGGGACACCATTCGAGGTTATTTTTGCAGGAGCTTGCTGATGTCGCGCCAGGTGATCAGCTTGATTCCCTGATCCTTGAGCAACTGGCGGAACGAATCGCTGGTGAAATAGTCGAAATCGCGTTGTCGCCAGGCGGCGCCCCAATCGGGATGATCGAAAGTCGCGCCACGCATTTCGCCGTCGTCGTAGGCGAGATGGATCACGATTTCCGTTACGCCTGGCTCGAGCTTTTTGATGGCGTCGGTGTAGAACTTGGACCAATCGGCGGGGGCGACGGTTTGGTTGATGTCTAGGACGCGATCGATAAACACGTCGTCGGGATTGAGTGTTGAAGGGAGAAAGTCGGCGCGGGCGAACCAGGTTTTTGCGATGCGCACCGGAAGTTTGTACTCACGCGCAACTTTAAGAAATATTTCGAACAGCGTTTTGCTCTGGTAGAGCGTGCCCATGTGCGAGTCGAGGTGCGTGGGTTGAATACCGAAGGCTCGGGCGCGCTCGATCTGCGCGCGAATCTCCATCTCGACCTCTTTCGGATCGGCCTTCGCGGCGGCGTCGCTCTCGGTGAGATTGAAATAGCCATTCTTATCGAGCAGGGAACTGACGCGATCCTTTGGCGTCACCGGCCCCCAGCGAAACGTGGTCCACTCGCTCGTGAGCGTTAAGTGCAACCCCAGATCGGCCTGCGGATTCGCTCTTGCGTACGTCGCAATCTCCGAAAACCACGGACACGGCACCATAATGCTTCCCGAATTCACCAACCCACTCTCAAACGCCTTAATCGTCGCCGCATTCACCGAGTGCGCCATCCCTAGATCGTCAGCATGGACGATCAGGAGTTTCGCATCTTTCGGATACCCGAGCCGTTCGGCAAGTGTCTGTTGTGCATTCGCGCCGTTCGTAAGACAGAGGACGACGCAGAGTGTTAGCGCGACAAGCGTGATTCGTCTCATGGTGGCCACAGATAGTACAGATT
>DATELZ010000152.1:0-14104 GCA_035276045.1 Pyrinomonadaceae bacterium | reverse complement strand
GCGCGCGCGGTCATCTCGGATGATCCAAAGACCTTCTTCAGTTATCGCTTCGCGAATGGCAACCTCGCGGATTCGGGCCGTCGCTATCGCTACGATGTCGCAGACGGCAAAGAGATCATCTGGATGTCAGAGCGCGACGGTTGGAGTCATCTTTATATGTACGATGGCGCGACCGGTTCGGTAAAGCACCAGATCACGCGCGGCGAGTGGGTCGTGCGAGGCGTTCAACGCGTTGACGAAGCGAAACGCCAGATCTGGTTTAGCGCCGGCGGCACTCACCCCGGCAAAGATCCGTATTTCGCCTCTTTCTATCGCATCAATTTCGACGGCGCCGGCCTGACCGAACTAACCGCCGCGGACGCAAATCACAACGTTGCTTATTCAAGCGACGCTCAGTTTTACGTCGACAACTATTCGCGTCTCGATCAGCCGAACGTCCTCGAACTGCGCAAGACCGCAGACAATTCATTGCTTGCCACAGTCGAACGCGGCGACACGAGCGAACTCGTCAAAACCGGATGGCAAGCACCCGAAGTCTTCACCGCAAAAGGCCGCGACGGCAAGACTGACATCTGGGGCGTGATCGTCCGGCCGGCAAACTTCGATCCGGCAAAGCGTTATCCAGTGATCGAAAACATCTACGCTGGACCACAAGGATCGTTCGTGCCGAAGTCGTTTCTGACTTACTCGTCGATGATGGCCCAGGCGGAGATCGGTTTCATCGTGGTCCAGATCGACGGCATGGGCACGTCGAATCGTTCCAAAGCATTTCACGACGTCGCGTGGAAGAACCTCGGCGATGCCGGTTTCCCCGATCGCATACTCTGGCACAAAGCCGTCGCCGCTAAATATCCGTGGTACGACATCTCGCGCGTCGGTCTTTACGGCGGATCGGCAGGCGGACAAAACGCGCTCGGCGGGTTGTTGTTTCATCCCGAGTTTTACAAGGCGGCGGTCTCGTATGCGGGTTGTCATGACAACCGGATGGACAAGATCTGGTGGAACGAACAATGGATGAGCTGGCCCATCGGGCCACAGTATTCGGCGTCGTCAAACGTCGACAACGCGCATCGTTTGCAGGGTGAGTTGTTGCTGATCGTCGGCGAAATGGATACGAACGTCGATCCGTCGTCGACGATGCAAGTCGTCTCCAAGCTAATCAAACACAACAAGAACTTCGATCTGCTGGTGGTGCCGGGCGCAAACCACGGCGCTGCTCGTGGCGATCGGTATGCGGCGTACGGAGATCACAAGCGCTACGACTTCTTCGTGCGGCACTTGTTGGGTGTGAAGCCGCCGCCGTGGAACCAGTCCGTCGCCGCCGGTTCCACACAGTCGGCGAGATAAAACCTCACCGTTGCTCGCCCAAGACTCTCTTGAATCGGCTCTGCAGCCGGGTGGAATTCCCAGTCGGCTTTGCCGTATTGCCGTATCAACACTTTTTGAGGCAAGCAGCTCAGCGGAAGCTGTCCGTGGCCCGGACGAGCGCGGCCGCGATGCCGGGTTCGGTGGCGGCGTGTCCGGCGTTCGCTATGATTTCGAGCGACGCTTCGGGCCATGCTTTATGCAGTTCCCACGCGTTCATGAACGGACAGATGATGTCGTAACGACCATGGACGATGACAGACGGTATGTGTCGAATGCGATCGATGTTTTCGACGAGATAGTTGTCAGTATCGAAGAAACAGTTATTGATGAAGTAGTGACACTCGATTCGCGCGAGGGCTATCGCCTTTTCAGGTTCGGTGAATTCTTCAATCACCTTTTGATCGGGAATCAACTTCAACGCGCTCGACTCCCAAAGCGACCAAACGCGAGCAGCTTCCAGCCGCACTGATTCGTCATCGCTCGTCAAGCGACGATAGTAGGCGCGGATCATGTCTCCGCGTTCGGCTTCGGGAATCAATCCGACGAACTGTTCCCACGTTTCCGGAAAGATCGAGCTCGCTCCGTGGTTGTCTTCGTAAAACCAGCGAATCTCTCTTTGCCGGCACAGAAAAATCCCGCGCAACACAAGGCCGGTCACGCGCTCAGGGTGCGTCTCGGCATACGCGAGCGCCAGGGTGCTGCCCCACGAACCGCCAAACACAAGCCACTGTTCGACGCCGAAATGTTCGCGCACGCGTTCGATGTCTTCGACCAGGCGCCAGGTCGTGTTGTCGTCGAGTGATGCGTGGGGAAAGCTGCGGCCGGCGCCGCGTTGTTCGAAGAGAATCACGCGATACGCCTGCGGATCGAAGAAGCGGCGGTGATCGGTATCAAGGCCCGCTCCTGGACCACCGTGCAGAAACACAACCGGCTTTCCGTTCGGATTACCGCATTGTTCGTAATAAAGCTGGTGCACGGGCGACACCTGAAGGTGGCCGCTGTCGTAAGGCTCAATCGGATCGTATAACGTTCTTAATGTTTCCATGTTGACCGCGATTATGGTAGTAGATGGGTTCAACTTGCAAAGACGCAAAACTAAATCGCTATGACAAATCAAGCTCCCTCTTTGACCAAGTCGCTGCTGACAGGCGCGATCGGATTCGGACTCGTCAGTTTATGTGTGTTCGCCACCGTCGCTTTCGGCGAACGATGGATGTACCGGAATCTCGGTTTGGGCGGGGCGTACGTCGCATGGACCATCATGTTCATTGCGTTGGGTGGCGCAGTGCTCGGTTCGCTGGTTGTCGGGCGATGGCGCTTGCCGAAGTTTTACCTGCTGTATGGGCTGGCGTTTTTCGTTTACGCCGTCAATTGGACCGCGGCCTATTTTATCTTGCGTGGAGCTGCCGGCGAGTGGGTTGGGTCACTCGCCGGGTCCATTATGATGGCGCTTGTGTTTGCCGCGGGCTTTGAAAAACTCAGAGCGATGTTGAGTTCACCGTCATCCTCTTCATCGCCAACTCGATCGGATACTTCCTCGGCTCCGCGCTCAACGATTCTCTTCGTGGCAGCAACGGCATGCTGCTCTGGGGCGTTGCGTACGGTTTGTTCCTCGGCGCTGGCATCGGCGCTGTGCTGCATTACGCACAGGTCGAAAAGTGAGCGACGGCTATCGCGCGGCCACAGCGGTGTTCTGAAACGCCGAGATGGTCCACACCTTTCCTTCCTTCGTCATGACATATGTCATGAACGCATCCTGTACGAGTTCCTTAGTCGGGCCATCGCGACGGCCGCTCACGTGCACGACTGCAACATCCGGCCGTAGAAAACGGACCTGTTTGACCGTCAGCGAGAGCGTCGTATCTTTGAAAATCGTGTCGAATATCCGCTGATGAGACGTGGCGATTACGTCACGTCCTTTGATGTAAGTCCCGTTGATGACCACGAAATCGGCGTCTTCCGCAAACGGCTTTGCGTATGCCACGCCGCTCTTAGTGTTCCAGGCTGTCTCCAGTTGCTTCACGTTGTCGCGAATGGCTGCTTCGTCGGCCGCGCGATCGTTTTGGGCGTAAACTGGCTGAATAAACGCAAAAAGCAGCAGAATTCCGAGACTGATAAGGTTCCTTTTCATTGTCTTCTCCTTTGCAAAATCAACTCTCAACAACGAAAGCGACGAATCCCGGAAAAAGCGGACAGCACGGTGCGAAAAGAGTAGAATCCCGCGGATGTCGACCATGTCCCCACTGGAGGTCACCCAGTTACTCGACGATTGGGCTCACGGCGATAAGTCTGCGTTCGATAAGCTGTTTCCCCTGGTCCACGACGAACTGCAACGCATCGCTCGCCGCCAGATGAGTCACGAACGTCTCGGCCACACCTTGCAGGCAACCGCGCTGGTCAACGAAGCGTATCTGAAACTCGCGGGTCACGCGGGTTTCGAGTGGAACAATCGCTCGCACTTCTACGCTGTAAGCGCCCAAGTGATGCGTCATATTCTGATCGATCACGCGCGCGCGCACGCGCGAGACAAACGAGGCGGCGGCGTGGTCCAGGTCTCACTCGACGAAGTCGCCGTCATCGGCAAGGAGCAGGCCGATGAATACCTCGCACTCGACGAAGCGCTTTGTTTTCTGGAAAGCGTCGATCCGCAGAAAGGCAGGATCGTCGAACTGCGTTACTTCGGCGGCCTGACTGTTGAAGAAACTGCTGAAGTGTTGGACATCTCGCCGCGCACTGTCAGGCGTGAATGGCGACGCTCGAAAGCGTGGCTGTACAAGATGATCACCGAAGGCTCCGCCGATGAAACCCGACCGTTGGCAAAAGATTGACGACATCTTCGAGGCTGTTCTCGAACGTGAGCCTCGACATCGCGCTGCCTTCCTCGACGAAGCCTGCGGCAGCGATCAATCGCTTCGTCGAGAGGTCGAGAAGCTGCTAAGGATCGACGAACAGGCGACTGAGTTTATTCAAACTGATGTCTTCGGAGTCGCCGCCAAACTGATTACTCAACCTCGCGAATATTCTCATGGTCCAAGTGCAGACTCGATCGACGATGCGCGGTTCATCCCCGGCGACGTGCTTTCCGAGCGCTATCGGATCGTCGGTCTGCTCGGACAAGGCGGAATGGGCGAGGTCTATCGCGCCGACGATCTCAAACTCAAACAACCAGTCGCGCTGAAGTTTCTCCCTTCTTCTCTTACCGCGAACGGCGCCGCACTCTCGCGCTTCTATAAAGAGGTCAGCGTCGCGCGGCAGATCTCGCACCGCCACGTTTGCCGTGTTTACGACATTGGCGAGTATCAGCGCGAGCACTTCATTTCGATGGAGTTTGTGCGGGGTGAAGAGCTGTCGTCTTTACTCAAGCGAATCGGGCGTCTGCCGCAGGACAAGGCGATCGAAGTCGCGCGCCAGCTTTGCGCGGGACTCGCGGCGGTCCACGAACGCGGCGTGCTTCATCGCGATCTGAAACCGGCCAACATCATGCTCGACCAGCATGGCGACGTGCGCATCACCGACTTCGGCATCGCCGCGCTCGCTGACGAGATCGATCGACACGATGCGCGATCGGGAACGCCGGCGTACATGTCGCCGGAACAGCTCGAAGGCCAGGAACTGACGATCAAAAGCGACCTCTACTCGCTCGGCCTCGTGCTCTATGAAATCTTCACGGGCAAACGGGCGTTTGAAGCTACAACTCTGCAGGAGTTGATCCGGCTGCGACGCAGTGACACAACGCCGACGAGCCCGGCGCAGATCGTCCCCGATCTCGATCCGCTGGTCGAGCGTGTGATCTTTCGTTGCCTGGAAAGAGATCCTGAGAAACGTCCGGCGTCGGCGTTGCAGATTGCGGCGGCTCTGCCTGGAGACGATCCACTCGCGGCCGCGCTCGCAGCAGGCGAGACTCCGTCGCCGGAGATGGTCGCGGCAGCGCCGAAGCAAGGTGGTTTAAAACCCGGCGTGGCGATCTCGTTGATAGCGGTGGTGCTGGTGATGGTTGCCGCGATCTCGTTCCTCTCGCGATACACGGCGCTTTATCGCAAAGTGCCGCTCAATAAATCGCCGGAAGTGTTGCGCGATCGCGCGGCCGAGTTGGTGAAGAAGTTTGGTTACACCGCTGCGGCAGGCGATTCCGCTTATGGAATGGCCATCGATCGTGAGTATCTCAAGCACGTACACGACACGGATCAATCAGCATCACGATGGGACAAGTTAGGCACGGGCCAACCTGCTGCGATCTACTTTTGGTATCGACAAAGCCCGGCGCCGTTTGCCGCGACAAGCGCCGGTATGATCACCGAGTTCGAGCCGGCTCGCGACCTCTCCGGTATGACGACGCTCACGCTCGACACGCTTGGACGACTGCGCTCGTTTTATGCAGTGCCGCCGCAGAAAACTGTCGTTGCAGATCCGGTTACCGCGCCTGATTGGTCGCCGCTCTTCGCGGAAAGCGGGTTGGACCAGGCGAAGTTTCAACCAGTTCCTTCAACCTGGACTCCACCTCATGAAGCGACTGCGCGCGCCGCGTGGGATGGTTCGTATCCTGACAATCCGCAGATGAAGATCCACGTCGAAGCGGCGGCGTTTGAAGGCAAGCCGGTTTACTTCGAGATACTTGACGCGTGGGACCAACCGCTCGAGGTGTCGCCGAGCCAGTCGCAGCTTAGACAACGGGCGCTGATCGTTCTGCTGCTAACGGTCTTTATCATCGTCATGCTGGGCAGCGCTTTGCTCGCTTTGCGAAACCTGAAGCTCGGTCGCGGCGATCGCAAAGGCGCTTTTCGTCTGGCGGCGTTTGTGTTGTCAGTCTTCTTTCTCCACTGGCTCTTCGCCTCGCATCATGTCTCTACCGAACAGGAAGCTTTCAATTTCATTACCGGCGTTCAGAACATGTTGTTCTGGACCTTCTTCTTTTGGGTGGTCTATCTCGCGTTCGAACCGTTTGTGAGACGGCGTTGGCCCGAGCGAATTATTTCGTGGAGCCGTTTGCTGGCGGGTGGCTTTCGCGATCCGCTGGTCGGACGCGACATACTCATCGGTGCGGTATTTGGGTTTGGGATGCTCATCACGCACGTCTACCTGGGTGATCTGGTTCTGCAAGCGCTGGGATATCCGCCGCGCATTCCCTGGTTTGATTATCCGGCGACCCAACTGCTTGGGATTCGCTCATTTGCCCACGGCTTTACGCAACAGATCTATGGGGCATTGTTTCAGGGATTTATCGTCCTGTTCTTTTTGTTGTTGCTCTACATCATCCTGCGTCGTGAGCAACTGGCGGCACTTGCGCTGTTGCTGATCGGGGCAGTCGCGCTTAGTTTGACTTATGAGACTGTCGCTGGCGTGCCGTTTGCGATCTTATCGGCGTCGCTGGTTACGTGGGTGTTGTATCGTCATGGACTGTTGGCGCTGATCGCGGCGCTTTTCTTCCTGCACTTCATGGTGTTCTTTCCGATGACCTTGGAATTCTCGGCCTGGTACGCAGGTGATTACGTGTTGGCGCTGATCATCGCACTGGCCCTCGTGGGCTTCGCCTTCTATACCTCGCTGGCGGGCCAACCACTCTTCCGCGGCGCACTGCCGGACGATTGATCTACGTGGAGGAAGAAGTCTCCCGCCTTTGCGCCTTTGCGGGAACATCTCGTATTCAAAGGCTCAGCATACCGGTCCGGCGGTGGCGTCGAAGTCGGTGTCGGAGGAGTGATCGTGGCTGCCGGCGCCGCGTCCGCGGCGATGACGAGCGATTTGATCCAGGACATCGGCGAGGGCCTGGATGTTCAAGGGTTTGGTCAGGTGTGAATAGAAACCGGCCGTGCGGGCGCGTTCGATATCGTCGCTGCGACCGAAGCCGGTGATCGCGATCACTGGCACATGTTGGCGGCCGTCGATTTGTCGTAGTCGTTGCAAGAATTCAAAGCCATCCATCTCGGGCATCGAGATGTCCGACAGAATTACGTCAAACTCATTCTCGTGCGCAAGACGCAACGCATCCGCGCCGTTTAGTGCGGTCTTGACGTTCGCGCCGCAGATACGGAGTAACTGTTCGAGCATGGCGATCGTGTCTTCCGAATCGTCTACGATCAGAAAACTCATTTGTGGCGCGATGTTGAGGTTTATGGCCGTTGGCGACGTAACCGTCGGGCTGGCGAGTGATGCCTTATCACGCATCAACGGCAAACGCACTGTGAAACGCGAGCCTTTGTTTGGTCCTTCAGACTGAGCTTCGATCGTGCCGCCGTGAAGTTGGACCAGTTGGCGCACAAGGGCGAGACCGATGCCCAGGCCGCCATGCCTGCGTCTGTTGCTGCCGTCCGCCTGGCGAAACATTTCGAACACGTGCGGCAGGAAAGACGGATCGATTCCCTGTCCGGTGTCGGTGACGACGAAGACGGCATTGTGGCTGTCGCCGCGCAAACCGATCTCGATGCTGCCGCCATGCGGCGTAAACTTCACCGCGTTGTTCAACACGTTCCACGCAATCTGTTGCAGACGCAGTCGATCGCCGTCGACGAGCAGCAGTTGATCGCCTGCGTTCAAGCGAATGTCGATTGCTTTCGCCGAAGCGTCGGCACGAACTGTCTCAACCGCGCTGTCGATGATCGCAGCCAGCGAAACGGTCTCGTTGTTCAGCGCGATCTTGCCTCGTTGCAACCGCGACAGATCGAGCAGATCGTTGATCAATTGCGACTGCGATTGGGCGTTTCGTCTCAATGCTTCGGCCATTTGCGTCAAGCGCGACGAATGTTCGATCTCGGGCATTCGCAACAACAATTCCGAGTAACCGAGGATGACGTTCAGCGGGTTGCGCAGTTCGTGCGAGAGCGTTGCCAGAAACTCGTCTTTGAGTTGATTCGCCTTCTCTGCTGCGTCGCGTGCTTCCTGTTCGCGTTGCAGCAGTTGCTCGCGCTCGGCTTCGGCGCGGAGTTTTTCGACTGCCGTCCACGTGCGTTCCGCGACCGTTTGCAACAGCGACACTTCTTCTTTCGTCCACTCTCGCGGTTGATCGTCGCTGGCCCAAAGAGACGCGACCCAATGTCCTTCACGCATCAGTGGCACTGCGACATAAGCACGCTCGCCGCTTGGCTCATAAGTCCTTTCGTAATCGGCGGCGGTGCGCGTATCGGCTTTCGAGTCGGTGTTCACAACCGTGCGGCCGTGTTCCATTTCGGTTGAGGTTAGGCTGCTGTAGTCTGAGATGCGATGCACGCCCGCCACTGATTTGGCGCCGTCGCAATAGTCGCGGTGAATGATTTCAAGATCGCGTTGGAGATCGGTTTCGTTGAACAGGCAGCGACGCACGTTGAGGTGAGTGCCGACGATCTCTGCGACTGCGTACGACAGTTCATACGGATCGTGGAGCGTGCGTATCAACTCGCTCACCCGAACCAGGACGTCGAGCCGGTTCTCTGCGCGTCGCTGTTCGTCGATGTTTTGGACCACGACGATCACGCCGTCGAGTTCGTCAGACTGATCACGAAACGGAACACACAGCACGCGCGTCCAGATCTGTTTGCCGTCTTCGCTGGTGTAAAGCATCTCGGTTCCGGGCGTCACCGATTCGCCGCGCAAAGCTCTCGCACTGGGCCACTCAGACGGTTCGAGCAGACGTCCATCCTCGTCCCAGCCGCGCCAACGCGTGCTCAGCACTGGATCGATTGACGAAAGCCTTTCGCCGACGAAGTTGTTCAAGAGCGAGTTTCTGATCAGGAAGCGTCCTTCGCGATCGGTAAGACCGATACCGACTGGAAGTTGTTCGAGCAGTGCCGTCAGGCGCGACTCGCTATGACGCAGGGCGAGATCGACGCGACGTCGTTCACGATCGGTGCGATTGAGTGAAACCGCCGTCCACCAGATCAGGCCGACAAGCAGCAGGATCACTGCAAGGACAAACACGGCAGTGGCAAATCCCGGGCTGAACCAGCCGGAGTCGCGGCTGACATTTCTGATCATGCCGAGGAGGATCACTATCAACAGCGCCGGCCACATGCGTCGGGCGACGATCGCGCCCGGACTGTTTCCCAGCAACGTTGCGACCATGCCGCGCTCCGGCCGCGCTAACAGGATTGCAGCGCTGAGACTCAGAAACGCCACCACGGTGTGTAGCGCAATCGTGAAATAGAGAGCGACCGGTTCGATTGTTTCAACGCCGTAAACGTAGTAGAGGAAGACGAGGAGCGTAGTAGAGATCACCAGCAAAATGGCAGTGTTCGATACACGGAACCATTGTTTTGCACGTGCGTCGATCGTCGAGAGCGCGATGCCGAGGAGCATGAAGTTGAGCGAAGCGGCGACGCCCATGCGGCCTGGGAATGACAGCCCGGCCTCTTCGCGCGACTCGGAAAACAGCAACTGATCGATGCCGGGGTTCCAACCGAAGACATGCTCGCTCAACGTGATCAAGCCCACGATCGCGACGATTACGGCGCACACCTGGGCCATACGTCTTCTCGCGGCTCGGGCGGATCGGTCTTGAATTAGCAGGATGGAAAGCGAGACGAGCATGAGGCAAACGGCGGTGTTTGCCTTCATGGTCACTAATTCGGGATGGATGCGTTTGAGAAAATCGTTATCGAAAATCCAACCTAGCAACGCCGCCGCGCCAATGCCAAAAGACAGCACGGCGAAGGCTATAGACAGCAACCTCCAACGCGCCAAGTCCTTGGGCGAATACTGAGAAAAAGTTTCAGGCATTGCAATCGGGGGAGCGTTTGAAGTCTATAACGCCGCTCTGGTAAGCGACAAGTTAAGGGCACAATAGCTTTTTGTGGTCTTTGCGTATTTTGTGAGTTAGACTCGTGTTCCAGATCGCATGAACTCCAACGTGTCATATCGAGTGCACATCGGCGAAGTAATTCGCAATGCCGTGCTGTTCAATCCGACAAATCATCAGGATCTTCGTATGAATTCGGACATCCTCGAAACAGTCTCACGCTTCTTCGCCTTATTGAGAGACCGCCAGATCGACTATGTCCTTGTAGGCGGAATTGCACTGCTCCAATATGTTGAAGGCCGCAACACGGAAGATATAGATCTGATCATGGCCGTGTCAGACTTCAAACGGTTGTCTGAGTTGAGTCTTGAGACGCGCGACGCGGATTTTGCTCGCAGCCGTTTCGATGATCTCAAGGTCGACGTGCTGCTAACAAGCAACCCGTTGTTCGACGAGGTTCGGAAGCGCTACATTACCAGTAAACACTTCGTCGAACAGGATATTCCATGCGCGACTGTCGAAGGATTGATCCTGTTGAAGCTTTACGCTCTTCCCTCACTTTATCGTCAAGGCAATTTCACACGCGTCGGTTTATACGAGAACGACATCGCAACCTTGATGTATGCTCACAAACCAGGGCTCGAACCGTTGTTGAATAAACTGGCTCACTACCTGGGTGACAACGATCTAGCGCAAGTCAGGCAGATTGTTGGTGAGATACAGTTGCGCATCAGCCGGTTCGAAGATTTGGCAGACTCCAGCCATGAACCGAATCTCTAGGGAATTTCGGCGATGAGCAGACTGAATATAACTATCTGTCCGAGTTGCGGCGGAAGGAATATAAGGAAGACACAGAAGACCGTGACTGGAACCAGACAGGGACGCAGTTATTCTGCGCCGGGAATCGAATTCTATGAGTGTCCTGATTGCGGTGAGCGCGTCTACGAATCTTCCGCGTTACGTCAAATAGAAAAACATTCAATGACGTCTTCCAAGCGTAGGTCCACCCGAAAAATCGCTTGAAGCAACTCGACACCGCTGCGCTTAGCTATTCCCGGCTCGGAATCGAGTAACGCGCGACGATGACGGTGATGTTGTCGCGGCCGCCGTTGCTCAGGGCCAGGTTGACCAGGCTTTGGCAGGCGGCGCGCGCGGAGGGGGCGTCGTTCAGGGCTGATTCGATTAGGGTGTCGTCGACCATGTCCGTCAGGCCGTCCGTGCAGAGCAGCACCTGATCTTCATTCTCCAGCAGATAATCGTGAACGTCCGGAAGGCATTCGGTTTCTTTCGAGCCGAGCGCCTGCATCAACACGTTCCGCAACTCCCGCACGAGTCGATCGTTTGGCTTGTGTGTCCCGTCCTCGACCAGTCGCGCGCCCAGCGTGTGATCGCGCGTCAGGCGAACGAGTTTGCCCCGATGCAGAAGATAAGCGCGCGAGTCGCCGATATGGCCCACGATCAGATCGTCGCCCTGCGAGATCGCCGCAGTCATCGTGGTACACATCCCGGTCAGGCTCGCATGCGCCGCCGCATCACGCAGCAACGCCGCGTTCACGCGTCGAAAGCGATCCTTCATACGCCACATCACCGTGTTTCGCTCTTTCGGCCCCCAACGGAAATTCCAATCAGGCGTGTGCAATGCCAAACTGAGCAACGTGTAGATCGCCTGCCTGCTGGCGATCTCGCCCCCTGCTTCGCCGCCCACACCATCGGCCACGATCATTCCGAAACCGCTCTCCTCAAACAAATCCCCGGGCTGGCTCTCGCCGAAATTGCTCATTACAGTCTCGATCGCGCGCCCACAACGAACCACCATGAAATGGTCCTCGTTATGCGCGCGCACGTGTCCCTTGTCAGACATCGCAAACACATCGACAGCCACCAGAGACGAGAACGGCACCGGCGGCGTCTCATCCATCGGTTTCTCGACGTCGTTGTTCGTTGCTTCTTTAGGTTTCATAAGTTGATTTCCTGGTTAACCGGACCACCACGCGTTTGCAAAACGGGGAGGCTGCGCGAAAACCGCGCGCGTGAAAGTTCGGTGGCGAGTTTTTCAACTCGCGAGAACAACGCCTTATAAACTTCACAATAAGGATCCTTGACGAAGAATTCGCCCGTTATCGAGTAAGCTCTGACCGGACACCCGCCATGACAGATCGACAAATAATCACAAGCAGCACACGTCTCGTGCTCGATCATCGCTTCCGGCCGGCTGACAAAACGCTGCCGCGCCTTACTCTCCTTCATCACTTGCGAGAAACTCTTCGCGCCAAACACATTTCCGAAGCGATACTCCGGATAACTCGTCACCCAGCAGTCACATTGAGCCACATGACCGCGCGCGTCGATACTGGCAAAATTGTCAGCACAATTCTGTTGCCAGATACACGGCAAACTCGCCACCCGGCCCATGAAGTGATTGACCAACTCGTCGATTGGACCAAGCTTCACTCCGGCGGCATACCCGCGCGCAAACCAAACGTCCGCCAGTTCGACAAAGAACCGTGCCAACGCCTGCATGTCCAGTATGCTTTCGGTCTTCGCATCATTTAGCTCGCCGCCGGAAAACGAAGTGTTCACCTGGAAATCCGTCACACCCAACTCGTCGACGAAATACGAGTAAAACGCTTCACCGCCGAGTCGCAGCGTCTCTTTGTTGGGGATCGAGATGACGCCGATCCGAATACCCGCCGCGCGTGCGTCAAGAATGTTGCGCGTCCAAAGCCGCGTGTACTCCTCAGCCGTGTGTCCGCGCGCTTTGCGATACAAGTTCGGAAAATCCATTGACGTGCCGACACTGTTGCCAAACATCTCGGCGATGATCTTGTTCCACTTCGCGCTGTAGCCGATCATGTTCGACTGCAAACTGTGTCCGATCTGCTTCCCTCTTCGACTCGCCGCCTCGGAAATCAACTCATGCGCCCGCGCAAACCAGTCCGGCTGCATGATCATCACTTCCCCGCCCTGCCAGTAAATGATCAACTCCGCGATCCGCTGCTGCTCCATGTGGTCCAACAGCTTCTCGATCGTCAGCGCAAGCTGCTCGTGCGTCATGAAGTCGGCAGTCTTGTCTTCGAAGCAATACTCGCAAGCGACATTGCAGCGGTTAGTCGGCAACAGGATCAGTGAGAGTTGACTGCCAATCATGTTGCCGACTCCGTTCGCGTGGGGTAGAGGGAGAGGTCGTCTTGCAACTCGTAAGCGGCATCGCGCAAACGCCGCAGAACACGCAGCATGCCGTCGCAGGAATAATCGCGCTCCGGCCATTTGAAATAGCCGCCGCAGTTCATAAAAAACTCGCACGAAGCGCACTCGGCATCGGGGCTCAACACACGCTTCGTCAATTCAAACTGAAAACTGTCGAGGTTTCCATCCTGCATGTCGAAAGGCCGCCGCGCGAGAGTTTCCTTACCATCATCCGTGACGTAACGAACGAGTGACGGATCTTCTTCCTGAATGGCCCATAACGTAACGGGAAGCTTGTGAAGCAGGGCCGACAGCAAGCCATTGAAATAGTCGACCGGTTCAGACACAGCCGAGTTGTGCAGGAAAAACTCGAGCGTATCCGCAAGCTCGTCAACCAACGAAGGATCGGGTTGTCCGCCTTCGAGCTTGACCGGCAGACGAAGAAACGACGCCACTCGGACCGCCTTGCTAAAACCAGGAACGATCGGAATCACAACGCGAACCGGATGAGATCGTTGCAGTTTGCAAAGCCGGTACAGCTTCATCGTTTCACTCTCCGGATCATTCAGCACCAGTTCGATCGGAAGACCGGGGTTCCACTGCTCTAACACGTCGAGTTCGGCGGAGATGTCGAGCAGTTGCAGGGCCACGAGGTTTTCCAGTTCGTGCGGCAGCAGTGTTTGGACCACCGGCAAGGGATCGAAGGCGCGAATGATCAACGGTCGATTCGGATAGGAATCGACGTGCGCCAGGGTTACGTTGTAAATACATAGCGTCATGATCGATGAGAGTTATAAAGGCGGAACTCAGTGCCGGCTCTGGCCCTAGCAACCAGGCACGGTCACC
>DATELZ010000151.1:0-6673 GCA_035276045.1 Pyrinomonadaceae bacterium | reverse complement strand
GGAGCACAATGTTATCGCGTGGCATAACTCTAATCCTTACTCAATGACTTCCGAAACTGTTCCGGCGCCTACCGTGCGGCCGCCTTCACGAATAGCGAAGCGCAACCCCTTCTCCATCGCGATCGGCGCAATCAACTCGATCGACATCTGCACGTTGTCCCCCGGCATCACCATCTCCACTCCTTCGGGCAGGTGCGCCACACCGGTCACGTCCGTCGTGCGGAAGTAAAACTGCGGCCGGTAACCCGTGAAGAACGGCGTATGGCGTCCACCCTCTTCCTTCGTCAAGACATAGGCTTCTGCCTTGAACTTCGTGTGCGGCGTGATCGAACCCGGCTTCGAGATAACCTGTCCGCGCTCGATGTCCTTGCGCTCCACACCGCGTAGCAGCAACCCAACGTTGTCGCCCGCCACGCCTTCGTCCAGCAGTTTCTTGAACATTTCCACGCCCGTCACCACCGTCTTCGTGGTCGGACGAATGCCGACGATCTCCACCGTCTCGTTCACCTTCACCTTGCCGCGTTCAATACGGCCCGTGGCCACCGTGCCGCGGCCCTGGATCGTGAAGATGTCTTCCACCGGCATCAAAAACGGCTTCTCGATGTCGCGCTCCGGCGTCGGGATATAGCTGTCCACCGCCGCCATCAGCTCGTCCACCGTCTTCTCCCACTCGGGGTCGCCTTCCAACGCCTTCAACGCCGAACCTTTGACCACCGGGATCTCGTCGCCCGGGAACTCATACGCGCTCAACAACTCGCGCACTTCCAGTTCCACCAGTTCCAGCAACTCCGGATCGTCCACCGCGTCGGCCTTGTTCATGAACACCACCATCGCCGGCACCCCCACCTGCCGCGCCAGCAGGATGTGCTCGCGCGTCTGCGGCATCGGGCCGTCCGTGGCCGCCACCACCAGGATTGCCCCGTCCATCTGCGCCGCACCCGTGATCATGTTCTTCACGTAGTCCGCGTGTCCGGGACAGTCCACGTGCGCGTAGTGACGATTCGCCGTCTCATACTCCACGTGCGCCGTCGCGATCGTGATGCCGCGCGCTTTCTCTTCCGGCGCCTTGTCGATCTGATCAAAGGCCACAAACTGCACTTTCGGATTGTGCTTCGCCAACACCTTCGTGATCGCCGCCGTCAGCGTCGTTTTCCCGTGGTCCACGTGCCCGATCGTTCCGATGTTCACGTGTGGCTTGGAACGGTCAAATTTTTCCTTCGACATCTCTTTTAGTCCCCGTGTGCTTTAGTTTGAGCTTTGTACTTTGTTCTTTGAGCTTTGTTCCGAACTCGATCAGTCCAAAGCTCCAAGCACAAAACACCAAGCACTAAAAAGGGCCCAGACCATTTTGGGATCTGTGCCCGCTAGCTCGCTACCTTGCAACCCCCTGAACCTTCGCAATCACCTCTTCAGCTATGTTCTTTGGGGCTTGTTCGTACCTCTCAAAGTGCATAGTCGAGGTGGCGCGGCCTTGCGTGGCCGAGCGCAAATCGGTGGTGTAGCCAAACATCTCCGAAAGCGGAACGAAGGCCGTGATCACCTGCGCGCCACCGACGCGCGGCTCCATGCTTTCAATCCGTCCGCGGCGTGAATTCAAGTCGCCGTTGACGGAGCCCGTGTAATCGTTCGGCGTGACCACTTCAACGCGCATGATCGGTTCGAGCAATACCGGACCAGCTTTGCGAACTGCATCCTGGAACGCGAGCGAACCGGCGATGTGGAACGACCGCTCATCCGAGTCGACTTCGTGATAACTACCGAACACGAGCTTGACCCTGATGTCCACCATCTCATAACCGGCGAGGAAACCACGCTCCATCGCATCGCGAATTCCCTGCTCGACCGGCTTGATGTATTCCTTCGGAATCGCGCCGCCGGTGATCTCATTCTCAAATACAAAACCTTCGCCGGGCGCTGGCTCGATCTCGATCTCGACGTGACCGTATTGACCGCGGCCACCGGTCTGTTTCTTGTAAACCTCTTTACCGGGCGCCGGCTTCGTGATCGTCTCGCGATAAGCGACCTGCGGTTTGCCGACATTCGCTTCCACGCCAAACTCACGCTTCATGCGATCGACGATGATCTCCAGGTGCAACTCGCCCATGCCGGCGATGATCGTCTGTCCCGTTTCCTGATCGGTCGAAACATTGAACGACGGATCTTCCTGGGCCAAGCGGTTCAAGGCGACGCCCAGCTTGTCCTGGTCCTGGCGGGTCTTCGGTTCCACGGCCACGCGAATAACCGGCGCGGGAAACTCCATCGCTTCGAGCACCACCGGCTTCGTTTCGTCACAAATCGTGTCGCCGGTAGTGACCTGCTTCATGCCGCCGATGGCGATGATCTCGCCGGCGCTCGCCGCTTCAATGTCCTCACGCTTGTTGGCGTGCATGCGCATCAGGCGGCCGACGCGTTCTCTCGTGTCCTTGATCGGGTTGTAAGCATAAGAACCCGCCTTGATCGATCCGCTGTAGATGCGGACGAACGAAAGCTGGCCCAGGTGCTTGTCGGCCATGATCTTGAAGACCAGTCCGGAAAACGGAGCCGCAGCATCCGGCGGACGCGCTTCCACCTCGCCGTTTTTCGGATTCGTTCCTTCGACCGGCGGAATATCAAGCGGCGACGGCAGATAGTCGACAACAGCGTCGAGCAACGTCTGCACGCCTTTGTTCTTGAACGCCGAACCGGTGACGACCGGCACGAGCTTGAGCGAAATCGTTCCCTGGCGGAGTGCTTTGCGAATCTCGTTTTCGCTGATCTCTTCGCCTTCGAGATATTTGTGCATCAAGTCGTCGTCGATACTGGCGACGGCTTCAATCAGCTTCTCGCGAGCGGCGACAGCATCGTCTTTCAGGTTGTCAGGAATCTCGACGACCTCGTATTCCGCGCCCTTGCTCTCGTCTTTCCAGATCAAACCTTTCATCCGGATCAGATCGACGACGCCCTTGAGTTGATCCTCAAGACCGATCGGGATCTGCAAAGCGACGGGATTAGCGCCCAGGCGGCTGATGATCGACTCGAATGAACGGTCGAACGACGCCCCTGCGCGATCCAGCTTGTTGATGAAGCAGATGCGGGGAACGCCGTACTTGTCAGCCTGACGCCAGACAGTCTCGGACTGCGGCTCGACACCGGCTACGCCGTCGAACACTGCGACAGCGCCGTCGAGCACGCGCAGCGAACGTTCGACTTCCATCGTGAAGTCGACGTGACCCGGCGTGTCGATGATATTAATCCGGTGATCGACGCCTTCTTTTTCCCAGAAACAGGTGGTTGCCGCGCTGGTGATGGTGATACCGCGCTCCTGCTCCTGTTCCATCCAGTCCATGGTCGCCGTACCCTCGTGCACCTCGCCGATTTTGTGCGTGATGCCCGTGTAGTAAAGGATACGTTCCGTGGTGGTGGTCTTACCGGCATCGATGTGGGCCATGATGCCGATGTTCCTGAACTTGCTTAAATCGTACTTCGCCATTGCTATTTTGAGCTTTGTTCTTTGAACTTAGTGCTTTGACAAAGACCAAAGCACCAAGCACAAAGCTCACCTCATCATTACCACTTATAATGCGCGAACGCTTTGTTCGCATCGGCCATGCGATGCGTATCTTCTTTTTTCTTAACCGCGTTGCCACGGTTGTTGGCAGCATCCAGAATCTCGGCCGCCAAACGATCGGTCATCGTCTTTTCGCCGCGTCCGCGCGCATATGAAACGATCCAACGAATTGCCAGGGCGCCGCGCCGCTCCTGGTGCACCTCGATCGGAACCTGGTAAGTGGAACCGCCGACGCGCCGCGATTTCACTTCGACTGTGGGCTTTACGTTGTCGATGGCGCGCTTGAAGACCTTCAACGGCTCTTCACCGGTCTTGTCGCCGATCTGCCGCATCGCATTGTAAAAAATACTTTCGGCTACCGACTTCTTCCCCTGCCACATCACGCCGCTGATAAATTTCGTGACCAGCGGACTGCTGTAGACCGGATCCGGAAGCACTTCGCGTCGTTCAGCTACTCTTCGTCTTGGCATATCTTCTTCTCGTTACTTGGCACTTGCCTTGGGTCGTTTCGCGCCGTACTTCGAGCGTCCCTGCTTGCGATCGGCGACGCCGACCGAGTCGAGCGTGCCGCGGATCACGTGATAGCGAACACCGGGCAGGTCTTTTACACGGCCGCCTCTGATCAGGACGATCGAGTGCTCCTGAAGATTGTGGCCCACGCCGGGGATGTAGGTGGTGACCTCGATCCCGTTGGTAAGCCGCACGCGCGCCACTTTTCGCAGGGCCGAATTGGGTTTCTTCGGCGTCTGGGTGTAAACGCGAGTACAAACGCCGCGCTTCTGAGGCGAACTCTGGAGCGCGGGGCTGGCCGTTTTGTATTTGACCTGTTGGCGGCCTTTGCGAACGAGTTGATTAATCGTCGGCACTGTTTCCCTCTTCGATAACTCTGAGCGCTCGGAAGCGCAAAAAGGGGCCGTGCCTGCCTCTTTCCGGAACCAGTCCGGCAGTCAGCGCAGGCTGCTGCCCTGTTAAAAATTAGGTTTTAGGGACGTTCTGACTTTTCGCTTGTTAGCGGCGGGCGTGGATCGTGGCTTCCCTTAAGCCGAAACTTTTCTGTGGCGTCGCTTTGATAAAGGCGAGAAGTTTGTGACTTCGCGCGAGCCAGCGAGGGGGCGATTAACCAAGTCAATCGCAACGCGGGCCATTTACGCCACAATAATTGTCAACGGCCATTACCGCATTGGCCGAGCAACGCCTCCACACCGACAGAACCAACTGGACGTTGCTTATTATTCAGACCCCCATGTCCGAAACGGCAGACTATACGGTCGGACTGCCTTTGTGTCAAGCGCGCGAGCCCGATGGATGTCTTATTTTGCTCGGCGTTCTCCGCGTGTCTCTGTGTGCCCTGCGTTTAAGCACACCTAAAGTGAAGTTTACGCAGAGGTCTCAAAGGTACGCAGAGAACACAGAGTTGAAACTAAGACACCACCTGCGTCTACATTAACCACTTGACCAGATTCCAAATACCATAGCCCGCCGCGCCCACAATCACCACCAGCACCAAGCTAAGCAACAGCATCAGCAGCTTGAACTTCCGGTAACGTTTCTTGTTCGGCGGCGAAAGCGAACTCTGCGGGAAATATGGTGGCGGAGTGTGAGTAGCCATACTAACTCTTCGGAGTCCTCTTCGGAGTCGGCGAGGCGGGCGCCAGTCCGGCCTTCTTCAACTCCTCTTCCTTCTGTTTCTTCAACAAATCTACCTGGTGCTTCTTGCCGGCGCGAATGCGTTTGACGCCTTCCCGCGCCTCGTCGAGCGCATCTTGCGCCCGGTAGTAATCGGGATCGATCTCCAACGACTTCGAAAATGCCGCCGCAGCCGCGTCATACTGCGCCAACTTCGTGTGCGCCACGCCCAGGTCGTAGAAAATATCCGGATCGTCGGTCTTCAACCTCGTCGCCTGGCGATACTCGCGAATAGCGTCACTGTACTGACCGAGATTCGCATACGTTTGTCCGAGATTATAGTGGGCCTCGGCATCGTCCGGGCTGGCGTCGAGATGCTTTTTATAAGCGTCGACGGCTTTCTTGTACTCCGATTCTGCTTCGTCGCGTTTCGCAAGTGCTTCGTAACCGAGCGCGAGGCGAAAATGCGCTTCCGCGAGATCCGGATCGAGCGCGACCGCCTGTTCAAACGCCGCGACTGCTTCCGTATCCTGATCGTCCCGGTACAGTTGCTTGCCTTTTTCCAGCAGCGTTTTGGCCTGCGAACGATCTCCGGTTGATCCGTTGGACACTTGCGCCGTTCCGGCACTATTATTCGTCGACTGCTGACCGCTCCGATTGCAACTAGAGATAAACACCAGTAAACACACGGAGCAGAATAAGAGAATTAGTCTCATCTCGCAGGACATCAGCCGCTTTATGAATAGCCCTAGGTTGGGGAAAGAAGCGCACTTATCTAACGCCAATTTCGATCTGTAGTCAAACCGGCAACCCTTCGAGTGCGGCTGGAAGTGGAAGTTAAGATTCGTTGTGACTTTCTAAGGAGTGCAGATGTTCAGAAGACAACGCCCCCGCTCAATCATGTACGTGGCGCCAATTGCCCTGGCAGCCATGTTTCTTGCCCAGCAAACGCTAGCGCAAAAACCGACCGTCGTTAGTTCCGTCAATGCTCCCCTGACTCTCAGTTTGACGTCCAACGCGGCGGCGGTTACTGCGTGTACGGAGGCCGGCGCGCCCAAGGTGCAACTCAATGCACGCGCCGTTTCTCCTAACGGAAACCCGATCAAATATCGCTGGTCCACCACGGCCGGCACGATCGCAGGCGATGGCCCGGTCGTCACCTGGGATCTCAGCGGACTCAAACCCGGTTATCACAAGGCCTCACTCGATATTCTGTCCAGCAGCAACGAAGGCGAATGTCACGCGTTCTCCTCGGTGACCGTGCTGGTGAATGCCTGTCCGGTAATTCCTCCTGTCTGTCCAAACGTCGAGATCGTCTGCCCGACTAACGTGCGGCTAGATCAGCCGCTGACGTTTACTTCGCGCGCCTCCGGCGGCACGCCGTCGATCACGCCGGTCTATAACTGGACCGTCTCGGCGGGAACCATCGTCGAAGGTCAGGGAACGAACACGATCAAGGTCGACACCAGCGGTCTCGCGGGCCAAACCGTCCGCGCGTCG
>DATELZ010000150.1:0-11838 GCA_035276045.1 Pyrinomonadaceae bacterium | reverse complement strand
TCTTGAATCGGCTCTGCCGACGCGGCACGGCACAAAGCCAACATGGTGCGGCGCAAAGCCGAAGCAGCGTGGCACAAAGCCAACCCACTGAAGCGCAAAGCCGAAGCGGCATCACGTCATTTTCACGTTTCCGTCTCACAGCAATATGGGAAGCCTTTCGCGTTGCGCTGACGAGCCTGCGCGCGAATAAGCTGCGCACGGCATTGACGCTGACCGGGATCGTCGTCGGCGTCACAGCGGTGATCGCGGTGGTCACGATCATCAACGGTCTGGACCAAACGGTGGCCCAGACGTTCTCCTCGCAGGGTTCGACAGTCTTCACGATCTCGAAAAACCCGCAAATCATTACCTCGCGCGAAGACTTCATCAAGTTCAACCGCCGCAAAGACGTGACGCATGAAGACGCGGACGCGATTGCGCGTTTGTGTACGTCGTGCTGGCGTGTCGGCATCGCCGGCAATGCGGTCGAGACGGTCAAATACGCCAATCAAACAGCGGAAAACGTTCGCATCCGCGGTGTCGATCCGATCACGATGTTTGACATCGACGGCGTCGATATCGACGTCGGACGCATCTGGACCGAAAGCGAAGGCGACTCCGGCCGCGAGATCTGCGTGATCGGCACGGACATGTTGAAGAACCTGTTTCAGGATGCGCCCGCAGACCAGGCCGTCGGCAAGGAGATCCGCATCGACGGCCGGCCTTATGTAATTCTCGGCGTGCTCGAACCGTTGGGTTCGATCTTCGGCTTCTCGCGCGACAACGTCGTCTACATTCCCTATTCGACGTATCAAAAGATCTACGGCGCGCGCCGATCTCTCGTCGTCTTTATTCAAGTGCCCGCAGCGGAACAACTCGAGGCCGCCGAAGATCAGGTCAAGACGATCATGCGAAACCGTCGTGGTCACTCGATGGACGATCCCGACGACGAAGGTTTTTCACTCGAAACACAGGACGTATTTCTGAACCTGTACGGCTCGGCTACGTCCAACATCTACATCGTGACGGTACTCGTCGCGGGCGTGTCGCTGTTCGTCGGCGCAATCGTGGTGATGAACATCATGCTGGTCTCGGTGACTGAACGGACCAAGGAGATCGGCATTCGCAAAGCCATCGGCGCGCGGCGCAAAGACATCCTGACGCAATTTCTGATCGAAGCCGTGCTGGTGACGGCAATCGGCGGCGCGATTGGCGTCGGAACGGGGTTTGGACTGGCGTATGTGATCTCGGCGCTGATCGGTTTCCCGTTGCTGATCAGCGTGATGTCGGCAGTGTTGGGCGTCGGCGTTTCGTCGTTGTTTGGCATTGGCGCGGGACTTTGGCCCGCGTGGCGCGCGTCGCGGCTCGATCCAATAGAAGCGTTAAGAGCAGAATAAATGCGGTTCGCGGATATTAAAGAATCAGCCCTGATGGCGATCGACACGATGCGCACGAACAAACTGCGCTCGTCGTTGACGATCCTCGGCGTGAGTGTCGGCGTGCTCACCGTGATCTTCATGGTGTCGATCATCCAGGGACTTAACAAAGCTTTCGCGGATCAGATCGAGTCGCTGGGCTCGAATACGATCTTTATCTCGAAGTTTGACCCGAGCTTTGGCCGTCCGCCGGGTCCGGAAGAGATTCATCGCAAGGATCTGACGATGGACGACGTCGAAGCGCTGCGCACCGAAGCGCCGTCGATCGTGGGCGTCTCGCCAATCCATCGCCTGCTGGCGGCAACCGTCAGATACCAGGAAAAACAGACCGACACGCCGATTCTCTTCGGCGTCACGCCTTACTACGAATTCGTTCACTCGCAATACGTCGCCAGCGGCCGGTTCGTCAACGAGATCGACATCCAGGATCGATCGAACGTGCTGATTATCGGCGTCGACGTAAAACAAGCGCTGTTTCCGTATGAAGATCCGATCGACAAGGAAGTCCGCATCGAAGGCAAACCGTTTCGCGTCATCGGCGTGATGGAACCGCTGGGCAACTTCTTCGGCCAGTCGCGCGATAACTCAATCTTCATTCCCATCACCACCTACGACAAGTATTATCCCGATCGCCCGTTTCCGGAATCTGTCTTCTTCGTCATCGTGCGTCCGCGTTCCCGTGCTTTCGTGAAATCCTCGATCGACGAGATCACAGACATTCTGCGGCGCCGCCGCCGTCTCGCGCCCGGCGAACCGAACAACTTCGGGATCTCATCTCAAGATTCTCTCCTCGACGTGTACAACCAGCTAACAGGAGCAACAGCGCTCGTTCTGACGTCCATCTCGTTTGTGGCGCTGATGATTGGCGGGATTGGCGTCATGAATATCATGCTGGTGTCCGTCACGGAACGAACGAAGGAGATTGGAGTGCGCAAGGCCGTAGGCGCGACGAGGTTTAATATCCTGTCGCAGTTTTTGATTGAAGCAGTGGTTTTGACGGCGATTGGCGGACTGATCGGACTGGCAGTGGGTGAAATCGGCAGCCTGATCATCAACAGATATTCGCCCTTGCCGGCGTATGTGCCCTTGTGGGCCATCGGCCTCGGCGTGGGCCTCTCCGCGGCGGTGGGAATCGTGTTTGGACTGTGGCCCGCCTGGAAAGCCGCCCGCCTGAATCCCATAGATGCTTTGCGTTGGGAGTAAGCTTTGCCTAATATGCTGATTGCAACCCTAGCCCAGGAAACCCCGTAATAGCTGTACCTTAGTAAACGCTGTGAAATTTATCGAGACTTTAAAACTCGCTGTCGCCGCCATCTGGGCGCATAAGTTGCGCTCTGCCCTGACGCTGCTCGGAATGATCGTAGGCGTAACGGCCTTTGTAACCGTGGTCTCGCTGATCGCGGGGTTCAATCGCTACGTGGACGAGAAGATCGCCGGAATCGGGGCCAAATCGTTCACCATTCAACGTTTCAATCCCCTCGAAGACTTCAAAGACACTGACACGATCGCCGCAGCTCAACGACGCAACAAAGAACTGACGCTGGACGACTACGACTACCTGAGAGAACGCGCCGCACTCGTCGACAAGCTCGGCGCGCGAGCCCGTGGGACTCCGGTGGAAGTCAAACGCAACAACGAAGTGTTAGAGGACGTGTTTGTCTCAGGTGCGACGGCCAACTGCGTGGACATCGAGAATCGCGACGTCGCCGAAGGCCGCTTCATCGCGGAACCGGAGAACGACAACGGCGCGCGTGTCGCTTACATCGGCGCTGACATCGCCACCAAGCTGTTCCCGACAATGAGTCCTCTCGGCGAGGAAATAACCATCCGGGGACTGCCGTATCGCGTCATCGGCGTCGAAACAGCCAAGGGAACTGTGTTCGGTATACCGCAGGACACTTTCATCATCATCCCGTTGAAAACTTACGCCGTAAACTACGGCGGGCTCATCCGGCAGCGCTCGCTCTACTTCGTCGCCACTGCCAAGAATGACGATCTATTCAACGACGCCGTCGAAGAATCCCGTTACCTGATGCGCGCGCGACGCAAGCTTGCGCCAAGCGAGAAAGACAACTTCGGCATCGTCACGCCTGATGCGATCACCGGTTTGCGCGATCGACTTTTCGGCACCATCTTCATCGTCGCGATTGCCGTTCCGGGCATCGCGCTGGTCGTCGGCGCGATCGTCATCATGAACATCATGCTGGTGGCCGTGACGGAACGGACCAAGGAGATCGGCATCAGGAAATCTCTCGGCGCGCGGCAGATGGATATACTGAAACAGTTCCTCGTCGAGGCCGCGACCCTCTCGACGATCGGCGGCGCGATTGGAATCTTTCTGGCGTGGGTCATCGGTTTTATCGTGTCGGCGTGGATCTTTCCCACTTATCTTTCCCTACTCGCGATCGCTTTCGCGTTAGGCGTTTCCGGGGCTGCCGGCGTCGCTTCGGGAATCTTCCCGGCGTGGAAAGCCGCGCGGCTCGATCCAATTGAAGCGTTGAGGGCGGATTAGAACTTTGTACTTTGTACTTGGTTCTTACCTTGAAATAGAGTGCTTGCTTTGCCTGAGAACAAAGCTCTAAGCACAAAACACAAAGTTCAAAACAATGCGAATCATCAGAAGCGACATTTACGAAAACCTAAAGATGGCCCTCGCGACCTTGCGCGGGAACAAGCTCCGTTCGTTTCTGACCGTCTTCGGCGTCGTCATCGGCATCATTACGGTGATGTTGATCGCGTCGATCATCAGCGGCATCGACGTGTCCGTGAAGAATGAAGTCGAATCGTTCGGCACCCGATCGATCTACGTCAGCAAGTACGATCCCGGTATTCGCATCGGCCGCATGTCGCGCGAAGAGCGCATGCGCAAAGAGTTGACTTACGACGACGCCATCGCGCTCCAATCCCTGCCGACGATTGAGTTGTCAGTGCCGTTCCTCGACATCACCAACAACTGGTGGGGCGGAAGGTTATCAGTATCCGGCGGGGGCAAGACCTCGGCGCAGGTTGCACTCCAGGGAACTCTGCCGGAGTTTGAGAAAGCCGGCACGCAGGTCATCTCCGAAGGCCGCTTCTTCACGCAAACTGAAAACGACACGAACCAGGAAGTTTGTGTAGTCGGATCGAAAGTGGCCGACGACTTCTTCAAACTCGGCTCGCCGGTGGGACAGACGATCAAGATCGGGACGCAGGAATTTCGCGTGGTCGGCACTCTCGCGAAGCGCGAACAGTTTTTGATTGGCGGCGGCAGTGACGATCAGAACAACGTCATCTACCTGCCTTTCTCAGTGGCCCACAAATTAAAACCAAACGCAGACGACATCTACATCCTCGCCGTCGCGCGCGCCGGCATGATGGAAGAAGCACTGGATCAGGTGCGCGACCTGCTGCGTGTGCGACGCCAGGTGCCTTTCGCCGAAAACGACAACTTCGGGTTGCAGACTTCGGAAGGCATTCTCGACAACTTCCGCGCGATCACTGCCGGCCTCGCGATCGCGATGGTAGTGATCTCCTCAGTGGGTCTGATGGTGGGCGGGATCGGCGTGATGAACATCATGCTCGTCTCGGTCACCGAACGAACACGCGAGATCGGAGTGCGCAAAGCAATCGGCGCCAAGCGCAGCGACATCATGTGGCAGTTTCTGATCGAAGCTGCGACGCTGACCGGTCTGGGTGGGATAGTTGGTCTGTCGATCGGCTGGGGACTGACGCTGCTGCTGAGTTTACTGCTGCCCTCTTACGTGCCGCTGTGGGCGCCTATTGGCGGGCTCATTGCGAGCGTTGGGATCGGGCTCATCTTCGGCTTGTGGCCGGCGTGGAAAGCCGCGCGCCTCGATCCCATCGAATCGCTCAGATACGAATAGCCTTTACGACTAGCTGATAAAACCTGGGAACAAGGCTGTAAGTGCGGTTACGAAAAGCAGCGCCAACAGCCACAGCGTGATGGCCACACCCCATCCTGCCCCACTACTCCCGCGGGTTGCGCCAAGGTGCAATCCCTTCGCTCTCAACCACAGACCATAAAACGACGTGAGCCCGATAAAGCTCGCGAGCACAAAGAGGATCGGATGATCTGCCGGCGAGAACAGGATGCCGAGATTGTCCTGCAGCGTAGTTTCCGCGTTGAGTATCGGATGCAGATCTTCAGGCGATTTTATGTAGAGAATTACCAGCCCGAGTATTCGCAAAATTGCCGCTACCGGCAGCCACGAGTAAAACACCACGGCCAACGACTGCCAGTAATTGATGCGCCCGCCAAACACGAGCATTCCGAGCATCGAGACCGCAGCGACAAAGACACCAAGAACAAAAATCCCGACAAATGAGCTGAGGACGCCTGCGGCACGCGAAGCCGGGTTCTTTAGCGCCGTCAATCCCGCAACTTTCTGGCGTTCGATCTCTTCGTCAGGCGGCCTGAACGGGGGCTGCATCTCGGACAACTTTTGCGTGTTGTGCTCTACCATTCGTTCCGGCGTGATTCGTTGCACAAAGCAAAAGGTATAAATCGCCGAGAGCACGGCAATGATCAGAAATGCGCCAACCCAACTCGGATGTTCGCGCAGGTTGCGAAACACTCGGCTCGGCTCGAAGAAAATTCCCGATACTTTATCGAAGAAGGGCAGCGGTGGTTCTTTTGCCGGCACATCCGGCAAACGAATGAAGCTCAGGGCAAACAGGAGCACGCCGGCAAAGCAGAGGGCGGCCGCGGTGGTATATCCACCGGGAATCAGGCCCGCGATCGAGAGGCCGAGGACAATTAAACCCAGCACAAACGACCCGATCGCAAATGGCCGCACCTTGACCGGCCTGGGGGGCTTCGTTTCCGCTGGCGGCTTTACGGGCGGTGGCGGTGGCTGGAAGTTAGGTTCGTTTGCACTCATCAATTTCAGTCTCCTCTGACAGACAGACGGGGAGAAAAATCTTCCGTCGAAGTCCTGATATGGTTGTTATTCGTTAAATCCGTGTTTCGGTGATACGGCGTGACGAACGGTAAAGTTTCACGCTTGAGACTGGCTTTGAGCTTAGTGCTTGGTACTTTGTGCTTTGTCCGAATGAACCAGGTACAAAGTACCAAGCACTAAGCTCCTTCCCTCGCTTCGCCCCAACCGGGCACGCGAATACATGCCACTTCATGCCCGGGCGACACTTCGCACAACTCGGGATCGATGTGGGCGCAGTCTTCGATGGCGATCGGACAGCGCGTGCGAAAGCGGCAGCCTGACGGCGGATTGATTGGCGTCGGCACGTCACCCTGGAGGATGATTCGCTTCCGCTTCTGACGTGGGTCGGGGATCGGAATCGCCGATAACAACGCCTGCGTGTACGGATGCAGTGGTTGTGCATACAACTCCGCCGCCGGCGCGATCTCGACGATGCGGCCGAGATACATCACCGCCACGCGGGTTGAGATGTGTTCGACGACGGCGAGTCCGTGTGAGATGAAAAGATAAGTGAGCTTGAATTCCGTCTGTAGCTCTTGGAGAAGATTTACCACTTGCGCCTGGACCGACACGTCGAGGGCGGAAACAGGTTCGTCGGCGACGATCAGTTTCGGATTGAGCGCGAGCGTGCGCGCAACGCCGATGCGTTGTCGTTGACCACCGGAGAACTCGTGCGCGTAGCGATTCATGTAATCGGGATCGAGTCCAACGCGGCGCAACAGATCGGCCACGCGATCGCGGCGCTCGGTCTTTGTGCCCTCGTTGTGAATCACGAGCGGCTCGCCGACGATGTCGCCGATCTTCATGCGCGGGTTCAGGGACGCGTAAGGATCCTGAAAGATGATCTGCATCTCGCGGCGGATCTGTCGTAACTCGCGTTTGTCGAGTGAGAGAACGTCTCGTCCCTGGAAGTTGACCTCGCCTGACGTCGGTTCGATCAAACGCAGGATGCAACGTCCGACTGTCGACTTGCCGCAACCGGATTCGCCGACGAGCCCGAGTGTCTCGCCCGCAAAGATTTGAAACGTGACGCCGTCGACTGCGCGCACGACGTCGTCCGATCCTTCGACGGGAAAATGTTTGACGAGATCGCGAACGCTGACGAGTTTTTCGGCAAGGGCGGCTTTTGGAGTCATTGCGTCAGTTGATCGGCCTCGTGGTCGGCGGCGACTGCCGCGGCGAGATCGTAAAGCACGCAACGCACTTGCACGCCGCCGTCGAGTTGATAAAGCGGGATCTCTTCCTGCGTGCAGCGCGGCATGCGATGCGGGCAGCGCGGCGCGAAGTGGCAACCCGGCGGCAAATCTGTCGGGCGTGGGACGATGCCTTCGATCGTTTCGAGCCGTTCTTTTTTCACAACGTGCTCGCTCGTGAGTTTCGGCACGGAGCGAAGCAGTCCTTCCGTGTACGGATGTTTCGGCCGCGCGAAGAGTTCGTCAACTGGCGATTCTTCGACGATCCGGCCCGTGTACATCACGGCGACCCGATCCGCGACTTCCGCGACGACGCCGAGATCGTGAGTGATCAAGAGCACCCCGAGGTCGCGTTGTTTTCGCAACTCGTTCAGGAGTTCTAGTATTTGCGCCTGGATGGTGACGTCGAGGGCCGTGGTGGGCTCGTCGGCTATCAGCAGTTTCGGATTGCATGCAAGCGCCATCGCGATCATCACGCGCTGCCGCATGCCGCCGGAGAGTTGATGTGGATAGTCGTCGACGCGGCGGGCCGGATCGGGAATCGCTACTTCGCGCATCGCTTCGATCGTCGCGCGGCGTGCGTCGTGGCGTGACAGCTTGCGGTGCAGCCGCAGCGCTTCCGCAATCTGTTCGCCGACGGTGAAAACAGGATTGAGCGACGTCATCGGATCCTGAAAGATCATGGCGATGTCGTCACCGCGCATCTGTCGCATCTCGGAATCGGAAAGTCTCAGTAGATCTTTACCGTCGAAGAGTATCTCGCCGTCGACGATCCTTCCCGGCGGCGCGATCAATCGCATCACGGATAAAGCGGTGATCGACTTGCCGCATCCGGATTCGCCGACGAGCCCGAGCAGTTCGCCGCGATCGAGATAAAAACTCACGCCATCGACCGCTCGCACGAGCCCGCTGCGAGTCGGAAAATGTGTTTGCAGGTTGTTGACTTCGAGAAGGTGCGTGACGCTCATCAATAAAGATTGAAATTGTACTCCAACTGAATCCACATGGAGGCGAATTTGCCGTCCTTCATCGCGGGAATAAACTTGATCTTCCTCGCGGCGCCTATGGCCTGCTCTGTCAGTCCATGAGGCAGTCCCTGAACCGTGCGAATGTTGACGACGGCGCCATTTGACGCAAAGACAACCCTGAGAACAACCGTGCCGGCGATCGACGCCTGCCGGGCTGCATCTGTATAAGAAGGTTCGGGCTTCATAACCACGCGGGCTTTTGTGTCGACCTCCTTTCCGGTAAATATCCCGCTCGACGGCTGACTCCCCGGCCCAAGCGCACTCCCACCCCCTGTTCTTGACGAAATCCCAGCCGGTGGCGCCGGCAAATCCTCGACCGTTATTCCTGGCAAAAGAATTCCAGGACCATCAGAAACTTCAATCTCGCCTTTGCTGTCGAGTGTTATTGAAGAGAAGAACTGTTTCACAGCGGGGTCGCCGGCAGGCGCACCCGTGGCGCTGAATCTGTAAAGACGATTGTTGGCTGCAAAAAACCACATCGTCGCGTGCACGCCGCTCTTCTCAGACGAATACTCTTTACCGGCCGCACGACCGAGCTTTACGTCTCGCGCGTTTGAGACGTTTTTTTCCACATCGCGGACAAAAAAATCTTCCAACGAGATTCGGGGCTCGGCGTTTTCATACGAATAGACCATGTAGACAACCCCATCAGCATACGCGCCGACCATTCGGTCCGTCACTTTCTTGCCTGGCCTTTCGTACCTGGTGTGGGTCGTCATCGCCGGATGGGTAGGGAAACTGGCGGAGACCTTGTCGTCCTTGATGTTGTAAGTTTTCCACGTGCTGATGTCCGCCTGCTTCACTTGCGGCTCGGGAGTTTGGGCTTGCGCGATTGAAGCGGACAGCAACACGATGCACGCAAGGATAGGGGATTTTTTCATCGTAGTGACCTTTCGAATGAGGATTAAAGTCCGAGTTTGTTCATGCGCTTATTTTCATACTCACCGTCTTCGGCGGGATAGCGCAGCGACTTGGCGATCGTTCCCTTCTCTTTTGCCAGCGACCAGATGATGCTTTCGCCGGCGGGAACGACTTTCGGTTGGGCCAGGAAGACGGCGTCATTGAAGGCGTCCCCGGCGTCGATCGGCTGCCAGCCTTTTCGCTTGAGCATCTCGATCACGTCGTTTAGGAAGAGACCGTTGAGCAGGTTGAAGTGCGTCAGGATGGTGTGCTTCACCGGGCGGCCCAGGACGCGTTGCGCGAGTGAATCGTAATACTCGGCGCGCGCCCACATGTGTTCGAGATAGAAATCGCGATACCGTTTCACAGCGGCGGAAGGCTCTTTGGTCAGACGCGCAGTGAGACGCTGATCGATGGCCCAGTCAGAGTTGTCGATGGTGACGTAACCGTTGCGATAATTGTGTTGCGCGAGAAACGAACGCATCGCATCGCGCTTTGCCGCGGTTTCGCCCTCTTTCAACATCGGGAAACGAATATACTTTTGAAAGCGCGGGAACTCCTTGAGCAGGTTCTCAGCGCGCAGGATGTCCTGCTCGTAGATCTTTACGTCAGTTGTTGGCTCGTTGAAGTTGCGATGCGAATAGGTGTGATTGGCGATCAGATGGCCGGCTTTGTCCCAGGCTGCGAGCAGGTCCTTTCCCTGCTGGTCCTCGATGTTTCGGCCCATGACGAAGAGCGCGGCCTTGATCGAGTGTTTGTTTAGCGCGTCGAGGATCGACTGGTTTCGTTCCTGCGCGGTTTGTTTGACGGCGTTCTGCCAGTGGAAGTCGTCCATCGTGATGGAAAACTGCGTCGCTGGTTTGCGCGCGATGACGTTGACGCCGCCGAAGCTCGTCACGAGCGTGCTCAAAGCTAAAGATTTAGTAAACGTTCTTCGGTTCATTAACTTCTCCGGATTGTTTCCCGCAAAGGCGCAAAGACGCAAAGGAAAGATAAGCTCTTAATAATCTTGCCTCTTAACTTTGCGTCTTTGCGCCTTTGCGGGAAACATCTATACCGTTGATGTCTCTCGATATTCGCCCCAGACGCGTCGTAGCGTGTTGCTGATCTCGCCGACCGTCGCATACGACTCGACGCACGCGAGAATTCGCGGTAACAAGTTCTCCGTCGTTCCTGCGGCACGCTCCAGTTCTTTCAAAGCGTTCTCAACTGCGGTGGAATCGCGGCGCGTTCGCAATGCTCTCACGCGCTCGACCTGGGCTTGTTCCAAAGCCGGATCGATCCGGAGCAACGGCACCGGCGGTTCGTCTTCGAGTTGGAAACGATTGACGCCGACGACGATCTCCTCCTGCGCTTCGATCGCGCGTTGATATTGATACGCCGACTCCTGAATCTCGCGTTGCACGTAACCGGTTTCAATCGCCCGCAGCATTCCGCCCATCGCGTCGATCTTCGTCAGGTACTCTTGCGCTCGATCTTCGATCCGGTTCGTCAACTCTTCGATCGCGTACGAGCCAGCCAGCGGATCGCCTGTGTCCGCGATGCCCGATTCGTAAGCGATCACCTGCTGCGTTCGCAGCGCGACTCGCGCCGCTGCTTCGGTCGGCAACGCAAGCGCTTCGTCCATCGAATTCGTATGCAACGACTGCGTCCCGCCGAGCACCGCGGCCAGCGCCTGGATCGTTGTGCGTACGACGTTTACCTCAGGCTGTTGGGCCGTCAGCGACGACCCGGCGGTTTGCGTGTGAAAGCGCAGCATCAACGAACGCGGATCGCGCGCGTTGAAACGATCGCGCATGATGCGCGCCCACAGCCGTCGTGCGGCGCGGAACTTCGCGATCTCTTCGAGCAGGTTGTTGTGCGCGTTGAAGAAAAACGAAATGCGCGGAGCGAATTGATCGACTTCAAGACCCGCCGCCAGCGCCGCCTCGACATACGTGATTCCATCAGCAAGCGTAAAAGCAACTTCCTGCACTGCGGTCGACCCGGCTTCGCGAATGTGATACCCGCTGATCGAGATCGTGTTCCAATTCGGCACTTCGCGAGCGCAGTACGCGAAGATGTCCGTAACCAAACGCAACGACGGCGCGGGCGGATAAATGTAAGTGCCGCGCGCGATGTACTCCTTCAAAATATCGTTTTGCAGTGTGCCACGTATTTTGTTGAACGGAACGTTCTGCTTGCGCGCCACCGCGAGATACAACGACAACAGGATCGCCGCGGTCGCGTTGATCGTCATCGAGGTTGAGACTTCGTCGAGCGGAATATCGGCGAACAAACGCTCCATGTCGTCGAGCGAGTCGATCGCGACACCGACTTTGCCGACTTCGCCTAACGCCAGCGGATCGTCCGAGTCCAAACC
>DATELZ010000149.1:0-16651 GCA_035276045.1 Pyrinomonadaceae bacterium | reverse complement strand
CAGTGCTCAACGTTTGGTCGGCGTTATCCAGGGGCGCGCTCGCTTCGCTCGCACCGCCCCTGGCTACCTTCTGGCCGCGCCTAGCGGCGCTCATAAGACAGCATGGGCTCAATAGACATCAGACAGCATAGGTCTCGATAGACATATCGCGGGCGCTCATAAGACAGCATAGTCTCAATAGACATTTCGCAGCCGATCAATGCTCGCCCTGTGCGTCGGATAGTTCAGTTGCGACGTCATCCTCACTACGCCTCCGTCGTCTACCGAAGATCCGCGCAACCAATCCGTGGATGCGTTCGGATTCTTTCGCCAACAACGGCGCGAACGTCGCGAGTATCAATACATACAACGCGGCGAACGGCTGAATGATCGCCACCATTCCGCCTGCCTGCGCCAGCTTCGCGACGATGATCGAAAACTCACCACGCCCGAGCAACGTCAGACCAACATTCAAAGACGTCGCGCCCGAATGCCCGGCCACCCGCGCAGCCAACTGCCCCGCAATGATCACGCCGACAAGCGACAACGCCGCCGCGCCAATCGCGAGCCACACCGCGCCTCCCAAACCAAACGGATCGACCGTCAATCCAAAACCAAAGAAAAAGATCGCGCCGAAGAAATCACGAAACGGCACCACCAGCTTTTCCAGCCGGCCACTATGCTCCGTCTCGCCGAGTATCAACCCGAGCAACAACGCTCCAATCGCCTCCGCGACGTGGATCGTCTCGCCCAACCCCGCAAAGATAAACAAACATGCGAAGACGATGATCACAAACACCTCATTCGACGAGATGCGCAGCAACCAGTTGAGCAACGGCGTGGCCCATCGGCCCAACACGATCAACCCGACGATAAACCCGAGCGCCAATCCGGCCGACGACAACACGCCGCCAACAGAAGTCGCTCCACTCAACACGATCCCGGAAATCAACGACAGATACACCGCGAGAAACACGTCTTCATACATCGTGATTCCGAGTATCAGCTCCGTTTCGGGATTTGCCGTCCGCCGGTAGTCAAACAGGATCTTGGCGACAATCGCGCTCGACGAGATCGTCGTGACGCCCGCGATGATCAACATTTCCGTCGGCGAAAACCCGGTGAGATACCCGTACAGAAAACCGAGCGTGAAATTCAGCGCGATATAAATAGTGCCGCCGAGAAAGATCGATCGGCCCGCCTGGATCAAACGGCTGACGCTCGATTCAAGTCCGAGATAGAACAACAGAAACAGGATGCCGACGCGACCCATGAAGTCGATCATCGGCGCGCTGCCGATGAAGCGAAAGTCGAAGACTCCGATTTGCGGCGCGTGTGGTCCAACCGCCATTCCGATCAGGATCAGAAACGGCACGTTCGATAAGCGAAGCTTGGCTGCGAGTGAGACCGCGAGGCCGATCAGCGCCAATGCCAGGCCGAACTCCAATACGAGATGGTCCATCGCTTACTCCGCTTTCCCCGTCGTCAGGAGTTTCTTGAGGCTCGCGATGGTCCGCCGATCGCCGGCGAGAATCAGCGTCGCGCCTTCATGAAGCACGGTGTCGGCTTCGGGATTGATGCGTTTGACGCGATCGGGTTCGATGATCGAAACGATTGACGCGCCCGTCGCCGACCGCACTTGCAGATCGCGAATGGTCTTGCCGATGCACGCCGATTTGGGCTCGATCGAGTACCACTCGAGCAGCAGGTCGTCCAGGACGATCTCCGCGGAAGGCAGGGCCTTGGGAACGTAGGTGAGTCCGCCGATGATGCCCGCGATCTGTCGTGCTTCGCTGTCGGCGAGTGTGACGACCGAAGCGACGCGATCCGGATGTTTGCGCGTGAAGTGATACAGCTCCCGAGTGCCGTCGTCGTGGATCACGATCACGAGACGATCGCCATTCGCAGTTTCAAACTGGAATTTGCGGCCGACGCCGGGCAGCGCCGTTTCTTTAATAGTTGACATGTTCTGAATAGTCCCTTCCGTTTAGTCGATCGCTGTTTGAATAGATCTCGACGGCGATAGACGGCACGCTACGGAAGAAAGATCTTCCGCAGTGGTTTAATGACGCTCTTGTTTGCGGGGAACGGTTAGGACACGAGGGGCGGATCGCGGCCTGCCGGCCTCGCAACGAACAAAACAGAAGCGGCGTCTATCGCCTGCTCGTCTGGTAAAAAGGACGACACAGTCACGATCTCGCCGACCACGGGCGAACCCGGAGCAGCGAAATCGACTGCGCAACGTTTGCTGCGTTTCTGAGCCCGCGCAGGAACATCTAACGGGCCGTATTGTGACAGGGAGATCTCGGCGTATGGACTACTTACAACAACACCGGCATCCTGCATTTGCGTGGAAACCGGAAACGGCGTGAGCCGCAGTCCCTCGCCCACAGAAAAGCACAACGCCCCGATAATCACGGCCAAAACAGCCGCAGAAACGACGCGAGAGCCTGTTGTGTGCGAGAACTTTTTCATTGGGAACAGCCAATATAACAGACTGAACGCGTCACCACCACGTGAGCAAAACCTAAAAGATCGCTGGCGAAATATGAAATTTGTTGCCAACTTTAATTTGACGCGGTGACCTTGAAAGAGCGAGATTTCTGCGATTAGGAGCAGGAGGATATTTACCGTCTTATGAAAAAAGCAGCTTTTTTGATTATCGCGCTCTTGAGCGCCATTCTCTCGGCGGACGTTCCTGCTCACGCGCAGTTGCCGGCAGGATATGTCGAGATACAGCCTTTGAACCGTGTGCCGCTGTTGTTCGGAAGACGCCCCGGCGCGGATTGCTATATTCGGGGCGACGGCATTTACGACGATGAGAAGCTAAAACCGCTACTGGCGAATCCGAAATGCGCGGAGCTTCTACGCGCGCTCAATGTCGATCTTAAGACGCAAACGCTTATCCGCTACAGCGGACGAGGCGACTGCCACATGCGCCTTCAAGCAAAGATATTTCGCAGCGATACGGACAAAAAGTATCTCCTGGTAATCAACAATGTCTATGGCGGCTGCCGCGCTGGAGGTTCGCGCGAGGGATGGATGCTGATCGACAAGATACCGGAGGGTTATGGGCTGAATATAAGTGAAGTGCGGGTGGACAGGATTCATGGTGTAAACGCGGACGGCCAGGATTTTTATTTTCCGAAACAGCCATCGGGGATCAAACCGGAGCTGATCGAATCGCGCGAGATCGACGTGAAAGGGTGCCTGTCTCTCGACCGCCAGAGCCAGTGGATCCTAATGAAGGATGAGTTCCTGCAACGCGCGCTCGAAGGCAGGAGCCGCGAGTGCAAGGAGCTTTTTGCGGTCCTCGCGATAGATTTCGATAAATACACACTGGCGGGGTACAACGTGAACACCGGCGACTGCACGCGGCCGCCGAGCCTTTCGCAAAAGGTCTACAAGGATTTTGACGAAAAACGCTACCGGATGGAGATCAGTTACGATAAACCTGCTGCGCGCTGTGAGGAATTAACCTGGCACGCGCTCTGGGTGATAGTGCCGAAGCTGCCGGGCGATCACGGTTTTGAATTCGAGCTGAAACCGAACGACGCGAAGTAGTTTGAATATCTCTCGCCGAAATCGTATCCGGAGGCTGCATTGGTGGGCGTGGATGGGTCTGTGTGCCGCGCTTGCGATTCATGTGGCTGACGAGGCTGTAACCGATTTCCTGTCGCTTTATAATCCGGCGGTAGTTGCGCTTCGCGAGAGAAATCCGGAACTGCCGTTGCTCACGTTCACCTATGAAGGCTGGTTGTCGTTATTGATCTTTGCCGTGGTGGCGTTGATGGGCGCATCTTATTTCGTTTGGCACGGACGATGGGCCATGCGCCCGATCTCTTACGTATTCGCCACGGTCATGTTGCTGAACGGATTGCTGCACATCGCTCTTTCGATCTACATGGGTAAGCTGACATCGGGTGTATATTCCTCACCGCTCTTGCTGGCAGCGTCAATCGCCTTGATTATTCGAACGCAGGCATGGAGGTACAATGAATAGGCCACGAATACTCCCACTCGCGGTGCTCCTTAGCATTGCGATATTCACCGGATCTACTCGCGCCCAGACCACACAAAACGATGAAACCGCTGCTTTACGCGAAAAGGCGTTCGCCTTGCTCGCGTCCGTCGCCGGCCAGTTCGGAGCGCTGCAATCCGCCGAAAACCGCGCGCGCTTAGGCGCAAACATCGCCGACTCGCTCTGGCCGCATGACGAAAAACTCGCTCGCGCGGCGTTGTTTCAAGTCGAGACGGACATCAGGGCAGAGCTGCAAAAATGGCAACCAAAACCGGCTCCCGATAATGTGCTCCTCGTCTTTCTCAAGTTACGTAACGACACCGTTGAACGCATTGCAAAGCATGATGGCGAAGCAGCGATCGGCTTTCTCAAGGCGACCGAGTTCAAACATGACGACATGCCGGAGTATGTGTTTCGGCACCTGGATAACATCGAAATGAGGCTGGCCCAAAAAGTTGCCGCCAACAATCCGGAAGCCGCCTTGGCATTAGCTCGGGAACAACTGAAGAAAGGCATCAATTACGAATTACTCACGGTGCTCAGGCGACTCAACCTGAAGCACAAAGACGCCGCCCAAACGCTCTACAAGGAGATCGTCAGCAATCTGCAAACTGCCGACCTGATGAACGACTGGCATGCGAGAAACTTTGCGTCAAACCTGGCTCAATCATTTCGGCCTCCGGCCGCCGACGCGACAATATATCGAGAACTGATTTCCACCTTTGTCGCCGTCGCTATCAAAAATGGATGTGGCGGCAAACTCGAGGAGAACGACTCAAGAAGAGAGTATTGCTACTGGGTCGCGTCAGAAGTGCCTGAAATGGAGAAGTTTGATTCGCGCGCGGCCCGCCTTAAACAGTGGGCGCCGGAGGCGGTTACAAATTTCGAACAAACTACCGCCCTGGTGGAGATGGGCGACTTGTTGGAGGAAGGGACCACGGACGAGATCCTGGCAGCAGCGGCGAAGCATCCCGAGTACGCCGAACCGGTTTACTGGCACCTGATCGACCGTGCCAGGCAAGCTGGTGATTACGAGCAGGTGCGCAAGATTGCCAACACTTACATCAAAAATCCTGAAGTGCGAAAAAACCTGCTGGCCCAACTCGACAAGGTTGACAAGATGAAGGCCCAACAGGTGACATTGGAACAAATCGAGGAACAACTCAATACGTTTACGTCATCTGAGCAGCGTGTCACGTTCCTGATCAACGTTGGGCCAGCCGATCGGAAACTCGCACTCAAGTTGCTCGATCGGGCGAGTGATTTAACCGACACGATGAAGCCCGGCAAGGAGCAAACCGCCGCCCAGATTGCTTTGGCAGTGGCGTATTGTCACGAGAAGAGCGAGCGCTGTATGGGCGTCATGGAGTCGCTTGTGCCGAGACTCAACGATCTGGTCGACATGGCAGCGAAACTCGACGGTTATGAGACGAATTATCTGCGCGATGGTGAGTGGAACATGTCGGCGTATGGTCCAGTTGGCGAACTCCTGACGCAGCTCTCCCTGATGGCTGGATCGTTTGCCTGGTTTGACTTCGATCGTGCGGTGAACCTCGCGGGTCGATTCGATCGTCAGGAGATCCGCATGATGGCCCACGTCAAGCTCGCGCAAGGCATTCTCGCTGGTCCACCCAAACGCCAGCTTTCTGTTAATACCGGGCATTGAGGCTGTAAATGACGGCTTTGAAGGTTGTCTCGATACTTTTCGTGTTGGTTATAAGCTTTGGCTGCACTACTGATCCAAATCGCACCTTAGTGATACGTCCCGCCGACTCGCCTGCTCTCGGAGACAGTCGAGAGCCTGATTTAACTGCAACTGCTGGCGGCGGCGTCATTCTTAGTTGGGTCGAGAAACTAAACGACAAGCGTTACGCGTTGCGCATGGCTGCGCGATCTCAAGGCGCGTGGAGTGAGCCTCGGACGGTCGCGGAAGGTGAAAACTGGTTTGTGAATTGGGCCGACTTTCCCTCGGTGATCGCGCTCAACGATGGCTCACTCGCGGCGCATTGGCTCGTCAAGAGTGGTGCTGGAACTTACGCGTACGACGTCAATATCGCGCTTTCTAAAGATGCAGGGGAGACGTGGACCACGCCGATCGTTCCTCATCTCGACAACACGCAAACCGAGCATGGATTTGTCTCGCTTGTTCCGCTGGCTGACGGCCGCCTGGGCGCGATCTGGCTTGACGGCCGCAACATGAAAGACATGAAAGACGATCACGATGACGACAAGCCACTGCCGGTAAACATGACCCTGCGTTACGCGACGATCGATGGAGACGGCCGTGTCTCCAACGACGCGCAGCTCGACGAACGAGTCTGCGAGTGTTGTCAGACGTCGGCTGCGATTACGAGTGATGGCGTGTTCGCGGTGTTTCGCGATCGAAGTCAAACCGAAGTGCGCGACATCTTCTCGGTGCGGCAGTCCGCTGGCGGTTGGACATCGCCGCAACCGGTCCATAACGACAACTGGGAGATCAATGGGTGCCCGGTCAATGGACCATCGGTCGCAGCCAACGGCCGGAACGTTGCCGTCGCGTGGTTTACGTCGGTTGCCGCCACGCCGCGCGTGAAGATCGCCTTCTCGACTGACGGTGGCGCGACGTTTGGATCTCCGATTCAGGTCGACGAAGGTGAAACGCAGGGACGCGTTGATGTGGTGCTTCTGGCTGACAACTCTGCGCTTGTGTGTTGGTTATCCGGCACGCCGGCCGCCGGTGAGATAAAAGCGCGCCGCGTAGCAGCGAACGGTTCACTGGGAACGCCTGTTGTTATCGCCCAGACGGACATCTCGCGATCGAGCGGGTTTCCGAGGATGGCCCGGGCCGGAAACGAAGTGCATTTTGCGTGGACGGAGTTTGGCAATCCATCGCGCATTCGCATGGCGACGGCTGACGTCAGCGCTTACAGATAATTCTTCTAGAAAGAGATGCTGTAGCTGGCGCCGGGATTTCGGCCGCGTTCGAGGATGACTCCGAATTGGTGGCGGCCGTGTGTGTAATTCACGAGCGGATGGACGCGGACGCCGTCGAATAGAATCGTCGAACTCCAGTGCTCGGCGAACGTGATGTTCAAGCCGCCGATCACACGTGCGCGATCTTCAAACGTGCCGTAAGCAACACCGACGTACGGGCTCACGGGCAGCTTGATGTAATGCTCGACGTTTTTGCTGAGCGTGGCGTAGAACGACTGTCCCGATGGCGTGCCGATGCGATCGGAGCTTGTGCCGACGATCAAAGCAGGCCGCGCGTGTGTTTCAGTCATGACGACGAGGTTGGCGAGCGGGCTCACTTTGCCGGCTAGCGGGTTGTACTCGACGCCGGCTGTGAATCGAGGGTGGAATCGATAAGTAAGCGTGTTGCGCCACTTCGCGCGGTCGATCTGATTCGAGATCACACGCACGCCGAACGTCCATCGATATTCATTTTCACCTGCCCCGCTCACGGCGCGGCCCTCGCCGGGTCAAAGCGGTCAACTCGGAACCGCGGATGCTGTCGCTCGGCGGGAGGGCTCCTTTTTTCCGGGACTTGCGCTCGCGATTTTTATTAATGATTCGATGTCTTTCTTGAGGGCAACCGGATCGACGACGCCGGAGATGATCTTCGCTATGCGACCGTCTTGTCCGATCACGACCGTTCCGGGTAACGCGCCGCCGAGTCCAAACCGCATCATCTGCTCGATCGAGCCGCCGACCCACACCGGGAAGTTGATCTTCGTCTCTTTTACGAACTGCAGGACTTTTTTGCGATCGTCCTCGTCGTCAGTATTCACGCCGATCACCTGCACGCCAAAAGGGCCGAATTCATTCTGAATCGCGGCGAGATCCGGCATCTCCGTGCGACAGGGAATGCAGTAGGTGGCCCAGAAGTTCAGGATGACGATGCGGCCTTTGTACCCCGCGAGGCTTTGTTCTGCGCCGGAGAGATCTTTCAGCGAGAGATCCACTTGTTTGCCGGTGAGTTTCGCAGCTTCCTGTTCGGCAAGGCTGGGCGCGACGACGGCGAGAGTGTCCACGCGGATGATGCTCGTCTCTTTTCGGCTTTGGATCGTGCCTTCAACCGCGATGCTTTTACCGATGAATTCGAGCCAGTTCTTTCCGGGCAAACGATACTTGCCGGTGGCGAGTCGATAGAGCTTGAACTTGTCGCCTTCGCGCACGGCAAGCAACGTCGGATCTCCGCCTTCAACACACGACTTGGCCTTCAAGAGATCTTCTGCCGTGCCGAACGGGACCTTCGCTCGGTCAGCCTCGGCCCAACACTCAGCGCAACACACAACTTGCCCTTCGAGCTTTGCGCGTGTCTCCTGGGCCTGAGCCGTTGCGGTAAGAACCAGCAACAAAATTACGATTGTGAATGAGACGTGTATTTTCATATTTCCGCTAAGCGTGATTTGTACACTAACATGACCTCACAGCAAAGGAGCGATCAAGTGAGCAACGGAAACACTCTAGGGGAATGGGGCGAGACGGCAAAGTATTGGACCAGGCACCGTCACACGATTCGCGCGATGTTTGCGCCATTGACGCGCGCGCTTATCGAGCAGGCCGGGATTGTTCAGGGACAATCCGTGCTCGACGTTGCCGGAGGTGCTGGTGAACCTTCACTCACAATCGCGGAAACAGTCGGTCCGGAGGGATCGGTGATGTGCACCGATCCGATCGCCGAGATGATTGCAGCCGCGGAAGCTGATGCGCGCGATCGCGGTTTAACGAACGTGCAGTTTCGCCAATGTGCCGCCGACGCGTTGCCATTCGCAGATGATGCGTTTGATGTCGTCGTAAGCAGGCTTGGCGCGATGTTCTTTCCCGATCCGCTTGCCGCGTTAAAGGAGATGCTGCGCGTGACGAAACCCGGAGGCCGCGTGGCGCTCGTCGTCTGGCACAAGAGCGAGGTCAATCCGTTCTGTTACATCATTACCGACGTCGTCTCGCGTCACGTTGCTTCACAACCGGCTGATCCCGACGCGCCAAATGCCTTTCGTTTTGCCGAAGAAGGGAAACTTGCCGGCATACTCAAAAACGCGGGCGCGACAAACATCGTCGAACGGGTTGCGAGATTCGATCTGGCAGCGCCGATCTCGGCGGAAGAGTTTTGGTCTCTCCGGTCTGAAACGTCAGACACGTTGCGGACGAAGTTGCACAGCTTCTCCGCCGAGCAGAGACGCCAGGTCGGAGACGAAGTAAAAGACGCCGTGCAAGAGTTCTTCTCCGACGGTCACATGAACTTCCCCACCCAAATGCTTATACTTACAGGCGTCAAGTCCGCCTAGCCGGAAATCTTCCCCCGCCGATACAACCAATCCCCCCTTGAAATTCATATATTCGAATCGATGGCTGCGACGACCAAAGACTACTACGAGATGCTCGGCGTCAAGCGTGGTGCGTCCGACGATGAAATCAAGAAAGCCTATCGGAAGCTGGCGCGCAAGTTTCATCCGGATCTGAATCCCGGCGACAAGTCGGCCGAAGATCAGTTCAAACAGATGCAAGAGGCTTACGACGTACTGTCGAACCAGGAGGATCGAAAACTCTACGACGAGTACGGTGATAACTGGCGTGCAGTGAAGTCGGGAGCAGGAGCGCCGCCGCCACCAAATCGCGGAGGCGCTGAAAGAGGCGGATTCGATTTTAACGATTTTGACTTCGGATCATTTCGTTCTTCGGGCGGCGGCGGTGGTGGCTTCGACATCTTTGAAGAACTGTTTGGCGGGGCCGGCAGAAGCAGCCAGCGGCGAGGTGGGCGAGGTGGGCGAAGTGGACAGGGTGGGCGAGGTGGACGGGGCCGCGACGTCGAAGCGGAACTCGAATTGTCGCTCGAAGAAGCGCATCGCGGTGGACGACGCACGTTACAGATGCAGGCGACTGAAGTTTGTCCGACCTGCAACGGCACGGGGATGAAGGACGGAAAGACGTGCGAAACCTGCGATGGAGCAGGTGAAGTTCTACGGCCGAAGACGATTGAAGTGAACATTCCGGCAGCCGTGCGTGATGGTTCGACGATCCGGTTGGCAGGGCAAGGCGGGACCGGGAGCAACGGCAGCGAGCCCGGCGATCTTTACCTGCACATTCGTTTGCGTCCGCATCCGGTTTTCTCGGTGAAGGGCGACGATCTGGAAGTGGAGTTGCCGATCGCGCCGTGGGAAGCGGTGCTGGGCGCGAAAGTTGAAGCGCCGACGATCGACGGCAAAGTTGAAGTGACGATTCCGCACGGCGCAAACAATGGACAGCGTTTGCGTTTGCGAGGACAGGGATTGAACAAACGCAAAGGCGGCAGGGGCGACGAATACGTGCGCTTGAAGATCGTCGTGCCGAAAGAGGTGGGCGAAGAAGAACGCCGGCTGTACGAAGAGTTGCAACGTGCTTCTCGATTCAATCCACGGAGTTAGTGATATGTGGACAAGCGATCTCGATCTTGATGAACCGTTAACTTGCGATGTAGTGGCTGACTTAGTCGGCGCCCGGCGTTCTCTCGTTTTGCGATTGGCGCAGCATGGCTTAATCGACTCGGTCGACTCGGTCGACAGCAACACGACGGAACCGATGGTGCCGCGCCGGGTGGTGGTCCGGCTCCGGCGCATGCAGAGACTGCGGCGCGACCTGGGCGTCAACTTCGCCGGCGCGGCGATCATCATCGATCTGGTAACACGGATCGAACAGTTAAATTGCGAACTGGCAGACATGAACCGGCGGGGGAGTGATGAATAAGATCTGTGCAGCAATCCTGGCGATGGTTGTTTTGTTGAGTGCCTGCAATCGCGGAAATCGTGAGGACTTTCGCCTGGCGTCCTCCTCGGATCCGAATGCCGGCAACAGCAGCGCTCCGGCTACTGGCGGCGGCAGTTCAACGGGCGTTCCGGTCGCTTCGTATGCCGACGTGGTCAGCAAAACCGCGCCGGCCGTGGTGACGATTCACTCGCAAACGCGAGTGCGCCAGCCGCAGCAGTATCCGTTCATGGACGATCCGTTCTTCCGGCAGTTCTTCGGCGATCGCGCCCCGTCAGGACCGCCTGTGGAACGGCAGCGCCAGGGTTTGGGATCGGGTGTGCTCGTCGACGCCAATGGCTACATCCTGACGAATCATCACGTCGTCGACGGCGCAGATCAGATCAGGGTGGACTTGAACGACGGCCGCTCGCTCGAAGCGCGGATTGTCGGTTCAGATCCGCCGAGCGATCTGGCAGTTCTGAAAGTCGATGCGAGCAATTTACCGGTCCTCGTTTTAGGCGATTCGGATCGTACGCGCGTCGGCGACGTGGTGTTGGCACTCGGAAATCCGTTGGGCGTGGGGCAAACGGTGACGATGGGAATCATCAGCGCGAAGGGCAGACAGACGGGTCTCAGCAACGGCGCGTTTGAAGATTTTCTTCAGACCGATGCGCCGATCAATCAAGGTAATTCAGGCGGCGCGCTCGTGAACGTAAACGGCGAATTGATCGGCATCAACTCGCAAATACTATCGCCTTCCGGCGGCAGTATCGGGTTGGGATTTGCGATTCCTTCCAACATGGCGCGCACGGTTGTGGACCAGTTGGTCAAGAGCGGCCGCGTGAGACGAGGACAACTCGGAATCGTCGTGTTGAAGATACCTTCGGAAGAAGCGACGAGGATGGGGGTGACACAGGGACCGGGCGTGGTTGTTTACCAGGTGCAATCGGGAAGCGGCGCCGATCGCGCGGGTTTGCGTCCCGGCGACGTGATCACGAGTCTGAACGGTCAGGCGGTTAACGATCCGAATACGTTTCGCAATCAGATCGCCGGCACGCCGCCCGGAAGTGAAGTGACGTTGACGATCAAACGCAGCGGACAGGAACAGCAAGTTCGCGCGACGTTGGGAGAGTTTACGCCGCAGGCAGAGTAGCTAGAGCAGTGAACTATGTGACTCTCAGTGGTCGGCAGTAAAGAACCGGTAGGCATCGGTAACCGCAAAGACACAAAGAGCCGCAGAGACCGCAGAGTCAGGTGTAAGAGGAGGAGAACATGGCGGGTTTTATCGAGCAGTCACAGTGGAAAGATTTTCTTACTGAATTCACCAGGCGAAACCAGTTTCGGCCGACGCGATTGGAAGTCGTGGGCGAGGGCGGCGCACAGGAAGAGGAGCAGTATTTGCCCCTCGTCGGCGTGAGCTTCGAGACGAAGGGCGCGGCCGCCGGCAGTGTCCTCGTCACGATGGGTGGTGAGGCGGTGAAAGAAGAGCGACGCGTCGAACACGTGATCGCGCAGGTTCAGCGCATCGCTCCACTCATTGGCCAGACTGGCTTCGAAGATGGATTAGGTTTCGAAGATCGCGAAGGCGGGAAGACGTTGCTACTTCTCGAGACGCTGCCTGAGCTTCCTGAGAATACCTCCGCCAGCGATCGGCAAGCTTCGCGGCCAGCGCATTGACGCGGAATATTTTCAGCCGAACGCGCAATCGCTCGGCGATCTCGGTAGTAAGCTCCTGTTGGACGGCGAGCACGTCTGACATCTTGGTGTGGTACTGCTCGCCCCAGAGTTGCCATCCATTCCTGACCTCAACCAGTTCTGCCCTGACGATCAGCCAATCGTCGAGTTGCAGGATTCTTCCGACCAGCACCGAGCGAACGCCGAGCTTTTGTCCCACCGTTCGCGGATCGAGGTTGCCCTCGTGATGTGAATAGACAGTGTGCCGGGCCATCACTCTGAGATCGCGCGACTCCGAAAGATTGTTCGTAATGCTCTCCATCAAACCTGCCGCCAGGTAATCTCCAGCCGGACCACAACCCTCGTTCAGAAAAGGCAGCACTGCCAACGAATCGCCGATCTCGTTTGGATCGCCGTTCTTTCTCGCTTCGACTGGATAAGATTCGGCATTCGTATCTTCGTGAGCCGACACACGCGCCACAAAACGATAGCCTCTCTTCGGCACAGTCTCGATGTACTGCTGGTCGTCACCTTCATCGAGCACTTTCCGCAAACTCGCGATGTTCACGCTCAGGTTCGCTTCCTCGACAAACACGTGCGGCCAGACTTCGGCCAATAGCTGTTCCTTCGTCACCAGGTTTCCCTGGTTCTGAATCAGCACCAACAGCAGATCGAATGCTTTCGGCGGCAGGCGAATAGGTTCGCCCAGGCGTCGCAACTGTTTCTCTGCCAGGCTCAAAGAAAACAGGCCGAAGTAATAGACGCCACTTGCCGGGCGGAAAGGTGTGGGTAGCAACACAGAAGTCTTTGGCATTTCTTTGGAATTCTTTTGCGGGTTCTTAAGGATTGTCACGAAGGAACTCCGGATACTCTCACGTGTAATTCAAGTGAGGTTTTGCCGGAACGTGTAAGGCGGCGCGCTTAAGAGAGCGCGGATTATAAGTCGGCTCCTCATTTGAGTAAAGAAAGTTCTCTCGGGAAGTAGTGTCCTAATCTGGAAGAGTTCTCCGCGTGTCTCGGCGAAACGCAAAGGTCACGGAGAATCACAGAGGACCCAGGGTTCAGATTAAGACACCACCCTCCAAGGCTTTCCACCAGGGACCTAACCATCACAAATTCGCCTCCATACAGGGGTCGAGAAAGAGGTAGACATGAGAACGCAACAACAGCGCAGTCAGTTCAACCTTTCATTCAGGAGCATGCTGATCCTATCCGTGATTCTTCTATTCAGTTGCTCCTATAGACTCCTGGCGCAGCAAAAAGATGGCGAATCGACTACTCCCATTTCGACCGAAAACAACACGGCGCCCAGCCGTCCGGCTGTCAACGTCAGTTACCTGTTCGCTAACGTGACATTGGCGAACGGCGAATATCTCGAGGCGTTCGGCGCCAGCAGCAGTCGCGGCATTTTCCGCGGTCACCCAACGATTCCCGGAGCTGAACTGGGAACGACGACTGCCGATCCGCTCATGTTTTCGACGAACGGAGTCGAACGCATGCGAATCACGTCTACGGGATTTCTCGGCGTCGGCGTAACCAACCCGGGCACCCCACTCGACCTGTTGTTTGCCGATACCAGTGTTTACTCGGCCACCACGCCGAGCCCCGCGCGGATTCGTCTCGTCAATGGCAACACGACGAACAACAACGTGTTTGAGATCAACCTCGCAGCGTTCGATACAAACAGCAACATCTCGACCGGAGTAAGGCTGGCGGGCATTTTCAAAAGCCATACTGCGAGCGCAACGACCGCCGACTTCGCCATCGGTTTGCGAAATGCCGGCACAATTTCCGAAGTAGCGCGGTTCTCGTCAATCGGCAGAGTCGGTATCGGCACCCCGGACCCACAAGACGCGCTCCACGTTTACAACACCTCACAGACTGTCGGAACGATCCGTCTGCAAGGTGGCAACAACTACGCCGGCTTCATAGGCAACTGGGAAGGCAACCCGATGCTGTTGTTGACCAACAATCGCCATCCGGGCACCGGGCTCAATTACACCGGCGCGGTCGCCGGAGCACAGATAACACTTGGCACTGCCACAGTGCCCGGAGACATTGGTTTTTACACGACGGCCAGCGGCACGGTCGGAACCGCCTCGGAGTTGATGCGAATCAGGGCCGGTGGTCAGGTCGGCATCGGCACCGCCAATCCGGGATACAAGCTCGACGTACAAGGCGGCTCGATCAACGCCTCCGGTGGACTCTGCATAAACGGCACTTGCAAGACGGACTGGTCGGGAATAGGTTCGCAATGGACCACTGCCGGCACAGAAATCTACTACAGCGGCGGCAACGTCGGTATCGGCACCACCGATCCGGAAAAAGCCCTTCATGTTGTCGGCGACGTTAAGGTCCAGGGAAATATCGCCGCGAAGTATCAGGATCTTGCCGAATGGGTTCCCGCCGACGAGCAGTTTGCCGCTGGAACGGTGGTAGTGCTCGACTCAAACAAGTCCAACCACGTCATGTCCGCAAACAAAGGCTACGACACGCGCGTCGCTGGTGTGATCTCGGCCCAGCCCGGAATCATGCTCGGCGAGAAAAGCGACAGCAAGGTGCTGGTAGCCACTACCGGACGCGTGCTCGTGAACGTCGACGCGACGAATGGACCAATCGAGATCGGCGACCTGCTCGTCACCAGCGATCGAGAAGGCTTTGCCATGAAGTCAATGCCGGTCGAAATTGGCGGCGCTCGCATTCATCGTCCCGGCACGTTGATCGGCAAAGCACTCGAGCCACTACGCAGCGGCACCGGAAAGATTCTCGTGCTGTTGAGTCTTCAGTAACAAAAATCAACAACCATGTTTCTGAGACTTTCCGGAGGCAATCATGATGAAACGCGTTGTTAGTCGCTCTATTACAGCTCGATCCCTTGTCGTCGGCCGTGCAGTTGCACTCATGTTTCGCAATCACGTGCGACTGGTTGTCGGCGCGTTGGTGATGGCGCTGATCGCCATCGCCTTTTACCGGCCGTCACCGGTGCAGAGTGTGGCCGCGCCGGTGTTTCTGAATTCCCCGGTGCTTCAGGTGACAGGCGTTTCCAATACCAGCATCAGTCTCAGTTGGACTTCGATTGCGGGCTCAACGGAGTACCAGCTCGAGCGCAGCGAAACAATGTCTGGTCCGTTTAATAAACGCGACATCCTGGCTGGCACAACGTTTACGGACAACCAGGTAATTACTGGGAAAGCCTACGTTTACCGGGTACGGGCAATTGATAGTTCGGAAGATCCGATCCTGCTGTCCGAACCGAGCAAAATGGCCCTCGGCACCGCGATAACGTTCCAATTCGCCGTGCTACAAGGGGAAACCATCGACTCAGATCACGTTGAGGATGTGCGCAAGGCGGTAAATGCGGTGCGCCGAGTAGCCACCCTTTCTGAACTTACTTTTGCTCAGCAGGACCTGAATGGATTGGAGGTTCACGCTGTCGACATAACCGACTTGCGCAGTGGCCTGGACGAAGCGCTGACGACGCTCAACATTCCCGTATCCGCTTACACAGATCCCGTTTTGAGCACTGGCGCGAACGGTACGGAGATCAAGGGAGTTCATGTCGAACAATTGCAGGCGCGATCGATCAAAGGCGCAAGCACCAGCGCCGGTCCGTTGTACTTGACCACGAGCAAAGCGGTGGGAGGTGAGTTCGGCGCGGTTATCAATCTGCCGGAAACGCCGGTGCACCTGAGCGTTCTGCCGAATAAGCGCGTTCTATTCTTCACTCGCGACATGCTCACGAACGCGAGTGGACAGGTTAAGCAGCGCGCCGGCAGCAGCGATGCTTACTTATGGACCCCTGACAGCGGTCCGACAACGCCCGTTCCCAACTCCGTCACAAACCTGTTCTGCTCCGGTCATTCATTCCTGCCGAACGGGGATCTGTTTGTGACGGGCGGACACCGCAGCGCGCACTTCGATTCCGCCGGTGAAGCTCACACCAATATCTTCAACGGCACCTCATGGTCGGCAGGCCCGGTTATGAACAACGGGCGCTGGTATCCCTACAACGTCACGCTCAGTAGCGGTGAACCGTTGATCATGGGCGGTTCTTATTGGACCAACGAGGGGACGATGGGTTTGGATCCTTACGATCCGAACGATCCGGTGCCGGTCAGTCCAGCAGCTACCTTTCTCGATAATCTCGTTCCCGAGGTTTATACGCCGGCGCAGGGTGGAGGGTTGAGACCGATGCCCACGCCGTCGCCCGCGCGTCTCACGCCGTATCCCTTCCTGCACCTGCTTTCAAACGGCAAAGTATTTCAAGCCCAA
>DATELZ010000148.1:0-26071 GCA_035276045.1 Pyrinomonadaceae bacterium | reverse complement strand
ATGCTACGCAGCCGCACAATCGTATTGCCAATTCTGATCGGCCTGTTGGTCAACCCGTTTATAGGTCGGTCGCAGGTTAATCGACGTTTGGCGATTGATTATCTAAAGCTCGGGACGAGTGAACTCGAATCCGGAAACCTCGACGCCGCATTGGGCCACTTCGAACGCGCCATCGAACTCGATCGCAATTACGGCGCGGCGTACTTTAGCCGTGGCCTGGTGCGCAAGCGCCAGCGGGATTATGACGGCGCGATCGGCGATTTCACGCGTTCGATCCAACTTAAGCCGATGCCCGAAGCCTACCTCAATCGCGGCGCTACATTTAAGGACAAGGGCGATCCGGATGCGGCCATGATCGATTACAACAAGGCGATCGAGTTGAAACCGGATTATGCAGACGCGTTTTTCAATCGAGGTATCGCGAAAGACGATAAAGGAGACTTCGATGGCGCGATTCGTGATTTCACGCGAGCCATCGAACTTAGTCCGGGAAACGCTCGAGCATTTGTTGGCCGTGGTTTCGCACGCATGCGGAAAGGAGACGCGGACAGCGCGCTGGCCGACTACTCAAAAGGCATCGAACTCAATCCGCGGGGTTTTCTCGGATTCTACAATCGATCCTTCGCTCGTAAACAGAAAGGCGACCTCGACGGCGCGATCGCCGACCTGAACAAGGCGCTGGAGATTAGTTCCACCGATACCGACGCTCGTTACGAACGCGGTATCTTGCGCGGCGCCAAAGGCGATCTCGACGGAGCATTGGCAGACTTTGCCAAAGTAATCGAAATCGATCCGCGCCACGCCAAGGCCTACGCCAATCGCGGCCTGATCATGCTGCTGCGCAAACAGGACGCCGAAGCGCAAAAAGAACTGGATAGAGCCCTCGAATTAGACAGCACTCTCAAACCTGCTTTGCAGAAATCAATCGACCAGATCATGAAAACTCGGCCGCCTGGCTTCTTAAATTAGCCTCGCGTGCTCCCTGGCTCGAAACATTTTGAAGCCTCGCCTCATATGTAACAGGAGAGTTTACATGGCAGACAACCCCCAACCTGAAGATCCGGCACAATCAGATTCAAACCAGGTTTTGACTAACCAGAAAGCCTCACCTGAGACTGCGACGCTCGAAGCAACTACTCGATCCAACGAGACGGCGGCCGAGTTTCCCATGAACGCGCAAGACGTAGGCGTGACCGCAGTTTCGGCAGCGAGCGAAGCGACGAATCAAGGGTATTCCACGGCCACCCAGGCTCTGGTCCCCAACACGACGGAACAGTACGAAGGGCAAAGAGAAAAGTTAAACCCACTCATAATAGGGTGTGGCGTATTGTTTTGGGTGGCCGTCGGGATTGGCCTGCTCAGCATCAATCAGCAGCTTCGGACATTTTTTCTTAGCAACATGAAATGGCTGTTAATCGGCGTCGGCATTATTGCGTTGATCACGGTGTTCTTCGCCGGCACCCGAAGGGTTAAGGAGGCCACAGCTCAAAGTCGCATCGCACTGATTATCTTTTTAGTTATCCCGCTGGTAATGATCGCCGTGACTACGGTGATTCTGCTTCCGACGGAGTACCGGGCAGCGCCGCTGAAGATGATTTTTCTCCTCTGCGTGTGTTTGCTGCCGGCAACGATGTATTACCTTTTCATTGCCACCAAGAAGAACAGCATCCTCAACGAGTTCATTCTCAATCTCGATCGACTTGGTTTGTTGGAGGCTGGCAGCCCTTATGGAGCAGCCGGGGCGCGCCGGGAGAATGAAGACGAACGAAAGAACCGCATCCTTACTTATCTACAGAGGTTTGAAGCGGCCTACGGCGCCTTCCCCACAGATCTTAGCCAATATGTCCTGAAACCAACCAACCTGAGCCAGGTGGTCTACGAGAGGTCCAAGTCTGAAGGTTCAAGTTTCGCGAGTATCTTCACCGTCGAAACTACCGTGCCGGTCATTCTTACAACAGTGCTGATAGCGCTCGGCTGGTTGATTACATTGCCGCCCTGGTACGGCAACATGCCTACTCGCGATGTTACAGGGCAGTCACTTGATTGGCTGCATATCTTCATACCAGTGCGAACACCGGTGCACTTTGCGTTTATTGGCGCGTACTTCTTTTCACTGCAAATGCTGTTTAGGCGTTACGTGCGTCGCGATTTGCGACCCAGCGCTTACGTCGCCGTTTCGTTGCGCATCATCCTGGCGGTGATTGGCACGTGGGTCGCGGTTGCATCGATGTCCAGCGTGCTCACCCGATACAACGCTACCGAAGTCTCACTGGAAGCGACGAATCAACTGCTCGTGCTCGGGTTCATTATCGGCGTGTTTCCCCGCGTCGTTTGGCAAATCGTCGGCGCAGTGGCCAGGAAGTTCGGCGGATTCATTCTTCGACTGCCGAGTTTGCAAACGGACCTTCCAGTAACGGATCTGGACGGGTTGACGGTCTGGCATGAGTCGCGGCTGGAGGAAGAAGACATCGAGAACATTCCGAACATGGCCACGGCTGATCTAATCGAGATGCTGCTGACCACGCGCATTCCGCCGGATAGGCTTATCGATTGGGTCGATCAGGCGATTCTGTACACGCATCTGGGCCCGGAGAAAAGCAAGACCGAGGGGCGCCGCGAGAAGCTTCGCGCACAAGGCATTCGCACAGGCTCGGCATTGATCGAAAGTTATGCGCGCAGCGTGGATCGCGGAGACGAAAAGGAGTTTGAAAAGATCCTGACGGACAATGGCGGCGCGAATCGCAGCCCGATCTTGTCGCTGATCGACACAATGCAAACAAACCCCAACCTGCGGCTGATCCAAAACTGGCGCGGCCTGGAACCATTCCAACTACAGCCGCAACTCGAACTTGAACCCCGGTAGGTTGCGCACTGTCGTTAAGAATAACTAGTGGCCCTCACACAGCTTTGCTTCAAAAGTCCTTTCATTCTCACCTGGCTTCAGCCAGGTGTGACGCTCGCCAGGACCGAGAAACCGTTTCAACGGTTTTCTCGTGATTCGTTAGGGAAACCGTTAAAACGGTTCCCAATAAACAGCCTTTGAGGCAAAGTCACCTCACACGCCTTTAACGCGGCGCCAGCGAAAGCTCCATAATCCGCGTGCCGCGAGGATGAGGGAGAAGGTAGCGGTTACCTGGAGGGCGAGGATGGTCCAGACCCAGAAGAACTTTCCACTGGAGTTCGCGATCCTGCCGCCGACAAGCCCCACGCCCCTCATGTGTGCGAGCGAGACGATCACGCCGAGGATCGAACCGAGGAGGATTATGATGTACCCCGATCGCCGTCCGGCGAGCACCACCGTTCCGTACAGCCAGACAACCATCATGAGCATCCCGCTGACGTTCCTGAACCCACCCGGTTCAAATCCGCGGACGACATCCTCCGCTATATGAAACGTCACGAAGAGGATCGAGAGCAGTGACGTGATCGTTAAGAGGAGGCTGCGGTTCATTTGCTATTCTCCGGGGTTAGTTTTGTGGAGCCGATGCGGGTTAATGTGAGCGCCAATACGGGGGAACGCATGGCTTCGCACTCTATAGTCTTTGCAGTCGCAAGTCTCCACAGACTGTAATGAGATTGTAAAAAGTTGTACCGGAGGAAGACGGAGGTTTATTCGATGAAGCGATAGCCGATTCGGTGAACGGTAATGATGTGCTGCGGCTCGGATGGATCGGGTTCGATCTTCTGTCGCAGCCGCGCGATATGGTTATCGACGGTGCGCGTAACGGGGCTGCTGACATATCCCCAAACCTCGTCGAGCAGTTGATCGCGCGTGACGATCTCGCCGCGGCGCCTGATCAGGTAGCGCAGGATCTCAAACTCGCGCGCGGAAAGCTCCAATGCCTGCCCGCCTTTGCGCGCCACGTACTTCTTAAAGTTCAACTCCACATCGCCAAAAGTAAAACTCTCAATCTCGACGACGTGTTTTGCAGCCCTGCGCAAATGCGCCCTGATACGCGCAAGCAGTTCCTTGATGCTAAACGGTTTCGTCACGTAATCATCTGCGCCAACTTCGAGTCCAACCACCTTGTCAGTTTCCTCACTTCGCGCCGTCAGCATGAGAATCGGCGTTTCGATCCCGCGTGTGCGCAGGGTGCGGCAAACATCTAATCCGCTCATCAACGGCAACATCACGTCGAGCAGGATGATGTCCGGTTTCTCAGTCGAAGCTTTCTCCAACCCTTCCTTCCCATCGCGCGCGACACAGACCTCGTAGCCTTCATACTCACAGCTATCTTTCAGCCCGAGAATCATGTTGGGCTCGTCTTCGATTATCAGAACTTTAGCAGCCAATTGTTTCTCCTACGCGAGCGGAAGCAGAATCGTAAACCGACTTCCCTTCCCGACAACGCTCTCGACCGAGATCGTTCCGTTATGAGCTTCGACAATATGCTTCACGAGCGACAGCCCAAGGCCACTGCCTTTCACATCATGGACCAGCCCGTTGCCCACACGATAAAACTTCTCGAAAATCTTTGCCTGTTCGGCGTGTGGAATTCCGATGCCGCGATCTGCGATCTCAACTGACAAATCCGAGCCGAGCGTTTTCGTGGTGATCGAAAGCTGCTTCACGTCGCCTGAATACTTAATCGCATTATCAAGCAGGTTCGAAACAGCCTGCGTCATCGCATCGCGGTCAATCGATACCGGCGGCAGACTGTCCGGCATATTTGTCTGTACGTCAAAACCGGAATTGTCGATCTGATAGCGATAACTGGAAAGCACATTCTCAATCACTTCCGCCATGTCGCCGGCGACGAAGTTATACGTTTTCCGTCCAGCTTCGATCTTAGAGAAATCGAGAATGTTATCGATCAGCTTGTTCAGACGCCGGCTTTCATGACGCATGACCTGGTAGTACTCGATCTTCTTCGCTTCATTCTTGACGAGACCGAGTTCGAGGATCTCGGAAAACAGGCTAAGCAGTGACAGAGGTGTCTTTAGTTCATGTGAGACATTCGCGACGAAATTTGATTTCGCTTGCGCCAGACGTGCCTCGCGATCGGTGGCCCGGAGAGTAAGAGCAATACCCAGAAGCAGGAACAGCAAAACCAACACCGTCGCCCCGGCGCTGTGCAGGAAACTGTCGCGCGCGAGGTAATCGAGATTTGTATTCTTCAGCCCGGCTGCGGCTTTCCAGTTGGAAAACGGACGCTCAAAGTTGCTTTCGAGAATGTATCCGGCTTGAGGCGGTCCAGTTGTGAAAAGCACACGATTGTTCTCGTCGCTAATCGTGACGGCCATGGCCAGCGTTGAAGTGCCTGTATGTGACGGCCCGGCAGTCTCAATGATGCTCCTGGCTATCAACTCATTCCTGACGAAACTTTCGCTCAGCAAGACACCCGCAAAACCGTTCGGCAACGAATAAAACAGATAATTTTCTGCGAATAAATACTTGCGATTATCGTCAAGATAACTTTGGGCCAATCGCGCTTTCTCAAACACTGACAGAACGTGAGGCTCCGTAGGAAATACAAAGATCTCTTCGATCTCAGGATGCGAACGCTTCACGACGGCGAAGTATTTTTCGATCTCTACTGCGCTCGCCGGAGATGAAGGGTTGAGGTTGCCGATGGGGCTCAGGGTTCGATCCGCGATTTCCTCCAGCCGTTGTTTCATTCGACGCTGGAGGAGGGTGAAGCCTTGTCGCAGATTGTCTTTGAATGCGCCTTTGGTTTTGCCCTGGAGTTCTGCGAGCGAGCGATACTGCAGGTAAGTCAACACAACGAGCGGCAGGATCACACCTACCGACACCAGTATCGTCAACTTTTTTCGCAGCGATAGTTTGCCGAGCGCACCCAGGAACATACTGCGCGATAGCATACATCGAGATTCTGCGGAAGGCTGCTACGCGTTTGCGCCGGATTTGTAAAAAGTTGTAACGACAGCCGGCTTACATGCCGCCTTCGCTGTCAACATACTCATAACTTGGACCAACCGTCTGTCCAGTGTTGTCGCCTATGTCTGTCTCCATGAGGGAAACTGCCAGGACGCGCAAGTCATACATGACGCCAATCGCCGTATCGAGTTGCTCGGGCGCGCCGTTGAAGGTGTTGTGCAGTGCATTGAGCAATGAACTGTAGTTGTAGGCGAAAGCTTCGATGCGGGTGCGCGCCTGGGTGCCGGGGGCAAAGTCAGCGATCTTGCAATTCGGCCGCAGTGGCCACACGCCTGAAGGATCGAACAATATGGGCGCGCCGCCGTAAGCAAAACCGTCTGCCGTTTTTATGAGTCTGCGGCCCGCGACGATCTCGCCGAACCTGTAGTAGTGCGCCGGAGAGCCCGGCCTCTGGAAGGGACTATCTGAAGTGCCTTCTCCTTCAATTTTGATCAGGTCAATGGCCGCGCACGCAGTGTCGGGATCAGTGATCACAAACAGCCGGGGACCAAACCACGTCGAATCAACCACCTGCGGCGGCGCAGTGGGCTTGACGAAAATCGATGGCCCCAACGCTTTGATTTGCTCCTTGATAGCATCGTAGAACTGGCCGATCGTGGCATATTCGGGAGCTGCCAGTGCTTCCGGCGTTTCTACCGGGATCGGGTTCTCCGGCTCTTCAATCGCCATGAACGTGTTTTTGACGAGTTCGATTGAAAACGTCTCGATGCCGACGGTGAGATCCCCGATGTTCATCGGCAACGGTCCGGGATAGTGCGGAATAAAGTCGGGCTTGTTTATCACCGGCGAGCCGCCAATCGCGATCAGGATGTTTGAGGCAATCGTCATGTGCAGCATTTCTTCGATGACGATCTCTCGAATTTGCGCCGCGATGTCCACGTTCGTGCCAGTGCGGAATGACAGCATGGCCGTCAGGTATGGCGGAATAGTGCTGTGCTCGAGTTCGATCGCATTTTGGAGATAGTAGCCGAGTTCCTCCGGGGTGGAGGCAGAACGGATGCCAGTAATGATTTCGGGTCGAAGTTTGATCATTGCTTGCCTCCCGATTCGCGTTCGAGTTTGGCACGTTGCCGCGCTTTGTACTGGCGGATGACGAGGGTCTTACCCGCGCCTTGTAACGGCTCGGCTTCGATCTCGGCGCTCGCTTCCACATCCGTCAACTGAACCTTGGACGCGGTCGGAGGAGGAGACACCGGCGGAACGCCCAGCAACGGCTTGCCGTCAGATCCCGGAGAAGTCAACCACTTCAAGATGGTGTCGCGAGCGCCCGCGCCAAGATCTCGCGTCACCGGCATGTGGTTGGCGTCTTCGATCGGAAGCGAGAACGCGAGCTTGAGAATCGCGGTCCGATGGACCACCGCCTCGTAGTTATTCAGATCGACAACAAACTTGCTCATGATCGGATACAGGTTGCCGTACTGGGTGAACAGCGGCTGTATGTCCTGATACCACGTCGGCTTGGCCGGCACCTCCTTCTTGTCAAAGGCAAGCACGCTGACGTAATTCATCGGGTTGCTGATGTACCCGGCAGGCAGATCGGCGATCTGATAGCCGACGCCATAGAGTTGGCCCTCGATATAGCCGCGCGGGTTTTGTGGACCATCGGGGCTCGTCGTCAAATCGAGAGCGGCAAAGCCCATCCCATTTGTAGTAATGCTGTCCTTGTACATGAAAGCGTCCGCTGGTTTGTTGATGTCAGGGATGGCAGCGGCAGGACGTGGCGGCGGGGTGATCGAGGCGCCGCCGCCAGAGCCACCCATGAACCCATCGGTAGCGCTTAAATTGATAGCGGCCGACCCATGCGGGTTGCCGAACTGAGTTGCGTAGAAGTTAACCTGCTGAGTCTCTCCCGGGTTCATGCGGTAGACAAAGTTATCAGCCCGCACATACAGACCATGAATCGACTCCTGCAACAGGACGTTGAAGGTGGTCTGCCCGGCAACAGGTGTGAGCAGGACCAGTGGGCTGGCCTGCACGAGTAGCCGAGCGTCGGGGTTCTGAGTCAGATCGAAAGTTTGCACTCCCGCTGTTTCTGTGTACCACGTGTCGCTTAGGTAGGGGACTTCGCCAAGCAGGATGACCTGGGTTCGATCGACCGCTGTAATACGGGTGTCCGGGTTACTCCGCAACACGCCCAGGTGGACCCGGCCCACAGAAAACGGCGCGCCGCTCGAATCGACGATCGGAAAGGTGTTGCCAAAGTCGGCGGTCAGGGAATTCCTGTCCGCAGCCAGTTTCGCCTGCAAACTGTTCACATTGGTGTCGGGCACAGGCCAGTTTGGAGCGTACGTGATCATCTGCCGGCCGAATACGAACTGCTCCGGCTCGCCACTGTAATAAGGTCCGATGGTCCCAACCAGATGGCCCATCGTGTAGCGCGGCTGCGACGGGTCGCGGCCGAAGCCAAACACGTTGAAATTAATGGACAACTTGCCATCTTGCGTGGCCGCTTTGAGCGCGTTTAGCAAAGGCGAATCAAGGTACTCGGACCACACTACATTTTTCAGCACCGATTGGTAGTAAGCACAAAGTTGCTGGTCCGTCGCTGGGCCAGTCTGCTGGCGCTGCCACAAATTTGTGAACGCGGCAGGGGAAAAATCTCCCTCGAACAACGCCTCGGCTTTCGGATCTGCGAGGCGCATTTGCATGCCGAAGATCTCTGACACCATCTGTTGCTGCGGATCGAGATCGACGAGTTTCCCCGGAGCGCGGTCGGTAGCGTTTTGCAGCGTCAAGCCGATGGCGGAGTCGTCTGTGGGTGAAGTGAGAGATTTCCCATCCAGAAATCCTCCGGTGATTGAAGTATCAAGAATGCGAAATATTCCGGTTCCCCTTGGGTTCCAACTGCCGTTAGCGTTCAGTTGCTGATACTCGGGAACAAATGAATCGTTCTGAAAAAATCGAACATCGTTGTTGATCGTCGAAACGTCAGCCTGAAACCAGCCGCGAAAATGAATCCGCGGCGAATCAAGATAACTCATTGCGTCGTTCTCCTTATTTCGTGGGACCGTCGATCTACGCGATTACCGACTCGGTGCTGAGTCGTCGCGGTAATGAAGGTTGAGCACGCGCAACATACTCTTGTGTCTTTCAACTGTCAACAAACTTCTCAACTGCGGCAAAGCAGTACAGAAGAGATGGTCCAAACTTCCGCAGCGAGTCGAGCATTCGATCACGCGCAGCAAGTCTTAGTTCAACTCGGCGTTCTCTGCGTAGCTCTGAGATCTCTGCGTAAGCACTGACTTCCAGATATTTAACGCAGAGTTCACCGAGGAACGCAGAGAACGCAGAGAACGCAAAGCAAAATAGACACTACTCGCAGCAACCATCTATTGACTTTCGCCGGGAAACGGAATAGCGTGCGCGCGGGTTAGATCAATTCCTCGTTCCGTCACGAACTCGTTACTCTATGCGCCTCATACTATTGGCGGTGATTTTCATTCTCACCACAAACATTGCCGTCATATCGGCACAATCGCACACGCAGGTTACGGGCACTGTCACGGATGAGAAGGCAGGCAGAGTGCCGGCCACACACGTGGAAGCGCTCAATCTCGCAACCTGGCAGATCACAACTGCGATCAGTAATTCTGCCGGTCAATACTCGATTAAGTTAGCGCCCGGTGACTATCGCGTCTTCGCCATCAAAGAGGGCTTTGCGACTGCGGCCAAGAACCTCGCCGTTACGACTTCCGCTTCACTGACTGAAGACTTTGTTCTCTCACCCGGAGTGGTCCAAGAGTCGGTGACTGTGACTGCAACCAGGGGCGGAGCGCGTTTGTCGACGGAAACAGCTCAACCACTCACCGTCGCGAGCACGGAAGCAATGCAGCTCTTCCGGCCGGTCTCACCAATGGAGGCAATCAGAAAGACGCCAAACCTGATCGCCATCGGTGCAAATCCCGTTGCTACGCGGCCGCGTCTTCGCGGACTCGCTTCGAATCGATTGCTCATAATGCTCGACGGCGAGCGGCTCAATAACGTCCGCAGCGATCCTCTTTCCGGCATCTCGCTGAGTGTCGTGGACGTGACGAGGCTCGATTCAGTGGAAGTCGTCAGTGGCGCAGGCTCGGCGTTATATGGATCGGATGCGATTGCGGGAACTATTAACCTGATCACGCGCAGTCCGGCGCGCGCGAGCAGTGGACAGCATCTCGGGCTTCGCGTCGACGGCGATGCGCGAACAAACGGAGCTTACCGGCGCGGTTCCGCCGATCTGAATTGGAGTGTTCCGCAAGTGGCAGTGCGGCTCGGCACTTCAATGTTTCGACTCGGGAATTATTCGTCGGGCAATCAACCGATCGACCTGGACGAAGTCGTAAGCGCGGCCCGCTTCGCGAACGACATGGGTAACGCGAGCAACAACAACGTCGCGCGAACGTTTGCAGTCTGGCAGTTACCGGCGAACGCGGAAATCCCAAACGGCCAGGGTCACGGTTTCGATCTCCGCGCAGATGTTTGGTTATTCGATTCGCAACCACACAGCATTCGTTACCGGCAACTCAACAGCAGGCACAAAGACGTAAACTTCGCGTTCATCACGCCGCCGTTTGATCCGCGCCGGCAATCAAACGCTTTTCGGCGATTCGATGTCTACGGCGTGCGTTACGAAGGGACCGAGCTGCATCGGCGCGTGCCGCATGTGGCCGTCAATTATTACTTCCACAAGTATTCATTTCCTGACGAAACGATCACGAATGCGATCGATCAGGGCAGTAGCTGGGATCTCGATCAGGATCTGCCGGTAATCACCGGCAACGTCTCCAGCTTCACTCCGGCAGCGTTCACCCACGGCAGGAGCACAGTCGCCTCGCGAGGTTTCGAAGGCGAGCTTACGCTAATTCCCTTTTCGCGGGCGTGGTTTACGACCGGCGTCGGTTATGCCGGCGATTCATCGCGGGATGAATTCAGCCGCGGAGTCTTTCTGCCGCCTGGTTTCGAACTCCGAAATGTCGCAGGTGGCCGCGCGTCCACGCCGGATTCTTCCTACAGAAATTTCAACTGGTTCAATGTGCTCGAATACGACTTTGGCGGCCGCGTTCGTTTGACTGGTAGTTTCCGTTTGGATAACTGGCGGACACGGGCGAGAGTCACGGATGGATTTCCACTTGGCGCCGAATCGGCAATCCTCGCCGCGTCTTTCGAACAATTAACTCAGCAACCGGGCGACGTCGACGTCGCGGGCGCGTCCGGCATCCTCCAACTGCTACAGAAAACTGCCGACATCCAAACCAGTCGCACCAGCACGACAGGCAGCATCGGCGCGGTCGTTACACTGCTGCCCGGAATCAATGCCTATGCTCGCTGGGGTTCGGCCTATCGCGAACCGGGCATTACCGAGCGATACATCCTGCGCGACTTCGGCGATCCGACTTTCAGCGTGCTACTCGTTCCGAATACACGCCTGCAGCCCGAACGAAACAACAACTATGAAGTCGGCGTGAAGACGCAGCGTAAAAACTGGACCGGCTCGTTTGGTTACTTCCGCAACAACCTGTCGAATTTCATTGGCAACAGTTTTAGCGAAACACTGTTTGTGCCGGCCGATCCGGACAATGGTCTAGATCCGATTTCGCCGTTCTTTCCGTTTCATGGCGTGTTGTATGTTCAGCGAACCAACACGGCGCGAGCGCGAATTCAGGGCTTCGAGGGCGCGTTTGAAGCGAGCGTGAAGATCGGCAATCTGGGCAAGTTAATTCCGTTTACAAGTATGGGTTATTTGAAAGGAACGGATCTGACGCCCAGTCCCACCACGCTGGCTCTGATCGATCAATTTTATAACCGGCCGAACTCACCGGTTCCTCTGCATGGCTCAGCTTCGGACGCGCCGTTGTCGAGTATTGCTCCGTTCAGCGCTGTAAGTGGTGTGTCATATGTGAGTCGCAACGCCAATTGGGTTGGATACTACGAACAACGTTATCACTCGCGGATCACCCGCGTAGATCCGCTGGACCTCTCCACCGCGCTCTCCACGCAGTATGGCAGCTTCGGCAGCTTGAATAGTTCGCTTACTCACTTCATCCGGGCCGCTTACAATCTCCACCGCGAAAACTATCGCATGACGTTCAGCTTCGGCATCGATAACCTGACCGATCGTTTGTATTTCGATCCTTTTCAGACTGCGCCTGCATCCGGCCGTTCATTTACGTTCGGCGTTTCCTTTGATAGTTTCAACCTGCTGCGCGGGCGCAACTAGACTCATGAAACGATATGCTCTGATCGCGTCGGGATTGATCGTCTTCTTCCTCCTCTTATTTTTGATCATCAACGCGTTCGACGTTCGCCTGCTCATCGACCCAACACCCTGGATGGCTAGTGCCAGTTGGCAGGTCGCCTCGATCGGCGCCGGGTTGCTGGTCGCGGACGTGTTGCTTCCAGTGCCGTCGAGCCTGGTAATGATCGCGCATGGAATGTTGTTTGGTATCTGGTGGGGAACGTTGCTTTCGTGGAGCGGCAGCGTCGGCGCAACGCTCGTGGGTTTTGCGATCGGACGCCGGGGTGGAAAGCTGATGGACCGCTGCCTCAGTCGTCAAGACAGAGAACGTGCCGACTACCTGTTGAGACGTTGGGGCGGATTGGCGATTATCGTTACTCGACCTGTTCCCGTGCTGGCAGAGACTACCGCGATAATTGCCGGGTCAACGGCGATGAGTTGGCGCATGACGTTGATCAGTTCGATTGCCGGCTCGCTCCCGCCTGCGCTCGTTTATGCTGTCGTCGGAGCGAAGGCCACCAGTTTCAACGAAGGCTTTTTGGTGTTTCTTCTGGGTATACTTCTAGCGGCCCTCTTCTGGCTAACGAGCCGTCATGTGTTAAAGGAAAGGATTTCTAATGGATCATAGTCAAGTACAAGGATGGTTGGACAAATATGTGGCAGCCTGGCGCACTTATGAACCGGAACAAATACGCGCTCTCTTCAGCGAAGATGCGGTCTATTTTCATAGTCCCTGGGATGAAGATTCATACTCGCGCGGGCGCGAGGCGATCGTCGCCGATTGGCTGAAACAGCCCGACGCCGCGGGTTCCTGGGAGGCGCGCTACACGCCGGTCGCCGTCGAAGATAATGTCGCCGTCGCGCAAGGACGCTCCATCTATCACCTGCCTGAGGGCACCCGGAAGTTTGACAACATTTTTGTCCTTCATTTCGACGGTGAGGGACGCTGCACACGTTTCACCGAATGGTTCATGGAACCGCGCAAGTCCTGACCGAAACTAATGCTTGAGAGTCTCTTTTTCAGGCTATAATCCCCCTACCCCCTCACACAGATGGCCCAGCGATAGTGTTTCACTGGATTTCTCGGACGCTCGTCGACAAAGGAGCCACGCCATGCAAGAAACCGCAGCATCAGTCCCGTACTCAAAATCCCTTCTGCTTACCGGCCGTGCGCTCCTGTTGCTTCCCCTGTTCGCAGCAGTCGTGTGCGCGCAAACCTTCCGCGGCACGATCCTTGGCACCGTCACCGATCCAAACGGCGCGCTCGTGGCCGGCGCAAGAGTCGCGGTGAAGAACACGAGCACCGGACTCGAGCGTTCGACGACCACCGACGACGCCGGCAATTATTCAGTCGCCGAGTTGCCGATTGGTCCATATGAAGTGCGCGTTGAGCAAACGGGATTCGTGCCGTCACTGGTTTCAAATGTCACAGTGGAAGTCGCGACCGAACGACGCGTCGACGTGAAACTAAATGTCGCAGGCACAGAAACAGTTGTAACGATCGCGCCAAACGTGCAGGTCGAAACCACCAACAACACGCTCGGCGGCACTATCACGACCAAGGCTGCGGCAGACTTGCCCGTCAACGGCCGCGATTTCACCAAGTTTCTCACCATGGTTCCCGGCGCGACCGGCGATCCGTCAGGCGCAACCGATTCTCCCGGCTCATTCGGACTGTTCAGCGCCAACGGCAATCGTGGACGCGCAAACAATTATCTGCTCGACGGCACCGACATGAACGACGGCTATCGAAACCTGCCGGCGATCAACGAAGCCGGCGTCTTCGGAACGCCGGCGACAATCCTGCCGATTGAAGCGATTTCCGAAGCCGCGATACTTTCCAACTTCGAAGCCGAGTACGGCCGCAACTCCGGCGCAATAGTCAACATCGTTACCAAATCAGGCACCAACGATTTTCACGGTTCCCTTTTCGAATTCTTCAGAAACAACAAACTCGACGCGCGCAATTTTTTCAATCCCAAACCCGATCCGGAAACGCAGTTCAGAAACAATCAGTTTGGCGGTTCTATTGGTGGTCCAATAAAACGCAATAAGACGTTCTTCTACTTTGCGTATGAAGGCCAACGCGAACGAGTCGGTCTGAATTCGACCGCGCGCGTTCCCGATCCACGCGAGATTGCCGCGCTCGGTGGTCCAACAAATCCCGTCATCGCTCGCTTGCTGGCCCGCAACCCGTGGCCCGCGCCTAATCGCGAGTTGCCGCTTTTCGATAACAGCGGTCAACCGAATCTCTTCGTCACCACACCCGCATCCAACGATGTCGACAGTTTGATCGGCAAGATCGATCACTCGTTCGACGCAAACAACCAGCTAACCGGCCGCTATTTTTACGGCACTAGCGATCAATCGTTTCCCCTCGCGATTCTCGCCGGCAACGTTCTGCCCGGTTACAACACGACTACGCCCACGACGGTCCATCTCGTTTCGATCTCTTACTTGAAGATCGTGTCCCCGACGAAGGTCAACGAGCTGCGGTTTGGTTACAACCGGTTCGACGAAGGGTTCTTTCCGGAAGATAACGATTTCGATCCACGTTCGATCGGGCTCAACACCGGCATCACGAACGAGCAGGACTTTGGCTTGCCACAGATTCGTATTCAGGATGATTTGGGAATTGCCAACGTCGGCGCGACACTTTCCGTCCCTCGCGCGCGCGTCGACAGCAACTTTCACATAATCGATAACTTCTCCTGGAAACTCACGCGACATGATCTGAAGTTTGGTTACGAATTTCGCCGCACGACGGTGGACCAGTTCTTCGATGCCGGTTATCGCGGCCGCTTGGACTTCGGCTCGCTCGAAGATTTTCTTTCCGGCACGTTGAGCGGTGGCCGGGCGGCGCGTGGCAACTCCAATCGTTACACTTTTCAGAACTCACACGCAGGTTACCTGCAGGACACGTTTCGCTGGAGCCCGCAACTTACATTCAATCTCGGTGTGCGTTGGGATTATTTCGGCGTCATCGCGGAGCGAGACAATCTGCTGAGCAACTTCAGTCCTACCGAAGGGTTGGTGCAGGTAGGCTCGGCGGGATTGCCACGTCTTTACGATCGCGACTGGAATAATTTTTCGCCGCGCCTGGGAGTGGCGTGGAACGTCAACGGAAACGGCAAGACTGTGATTCGCGCCGGTTGGGGTTTGTTCTACGACGCTTTCTCGCAGGACTTCTTTGCGGGCCAACTGCCATTCAATACCTTCAATCCCGGACCGGCATTCAATCCGGTTGGTCCAGCTCCAGTGCTCTTTTCATTCTCGACTGTGCCTGTGATCGAGGATGGCGTTCAGGTCTTTACGGATTTTCTCGACTCCGATGTGTTCGCCGTCGACCCGAATCTGCGCACGCCATACGTGCAAAACTACAATCTGAACATTCAGCAGGAATTGTTCAAGAATGGCGTGTTTGAGATTGGTTACGTTGGGTCGACCGGCAAGAAGCTGTTTCGCTATCGCGACATCAACCAACCGCTGAATCCGAGTGTGTCGTCGGCACGCCCGTTCGATAACGGGCCTTTCGCGCCGTCGGGCGGAACGTTTTTCTATGTGAATCAGCTTGAAACCACTGCGTTCTCGAATTACAACGCGCTGCAAACAAGCTTCTCGGTGCGCGATCGCAAAGGCTTCTCCAGCCAAATCAATTACACCTGGTCGCATGCGATCGACAATGCTTCAGACGGACAGGACTACGTCGCGAATGCCACCCAGCCGGATAACAGCCACTGCACGCGTTGCGAGAAAGCAAGTTCGAATTTTGATAGCCGGCATCGCTTCGTCGTGACTGCCAGTTATGCGCTGCCAAACCTCTGGGAATCACATCCGCGTATCGGCAGCGGCTGGCAACTGAACACGGTGGTGACCTTACGCAGTGGCAATCCGTTTCACCTGACGCTCTTCGACGATTACAACAACACAGGCGAGTTTTTCCCGCGACCGGATCTCGTCGGCGATCCTTATGCAGGCACAAGCGCGCCGGATAACTTCATCAATCTCGCGGCGTTCAAGGTGCCCTGCACGCTCGATCCCACGGGCGATGGCAGTGCCGGATCGTGTATTCCGGGCACATGGCATTTTGGTTCTCTTGGGCGAAATGCGTTGCGTGGACCGGGTTATCGAAATGTCGACTTCTCAGTTTTCAAAGATACTGACATCACCGACAAGCTGAGGATTCAGTTCCGCGCCGAAGTCTTCAACATCTTCAATCATCCGAACTTTTCCAATCCTCTATTACCGAGTTTTGCCGCCGATATGACGTCTTCGATCGATCCGGCGACGGGCTTCGGCACGGGATTCCTGCCCATCACCGTCACCCCGGATGTCGGCATCGGCAATCCTTTTATGGGTGGCGGCGGGCCACGCAATATTCAATTGGCGGTAAAGTTCATCTTCTAACCTCTACGTTCTCTGCATGCCTCTGCGTTCTCTGCGTACCTCTGTGATCTCTGCGCCGATATGTCCCGAAGTCAATCTTAACGCAGAGAACGCAGAGGTACGCAGAGAGAGCCAAACTAATTCACTACCAGGGTTTCTGAATTCCTTGAACCCGCTTCGTCGCGTGTGATATACCACGTACCCCTCCCGCCCATTCTGTCGCTAAATCCAATTCAGAGGAGTGCTGAGATGAAGAAGATATCGTGCTGTTTACTCGCGGGAGTGTTACTGCTTGCTCCAACCTTTACGGCGCTTGCCAGCGACAATCCTCGTATCATTACGCTGGATGGCGCCAACCAGTTAGGCACCCACTACAACACCGACTTCGGCAACAATCTCTTCTCGACACAGGTTTGCGAGAACCCAACACAAATTTCAGGTATTCAAGCTTGGGGCGGCACGAGCTATATCCGCCTCGGAGACTTCAACGGCAATGGCCGTTTGGACATTGCCTCGCCGCACGGCTCATGGATACTGATCAAAACAACCGATCCCGAACCCCCTTTCCACTTTGTCAGCGACTGCCTGCGACACAAGAGCCCGGCCGCAGTATCCAGTTTATGGGGCGCCGCGCAATTCACGTGGGCAGGTGACTTCAACGGAGATGGCAAAGACGACATAGCTTCTGCCGAGGGCAACTCCGTCTACATGAAGCTATCCAATTCAGGAAGCCTCGATTTCACTGGCTTCAGCAGCCACACATGGTTTCTCACCACTACCCCGCCACAAGCACCTCAAAACCCGCTCTGGGGCAGCAGTGATTACACGTTTATCGGCGACTTCAACGGAGATAATCGAGACGACATCGCCTCAGCCGTTGGCAGTTCCGTGCGCGTGCATCTGTCCACCGGATCCAGTTTCACAAGCCAGACCTGGAACATAACAAACTCCTGGGCCACCCCCGGCTGGAACAGGGTCGGAGATTTTAATGGTGACGGTCGAGACGACATTGCCTCCGCCATCGGCGGAACAGTTCACATGAAGCTCTCAACCGGCTCAGGCTTTATCAGCAGCAACTGGACTGTTGCGAATAACTGGGGCAGCGCAGGCTACACGTGGGTCGCAGACTTCAATAACGACGGTCGCGCAGACTTCGCCTCAGCAGATGCCGGCAACGTTCGCATGAAACTCTCACAGGGAACGAGCTTCTCGTCTGTAAACTGGCCGGTCACTAATCAATGGGGTGGAGCGCCGTACACCTGGGTCATGGATTTTAACAGCGACGGTTACAAGGACATCGTCTCGGCGTTTAACGGATGGACCATAGTCACGAAGAGAAATACTTCCGGCGCCGGCTTCGCCAGCGACTCGTGGAACTACTTCGGCTGGTGGGGACCCGCAGACAACACCTGGGCTTTAGACTAGAGACCGTGACGAGAGATCGTCTTCACCGATCTCTCAAAATCTACTCCGAACAACCGGGCTACAATTTTTCGCATCACACGGAGCGAATTTGGAAGCCGATTCTCGCGATCGTTTGAGAATAAGCACGAGCGATCCCCAGGCTCTCCCAACACTGAAAAATAGAATCGTCCCTGTCATTGAAACTTTGCGAGTTTCACTATGTGGCAGTGTGTCTTTGGAGGCAGCTATGAGCCGTCGATGGCTTCTTTCCCTGTTGTGTCTTACCGTGCTGTTTCTGTCGTTGGTCCCACTCACGGGTGCGCGTGGCGAACTAAGAGTAAACGAGACCGGCAGCAGCATTCTCTTCGAAAAAGATCCGGCGGAAGTTTTACTCGCCGTTGAGAATCCGTCGGCCGCAACCATAAAGGCAAACGTTCAACTCGAACTCCTCGATCCACGCAATAAAAGCCTCGCCAGGACAACCCAGCTTCAATCGATTGCCACAGGCAGTCAAAAGCTCAAACTGTCGCTGCCTTTTGTCTTACCTGCCGGCAATGATAAAGAACGTAACCTCGCACTCTGGTATCGACTGCATTACCGGATCACTCCGCAAGAATCTCCTGCTGAAACACTCGCCGATGGAATCATCTCGCTATCCGAGATGACACCTGATCTTTTTGAACTCCGCGTCTCGGCGACAGAAATCGTGCGCGAGGGAAACCGATACCGTGTCCGCGTTCAAACACTTCACCCCGTAAACCAACGCCCGGCTCAGAACGTTCGCGTTGACGCCCAGGTCACACTTGAGGGCGACAACATCGTGAAGCTCAACGATTCCGGTTTCACTAACGCGAAAGGCCATGCTCAATTCGATTTTCAGTTGCCGGCCCGCTTCCCGCAGTTTCCCCATCACATTCGAGCGGCGGGGGGCGAGCTTCAAGTCACCGGTAGAAAAGGCGCGCTCATCGTTCAAACGAAAGGTGACGTTCTCGTCGATCAGTCTGCGCCCATTCTAATCACGACCGACAAACCACTCTATCAACCGAGCCAGGTCATGCATGTTCGCGCTCTCGTCCTCACTCCCTCGCGGCGGGCGCTGGCGAATCACGACACCTACTTCAAAATATCCGATCCGGAAGGCGCCCTTCTGTATCGCAGTGTCGTGACTACTTCACGCTTTGGAATCGCCAGCGCCGATTGGGCCATTCCGGAAAACACGCGCCTAGGGGATTACCAGATCTCGGTGGGCGTTGATGGCGGCGATGAGGAAACTACACAGAACGTCACCATCAGTCGTTACGAATTGCCAAACTTCAGGGTCAAAGCAGATCCGGATCGAAAATTCTATCTGGCGGGACAGAACGCGGCCGTCACAATCAGGGCTGACTACTTGTTTGGCCAGCCAGTGTTGCGTGGCAAGGTCCGCGTCGTGCGCGAAACTGAACGCCGGTGGAATTATCGCGAACAGAAATGGGATCTTATCGAGCAGGAAGAACAAAAAGGAGAAACAAACGCCGACGGCGCCTTTGTCGCCAGGTTTGATCTATCGCGAGATCACAAAGAGATCGACGATTACCAGCGCTTCCGGGACATCACTTACGCGGCTTACTTCACCGATCCCACCACCAACCGAACCGAGCAACGCCGTTTTGATTTGCGCGTAACCAGGGATCCGATCCACGTCTATGTCGCGGAAACTTACGAGTGGAGCAACAACCGTAAACTGCCGCTACAGTTCTACGTATCGACGTTCTATGCCGATGGGACACCGGCGCGCTGCAAAGTGAACGTAACGTTCGACGATGACGTGAACAGCACAAAGCGCGTCTCAACTGTCACGACAAATCGTTATGGCCTGGCAAAGATCACGACCCGTTTGCCAAAAGATTTCGAAGATAAAAACGAAGTAGGCGTCGTGCTCTCGGCAATGGATTCCAGCGGTCGAAAAGGATCGGATACGGAAGAGTTTCGCTTTGACGATGATCCTGGCGTGCGAGTCGAGACTGACAAGACAATCTACCGTCCCGGCGAGCCAGTCAATGCTGTTATCACGGCGCCTGGCGTCGAAGGAACAATTGTCGTCGATCTCTCAGGAGAAACAGGTTTACTTCGTTCCGAACGCGTACAACTGCGAGGCGGTCGCGCCTCGATCACTTTCCCTTTCCGTCCCGAGTTCAGAAATAGCCTAAGCGTCGTTGCCTATCCTGAGTCTGCGAATTCGCGATCTTTGATCGGGACGCGAACGGTTCTATATCCACACAATTCCGAACTGAACGTCGACGCGCGCTCTGCCAAAGACACGTATCGTCCCGGTGAAGACGCGCAACTCAACTTCAAGGTGCGTTCGGCCGGTGACCGCTCCGAAGAGAGCGTGTTGGGCGTGGTGCTGATGGACCAGGCCGTGGTCGAGCGGTTTCGCACCGATCAGGATTTCGGCAGCGGATATAACGGTTACAATAACGCCATCCCGCGATTCCTCGGACTCGAAGATCAGTTAGCAGGCGTCAGCTTAAGAGATCTTCAACGCCTCAATACTTCGCAACCCATTGCTTCAGACCTGGACCTGCTGGCGGCAGTGCTGTTGAGAAACTCGAACTACCCAACTCCGGCATTCTATTCCAGCCGGGAGTTCGAACAGGATGCGGCAAGTCTGTTTCGCGACTCAATCAAAGATCAACTCAAACAACTGAAAGAAGTTCTGGCCGATCATTATGCGCGCACAATGAAATACCCCACGAATGAGACAGAGCTGCGCAGTTTGCTGTCGCAGTCGAAGATCGATCTCAACAGCCTGCGCGATCCCTGGGGCGGGCCTCTCAGTCCCCACTTTTCCACCGATATGCAATACGACTGGTTGGCTTTCTGGAGCAACGGCGCCGATAAACGCGACGACACCCCGGATGATTTCATCGGCGAGCAAATAAGCTGGCCCTATTTTCGTCCGACAGGTGAGACAATCGATCGGGCCATCACGCGCTATCACCAGCGGACCGGGCGGTTCATTCGCGACGCAAAAACACTCGCCGAAGAAGTCTCAACCGACGGGCTTAATCTGGACGAGGTCTACGATCGCTGGGGTCAACCGTACCGGCTGGAGTTTAAGATCGTTGAGAGTCAGTTCGAATTGGAGATTCGCAGCGGTGGACCCGATAAACAATTCTCGAAAGACCCGCAGGACCGACTGAATGATTTCACAATCTGGCAGTCTGGAATCGACTACTTCGCCAAGCCACGCGCGCAAATAGACGCAGCCCTCACAGAACATCTCAACCGAACACAATCGATGCCGGAGTCTGATCGTGAGCTGCGCCAGGCGCTGAGCGGTTTGGGCGATGACTTTGAGAACCTGCGCGATCCCTGGGGCCGTCCTTATTACAGCACCTTCAGAATTCATTCGTTTTACACAGATCGTGTTCGGCTCGAGCAGCGCGCGAGATTCGGTGAAACTCCAACGACGCAAACGCGGATCGAGCCAGTCAAACAAACGTCGGGGACTATCGTACTGCGCAGTAGTGGACCAGATATGACGGTTGGCACTGCCGACGATTTTTCCGTCGCCTCCTTCAGTGGAGTTATTTCACAACAATCGCGCTCCGACGCTGCGCCCGTTACGGTCAGTCGAGGAGTCGTATTGTCGGGAACAGATGGCACTATCGTTGGCGTCGTGACCGATCCGAACGGCGCTGTCGTTGCCGGAACAACTGTAACGGCAAAGAACGTGCTTTCGTACAGAACCTTCGAAACATCCACCGGCGACGAGGGGAAATATACCTTCGCCGGTTTGCCGCCCGGCACGTACGAGGTCACTTTTGACGCTCATGGTTTTCAACGGCTCGTGGTCACGAATGTTACTGTCCGTTACAACAACATCACCGAGGTGAACGCAGAACTCGAACCAGGCGAGGTAGGTCAGGTCGTAGAGGTGATGAGTAGCTCCGCGCCCGCAACCTTGATGACAGAGGCATCGGTCAACGCCAGTAGAAACACCCTGGGCCCTCCCGGCACTGTCGCACTAGTCACAAAATCCGGCTCGGCACAGATGTCTACTCCGCGATTGCGAGAATACTTTCCTGAAACACTGCTTTGGCAACCCTCAGTCGAAACCGACAAAAACGGTCGCGCGCAGATCAACTTCAAACTGGCCGACAACATCACGACGTGGAACATGATCGTCATCGGTTCGACTGAAGACGGGCGCATCGGCACGACCGAAAAGGAGATCAGATCTTTCCAACCGTTCTTTGTGGAACACGATCCGCCTCGCGTGCTTACCGAAGGTGACGAGATCTCTTTGCCCGTCGTCGTGCGCAACTATCTGTCAAAACCGCAAAAAGTCGATCTGGAGATCAAACCGGAAAGCTGGTTTTCCCTGCTTGGACCAACACAAAAGCAGACGACCGTGATCGCAGGCGATGCGACGCGCGAGACGTTCGACTTTCGTGTGACTGCATCCGTGAAGGACGGCAAGCAACGCATCACCGCGCGGGGCAGTGACGATCACGACGCGATTGAAAAGCCGGTTAGCGTTCATCCCGACGGTGAAGAGTTGTCAGCTACGGCCGGCGATGTGCTCGACGATGTAAGCACGCTCGAGTTGAAGCTTCCGCAGAACCTCGTTCCGAACTCCAGCCGCGGTGAATTGAAGATCTATCCGAACCTTCTGGCGCACGTGGCCGAGAGTGTCGAAGCGATCATGGAGCGGCCTTACGGCTGTGGCGAACAAACGATCTCTTCCACGTATCCGAGTCTGCTGTTGTTACGACATTACCGCGGTGAGTCTTTCCCTTTGCGCGCGCTTGCGCAACGTTATTTACGGGACGGATATAGCCGCTTGCTCAATTATCGCGCGGAGAACGGTGGCTTTACTTACTGGGGAACCGGTGAACCGGACGTTGCACTCACTGCCTATGCTTTACAGTTTCTGGTTGATGCCGGCAATGTCGTATCGGTGGACCAGGACGTCGTCAAACAGACTCGCGACTGGCTTGTAAAACAACAACAACCCGATGGACGTTGGCGTCATCCGTATTCTCGTGAAAGCGACCCTCAAGGTCCGAATATCGTGCTTACAGCGTATGTCGCGCGTGTTCTTGCGCGCACGGATGCAGAGGTTTCGGAGCCGTTGAAACGCGCGCTCGATTTTCTCGGTCGAGAGTCGCAGCGGATCGACGAGCCTCACTTACTTGCTTCGTACGCGTTGGCCTCTGTCGATGCAAAAGACATGGCGCGCGCGAAGCCCGCGATCGAGAAACTTCGCACCCTCGCTGTTGCAGAAGAAAACACAACTTACTGGACCCTCGAAACCAACACGCCGTTCTACGGCTGGGGTCTCGCCGGTCGCGTTGAGACCACTGCGCTCGCGGTCCAGACGCTTATCAAATACTGCCCTGCCGATTGTGAGAGTGATAGAAAGTTGATCAATCGTGGTCTGCTGTTTCTTCTAAAGCAGAAAGATCGTCATGGCGTGTGGTATTCGACGCAGGCGACTGTAAATGTCCTCGATGCGATGTTGTTACTGTTTTCTCTTGACCGTCCGGGTAGTGCAGCGGCGCAATCCGCCACGGACATCGTCGTCAACGGCAACCGCGTGCAAAGTCTGCCGCTGAACGATCGTTTGAACAACCCGGTTACCGTAGACATCTCGCAGGCACTGCGGACCGGAACGAACCGCGTCGAGATCAAGCGGCCGAAAGGTTTGCCGTTCGCGTCTGTGCAGGCAGTCGCTAATTACTACGTTTCGTGGTCTGACTCGAAGCCGGCTGGTGCGAAAACCGATCTGCGTTTACAGGTGAAGTTTGACAAGACTGACGCAAAGATCAACGACGAAATCACGTGTCGGGTTGAAGCTGAACGCGTGGGTTTTCGCGGTTACGGAATGATGCTCGCGGAGATCGGAATTCCGCCCGGCGCCGAGGTCGATCGAAGTTCGCTGCAAACCGCATTGAAGAATAGGACCATCAATCAATACGACGTGCTGCCCGATCGCGTCGTGGTCTACCTGTGGCCGAGGGCCGGCGGTGTATCGTTCAACTTCAAATTCCGGCCCCGATTCGGCTTGAAAGCAAAGACGGCAGCTTCGACTCTCTACGATTACTACAATCCGGAAGCCGCCGTCGTCGTGGCGCCGTCCGTGTTCACGGTGCAGTGACTGATCTCTCGCCTCTAATCCTGAACCATCCTTTCATTGCCACCTGAGCGATTCTCTTGAAATGTTTTGGCAGGATCGCTCATAGGAAGCTGGAGAGACAGGCTTGAATTCTACCTCCACTGTCTCGCTCAGACTCTTGAAAGGACACTCATCATGGCCTGCAACCATACTCTTCATGAAATCGAACGGATTGTAGTTGACGTCTACCGAAGACTGCTGAAGGACGACTCCATCACGAAATTCAGCCGGTTCGGCAGTGGCAAAGAGATCGACATCGATGTCGAAGCTCGGCGCGCGTTCTTCTTTCCCATCAAACAGAATGTAGATCGCACCCCACACTGTGCTATTGCCAAACTCACCCCGGACGATGTCCAGAACGCCAGGACGGTCGGAGATATTATCGACGCTATCGCCGACGAGTTTGGCGTTGTCGCAGTTTAAATCTCGTCAGGTTGCGCCATGCACACAAGGTGAACCACATGAACATACCTACAAAGACGTTGCTGCTGGCCTTGATCCTTGTGCTAGTGCCCTCCTCAGCTTTCGCCCAACAAGTGATACCCACCAACGGTGAAGTAACTCCGGGCTCAGCGCCTGTAACCACTGCCAGTGCGGCCGAACAATTGCGCTTGTTAGAGGCAAGAAAATCTCTCCTGGAACAACAACTCGCCTCCTTCGCTCCGGCTTCGACTGACTTCTCCATCATGGCGGATTGGATTCGTGAACTGAGCCGGCAAATCGACGAACTCAAAGCGAATCGCACCATGACCAGTTCAACCGCAGCCAGGGCCGCGCTACCAGCTTCAAGCGCTGATACAGTTCGGAGTAACGCTGACAGCGGTGCTTTAGAACCACGTAAACCCGTCTTTAGACTGAGCCGTCCCGCAGGTGGAGCGACAAACGAGGATCCCACGCTACAGCTCGCGTGGACGGAAGACCGGCAGGAAAACAAAACCTACACGCTGACGAAGTTCATCGTCGAGATTGCGGTAAGCGACGACCGGGAGGCCAATAAGAGGTTCTCCCGACCGGTTTTCGTGAAGGAAGTCGCTCCTGCGGGAGTTGCGGGCCAGGCGATCAGTGTGCCTAAAGAGATCTTAAGGAGTGGTCAAAAATACCACTGGCAGGTGCTGGCTGAGTTTACTCCTAATGGCAGCGCAGTCCCGGAACTCAAGGAGGCGCTCAATGCTCCGGAAAGTTTTAAAACACTGGCTCAGACTTTCGACTTCTTCGAACGCCGGGGTCTCGCTCTACAAAGAACTGTCTCGGGTGATGGCGCTACCGAAGGGGCCCAGTTTGGTTTCCTGAGAACTTTCGAAAAGCAGACCGTTTACACGGCGGATTTTGCGCTGATTTACAACAAGCGCTTTAAGCCGACTCAGAGAAGTGCATTTGCCTTTCAAGCTTCGGTGCAGGGCAGCCTGACGAGTGATGAATCAGAGTCGGAGGATGCTGTGCAATTCAGGGCTGGTGCGATTATCGATCGCAACCTGAAGCGCGACACGATCAATCATTTGTACATCTCGCTCGCAGCAAAATATGAAGCTGACCAGGAATTCAGGGTCGGCAAGTTGATCTCGGAGAACATGTTGACGCCTACCATTCCGGCTTTGGGGATCGGAATTCCTTTCGGCCGGCCGTCCGGCCCCGTTCAGTTCAGGTGGCGTCCCTACTTCTACTTTGACGTCGGACATAGCTTCAAGAACGGGTTTTCGGCTGAAACTCAGAACACCGTTTTGCGCCTGGCACCTCGCGTCCGCACGACGCTCAGTTTGAATTTTCTGCGGCGCGCTATGAATTTAAACGAGACGTTTATCTTTACCGACGACTTCTTTTACTTCCTGCCGCTCGAGAAGACAAAGAACCGGCACAACATGTTTACCTCCGGCTTCGTGTTTCAGGTAACTAAGGATTTTGGATTTGGCCTTACTTATAAAAGCGGTACTGCCGCGCCAAAATTCAGGCCCGTCCACTCGTTCGGTGGTGTGTTGACGATAAGGTTCGGAGGGGAAGAATAAGA